>JANJWO010000036.1 GCA_024709485.1 Hydrogenophilaceae bacterium | reverse complement strand
CGCCGAAGCGGAGCGCACCGCCGCCACGCGCGCTTTCAAGAGCGATGTGAAAAAGCACATCGACGACATCGCCGGGAAATACATCATCGAGCACGAGACCAGCGACGGCGCGGTGATGTTCGTGCCGGCCGAGGCGGTGTTCGCCGAGATCCACGCCTACCACGGCGACCTCGTCGACTACGCCATGCAGCGGCGGGTGTGGATCGTGTCGCCGACCACGCTGATGGCGGTGCTCAACACCGCGCGCGCGGTGATCAAGGACGTCGAGACGCGGCGCCAGGTGCACATCATCAAGGAAGAGCTGTCGCGCCTGGGCAAGGACTTCGGACGCTTCGACGAGCGCATGAAGAAGCTCGCCAGCCATATCCGCCAGGCCAATGACGACGTCAAGGACGTGCAGATCAGCTCCGACAAGATCAGCAAGCGCTTCCGCCAGATCGAGTCGGTCGACCTGGAGCATTTGCAGAGCGCCCAGCCGCTGCTGCCGGACAACGAGTGATTCCATCAACCCAGCAACATCGATTCGCAAGATGAACTTGAAAAATAACGAGGACCTGATTTTCAACACCACCTACGAGCAGTTCGACGAAGCCGTGATCGCGGCCTCGAACAACGTTCCCATCCTGGTGGATTTCTGGGCCGACTGGTGCCCGCCCTGCAACGCGCTCGCGCCCATACTCGAGCGCGTGGTGCATGCCTATGACGGCAAGTTCCGGCTGGCGAAAGTGGAAGTGGACGAGGGCCACAACATGAAACTGGCCGGGCACTACGGCATGCGCGGCTTTCCCACCGTGCTGCTGTTCGTCGGCGGCGAGATGAAGGGCCGCTGGCACAGTGCCAAGCCCGAGCACTGGGTGCGCGACTTTCTGTCCGAACATGGCATCGAGCAGTAAGAAACCAATTAACCGCGGGCGCACGTGAAGGTAAGGCAAAGGATCAGAACAAGGAGGACAAGAGGACAGAGAAAAAGCCCGGAGCTTGCCCGGTTTGAGGTAGTGAACCTCTTGTCCTCGTGTCCTCTTTGTTTGAATCGTTTTTTGTCGGCGACCCCGAGGCCTCCATGGGTGAAATAGGGTTTTCAGGATAAATGAACAGCTCCCGCCGCGCGCAAGCCATCGCGCCCTTTCATGTCATGGACATCCTGGCGCGCGCCAGGGCGCTGGAGGCGCAGGGGCGCGACATCATCCACCTGGAAATCGGCGAGCCGGATTTCCCCACGCCCGCACCCGTCGCGCGCGCGGCCATCGAGGCGATCGAGAACGGCGAGCTGCATTACACGCCGGCGCTCGGCCTGCCGCAATTGCGCGAGGCGATTGCCGGCTTCTACCGGAAACGCTACGGCGTCGAGGTGCCGGCCGCGCGCATCGCGGTGACGACCGGCGCCTCGGGCGCGCTGCTGCTGGCGCTGGGCGCCCTGCTCGATGCCGGCGATGAAATCCTCATGGCCGACCCCGGCTATCCGTGCAACCGCCATTTCGCGAGTTTCATCGATGCCAGGCCGGTCGCCATTCCGGTCGGGCCGGACACCGCCTTCCAGCTCACCGCGCAACTGGTGGAACGGCACTGGACGGAGAACACCAAGGCGGTGCTGCTGGCATCGCCTTCCAACCCGACCGGCACGCTGGCGCGCGACGAGGAGATCCGCGGGATCGCGGCCTGGTGTGCAAAGCGCGGCGCGACGCTCATCGTCGATGAGATCTACCACGGCCTGGTTTACGAAGCGCCGCCGCAAACGGCGCTGGCCCAGGCGGAAGAGATCGTCGTCATCAACAGTTTTTCCAAGTATTTCCACATGACCGGCTGGCGCCTGGGCTGGCTGGCCGCGCCTGCCGGTTTGCTGGGCGGCATCGAGCGCCTGGCGCAAAATCTCTTCCTCGCGCCGCCGACGCCTGCGCAATTCGCCGCGCTGGCGGCGTTTTCCGAAGAGACGGCGGCAATCCTGGAAGCGCGGCGGCAGGAGTTGAAGGCGCGGCGCGATTTCCTGTTGCCGGCCCTGCGCGAACTGGGCTTCGGCTTGAGCGTGGCGCCGCAGGGTGCGTTTTATCTGTATGCGGATGTCAGCCGCTTCAGCGGCGACAGTTTCGTCTTCGCGGAACGGCTGCTGGAACAGGCGGGCGTGGCGATCACGCCGGGCGTCGATTTCGGGGCGGTCGCGCCGCAAAGGCATGTGCGCTTCGCCTATACCCGGCCGCTGCCGGTGTTGCAGGAGGCGGTCGCGCGCATCCGGCGCTTTCTGGCCGAAAGGCGGGCATGAAAAAGCCGGTCTTGCAACCGGCGTCAAGGCGAAACGGCAAAATCGGCAAATAAAAAAGCCGGTCTTGCGACCGGCTTTTTATGCCATTGCGCCAGGATTACTTGGCGGCATCGGCGGGAGCGGCCGGGGCGGCAGCGTCAGCGGCCGGGGCAGCGGCTTCAGCAGCGGGGGCTTCAGCAGCGGGGGCTTCGGCGGCGGGAGCAGGCTCGGCGGCAGGAGCGGCGGCCTCGACAGCGGGCGCAGCAGCCTCAGGAGCGGCAGCTTCTTCTTTTTTGCCGCAGGCGGTCACGGAAACGGCCAGCAGAGCGGCCAGCAGAACGGAGTATTTCATTTATCTTCCCTTAAACAATAAGTGTGTGGATATCCCGAATCGGTCAGGGATTTTGAGATCCAACCGACCCGCAAAATTCTAGCAAATCCAAGTAATAAAACTAGTGGCTACTCATAATTTAGAACTGTCTGCAATCCTTGTTGCATGCCAGCAACAAACGGCCCCCGATCAGGCGCGGGGCAGAATGGCGAGGGTGACTTCCTCGCGATCGTGATAAAGCTGGCGACAGACAATGCGCCAGCTTCCCTCCAGGCGTGAAAGACGCTCCTGGAGCACGGCGCGGGCCAGCTGCACCTCCTCGAAGCGCCGCTTCATGGGCAGTTTCAGGTTGAAAATCGCGGCGCGGCAGTCGCCGCGCTCGAACCAGCGCGCGATCAGGTCCACCACCCGCGCGGGCTTGTCGACCATGTCGCAGACCAGCCAGTCCACCGGATGGCGCGGGCGGAAGGTGAAACCGTCGGCGCGCAGGTGTTCGACCAGCCCGCTTTCCATGAGCGTCTTGTCCATGGGGCCATTGTCGACGGCGGCGACTTTCATGCCGCGATGGGCAAGCTGCCAGGTCCAGCCGCCGGGCGAGGCGCCCAGGTCGACCGCGCGCCGCCCCGGCCTGAGCTGCGCGCGCGCCTGCTCGTCCAGTATTTCCAGCAAGGCTTCCGCCAGCTTGAGCGTGGAGCGGGAAGGCGCCTCGCGCGGCATTTTCAGGCGCGGGATGCCCATCGGCCAGGAGCTTGAGTTGCCGGGGCGGCTGAGGCCGGCGTAGGCCGTCGCGGAGTCGATGAAGAAGGCATGCAGCCTGGGCAGGCCGGCCTGCTCCGGGCTGAGCAGGCCGGCCTGGCTCAGGGCCTTTTTCAGGTGGGGTTCGAACTTGCGGCAGAACCCGGACAGTTCCTTGGCCGCGTTGGTGTCGGCCGTCTCCAGCCAGAGGCCGGAAAACGGGCCGCCCAGGGCCTGGGCCGCTTGCAGCAGCGGCGGGAGCCGGTTTTCCGGCGCCAGCTTCAGGGCCGGCGTGACGAAAACCATCTGCCGGGCGAAGCACAGGTCGGCAAAGGCCAGCCGCTTGCGCAGGGTCGTGATGCCTTCCGCCTCGGCCGGCTGAAACAGCACCCAGCCGGTGTCCGGCACCGCCTTGCACCAGCCGGCCACGCCAAGATGCTCCGCCGCCTGCGTGATGTCCTGCGCGCACTCCTTTTCGAAGCCGGCCCGGCAATACAGCAGCAGGGCGGCGAGGGCGGACGGGCTCAATCGGCGAACTCCAGACGCTCCTCCACGGCTTTGAGGGCGGCCCTGGCGCAGACGTCGTCCTTGTCGCCGCCGGGCGCGCCGGACACGCCGAGCGCGCCGATCAGGCTGCCGGCGGCGCGAATCGGCTGCGCGCCCTCCATCACGATGAGGCCATCGATATGGTTGAGCTCGGGCCGGATGTCGGCGCGCGCCTTGCGGAAGTCGCCGCTGGGGATGCCGGACATGACGGCCATGCCGGCCTTGCGTTCGGCGATTTCCAGGGTGTAGGGCGCGGCCAGGGTGTCGCGCAGGGCGACCTGCACCCTGCCGGCGCGGTCGAGCACTACCGCGGAAACGCTGTAGCCGCCCTGGCGGCAGGCCTCGACGGCTTTCGTGGCGATCGCGTTCGCCAGTTCCAGACCGATCTGCCTGACCTGGACGAAATCGCCGGCCTGGGCCAGGAGCGGCGTCAGCACGAGGAATGCGGAAAAAATGGCTTGGTTCATGATTGCTCCTTGAGACCTGGCATGGAAAACATTCCGGGTTGGCGGCGCGCGGCAGCAAGCCTGAACCCAGGCAGGGTAAAATGCCGGCATGAAATTCCTGCCCGCATTCTTATTCATCCTGCCCGCCCTGTGCTTCGGCAAGGGGGAAGTGCTCAATCCGGATTTTGTCGAGGATACGACACCTTGGGAGGAAATTGCAGTCCAGCTTCCGCCCTATCCCAGCGACCGCAACCTGGCGCCCTTCGAAGTGTCTTCGGCGACCAGCAACAAGTTCATGATCGATACCGCATCCATATCGGTCGGCCAGGACAAGGTGGTGCGCTACACCATCGTGATCGAAAGCCCGCGCGGCGCGCGCACCGTCAATTACGAGGGGCTGCGCTGCGACACCATGGAGCGCAAGCTCTATGCGTTCGGCCAAAGCGACGGCAAGTGGTCCGAGAACAAGCGGGCCGCCTGGGAGAGCATCAAGGTGCGCTCGCTGCTCTCCTACCACAAGGCCTTGTTCGAGGACATCCTTTGCGATGTCGGCATTCCCGTCCGGGATGCGGAGGAAGCCGTGCGCAAGCTCAAGCAGTCCGCCGGGAGCCACTGATGCAAACAGGCGTTTCCGCGCTGGCGCAGGCCGGGCGCATCGTCGTCAAGGTCGGCAGCAGTCTGGTCACCAACGAGGGCAAGGGGCTCGATCATGCGGCGCTGGCCCGCTGGGCGGAGCAGATCGCCCAGCTGGTCGGGGAAGGGCGCCAGGTCGTGCTGGTCTCGAGCGGCGCCATTGCCGAGGGGCTGCAGCGCCTCGGCTGGAGCAAGCGGCCCAAGGCCTTGCCTGAATTGCAGGCCGCCGCCGCGGTGGGGCAGATGGGGCTGGTGCAGGCCTACGAGAGCGTGTTCCGCCAGCATGGCCTGCACGCCGCCCAGGTGCTGCTCACCCATGAAGACCTGGCCGACCGTACCCGCTATCTCAATGCGCGCACCACGCTGTTGACCCTGCTGGATTTGCGCGTGGTGCCCGTGATCAACGAAAACGACACCGTCTCCACCGACGAGATCAAGCTCGGCGACAACGACACCCTGGGCGCGCTGGTCACCAATCTCATCGAGGCCGACTGCCTGGTGATCCTGACCGACCAGCGCGGGCTCTACTCCGCCGATCCCAGGAAGGACCCCGCGGCGCAATTCGTGCACGAGGCGCGCGCGGGCGATCCGGAACTGGAGCGCATGGCCGGCGGCGCAGGCTCCAGCGTGGGCACCGGCGGCATGCTGACCAAGATACTCGCCGCCAAGCGCGCGGCGCGCAGCGGGGCGCATACCCTGATCGCATCCGGGCGCGAGCCGGACGTGCTGCTCCGGCTTGCGCGCGGCGAACTCATCGGCACCCAACTGATTGCCGAGAAGGCCGCGCTCGCCGCGCGCAAGCAGTGGATGGCCGACCACCTGCAATTGCGCGGGCGCCTGGTGCTGGACGACGGCGCCGCCAGGGCGCTGGCGGCGGGCGGCAAGAGCCTGCTGCCGGTGGGCGTCAAGCTGGTGCAGGGCGAGTTCGAGCGCGGCGAGGTCATCGCCTGCGTGGACGGCCAGGGCCATGAGATCGCCCGCGGCATGGTCAACTACGGCGCCGCCGAGGCGCGCCGCATCGCCGGCCGGCCCAGTTCGGAAATCGAGTCGCTGCTGGGCTACGTGGACGAGCCGGAGCTGATCCACCGCGACAACCTGGTCAGGCTGTAGGGCCGGCTTGTTTTTCCCAGCCGCAAACCCAATATCAAGTCAGGCTTTTTACTGAATGAGGCAAACATGACGGACAGCCAGAGGTTTGAGCGCGCCATCGCACTTTTTGACGCAGCCAACGCCGCCGATCCCAACAAGGAAACTGTCGACGGCGAGGAATACCCGAAGGAGCTGCTCTATGCGCAGCGCATGAGCGAGATGCTCGCGCGCTTCGCACCGGATGCGCCCGAGACGGTGAAACTGGCGGTGCGCGCCCAGCACATCGAGCGCTGGAAAGTGCCGCGCAGCAGCTATCCCATGGATCGTGCCGGCTACCTGCAGTGGCGCACCGGCCTCTATAAATACCATGCCGAAACCGCGGGTCGGCTGATGAAGGAGGCCGGCTACGACGGCGAAACGATAGACCGCGTGCAATCCGCGGTCGGCAAGCGCGGCATCAAGGTGAACCCGGAAACCCAGTTGCTGGAGGATGTGGTCGACCTCGTCTTCATCGAGCATTACATCCTGGATTTCGCCGCCCAGCATCCCGACTACGACGAGGAAAAATGGATCGGCATCATCCGCAAGACCTGGCAGAAGATGTCGAAAGAGGCGCACGCGTTCGCGCTGGCCGGCAAGATCAGGCTGCCGGAGCCGCTGCTGCCGCTGATCCTGAAGGCGATTCAATAGCAGCTTTCAGTCATCAGTCATCAGTTATCAGCAAGGGCTTTCTTCGACGGATAACTGAAAACTAACGACTGCCTTTCTTCCATTGCCCCGGCTCGCTGCCCTGGTTGAGCGTGCGCGCCAGCACGAACAGCAGGTCCGACAGCCGGTTGAGGTAGTGCAGCTGCAAGGGCGACACCGCGTCGCTCAGCACCAGGCTCACCACCCGGCGTTCGGCCCTGCGGCAGACGGTGCGGCAGACGTGGGCCAGCGCCGCGGCGCGGCTGCCGCCGGGCAGGACGAATTCCTGCAGCGGCGGCAGGGCGGCGTTGTAGTGTCCGATCGCCTCGTCCAGCAGGCGCAGCTTGTCCTCGGTGATGCCGGAGAATTTTGGCAAGGCCAGCTCCGCGCCGAGATCGAACAGATGATGCTGGATTTGAGTGAGCAGTGCGCGAATGTCGTCCGGCAAGGCCTCCGTCAGCAGCAGGCCCAACTGGCTGTTGAGTTCATCGATCTCGCCCATGGCCTCGACGCGCGGGTGATCCTTGCGCACGCGGGTCTTGTCGGCGAGCCCGGTGCTGCCGTCATCGCCGGTACGGGTGGTGATCCTGGACAGGCGGTTGCCCATCAGCGCTTCTCTCCATTGGGCAGCGCAATGTCGCACTCGGTGAAGATGCGGGCGGTGCAAGTGCGGCAGATTTCGCTGTCCAGTCGCGGGTAAACGCTGGCGATGGCTTCGCCCTTGTGGGCGAAAATGTTTTCGCGCCCCATGTGCTCGGCATGCCCGCCTTCGCGCAGCATGTTGCAGAATCCGGGCTGCACCCCCACCAGATACAGGCCGCCGCCCAGCTGCTGGCGGCGTTTCGATTCGCCCGTCAGCATCTCCGCCCCGGCCAGGTCGATGAAATTGACCGCGCGCGAAAACACCATGACGTGTTTCTTGGCGGGATCGTATTCGTCGATCTGCTTGAGCGCCTGCTTCACGTGCTCGACCGCGCCGAAGAAGATCGAGCCCTCCACGCGCACCATCTCCATCTGCGGGCATCCCGGCGCCTCCGCGCCGACATTGGCGAACTTGCGATTGGGGTCGTATTTTTCGGCGGCGATCGGCGCCATGGAGCGGATGCTGGGGCGCGAGGTGCGGTAGAGATAGAAGATCAGCGACACGATGATGCCGAGGAAGATGCCTTTTTCCAGATCGACCAGCGTGCCGATGAAGGTGACTGCGAGCACGACGGACTCCTTGCGGTGGCGCTGCAGGATTTCCGTGATGTGGGGAAAATCGATCAGTCCCCAGGCCACCTGGAACAGCACCCCGGCCATCGCCGCCACCGGCAGCCAGGCGACCAGCGGCGCGATCAGCAGCACGATGACCAGCAGGAACACCGCGGAAAAAGCCGCCGCCAGCGGCGTGCGCGCGCCGGCGCTGTAGTTCACCCCGCTGCGGTTGAAGGAGCCGCTGCTGGCATAACCCGAGAAGAAGCTGCCGAAGAGGTTGGCCAGGCCCTGGCCGATGAATTCCTGGTTGCTGTCGATGCTCTGCCCCGACTTGATGGCGACCGAGCGCGCGATGGCCACGGCCTCGGTCAGCGCCAGGATGGTGATGATGAGCGCGGGAAAGATCGTCTGCTTGAGGGCGACGAGCGAGAAATCGGGCATGGACAGCGGCGGCAGGCCGACATCGAGGGCACCGACCGTATGGATGCCGGTCGCCGCCTCGCCGTAGAAATGGTTGAGCGCCGCCGCGAACCCGCTGCCCACGACCATGGCGACGATCATGTAGGGCAGCCTCGGCAGGTATTTGCGCGAAGCGATGCCGCTCAGCAGGGTGATGAGGCCGGTCGCGGCCACGTAAGGGTTGATGTCGGCCAGATGGGTTGCGGTATGCCCGAGGACTTCATGAAAATGCGCGCCGCGCGGGATGGCGAGGCCGAGGAAGTTCTTGATCTGGCTGGCCGCGATCTGGATCGCGGCGCCGGCGGTGAAACCGATGATCACGGTGTGCGAAATGAAATTGACCAGCGCCCCCATGCGCGCCAGTCCCATGAGCAGCTGGAACAGGCCGGCGAGAAAGGTGAGGGTGAGCACCAGCCCGATGAAGTGGGCGGTGCCGGGTTCGGCCAGCGGGCTGACCGAGGCGAAGACGACGATGGAAATCGCGGTGGTCGGGCCGGATACCAGATGCCAGCTCGAACCGAACAGCGCCGCCAGGATGG
This sequence comes from Hydrogenophilaceae bacterium, assembly GCA_024709485.1. Taxonomy (GTDB): domain Bacteria; phylum Pseudomonadota; class Gammaproteobacteria; order Burkholderiales; family Thiobacillaceae; genus UBA6918. Next base: position 141,184 of record JANJWO010000036.1, on the reverse strand, counting down.
TCGGCACCATGGCCGCATACAGGCCGTATTCGGGCGGCAGGCCGGCGATGATGGCGAACGCCACCGCCTGCGGCAGCACGATGATCGCGCCGGAGAGGCCGGCCACGGTGTCGGCTTTGAGCGTGCCCCGATTGACCTGCGGCCACCAGCGCAGGAAGGGCAGCAGCTTGTAGAGCCAGAGGGGGCAGGCGGAGGCGTCAAGCCGCATAAGGTGTTTTGCAAGCCGGCAAGGTGGTTTGTGGGGGCGCTGGCATTATTTACCGGGGCGGTTGCGGCGGCACGCAGCGCGGGCATAGAATGCCCCAGGAGTCAAGGCATAAAAAGCAAGTCTTGGAAAAAATTATAACACCCACCACACCACCGAGGAGAGAGGAAGATGAAAGCAACGCATATCACGACAGTAGTGGCAGCGCTCGCCTGCGCGCTGAGTCTGTCCGCCCAGGCAGGCGGGGATCCGGTCAAGGGCCGCGAAAAAACCTCGATGTGCGCCGGCTGCCACGGCATTCCCGGTTGGCGGACGGCTTACCCGGAAACCTATCATGTGCCCAAGCTGGGCGGGCAGCACGAGGAATACATCGTCGCCGCGCTCAAGCAGTACCAGACCGGCGAGCGCAATCATCCCAGCATGATGGCCATCGCCGCCAGCCTGTCCGAGGAGGACATGCAGAATCTGGCCGCCTACTACGCCTCGTCCTACAGCGGACCGAGCAATTGATCGCGGAGGGGAAAAACATGAAACCAACCATCACGCTGTTTGCCATCTCCCTTGCGCTCGCGGCCAGCGCCCCGGCTCTGGCCGGCGGCAGCGCGGAAGCCGGCAAGGCCAAGTCCACGGTCTGCGCGGGCTGCCACGGTCCCGACGGCAACAGCCCGACGCCGCTGTTCCCCATGCTCGCCGGGCAGCACGCGGACTACCTGCTGCACTCCTTGCGCAGCTACAAGAACGGCAAGCGCAAGAACCCCGTCATGCAGGGCCAGGTGGCGAGCCTGTCCGATCGGGACATGGAGGATCTGGCCGTCTTTTTCTCCAGGCAGCATGGCCTGATCCAGAAATACTGAGCGCGGCCTTGCGACGAAAAACGGCCGCTCATCCCGGCCGTTTTTTCGTGGGCAGGCGGGTCTTTTTGGGGGCGAGCCCGCTTTGCCTGATGGCTGGCCCGGCGCCGTTCGCGGCCTGGCGGGGGGCCGCCGAAGCCGCCTCGCGGGCGGGCGGCGCCGGCTCGCCGCCCGCGCTGGCGCCGCTCAGTTGCGCGCGGCGCACCATCTCGCGGCCCATGGCCTTGAACTGGCTCTCCAGCAATTCGCCGAGATAGGAGCCGAGCAGGCTGGCGGGCACGGGCAGGTCCGGCACCGCGCTGGCGTGATACGAAAGCAGCGTGCCGTCGCCGGCGGGCGTCAGCACCATGACGCTCTCCAGGCGGGCGGTGCCGGACAGCGTATGCGAACGGATCGACTGGTAGGGGACGGTGTCGATTTGCCGGGTCGATTCGTAGTGTATGGGCAGCACGCCGAGGCGGAGGCTGCCGGCCTGCTCGACCTCGAGGCGCGTGCCGCTGCGCTGCAATATCCTGCTGGATTCGAGATTGGGCACGAAATCCGCCATGTGCTCGAAGTCGGTCAGCACCGACCAGGCCTCGCGCGGCGGCACCGGGACGCGGTAGCTGAGGTCCATGACCAGGACGCCATCCTGGCTGGCGACCTGGACGGCCGGCTCCGGCAGGTCCGTGGATTCGACCGCCGCGCCATGGCCGACGCCGGGAAGCAGAGCCAGCAGCAGCAGCAGGCGGCACAGCGGTGTTTGCATGACGGCTTCCGGCATCGTATGGGCCTATCCGATTTTCTCGTCCAGGCAGTCGAGGTAGCCCGCGGGCGCGTAGCCGCCGCCGTCGCGCTGCGCGCGCCAGATCATTTCCGCCAGGCAGTCCATGGCGGCATGCTCGGCCGCCATGCGGTCGCCCAGCCGGGCGGCGAGGCGGCCGAGCCGCTCGCGGATGCCGGGCGGCTGATCGATCGAAACCTGCTCCGCCAGGGAAAGGTGCATGGCCAGATGCAGGAAGGGATTGGTTTCGCCCAGCTCGGGCAGGTAGTCCCTGTCCTGATGGCGCTCCGGGTCGTCCAGCACGCCATGGTATTCGGGGTGCTGCAGGATGATCGGCAGCGCCAGCGCCTCCGCGCCTTCCAGCGGCTGGCGGTTCTTGTACTTGCCCCAGACGCCGAAGAAGAACTGCCGCACCTGATCGCGGCTGGGGTTAAACATTCTTGTCCTTGTAGTCGCACAGATCGGCGATCACGCATTCGCCGCACTTGGGCTTGCGCGCGACGCAGGTGTAGCGGCCGTGCAGGATCAGCCAGTGGTGCGCGTGCTGCATGAATTCCTTCGGCACGTGTTTCAGCAGCTTCTTTTCCACCTCCAGCGGGGTCTTGCCGGGGGCGAGCCCGGTGCGGTTGGAGACGCGGAAGATGTGGGTGTCCACCGCCATGGTCGGCTGGCCGAAGGCCACGTTGAGGATGACGTTGGCGGTCTTGCGCCCCACGCCCGGCAGCCTTTCCAGTTCCTCGCGCGTGGCGGGCACCTCGCCGCCGTGCGCGTCGATGAGCATCTTGCAGGTCTGGATGATGTGCCTGGCCTTGCTCTGGTAGAGGCCGATGGTCTTGACGTAATCGCGCAGGCCGTCCTCGCCGAGGGCGAGAATCGTTTGCGGCGTGTTGGCCACCGGAAACAGCCGCCGGGTGGCGAGGTTGACGCCCTTGTCGGTGGCCTGCGCCGACAGCACCACGGCGACCAGCAGCTCGAAGGGGGTGCCGTATTCGAGCTCGGTGGCGGGGTGGGGGTCGATGGCCTGCAGGCGGCGGAAGATTTCGGCGCGTTTTTCCTGGTTCATGCTAAAAGCCGGTCAAGCGGACGGCAGCGACCATGGGCGAAAACCGCCGTCAGGCCCGCACTGCGCGGGTGGCGCGTGCCGCGCCCTCCGCCCGTGCGGAATGCTGGGCCAGGATGTGCCCTATGCCCGTCATCACCCGCAGGTTGGCCTTCTCCATGCGGGTCAGCGCGTCGAGCGCGCCGGCGGTATCGCCGGCCCGATGGCGTTCGATCGCCCGCCGGGCGTAGACGTGCACGGCCTTGTGCGGGCTCTCCATCTCCTGGTATCCGGGCAGGCGCGAGAACTCCGCCTTGCCCTCGCCCTCGAAGTACCAGCGCCCGAGCCGGCACTGCGTTTCGTCGGGCAGATCCTCGGGCCTGAGCTTCGAGAACCCCAGCAAGACCTTGTACACCTCGAGCTTCAGGGTCAGCTCTTCGATGTTGGCAAGCTCGATGTTGGCAAGCTGCGAGGAGGAGGCGATCGTGGTCTGCATGTGCTGCGCGAGGTCGAGCATGCGCCCCATGCTGCGCGTCGCCGCCTCGCTCTCGGCGCCCTGGCTGGCGGCGTTGCCGGCACCGGCATCCATGATGCCTTTCGCCTCGGCGGTCTCCGCCTGGATGCCGGCCACCAGCCGGCTGATCTCGGCGGTGGCGCTGGCGGTGCGCTCGGCGAGCCTGCGCACCTCGTCGGCGACGACCGCGAAGCCGCGCCCGGCCTCGCCGGCGCGTGCCGCCTCGACAGCGGCGTTCAGCGCCAGCAGGTTGGTCTGCTCGGCGATCTCCTTGATCAGCTGGACGATGCCGCCGATTTCCCCGGCCCGCCGCGACAGACCCTCGACGCTCTCGCCGGCGGCGTTGATGCGCTCGAACATCGTATGCAGGTTGTCGGCGATCTTGCGGAAGGTGGCGCGGTTGGCATCGGATTCGCTCGCCGCGGTCGAGGCCGAAACCTTGTCCTGGTTCAACTGCGCCGAAAGGCTGGAAAACGATTGCTGGATGCCAAAGAGCGATTCGCCGAAGCGGGGAATGTTGTCGAGCACGCCCGAGAGCAGATCGTGCCGTTCCTGCACGCCCCGCATGTCGGCCAGCTCGCTTTCGAGCGCTTGCGCGCGGGCGTGCAGCTGCGCATTCTCCGCCAGCGCCGCCGCCAGCGCCTTTTTGGTGCCTCTGCCAAACATTTCCATCCCCTTTCGATCAAATCCGTGCTTGCCCTGATTGTTGGGAAGCCTGGGCAAAAATTGCCGCAAGCCTTGATGCCGATCATGCGGTTTACGCTCGCGGGGCGTGTTGCCGGAGCGAGGCGCCAGTTTAGCCGCATCGCCGCCGCCAATAACCACGGGAACACGGGGGAAATCGAGAATCAACTGCGGAGCTTGCGAAGCAAGCCGCCGAACATGCCGCGCCCGCTGCGGTAAAAATTATTTCGCTGCCTTCCCCGCGCGCCCCGTGCCCGCGGTTAATTCTATTGTTCCGGTTTTTTCAGTTGCCGCTTCAGCGCCAGCTTGGCTTTCAGGCGCTGGGCCTTGAGCGTCGGCGCATGCGTGCCGGCCTTGCGCTGCTTGACCAGCACCACCAGCGGATTGCGCGGTTTGCGCGGCGCCTTGCCGCGAATTTTCATGCCGGCTGGGCGGCGGCGGTGCGCGCGTCCCGCTGCGCGCGGCGCAGGGCGCGCTGCTCGATCCAGTTGCGCCCGGCGATCAGCAGTCCCAGGCCGAGGAAGGCGCCGGGCGGCAGGATCGCCAGCAGGAAGCCCTTGTAATCCGGCAGGAGGGTGATGACCCAGCCCTTCGCCGCCGGCCCGAGCGCGAGGTCGATTCCCGACAGCAGCGTGCCCTGGCCGGCGACTTCGCGCAGGCCGCCCAGTATCACCAGCACCAGGGTCAGGCCCAGGCCCATCAGCGCGCCGTCGAGCGCGCTGTGCAGGGGATGGTTCTTGGAGGCATAGGCGTCGGCGCGCGCCAGCACGATGCAGTTGGTGGTGATGAGCGGGATGAAAATGCCCAGCACCAGATACAAGGGGTGGGCAAAGGCGTTCAGGGCCAGGTCGATGATGGTGACCAGCGCGGCGATGATGAGGATGAACACCGGGATGCGGACTTCATGCGGCACGAAATTGCGCACCCCCGACACCGCCAGGCTGGACGCCGCCATGACGAACACCGTGGCCAGGCCCAGCGACAGGGCATTGACCACGTTGCTGCTGATGGCCAGCAGCGGGCACAGCCCCAGCAACTGGACCACGCCGCTGTTTTGCTTCCAGAGGCCGTTGTGGGCGAGGGTGGCGAATTCCTGTTTGCTGATCATGGCTGCTTGGACTCCTGCGGGCGCAACAGCGTTTCGCGGTGCGCGTGAAAATATTTTAGCGCCTGGCGCACCGCCTTGACGATGGCGCGCGGCGTGATGGTGGCGCCGGCGCGCGCGTCGAAGTCGCCGCCGTCCTTTTTCACTTTCCAGCGGCCGTCCTGGCCGGCGTCGTAGGGCTTGCCGTCGAACTGCAGTATCCAGTCGCTTTTGGTCAACTGGATATAGTCGCCGAGGCCGGGCGTTTCCTTGTGCTGGGTGACGCGCACGCCCGTCACCACGCCATTGGCGTCGATGCCGATGAGCAGGTTGATGTCGCCGGCGTAGCCCTCCGGCGCGACCGCTTCCAGCACCACGCCGGCGGCCTGGCCGCCCTTGGTAGCGAGCCACATGCCGGAGGGCCTGCGCGTGCCCAGCAGCGGGTCGGCGGGCAGTTCGCGGTGGGCGGCGAGCGGGTCGTTGTCATAGAGCTGCTGCGGCAGCACCTGGTTGATGAGCGCGAGTTTCTCCGCCTGTGCGCTCGCCTCGATGATGCCGTGGGTGTGGCGATAGGTGTAGGCCAGCAGCGCCGTGCCGATGAACGCGAACAGGAACAGGACGACGCCGGTGCGCAGCGCGTTTTTCAGGGGCGCATTCATTTTTTCTTGGCTGCGCCGAACACCGGCGGCTGGGTGTAGGCATCGATCAGCGGCACGCACAGGTTCATCAGCAGGATGGCGAAAGCCACGCCGTCCGGATAGCCGCCGAAGGCGCGGATGATGACGGTGAGGAAGCCTGCGCCCAGCCCGAAGATCAGGCGGCCGCGCGGCGTGGTCGCGCCGGTGACCGGGTCGGTCGCGATGAAAAATGCGCCGAGCATGGCGCTGGGAGTCGCGATCTGGAACCACGGCGCGGCGTAGCGTCCGGCGTCCGCCCAATGCAGGAAGCCGGCGGTGAGCCAGATGCCGGCGAGGAAGGCCGCCGGCACCTGCCAGGGCACGATGCGCAGCGCCCACAGGATGAGTCCTCCCGCGAGATAGGCCGCGGCCACCCATTCACCGCCCACTCCGCCGACGCTGCCGAAAACGTGGCTGGCGGCCTGGATCTCGTGCAAGGTGTGCTGCTGCAGCAGGCCGGTGCGCAGCGTGTCGAGCGGGGTGGCCGAAACCACCGCATCCAGCCCCAGGCCCGGCGGCAGGCCGCCGCCGAAAATGAAGCCCAGGCTTTCGCCGAAAGTCAGCGGCTGCGCCGCCAGGGAAAGCGGGGCGGCCCATTGCGTCATCTGCGCCGGGAAGGAGATGATGAGCACGGCGAACCCGATCATGGCGGGATTGAAAATGTTCTGTCCGAGGCCGCCATAAAGGTGCTTGGCCACGCCGATTGCGAACAGCATGCCGACCAGGGTGAGCCACCACGGCGCCAGCGGCGGCAAGGACAGCGCCAGCAGCCAGGCGGTGACGACCGCGCTGCCGTCGGCGAGGAAAGGCTTGAGCGGGTAGCTGCGCAGCCGCAGCGCCAGCGCCTCCAGGGCCAGCGCCAGAATGGACGCCCACGCCAGGTTGATGACGATGCCCCAGCCGAACTGCCAGACATAGGCCAGCACGCCGGGCAGGAGGCAGGCCAGTACCAGCAGCATCACGCGGGTGACGCTGCCTTTTTGCAGGATGTGGGCGGAAGCGGTCATTGTGTGCGCTAGGTTCAGGGTTGTTCCGGTTCCACCGGCTGCTTGGCGATTGCGCGGATTTTAGCCCGCCGCGCTTCGATCTCGGCGATTTCCGCCTGCTTGACCGGTGACAGGTTGTCGACATTCTTCGGCGAGACCGCGGCCTTCTTGGCCTGGGCGCGGGCCAGCGCTTCCTGGATCAGCTTCTGCTTGGCGTCCTGCTCGGGCGTGGAGAGGACCGGCGCCTCGGCTTTCTTGGTCTGGGCCTTGGCGGCCAGGCGCTCGGCCTTTTCCTTCTTCTCGCGTTCCTGGCGGAAGAGGCGGAATTCGTGGCGGTCGCGCGCGGTGTCGGCCAGCCGCTTTTCCTTCTCGCGCGCCCAGATCTCGCTCTTGGCGAAGCGGTAGTAGTCCACCAGCGGAATGTGGCTGGGGCAGACGTAGCTGCAGCAGCCGCATTCGATGCAGTCGAACAGGTGATATTCCTGGGCCTTGCCGAGATCCTTGGCGCGCGCGAACCAGTACAGCTGCTGCGGCTGCAGTTCGGCCGGGCACACCGGCACGCACTGGGTGCAGCGGATGCAGGGCAGCTCGCGCGGCTTGGGCGGGAACAGCTCGGCGGACTTGGCCAGCACGCAGTTGGTGGACTTGACCACCGGCACATCCGGATTCGGCACGTCGAAGCCCATCATCGGCCCGCCCATGATGATGCCGGTGGTGCCGTCGCGCTCGCCCGCGCGCAGGAGCAGCTCGCGCATCGGCGTGCCGATCAGGACTTCATAATTTTGCGGCCGCAGCACATGGCCGGTGACGGTGACGATGCGCGAGATCAGTGGCTCGCCGTGCAGGATGGCGCGCGCCAGCGCGTAGCTGGTACCCATGTTGAAGACCTGCACGCCGACATCGGTGGTGCGCCCGCCCGAGGGGGTGTCGAGCCCGGTCAGGGTCTTGGTGATCTGCTTGCCGCCGCCGCCGGGATAGATCGTGGGCATGGCCGCGACTTCGACTGCGAGGCCGAGCTTTTGCGCGGCGGCGCGCATGGCGGCAATGGCCTCGGGCTTGTTGTCCTCGATGCCCGCGATCACTCTGCTCGCGCCGAGCAGGTGCTGCATGATGCGCGCGCCTTCGAGGATGTCCTCGGCGCACTCGCGCATCAGGCGGTCGTCGCAGGTGATCCAGGGCTCGCATTCGCCGCCGTTGAGAACGAGGGTGTGGATGGGCGGGTTGCCCGCCGGGTCGAGCTTGATGGAGCTGGGGAACACCGCTCCGCCCAGGCCGACGATACCCATGTCGCGGACATGGCCCCGGAGCGCCGCCGGATCGGTGTTGCGCCAGTCGACGGGCGTGCGCGCCATCCATTCGTCCTTGCCGTCGGTGGCGATGGTGATGCACAAATCCGGCAGGCCGGACGGGTGGGGCACGGCGGCAAGGCCGATGTCGGTGACGGTGCCCGAGGAGGGCGCGTGGATGGCGACCGACACATAGCCGTCCGCCTCCGCGATCATCTGGCCCTTGAGCACATGCTCGCCCACCTGGACGACGGGCTTGGCCGGCTGTCCGATATGCTGGCGCAGCGGCACGACGAGCTTTTTCGGAACGAAGGCGGCGTGGATGGGGCGCGCTGCGGATTGCGCTTTTTGCTCGTCCGGATGAATGCCGCCGGGAAAACGGTGCAGTTCCATCATGCGACCTGCTTCAATTTGAACACCGGGTATTTCCACTTCCAGTTGCCGACGTCTTCCTTGAGCGGCACCATGGAAATGCAATCCACCGGGCAGGGCGCCACGCACAACTCGCAGCCGGTGCATTCGGCGGCGATGATGGTGTGCATCTGCTTGGCGGCGCCGAGTATCGCGTCCACCGGGCAGGCCTGGATGCACAAAGTGCAGCCGATGCACAGGCTCTCGTCGATGAAGGCGACGGACTTGGGCTTTTGCACGCCATGGGATTCGTCCAGCGGCTTGGGCTCCACGCCCAGCAGCTCGGCCAGCTTTTTCACGCCTTCCTCGCCGCCGGGCGGGCACAGGTTGATGTCGGCCTCGCCCTTGGCGATCGCCTCGGCGTAGGGCCGGCAGCCCGGAAAGCCGCACTGGCCGCACTGCGTCTGCGGCAGGATGGCGTCGATCTTCTCCACCAGCGGATCGCCTTCCACCTTGTAGCGCAGCGCGGCGAAGCCCAGCACCGCGCCCACCGCGACGGCGATGCCGGCCATGACCAGAATGGCGGTCAGCATCAGATTTTCACGAGGCCGGAAAAGCCCATGAAGGCCAGGCTCATCAGTCCGGCGGTGATCATGGCGATGCTGGTGCCCTGAAAGACTTTCGGCACGTCGGCCGCTTCCATGCGTTCACGGATGCCGGCGAACAGCACCAGCACCATGGAAAAACCGATGGCGCCGCCGGCGCCGAACAGCAGCGACTCGACGAAATTGTGCTGCGCCTGCGCATTCAGCAGCGGAATGCCCAGCACCGCGCAGTTGGTGGTGATGAGCGGCAGGTAGATGCCCAGCACCTGGTACAGCACCGGGCTGGTCTTGTGGATGAACATCTCGGTGAACTGCACGATGCCGGCGATGACCACGATGAAGGACAGCGTGCGCAGGTAGAAGAGGTCGGTGCCGAGCAGGTATTCGTTGATGAGGTAGGACGTGCCCGAAGCCAGGGTCAGCACGAAGGTGGTGGCGAGCCCCATGGAAATCGAGGTTTCCAGCTTTTTCGACACGCCCATGAACGGGCACAGGCCAAGGATCTTGGACATGACGATGTTGTTCACGAACACCGTGCCGATGAGGAGAAGGAGGTAATGTTCCAAGGCGTCTTGTTACAAGAGACAATTATCCGAATTATCCGGTGTGGCCGCGCGATATTCAACCGTGGCAACAGCGGGGAATTTTCCCGGCGCCTTTGTCAACGTGGTTTTTCGATGTCCTCGGCGAGGCCGGGATAGACGATTTCCCCGTTCCGGAGCTGCAAGCCTTTGCCCAGATGCGGATCTTCCGCCGCCGCGCCGATGCCGTGCCCGGCCAATGCCAGCACGAAAGGCAGCGTGGCCTGGGTCAGCGCCAGGGTGGCGGTGCGCGCCACCGCGCCGGGCATGTTGGTGACGCAGTAATGCACGATGCCTTCCTCCACGTAAAACGGATCGCTGTGCGTGGTGGGGCGCGAGGTTTCCGCGATGCCGCCCTGGTCGATGGCGACGTCGACCAGCACCGAACCGGGGCGCATGGCGCGCAGATGCGCGCGCGTCAGGATGTGCGGCGCGCGGCGGCCGGCCACCAGAGCGGCGCCGATGACGACGTCGGCCTGGGCGACCGCCCGGGCGACCTCGTCCGCAGTGGCGAAGGCGGTTTCGCAGCGCGCGCCGTAGCGTTCGTCCGCATGGCGCAGTTTCTCGGCATTCCGATCCAGCAGCCGCACCTGGGCGCCCAGGCCGACCGCCACGCGCACCGCATTCATGCCCACGTTGCCGCCGCCGAGGATGGCGATGCGCCCGGGCCAGACGCCCGGCACGCCGGCGAGCAGGGTGCCGTTGCCGCCGTAGGGCAGCGTCAGGCCGAGCGCGCCCATCTGCGGCGCCATGCGCCCGGCGATTTCCGACATGGGCTTCAATAGCGGATAACCGCCCGCCGCGTCGGTCACGGTTTCGTAGCCGAAGGCCGTCACGTTTTTTGCCAGCAGGGTCCTGGCCAGCTCGGGCATGGCCGCCAGATGCAGGTAGCAGAACAGCATCTGGCCGGACTGCAGCCGCGGCGTTTCCGCGTCCTGCGGCTCCTTGACCTTGACCACCAGCTCGGCCTGCCACACGTCCGCCGGCGCGCCGGCCAGTTCCGCGCCCGCCGCGCGATAGTCCGCGTCGGAAAAGCCGATGGCCGCGCCGGCGCCGGCCTCCACCCGCACCGCGTGCCCGGCCTCGGCGAGCGCCTGCACGCCGCCCGGCGTCATCGCCACGCGGTATTCGTTGTCCTTGATTTCCTTGGGGATGCCGATCAGCACGGAGGCTCCTTACATGTCTTCCGGGTTGTGTCCATTTCAGCCTGTCGTCCCCGCAGGCTAAATCTCTACCTGCGTGCCCAGCTCGATCACGCGGTTGGGCGGCAGCTTGAAGAATACCATGGCGGTCGAGGCGCTGCGGTTCATCCAGGCGAACAGCTTTTCGCGCCACAGCGCCATGCCCGGCAGCTTGCCGGGCAGGATGGTTTCGCGGTTGAGGAAGAAGGAGGTTTCCATCATGTTGAAGTGCATGCCCAGGGCGTCGCAGCGCGCCAGCGCCAGTGGGATGTCGGGCTCGTCCTTGAAGCCGTAGCGCGCGATCATGCGCCAGGCGCCATGGCCGAGATCGTCGATTTCGATCTGGTCGATCTCGGGGACGAAGGGGACTTCCTCGGTCACGACGGTGAGGAAGATCAGCCTGTCGTGCAGCACCTTGTTGTGGATCAGGTTGTGCAGCAGCGCATGCGGCACGCTGGAGCGGCTGGTGGTGAGGAACACCGCGGTGCCGGGCACGCGCACCGGAGGATGCGCCAGCAGGCTTTCCAGGAAGGGCTCAAGCGGCAGGGTCTCATCGGACTGCTTTTTCTGCAGCAGGCCGCGGCCCTTCTTCCAGGTCGCGAGCAGGACGAAGACCAACGCGCCGACCACCAGCGGGAACCAGCCGCCGTGCGGGATTTTCGGCAGGTTGGCGGCGAAGAAGGAAAGGTCGATGACGAGGAAGAAAACCCCCAGCGCGATCACCGCCCCGAGGTTCTTTTTCCACAGCGAATAGGCCACCAGGGAAGCGAGCAGCGTGTCGATGGCCATGGTGCCGGTGACGGCGATGCCGTAGGCGGCGGCCAGGTTGGAGGAGTTGCGCAGACCCAGCACCAGGCCGGCGACGCCGATGGCAAGCGCGGTGTTGATGAAGGGGATGTAGACCTGGCCGATCTCGCGGCTGGAAGTGTGCACCACGCGCATGCGCGGCAGGTAGCCCAGCTGGATGGCCTGGCGGGTGATGGAATACGCGCCCGAAATCACCGCCTGCGAGGCGATGATGGTGGCGAGCGTGGCCAGCCCGATGAGCAGATAGATCGTGCCTTCCGGCGCCAGGCGGTAGAAGGGGTTTTCCAGCGCCTCGGGATGGCGCAGGATCAGCGCGCCCTGGCCGAAGTAGTTGAGCAGCAATGCCGGCAGCGCCAGCCCGACCCAGGCGGTGCGGATCGCCTGCTTGCCGAAATGGCCCATGTCCGCATACAGCGCTTCGGAGCCGGTGACGACCAGCACCACCGAGCCCAGCGCCAGGAAGCCCGCGGTCTGATTGTTGACGAAGAACAGGAGGGCGTATTGCGGATTCAGCGCCAGCAGCACATGCGGATTGTGGATGATTTCCTTGATGCCGAGGCCGGCCAGGGCCAGGAACCAGACCAGCATGACCGGTCCGAAGAAGCGGCCGACCTGGCCGGTGCCCCAGCGCTGCACCACGAACAGGCCGACCAGGATGATCAGTGCGATGGGAATGACGAAGACGTGCATGCCGGGGGTGGCGAACTCCAGGCCCTCGACGGCGGACAGCACGGAAATGGCCGGGGTGATGATGCCGTCGCCGTAGAACAGCGCGGCGCCGAACACGCCCAGGGTGAGGAAGGCCCATTTCAGCCGCGGCCGCCTGTGCGTGGCCTGCTGCGCCAGCGCGATGAGCGCCATGATGCCGCCTTCGCCGCGGTTGTCGGCGCGCATGATGAACAACACGTATTTCAGCGACACCACCAGCATCAGCGCCCAGAACACCAGCGACAGCATGCCCAGCACGTTGGCTTCGCTGAGCCCGATGCCGTGGCTTTCGTGGAACACTTCCTTGACGGCATACAGCGGGCTGGTGCCGATGTCGCCGAATACCACGCCGATCGCGCCCAGGGTGAGGGCGGGCAGTCCGGATTTGGGCGTGGTGCTTATTGATGTCCCCTCATTTCAGCGCCTCGATGCATTCGCGCACCAGGGCCGGCCCGCGATAGATGAGCCCAGTGTAGACCTGAACCAGCTTTGCGCCAGCGGAAATTTTTTCGCGGGCGTCGGCGCCGGAGAGAATGCCGCCCACGCCGATGATGGGCACTTCGTCTTGCAGCAGGCGCGCCAGTTCGCGTATCACGGCGGTGGATTTTTCGCGCACCGGCGCACCGGAAAGCCCGCCGGCCTCCTGGCCGTGCGCAAGATGGGCGACCTGGTCGCGCGCCAGCGTGGTGTTGGTGGCGATCACCGCGTCCAGGCGGTGGCGGCGCAGCAGCTCGGCGATGGCGGCGATCTGCTCATGGTCGAGGTCGGGCGCGATCTTCAACGCGATGGGCACGTAGCGGCCGTGGGCCTGGGCGAGTTCGGCCTGGCGCCGCTTCAGCTGCGCGAGCAGTGCGTCCAGCGCGTCCGCGCTTTGCAGGTCGCGCAGATTCTTGGTGTTGGGCGAGGAGATGTTGACGGTGACATAGCTCGCGTGCGCATACACCGCATCGAGGCAGGCGAGGTAATCGTCGGCGGCGCGCTCGATCGGGGTGTCGGCATTTTTTCCAATATTGATGCCGAGGATGCCCTGGTATTTCGCGCGCCTGACGTTCTCCACCAGCGCGGCGACGCCGTGATTGTTGAAGCCCATGCGGTTGATGATGGCGCCGGCCGCGGGCAGGCGGAACATGCGCGGCCGGGGGTTGCCCGGCTGCGGGCGCGGCGTGACGGTGCCGATTTCGATGAAGCCAAACCCCAATGCGGCCAGGCCGTCGATGGCCGCGCCGTTTTTGTCGAGGCCGGCGGCGAGACCCACCGGATTGGGGAATCTCAGGCCCATGACCTCGACTTCACGTCCGGCGGTCTTGCCGCAGCCCAGCCCCGCCAGCGCCCCGGCCTTGGCGAGCGCCGCGATCGTCAGATCGTGCGCGGTCTCCGGGTCGAGCGCGAACAGGGCGGGGCGCAGCAGAGAGTATGGAAACATTTGAGACAGAAGCCTATTCAGGTTTGTTGACCGCAGAGTTCGTGGAGGAAAAGCAATTACACAGAGGTAACAGAGGGAGCAGAGGATTACACGGAAACAATGAGGAAATCGCTTTCCTCTGTTGCCTCTGCTTCCTCTGTGTTTAAGCCGTTCACTCCGCGTCCTCCGCGAACTCTGCGGTTAATTCTATTCCTTCAGCCGCGATCAATATATTTCCCGGGTTTCCAGAAATCTTACGTCAGGAAAACGCTCCTGCGTCAGCTGCAGGTTGACGCGGTTGGGCGCGAGGTAGACGTATTCCTCGGCGCCGTCCAAAGCGACGTTGTAGCCGTACTTGTCGGTCAGCTGCTTGAGGTCGGCGTCGGAGCCGCGCAGCCAGCGCGCGGTGGCGTATTCGCAGGGCTCGAAGGCCACGTCCACGTCGTATTCGTTTTCCAGGCGGTGCGCGACCACGTCGAACTGCAGGCTGCCGACCGCGCCGAGGATCAGGTCGTTGGTGGCGAGCGGCTTGAACAACTGCGTCGCGCCCTCCTCGGCCAGCTGCTGCAGGCCCTTCTGCAGCTGCTTCATCTTGAGCGGGTTCTTGATGCGCGCCTTCCTGAACAGTTCCGGCGCGAACGAGGGGATGCCGGTGAACTTCAGGGCCTCGCCTTCGCTGAAGCTGTCGCCCAAGCGGATGGTGCCGTGGTTGGGGATGCCGATGATGTCGCCGGCATAGGCTTCCTCGGCGGTGTTGCGGTCCTGCGCCATGAAGGTGATGGCGTTGTTGACCGCCAGGGTCTTGCCGGTGGAGACCTGCCTGAGCTTCATGCCGCGGTCGAAGCGGCCGGAGCACACGCGCACGAAGGCGATGCGGTCGCGGTGCCTGGGGTCCATGTTGGCCTGGATCTTGAACACGAAGCCGGAGAACTTGGCCTCGTCCGGCTGCACTTCGCGCGTCTCCGTGGGGCGGGCCTTGGGCGCGGGCGAGAGGTCGACGATGGCGTCGAGCAGCATCTGCACGCCGAAGTTGTTCACCGCCGAGCCGAAGAACACCGGGGTCTGCTTGCCGGCCAGATAAGCCTCGCGCGCGAAGGCGTGCGAGGCGCCGCGCACCAGCTCCACTTCCAGGCGCAACTCGTCGGCCTGCTCGCCGATGCGCGCGTCGAGCTCGGGGTTGTCGAGCCCGCGGATGATTTCGCAGGCGCCTTTCTCGGCCTGGGAGTCGAACACCAGCACGCTGTCGTCGTAGAGGTGATACACGCCGCGGAAGCGCTTGCCCATGCCGATCGGCCAGGTCATCGGCGCGCACTGCATTTCCAGCACCGATTCGATCTCGTCCAGCAGCTCGATGGGGGATTTGCCCTCGCGGTCGAGCTTGTTGATGAAGGTGAGGATGGGGGTGTCGCGCATGCGGCACACGTGCAGCAGCTTGATGGTCTGCGCCTCCACGCCGTTGACCGAGTCGATCACCATCACCGCCGAGTCCACCGCGGTGAGGGTGCGGTAGGTGTCCTCGGAGAAGTCCTCGTGGCCGGGGGTGTCGAGCAGGTTGATGATGTGTTCGCGGCCATCCCTGGAATAGGGGAACTGCATCACCGAGGAGGTCACGGAAATGCCGCGCTGCTTTTCCAGTTCCATCCAGTCGGAAGTGGCGTGGCGGCTGGCCTTGCGCGCGCGCACCTCGCCCGCGACCTGGATGGCGCCGCCGTACCACAGCAGTTTTTCGGTGAGCGTGGTCTTGCCGGCGTCGGGGTGGGAAATGATGGCGAAAGTGCGGCGGCGGCGGATTTCGTCTTTAAGCGAGGACATGGCGGTGCGGCAATCGAGCTAAACCTGCGATTTTACCCGAGCGGGTGCCCGGGGTTGGGGAAAGCGGGGAAATTGCCCGGCCCGGATCGTTCGCCAGGGCGCGTTGGCGCCAATTTCGCGGCTGCGAAATCGATTTGGCTAGGCAGCGAACTGGCGGGTGGTGCAGACCCGGTTGCGCCCGTCGCTCTTGGCCTGATACAGGGCCTCGTCCGCGCGCCGGATCAGGCTGCGCAGGGTTTCGTTCGGAATCACCTGGGCGATGCCGAAGGAAACCGTGATGTTGAGCGGCGCGGACAGCCCTTCGATATGCAGCGGGTAGCGCGAGATTTTTTCCCGCAGCCGGTCGAGTATGTTTTCGGCTATTTCCATATCGACATGGTTCATGAAGATGAGGAATTCCTCGCCGCCGTAGCGGTAGATGCGGTCGGTGTCGCGCATGCTGGTGAGCAGGAGCTGGCTGAAGGCTTTCAGCACCTCGTCCCCGACGCCGTGGCCGTAGGTGTCGTTGATGCGCTTGAAGTGGTCGAGGTCGGACAGCGCCAGGCAGGCCGGTTCGCGCAGGATGTGGGTGGCGGCGTAGATCGCCTCCTCGAGCTGCTCGTCCATCTGGCGGCGGTTGGGCACGCCGGTCAGCGCGTCGGTGGTGAGTTCGCTGGTCAGCAGCGCCTGGATCAGGCTGCGGATGTGCTGCGCCATTTCGCTGGAGGCGCCGGAAAACTGCCGGTAGGCGTCGGCCTTGTCCTCGCCGGCCGGGGCGGTCAGCAGGCTTCGCGCGGTGTCGTGCAGGGCGCGATGCTTCTTTTCCAGGGTGGTGAACAGCGGCTGTTCGGTCAGCACGGTGGAGTGGGTCTGGCTGTAATACCACTTGCCGAAGTCGCACAGCATGTGCGCGCCCGGCACCAGGTTTTCTTCTGCGGGCGCTTCGTTGGCCAGAATGCCGGCGACAATCACCTCCGCCCACTGCTGGTGATTTTCCAGCGTGAGTTCGAGCTGCGCTAGCGCGCTGTCAGCAGGATGTTCCGCCATGGTTGCCTGTTCTTGTTGAGTTTATTGTCCCCTCGGCAACCTTCCGATACCGCTTTCCCGCAATCAAGCTTTGAAGATGTTGCGGGCCCCCTAGAAGGTTCCTGCCAGCATTCTACGCTGAAATGCATAAAAAGCGTGCACGGTCGCGGCCGCCTCGGCCAGCGTGAGCGATTGCGGGAAACGCCCGCGCAGCGCGGGGTGGACGAAGCGAATTCCCCCTGCGATGTCGTGGGAATAATGCTGGACGTGTTCGCTGATTTTCTGGAACACCACCATGGCCTTGTCAAGCTCCGCAGGCAGCGGATTGCCTTGCGCGTCGATCTGCAGGGTGATGGGCTGGCGGCTGACCGGGCAGCGGGTTTCGATCACGCCTGCGCTGCCGAGCAGCCTGGGCAGCGCCAGCGCATCCAGCGCCGACAGCGCATACAGGGTTTCGTGCGGGAAGCTGACCTTGATGTCGGTTTCGACGGGGCAGAACGGCGCGGCGCCGATGGCCTGCTCATCTTCCGTCAGGTAGAGCGCGTCCAGCGCCAGCAGTTCGTCCAGCGCCTCGGCGTCGAAGCCGGCCGGCGACGGGGCGGAGGCTGTCTGCACCCAGCGCGCCAGCACGGCGAGATAGGTTTCGCGCGTGCTGTCGCAGGCCTGGAGCTTGAGGCGCTGCTCGATGGGGAAGGCGCGGTGCAGGCCTTTCAGCGCGGCCAGGACCTTGTTGATATCGGCCTGCGCTGAATGGCTCATGCCGCGCAGCCGTTCTCAGGCCTTGGCCTTGGCGGTGCGGCGCATGCGCGCCAGCAGGCGCCGCGCCAGTTCGCCGAACAGCTCGGTCTGGGTCGGGTGCGGGAAGATGGCCTTGGCCACCTGGTTCAGCGTCATCTCGCCCGCCACCATCATCACGCCGGTGCCGATCAGGGTGTCGGTGTGGTCGGCGAGGTAGTGCACGCCGATGATGCGGCCGCTGGCCTTGTCCGCCACCAGCTTGATCATGCCCTCGGTCTCGCCGGTGATCATGGCCTTGGCGTCGATGCTCATCGGCATCTTGGCCTCGACCGCGTCGATGCCCTTGGCCTTGGCCTGCGCCACCGTCAAGCCGACGAAGCCGGCCTGCGGGCGCGAGAAGGTCACGGCGCAATCCTTGTCCTGGTCGTAGGTCGCCGCATGGCCGAGCAGGTTGTCGGCGGCCACGCGGCCTTGGGTCGCGGCGGTGTGCGCCAGCATGTAGCCGCCGATGACGTCGCCGACCGCGTAGATGTGCGGCTGCGAGGTCTGGCAGCGGGCGTTGACCTTGATCGCCGCACCGTCGAGTGCCACACCAATCTTGTCGAGATTGAGCTTCGCCGTATCCGGGCGCTTGCCGGTGGCCATCAGCACCACGTCGCACTTGAACTCGGCGGCTTCGCCGCCGGCGTTCTTGTAGGCCACGCTCATGCTGCCGGGCTGGCCGTTGATGCCGTTGATCTCGGCGCCGGTGACGACGCTGATTTCCTTCTCCAGCAGGCCGATCAGGGTCTTGGCGATTTCCTCTTCCACTTCGGCGAGGATGCGCGCGTTGCGCTCGAGCATGAGGATCTCGCAGCCGAAGTCGCGGAAGATCTGCGCCATTTCCACGCCGATCACGCCGCCGCCGACGATGGCCATCTTCTTCGGCGGCTTGGCCAGGTTCCAGATGGTGTCGGAAGTGACCACGCCGCCGCTCGCCAGGTTTTCGCGCGCGCCGGAAATCGGCGGCACGAAGGCGGGCGCGCCGGTGGCGATCACCGCCGCGCCGAAGGTGAGCGTGTTGACCGCGCCGTCGGGCGCGGTGACCTTCAGCGTGTGCGCATCGACGAATTCACCGAAGCCCTCGATGACGTTGATCTTCATGCCCTTGTCGGCCTTGAGCGCCATCTCGCCGCGCGACTGCTGCACCCAGCGGCGGTGCTTCTCCACCTGATCCCAGTCGAGCTTGGGCTTGCTGGTGCCGGTGACGCCCATTTCCGCGTCGTGCGCGCGGTTGCGGATGACGTCGGCGGCGGCGCGCCAGGCCTTGGACGGGATGCAGCCGCGCCACAGACATTCGCCGCCGGGGAAGGGCTCGTTGTGCACCATCGCGACCTTGATGCCGTGATCGGCCAGATCGCGCGCGCAGTCCTCGCCGCCGGGGCCGCCGCCGATGACCACCACCGGATAGTCCCAGTTGCCTTCGGGGATGGGCGAGACCGGCGGCGCTGCCGCGGCCGCGCCGGCAATCCAGGCTTCCGGATTCTCGATGGCGTTCTTGAGGTCGACCAGGTAGCCGGCCACGTCGGCGCCGTTCAGCACGCGATGGTCGGCGGTGATGGTGAAGGGCGTGCCCTGCGGGCCGCTCGCGGCAATGGCCAGAATGGCGGAAATGCCGGGCGTGGGGATCGCGGTGAAATGCGTGATCCCGAACATGCCCATGTTGGAGATGGTGAAGGTCGGGTTGGCGAACTCGGCCGGGCTGAGCTTGCGGATGCGGGCTCTCGGCACCAGGTCGTTCCAGGCCTCCTGCAGGCCTTCCAGGCCCTTGGACTCGATGCCGTGCAGAATCGGCACCACCAGGCCGCCGTCGTCGGACTTCACCGCGACGCCGAAGTTGTGTTCATTGCGTTCGACCAGCTTGTCCACCGGCTGGTAGGCCCAGTTCATGCGCGGCCAGTTCTGCATCGCCACCGAGCAGGCCTTGGCGATGGCCACGGTCACCGACACCTTGCGCGCCTTGGCGGCGGCGGTGAGCTTGCTGGTGTCGATGTTCATGGTGGCGTTGAAGGTGGGCAGCGTGAGCGAGGCCGTCATGGCGTGGCTCACCGCCTTTTCCATCGAGGTCATGGCGCGGCCTTCGCCCGGCACGTCGACCTGCGGCAGGCTGTGCGCGACTTCCTTCATCGACGGGCGCGCGCGCGCCACGTCGGCGGCGATGATCACGCCGGCGGGGCCGCTGCCGGCGAGCTTGCCCAAATCGACGCCGCTTTGCGCGGCGAGCTTGCGCGCATAGGGGCTGGCCTGGCGGCCGGCGGGGCGCGCGGCGGGCGCGACCTTGACCGAGGCGGCGCTGGGCGCGGTGACCGGGATGTTGGATTTCGCCGGCGCGGTCTTGGGCGCCGGTTTGATTTCGCCCGCGCCCGGCTTCATGGCATGGGTTTCTTTTACTTTATGATCGGCGCCCAGGGTGACGCCGGTGGTGTTGACCTTGGCGGCATCGGAGACGATGAAGCCCATGGGGTGGCCGACTTCGATCACCGAGCCGACGTCGGCGATGGGGCCGGAGAGGAAGCCGTCTTGGAACACTTCCACGTCCATGATGGCCTTGTCGGTTTCCACCGTGGCCACGATGTCGCCGCGCTTGACCGCATCGCCCGGCTGCTTTTCCCAGGTGACCATCACGCCCTCGGTCATGGTGTCCGACAGCTGCGGCATGACGATGGGAGTGCCCGCATGGTGCGGGATCATTTCGGTCTGGGCCTTTTCTTCCACCACTTCGCCGGCGGCGATCGCCATGTCGCCGGCGGTGTCGGTGATGTAGCCCAGCGCGCCGCCGACGGCAATGGTGCTGCCGACTTCGGCAAGCGGTCCTGCCAGGTAGCCGGCCTTGAACACTTCCACGTCCATGATGGCCTTGTCGGTTTCCACCGTGGCCACGATGTCGCCGCGCTCGACGCGGTCGCCCGGCTGCTTTTCCCAGGTGACCAGCACGCCCTCGGTCATGGTGTCCGAGAGCTGGGGCATGGTTATCGCATAGTGATTTGACATACGTTTATTCCGTGAGGCGAAAGGCGTGAGGCGTGAGGCGTGAGGTCATCGGGGGTTCCGCCTCACGCCTCTCGCTCACGCTTTACCGAATAATTTAAGCACCGCCGCGACCACGTCTTCCGCATTCGGAATGGCGGCCTTTTCCAGGCCATGGTTGTAGGGTTGCGGCACCAGGGCGGAATTGACGCGCACCGGGGCGGCGTCGAGTTCGAAGAAGCATTCCTCGTTGATGACGCTGATCACTTCGGAACACACGCCGACCGGCGCTTCTTCCTCGCCCACCACCACGGCGCGGTGGGTCTTGGACACCGACTTGCGAATGCCTTCGCGGTCGAGCGGCGACAGCGAATACAGGTCCACCACCTCGGCGGAAATGCCGTACTGCTTGTCGAGGATTTCCGCGGCCTTGAGGTTCCAGTGCACGGAGATGTTGTAGCCGAACAGGGTGACGTCGGTGCCGGAGCGGGTGACTTCCGAGCCTTCCAGCGGGTGGAAGTACTCGGTGTCGGGCACGTCGCCCTTCATGTTGTACATCAGCTCGTGTTCGTTGATGTACACCGGGTCGTCGCAGCGGATGGCCGATTTCAGCAGGCCGTAGGCTTGCTTGGGATTGGACGGCGTCACCACGCGCAGGCCGGCGATGCCCATGAACACCTTTTCCATGCGCGCCGAATGCTGCGCGCCGAGCTGGTGCGCGGCGCCGCCGGCGGAGCGGAACACGCAGGGCGCGGTGAGCTGGCCGCCGGACATGTAGCGCACCTTGGCCGCGGAGTTGAACATCTGGTCCATGGCCAGCCAGGCGAAGTTGACCGACATCAGTTCGATGATCGGGCGCACGCCGAGGAAGGAGGCGCCGATGCCGAGGCCGGTGTAGCTGTTCTCGGAAATCGGGGTGTCGATCACGCGCAGCGGACCGTATTTTTCGTAGAGGCCCTTGGTGGCCTTGTAGGTGCCGCCGGCCACGCCGATGTCCTCGCCCATGCAGATCACCAGCGGATCGCGGGCCATTTCTTCATCATGGGCGCGCTGGATGGCTTCCCAATACATTATTTCTGCCATGTTTGATTCTCCTCAGGCGGCCTTGCCCGTGATCCAGGGCAGCTGGCTTTCGCGGTCCGCCAGCACGTATTTTTCGAGTTCTTCCACCTTGGGCTCGGGCGATTCTTCCGCGAACTTGATGACTTCGTTCTCGATGTAGGCGTCGACTTCCTTCTCCATCGCCTCGTAGTCGGCCATGGTCATGGCCTTCTCGGCGATCAGGCGGTCGCGCAGGATGTAGATGGGGTCGCGCTGCTTCCACATTTCCTCTTCCTCGCGCGAGCGGTAGCCGCGCGAGTCGGACATGGAGTGACCGCGATAGCGGTAGGTCAGCAGCTCGAGGAAGTAGGGGCCCTTGCCGGAGCGCACGTGGTTGACGGCGACCTTGGCGGCCTCGTACACCTTTTCGATGTCCTGGCCGTCGGTTTCGGCGGCTTCCATGTCGTAGCCGCACACCCTTTTATGCTGGTGCACCACGGCGGTGGAGCGCTCGATGGCGGTGCCGATGCCGTAGAGGTTGTTCTCGCACACGAACAGCACCGGCAGCTTGTACAGCGCGGCCATGTTCATGGTCTCGTGGAAGGTGCCCTGGTTGTTGGCGGCGTCGCCGAGGAAGCAGATGGCGATCTCGTCGCCGCCCTTCATCTGGATGCCCTTGGCGATGCCGGCGGCGAGCGGGAAGGGGCCGCCGACCAGCGCGTAGCCGCCCATGAAGCGCTTGCTGACGTCGAAGATGTGCATGGAACCGCCGCGGCCCTTGGAGGAGCCGGTTTCCTTGCCGTACAGCTCGGCCATGACTTCCTTGGGATCGGCGCCGCACTTGATGGCATGCACGTGGTCGCGGTAGCCGGTGATGACGTAGTCGTAGCCGGGGCGGGCGGCTTCCATCACGCCGTTGCAGCAGGCTTCCTGACCGGGATACAGGTGCAGAAAGCCGCCGATCTTGCGCTCGATGTAGGCTTGGTAGCAGCGCTCTTCGAAACGGCGGTGAACCACCATCTCCCTCAGTACGCGCTTCTTGTCTTCCAGTTTCATTGATGACCCTTTATCTATCGTGGGCAGGGTTGCGAAAAAATCGCGCTATTATCCCGGAAAAGCCCCATCCATTCAATTTTGCTCCTGCCTAGTTAAATCATCATGTCCGTGCAACTGCTTGAAAAGAAAACCGAAGCCAACCTGAAAACGCTCGACGCCGTCAGCCATGCGCTGGTGCTGATGCCGAAGGGCAAAACCCTGGCGGACGTGCCCGGCAAGCCGGCGCTCGCCGCTCTCCTCAAGCGCAAGGACATGAAAGCGGAAGAACTGGCGAAGACGCCGCTCGCCCTCGAAACCGGCGCCGGCCTGCGCGTGTATGCCATGCTCGATGTCGCGGCCGATACCTACTCGCGCCATGCCCAGTTGCGCCAGGCGCTCGCGCCGTTGCTCAATGAGCATCCCGCCGAGCTGCAGCTCGCGCTGTACGGCGCCGATGCCTTCAAGCAAACGGCGGCGAGCGATGCCGTGTATTGCGCGGCGGTGAACGCGCAGCCCCTGCCCACGCAAAAAAGCGGCAAGCTGCCCGGCGCCCTGCAAAGGCTCACCGTGCATGGCGTCACTGCCAGGGGCGGCCATGCGCGCGAGCTGGCGGTGGCCGAAGGCAACACCCTCACGCGCGCGCTCACCAGCCTGCCGCCCAACCAGCTCACGCCCGGCGCCTACCGCAAGCGCATCGCCAGGCTGGCGAAGGACTACGGCTGGAAGCTCGAAGAGTTCGGCTTCGACAGACTGAAGAAGATGGGCGCCGGCGCCTTCTGCGCCGTGGCCCAGGGCTCGCCGGCCAAGGATGCCGCCATCGTGCACCTCACCTACAAGGGCCAGGTCGCGAAGGGCAAGGGCAGGAAGATCGCGCTGGTGGGCAAGGGCATCTGCTTCGACACCGGCGGCCACAACCTCAAGCCGGCCAAGTACATGCACGGCATGCACGAGGACATGAACGGCTCCGCCGTGGTGCTGGGCATCCTGGCCGCGGCGTCCAGGCTGAAGCTGCCGCTGCAGATCGACGGCTGGGTCGCGCTGGCGGAAAACCACATCAGCCCGCAGGCCTACCGGCAGAACGAAATCGTCAGGTCGCTCAACGGCACCACCATCGAGATCGTGCACACCGACGCCGAAGGCCGCATGGTGCTGGCCGACACCCTGACCCTGGCGGCGCGCGCCAAGCCCGACGCCATCGCCGACTTCGCCACCTTGACCGGCTCCATGCACTACGCGCTGGGCGACCGCTACAGCGGCATTTTCTCCAACCGCGAAAACGTGGCAGAAGCCGCATTGAAGGCCGCGCAGCAAAGCGGCGAACGCGTCTGCCGCTTCCCCATGGATGCCGACTACGACCCGCAGCTCGATTCAAAAGTGGCCGACGTGCTGCAGTGCACCCTGGAAGGCGCCGCCGACCACATCCTCGCCACGCGCTTTCTCTCGCGCTTCATCGACGACACCCCCTGGGTGCACATGGATCTCTCGGCCAGCACCTGCAAGGGCGGCCTGGGCGCGGTGATGACCGACCTCACCGGCTTTGGCGTGGGCTGGGGGCTGAGCTTCGTGGAATCCTTGTAATGCGCCGCTGATGGCCTCAGCGTGCCGCGGGGCCGGGTGGCCGCGCGGCGCTTGCGGCAGGCCGGATTCCGGCCTGCCGCAAGCGCGGGGAAGCGGGCGATTCAATGCGGCAGCTTGATGGCTTGCCAGCCCGGATGATTGAAATAAGCGCCGTAGGTGTTCAGGGTGTTGGAGATTTCCACCAGCCCCTTGGCGCGCGCCTGACCGGCGCGCTTGCCCTGCATCGCATCGACCCCTTCGCTCAGGCCGCCGATGATGATGTGCAGTTGCGCGTCGGCCTTGGGGTCGAGCTTGCAATTGCCCACGATATAGGCGATGTGCGAATTGACGTCTTTCGCCAGCGCATCGTAGGCGGCCGGCTTGAGCTTGCCGGCGTGCGCGTCCGGCAGCGCTTTGGCGGCAAGTGTCCTTATCGCGCTCATGCCCTGGCGCAAGGCGTCGTCGGTGGCCCACTTCTTGCCGGCGTTGAGTTCGATTGCGGGCGCGGCCCCGTCGCCGTGATCGTGGTGGACAGGGGCGGCGGCTTGCGTCATCAAGGGGAAAGCCAGCATGGCGGCAGACAGTGAAAGCAGGATGGTTCTCATTTTTTCATTCCGTTGTGGGTTTGTGTTCTGGCCATTTTTGGCGGCCGGTTTGGCCCCGGCGCTGGCCGGGGGCTTGTCCAGGCTGACCGTGGGCAGCCTGGAAGGTTCCGGTTCGGGCGCGGCGCTGGACGCGTGCGATGCTTCGATGGCGGCGCCCGCCATGCAATCTGGTTTGCTCCGGAAGGGCGGCTCCCGCGATGGGCGGCGCCTTTCCGGAAGCATGAAGCTCGTCGGCTCCGGCTTCATGAGCTTACTGCTTCAGACGCGGGAAGGGTTCGCTGCCGACCTTGACCTGATAGATGCCGTGGCAGGCATTGCAGGTCTGCATCATCGTGCTCACCTGCCGGATGGTATGCAGGGGGTCCCCCAGGCTTTCCGCGTCGAGGGCGATGACGTCGAAGGTCGTGTGCACGGTGCCGGCCAGCATCTGGAAGGTTTCCGGCAGCTTGGCCGTGGTTTGGGGCGGAATTTGGTTTGCGGCTCCGCTGCCCATGGTGCGCGCCAGGTTGGCCACGGTCTGCATGTCCTCCCGCGTCAGCGCCTCGGTTATGCCCTGGAGGGCCTGGAGGAAGCTGCGCATCTCGAACAGCACGAGATGCCGCTCATCGGGTTCCAGTACCACATCGAGCCGATCGTCCTTGCCGATGTCGGCCACTGCTCCTGCCGTGGCCAGGCCCATCGCCAGACCGAGACACACCGCCTTGAAATTTACCTTCATGAATCTACTCCGAAATTGATGATTGTTTGCCAACGCGTCCGGCGGCATGCGCCCCGCGCGCCATGCTTGCGCGCCGGGGCTGCCGGAAAACGCTCAGGTAATTGTGGTCGCGCCACTACCCTTTCCGCCCTTGTTGTCTTCCCAGTTCACCGTCACGGTGTCGCCGGCCTTGGCGCCCTTCAGTTTCAGGCCGAGGAAGGGATCCTTCGAGATCGCCGCGCCCCATTGCGCCGCAACCGCCGTCTTGCCGTTCAGGTCGACGGTGACGTTCTGGATGAAATGGGCGGGCACCACCTGGCCGCTTTTCGCATCCTTGCGCTGGCCGGTCTCCATCGTGTGGCTGATCAGGATCTTGACGTCCAGCACGTCTCCGGCGAGCTTCGCGCGGACTTTCATCGGTTCTGCCATGTTCGTTCCTTTCCTTAGAAATGCAAAAATTCGATCAAAAAGAGGTTCAGCCGCCGCAGCCGCCGATGGTGACTTTGATTTCCTTGGCCGCGCTGTAGTATTTGCCGCCGGCCTTGACGACCACGCGCACCTGCGAGGTCTGTCCCAGCTTGATGCGGGTGGAGACGTAGCCCTGTGCGCTTCCCTCGGTGAAGTCGAAATTTGCCAGCAGCGGCAGCGGGTTCTTCTCCGAAAGGATGATGATCGCCTGGGTGTCGGCAATCTGGCTGGTGACCTCGACCGGGACCACGGCGCCGTTTTCGGCGATGTCGGGGGCCTTGATCGCGATGTCCGCGCTGGTGGCGGCGCTGCCGCCGGCGCCCAGGCCCTTGAGCGCATCGGGGATGCTCTTGGCTTCAAAGGCGCCCTTGTTCCACGGCGCGGCCAGGACGCGGCCCGGCGTGAGCAGGCCGGCGGATGCGGCGAGGGCGAGCACGCCCGCGGTGCACCCGCCCTTCAGCAGGGCCCTGCGCGCTTGGTTGATTTCATTTGCTACTTTCATACCATTCTCCGTTTGACGTTGTGACAAAAGGTCACCGTGCGGAAGGCACGGAAACCGGATAGCCGTTGGAAAGCACGGTGTAGAACACTTCGAGATCGGTGTAATCCGGATTGCCGGGCGGCAGCCCCTTGGTGCGCGCCTGCAGGTTGCAGCGCATGAAGCGCTGCTGCAGCGATTCGATGTCGCCGAGGTTCATGCGATAGGTGGGGAAGTGGGCCGCGTCCGCGAACGGCGAGGTCGGCACCTGGCCGCGGAAGCGCTGGCCGAGCAGGCCGCTCGACGTGTGGCAGGAGGCGCAGGAGAAGTTGTACTGGCCGACCTTGGTGTAGAACAGCTTCTCGCCGCGCTTGTAGGACGCCATGATTTCGGGGGAATTCGTGTCCACCTTGATCGGCGCCGTGGCGGAAAGCGACTTGAAATAAAGCGAGATCAGATTGTTTTCCGGCGTGCCCTGCCTGAAGTTCTCCCACAAGGCGGTCTGGGCGCAGTGCTCCACGCGGCTTTCGACCGTCATGATCTTCTTCAGCTTGGGGTCGTACTTGGGATAGCCAGCGGCCAGGCCGGTGAGGTCGGTTTTGCCCTCGCCGAGGCAGGCGCGGAATTCAGGCTCGCGCTTGACCCAGAATTTGAAAAGCTTTTCTGCCTTCTCCAGCGCCAGGTATCCCGGGTGCATGTCGTCGGAGCGATCGAGATCCATGAATTTCCAGTTGAGCTTCCACTCCTGGTCCACCTGACCGATGAAGCCCTTGTTTTGCTCGAGCGCCTGCTCGTCCTGCCAGTATTGCAGGGTGGCGCCGAATTCGGCGTCGGCGCCGCCGGCGACTCCCCGCGCCGGGTCGATGGCAACGTGCGGATAGAATTCCCGGTATGCCTCGGCATCGGCCGCCTGGCCGTTCGCTGTCACGACGAGTGCCACCAGGGCAAGCGCGCTCAGTGAGAAATGTTTTTCAGCCATAGTCCGGGCTCCTTTACTTCGAGGACTGCAGGAAGGCGACCACATCGCGCAGCTCCTGATCAGTCAAGATTTGGTTGGTCCCGGCCGGCGGCATGACGGTGTCCGGGTTGCGCGAGCGCATGTCGTAAACCAGGGCGTAGGTTTCCGCGTCGCTTCTGGCCCAGCTGCCGTAGCTGCGCAGGTCCGGGCCCTTGGAGCCGGGCTGTTCCGCGCCCTGCAGCAGGTGGCAGGCGACGCAGTTGCCCTTGCTGCGCTCGTTGGCAAGCGCCTTGCCGCGGGCCGGGTCGCCGTTGAGCGGGCCGGCGAGCGCCTGCTGGACCGGCTTGCGGGTGGCGAGCTTGCCGCACGGCAGGGAACTGCTCAGGCAGGGCCACTCCGAAAAATCCGATGCTTTTGCCGGGCCCGCGGCTTGCTGGCCTGCGCAACCGGCGAGCGCGGCCGCCGCGAGCAGCAGCGCAACGGCCCGGCCTTTTTCAAAAATCGATTTCATGAACATTCCTCTTTCCGTGAGTTCGTGCATGGGGCTAGAAGCTGTACGTGAGCCTCAGGCCGACGCGATCGCCCACCGAGCCGGTGATCTGGTTGGCATTGATGGTGGCGTTGGTGTTGACGGTGCCGTTCGTGTTGCGCACGGGGTTCTGCGCTTCGGCATGGCGGAACTCGTAGTTGAAGGTGAGCCGGGCCTTGGGCGTGAAGTGGTAGTTCACCCCCAGGGTGAGGTATTCCAGGACGCGGTAGTCGGAATCGGTCCAGTAGGCGGTGTCGGCCTGCTCGTAAAGCAGGTCGTTGCGCGAGTAGCGGGCGTCGAACTGCCAGTGCTTGTCGAGGTAGTAGCCGTAGTCGAAGCTCATGCCCTTGGCCTTGTTGTCGCGTTCGGCCGCGAACTGGACGAGGCCGCCGTAGGTGGCCTCCGCCATGTTGGCGGTGGGGGTGTAGTTGATCATGCCTTCGGCGAACATCAACTCGAACGCCAGGCGATGCTTGCCGCGCTCCTCGCCGAACAGGTAGCCGATCGCCTTGGCGCCGATGCCGTAGCGGATCCTGTCGAAATCCCGGCTTTTGGTGCCGTCGGCGTCGATGATGAAGTTGCGCACGCCCTGCTGGTGATAGCCGTAGAGCTTGATGCCGTGCTTGAGCGGCCCCTGGCCGCCGGGCAGGTCGTACTCGGACGACCAGTAGAGGTTGAGGTCCTTCTCGCTGTTGTTGTCGGAATGGTGGATGCCGTTGCCGTTGCCGAACATCACCGAGTAGGTGTGGGTCCACTTGTCGCGCTTGAACGCGTCGAAGAGCTGGATGCCCCAGTCGCGCCCGGCGTCGGCGTCGTAGCCGTATGTGGACACGTTGCCGGTGATGTCGCCCACGCCGCTGCCTATGCCCTTGCCGTTCAAGGTGCCCTGGTAGCCATAGCCCTGGCCGGGGATCGCGTTGGTGCTCTTGGCGTTGCCCTTGATGAAGCGCTCGATCTGCACCCGCTGCGTGAAATCGGTGAGGAAGACGTAGTCGGTCGCTTCCAGCCCCTGGTACAGCTCCTCCGGACCGGGCTTGCGCAGCAGGCCCGCGCGCACCCGCACGCCGGGGATGTAGTGGAAGGAGAGGCTGGCGTCGGTCACGCTCGCGAGGTGTTCGCGGTCGGTCTTGTAGGGCTTGTAGTTGGCGACGTTCTCGCCGGCGTTGGCGGCAATGAAGTAGTTGATGCGCTCGGGGATCAGGTTGCCGCGCGCGCCCAGCATCAGGTTTTGCAGGTAAAGACCGCTTTCGCTGTCCCTCAGCTCCGGCCCGACGCGGCAGTTGTTCACCACCCCGCCGTTGTTGACGGCCGCGGCGCCCTTCAGGCCGTCCGGCTCGGTGCAGCCGAAGTTGTTTTCGTAGCTAAGCTGCACCGCCCCGAGCAGGCGGTGTGTGCTGGTGGCGGGCTCGGTTCCGTACATCATCACCCAGTTGGCGGCCTGGCTTGAACCCGCGGCCGTAAGCCCGACCGCGGCGCAGGCCGCGGCAAGGCTCAGCTTGTTGGTAGACATTCCGTTCTCCTCATATAGTTGTTGGCGAAGAAGACACTGATGTCGCCGCCACGCGCGAGGGAGGTTACGGCGGATCAGAAGACATCAAGCTCTTCAACTGCTTAAACGGAGGAGCGGGAAAAATGTTCCGGTTTTTTTCGGGAAGCGAAAAATTTTTGCGGTGTCGCGGAAGCCGATGACCGTTTGCGCAAGCGCAAATCGGCGACGGTTGCGTGCGGTGGGACGGCGGGGAGACGGGCACGGGCGCCACGGCGGAGCGTGGCGCGCACCCCGGGGCTCAGTGGCGGTGCAGGTGCTCTTCGAGCGAGCCGGCGGGCCTTTGCTGGATCAGCAGCCCGGCGAGGGTCTCCCGCTGTTGCGCATCGAGCATGCGCTGCTCTTCCATCAGCTGCGCAATGACATGGCGCTGCTGTTTTTCCTGGATGCGGCAAATTGCCGCACGCGCGGTTTCGATCGCCGCCATGTCCGGTTGCGGCGAGAAGATCTGGCGGATCATGTTTTCGCGGTGGAGGCGGACTTGTTCCCAGTCGACCTGCATTTCCCGCAGGAATCTTTCCTCTTTCTGCCGCCATTGCCGGCGCTGTTCCTCGCTGAGATTGAGGCGCTGCGCCAGCTGGTCGGGCTTGGCCTCGCCCTGCGCGCCGGAGACGTTGCCGTTTTGCCACGTCCGGTAGCCCACGGCGCCGAGCACGCCCACGTTGAGGAGGAGGGAAAGGGTCAGGAGTAGATAGAGCCAATGACGTTTCATCAGATTTTTCCCTCCGGGTAGCAGCCCGCAAAGGAGCCAACGCATACGCTGCCTGGCGGGAGAAGGTCGAACATGGCCAGGGACGGGGGCGGGGTCGCCGCGCCGGCATCGGGCGTGCCGACCAGGCTGGTTCCCAGGAAGATGCCCAGCGAAATCGTGGCTGCGGCCGCGAAGGAGGTCGGCAGCAATTGCCACAGGCTGCAGCGGTGCCGCCAGGTCGGTGCGGTCCTGGGCTTCGCCCCGGCCAGCAGCGCGGGGGCCAGGTCGTAGCCTATTTCCTGGTGCGGCAGGGACTGGAAGCACGCCCGCAGACACTGAAAATTATGCAGTGCCTCCTGGCAGAGGGCGCAAGCCGCCAAGTGTCTCTCGAATTCCGCGCGGCGATTCCCGCCCAGTTCACCGTCCAGGTAGGCGGACAACGCCTCGTTACTGCTACAGTGCCTATTCATATCGCTACCTCTCGATTTTCAAATTCCGTGTGATCGGCTTCAGAGCCTGCCTCTACAGACATCCAGGAGAGCCTGTCTTGCCCGCGCGATGCGGGATTTGACCGTCCCCTCGCGCAATCCGAGCACTTCGCCGATCTCGGCATACGACATTTCCTCGATTTCCCGCAGCAGCAGCACCTCACGGTAGTCTTTCTGCAGCCGCTGCAACGCCGCGTCGAGGATGCGGGTGCGTTGCGCGGATTGCAGCGCCTCTTCCGGCCCCGCCGCCGGATCGGGAAAATCCATGTGCTCGTCCAGCGGGATGTACTTGACCACCTTCTTGCGCCGCAGCCGGTCGGTGGCGGTATTGTTGGCGATGCGGAACAGCCAGGTGGAAAAAGCGGTGTCCGGCCGCCAACTGGAAAGCGCACGAAGCGCCTTCATCATCGTGTCCTGGGTCAGCTCCAGGGCGTCTTCGCGACAACCCGTCATGCGCAGGAGGAAACGGAAAATGCGGTTCTGGTAACGGCGCACCAGTTCCGCAAAAACATCCTGCTCACCGTCCTGGAACAGCGCGACGCACTCGTGATCCTGCAACTGCATCCAGTTGCAGCAAGATTCGCTATGATTCATCCGGCACGCTGCTCATTTAAGGCCCTGTTCTGGGCAAACCTTCCCACGTCTGGCTAGTGCCTGGGGGTGATAAAACCTCTTCCGCTCAGCATTAAACGGGCCAGTGCAAAAAAAGTTCCGGTTTTTTCGCACGCCGCCGAAGGGGGCCGCTGCTCCCTGCCGCAGAGGGGGCGTGGTTTTGCCCGCCCGCTCGCGCGGGCCGGCGGGGCAGCCGTGAGCGCAACACGATGCGCGCTTATGGCCCTCGGCGGATTGTCATCCGGATGGCGCGCCCGAGGCAAGCTCGTGCATTTCCCCGCTCCGTGATTTTTGCTTGCCGCCATGCCCGGCAAACCGCCATAAGTATTTCTTAATTCAACTGCGCCAACTTCATCTATGCATAGAGGTATCGGGGAGAGGCCAAAAGCGGGTTTTTCAACTCTGATGGATGAGGTACTGAAATGCATACAACTGTTTCCCCCACGGCACACCGTGCCAAAGCTTCGGGCGACACCGCGGCAATGCTGCACACCTTCGATGAATTCTTCGCAGCGTGGAACAAGCACAACGTGAATGAAATGCTCTCGTACTGGGACGAAGACGCGTCGCTCATCAACCCGGTGGGCCGCGCCGCCAGCGGCAAGGCCGAGATCGAAAAAATCCTGGCCGACGAGCAGGCCACGACTTTCCGGGATTCGCACGCCAGGATACTGAGCCTGACATCGAAACCGCTGACCCGCGACCTGGCCTGGTTCGACGGCGAGATGACCATCGACCACGCGCTCGATCGAAATGGCGCGGCAATGCCGCAGATGAAGGTCCACATCGCCGGCCTGATGAAGAAGAAGGGCGGGCACTGGCTTATCCATGTTGCGCGCCCCTACGCATTTGCCAGCCCGGAGCGGGCGCACTAGGCGCTTGCCTGCGCGAGAGCACCAAGCCGCTGTCGCCGGTTTGAATCGCGGCTTCGCCCGCCCGGCCAGGACACGGGCCATCGGAAGACGGCGTGCGGCTGTCTGCATGGCCCAGGCTGCCTGGCCAATCCTGGCAACCAAAATCATTGACGGCCAATAGGAGACCGCCATGGCATACGGCATCGTTCATTTTTTCGCCAACGGCACCAGGGAACAGTACGAAGCGTCACTGGGGGCCGTGCATCCCAGCCGCAAGGAATTGCCGAAAGGGCAGATTTATCACGCCGCCGGCCCCTCTGCCGGCGGATGGACCATTGTGGCCATCCACGAATCCAAGGAGAACTGGGAAAACTTCCGCGACAATGTCCTGCTGCCCAAGCTTCAAGCAGGCGTGCCGGGCGGATTCGCCGGCCCTCCGCAGGAAACGGCTTTTGAGGTTTACAACCTGCAGCCGTAGTTGGTTTTCGAGCCGAGGCCGCGCTGGGTCGTGCCAGCTAGAGCGGACAGGGTGTAGTAATGGCCGGCTTCAAGGGTTTTGGTGTGGGCGGAGTATGTCTGGAAGCGACCCGAAGCCGGCATTCAGCCTCGCAAATGATGAGGTCCGCTTCTCGGCCTAAGCCGACTTCGGCCCAGCTAGGCTGGTGTGTCCGCTCACGGCTCCTGAGCGGTCGGAAACGACGTTAGTTTGGCTGGCTGCCTGAGCCCCCTTCTCCAGGGACTGCCAAAAAGCCGGGTCAGGCGGCGTACGGAAGTGACGACTAGCGATGAAGTCTAACCATCCTATCCCTGCCTGCTTGGCTGACGTGACTAACTGTGATTTCGCTGGAGATTCCGTACGAATCTTCAAAATTCTGGCACGCATTTCTTCAGCAGTCGGGGGCAGTACTATGGGTGCTTCCGTAATGCCAGTTTCAAGCGCGGGACCGGCATACAGAACCTCCGCCGTCTTGTCGTCCGGATACCAAACCTGAAAGGTGGTGTCCTTGAGTGTTTCATTCAAACTCACCAACCGAGAATAACCTTCATCGTCATTAAGCACGGCCATCCACTCACCGATCAAAGGCACCATCCACGACGTCTCAGTCAGTTTCGCGAAATCAGCGTTTCCAAGCTCCAGATCGACCAGATCGTCGAAGGAGTCGGTCGAAATAGGAAACCACTGGCCTTTCCGGAATCCAAATACCATTCGGCCTACCAATTCCCGGAGCCAGGCCTTGATCTCATCAATCTCCTCGGAAAGGAAGAAAAACGACAGCGCGAGAGCGATTTCGATGGATTGCCCATCGTAGCAAGGGGATCTGGTTACACCGTGGGTATGAAGGAGAGACACCAAGCCTTCTGCCACAACCTTTGCACCCTCTATGCGTTCTTTATTCTTGGTGGCGACACCCCACAGGTAGTGTGCTAGCCCCATTGTGGCGAGGAGGCCGATCTCCTCAAACACGCGCTCAGTGAGAAGTGCGGACTCTCTGTGATAGCGCGCGAATGCATCCTGTGTATGTAGGTGAGCCTGAACTCTATTGAAGTACTCGGTGGTTGTGTTGAGGTAGATAGCAATGAGTCGCGTATAGGCGGCTACCATGTTTTGGTCCTGGGTAAGACCTCGCTGACGTAACGCGTTCCAAGTCCATAGAAGTGACCGCTCGCAAGCGATCATGGCACTTTTCAAATTGCCGTCCTGCGCAGCCCAGCGGCAGAGTATTCCTAGCGCTAGGCTGACCGTGCGGATGTCTCGCAAGCATTCCTTTTCCGGCTTTTCTTTCTTCTTTTCCCCTTCCTTGACCCAGTCGAGGAGTATCTTGAGCAGTGTATAGAAGTGCCCGAGTTCATAATCAGGCTCTCCCACTAGGGCAAGCGCCCTACGCAATTCCGACCTTGCAGCCTCTGGAAGAGCATATTCATTAAGAAGGTACTCTTCCATCTTTGTGGCGATGGAGTCGCCATTCCAGAAAGCGTAACTAAGACTGGGTGTGGTGTTGGAGGCAGCGTAGCCCGCACGCTGCTGCTCGAAGTCCTGCTTGAAATCACCCGTCGTCGCAACCACGATCCGAACTGGGAGTGTGAGATGTTCGGGTGCCACATTGCTGCGAAGGTAAACGTCTTTGATCTCATCCAGCGATTGCCTGACAGCCTGCTGACCAGTGTCCCAGTCCCGCCGACCGAGATCACCTCGCTTGAGGACGAATAACCACAATGTCCTGACGCCCAAGTCGTCTAGGCCGACAGCGGCTAGATCGACCCCTGCTTGCCGTGTGCCTTTCTGTGGCTTACTGATGGGGGTGATATTCATCGCCAACAGCAAATCTGGCAGGAGGATGTCAAACTCGCCAGATTCCCTGAGCATCCTAAGATATTCGACAAGGACTAGCTTCATGGCGTGTCCTTGGTTGCTACCTTAAAGAGGTGTCGTTTGAGGGCAGAGCCCGCCGGGTCGGAGATTTCGCTTCGAGGTAACGCCACGCTGTGGGAGATACCCTTCAGCTCCATGGGTTCAGTGTAACGATCCTGGATAGCCTGAAAGGTTCGGCGCCCTGCCTTCAGAACCACATGCGAGGTCAATTGACGCCAGATCGAGTCCTTGCTCGCCTCGTCGAAAGCCTTACTCATCTGCTTCCTGCGTTCCTTGGCAAAGCGATGTATTTTGGCAGAAGAGGGTACGAGTTCCTTCAGCCACGGAAGGCCATCCAAGGCGGCCAAATGGTTCTTCAGCTCCCTGGCCACTTCCCCGCAAAGCGTCTTAATGTCCTCATCGCTGTCCACAGCTTGACGCTCCTCCAAGAAATCCATTGTCTGGTAAGGGTAGTCGTAGCCTGTGTGGTCTCGAAGTACCTCCATTACAAGACTTAGTGTGCGCGTCTTGGCATCTTGAGTCCGAACCAGGGAGAAAACTAGGGCGATCTGGGCGTCATCCCCCACGATGAAACCGAGGATCCGCCTGACCAGAAACCGAATCTCGTTCGGCTGAAGGGTATCAATGATCATTGGATCCAACGCCAAAGATTTTGCGATCGGCTCACGCAAACGTGAAATCACCTTGTAGGCAACCATCGGATAGCGGATATCGTCGTGGATCAGCCACATCGTAACGGCACGGTTGAGTAGCGCTGGCTGCTGCTCTAGCTGGTGGATTGTCGAATCGAAAAGCTTATCCAACACAGCATCTTGTATGATTTCGCGTGATTGATGTGCAATCCAAGAATTCAAGAACTCCAAGGCCCGATCCTGTCGCTCTGGATTGGAAATCCAGCCCATCAGCACCATGTCGATGTTGTCCAGGATGCCTTTGTGCTCGGTTTTCGCGGCAGCCAGACGTAGGAACAAAGGCCAGAACCATTCTCGATCGTACTGCGTCTCCCGCACGTGAAACAATGTCTCAGAAAGCGCGTACAGCACTTCTGGGGCCTCTGTTTGTGCCGCCTCGGTCAATAGGGGGGAAATCCGTGTCTCTGCCACAGGAAGAAGGCGGCCCAGTGTCCGGACAGCAGTCGCGAATTGAGCATGTTCAGGTGTGCGAATGATTTCTGCGCAAAGTTCAATGACTTGTTCGAGCCCTTCGAAATGCGGTGGATTGGCATAGTCTACCAACCCTAGCAAATGCAATGCAGGCCCACTGACCATAGGTATTGAGCTGCGTGCAGCCTCAAGTGCGAGCACGAGCCCTTCATCAAAGTCATGGAGAATCAACCCATGGAGCGCACATGCATACAGGCTGGCACTGCGTTCCTGGGGAGATGCTTCATGCATATGCTTCAGCTCTCTTGCAGTCTTGGGAAAACTGGCGAGCCACGGCGGCAGCTTGAAGTAGAGAATGCCGCCTGCCAAATCGTTCTTCACGCGTTCATAATGCCCGGCAAAGAAATCATAGATATCCTGGGCACACGCCGCATTGAAGAGTGGAACAGCGCCTTCCATCACATGCAGCACGTCGAAAACGCCAACGCCTGCTTCAATGGCCTGTCGTCCCCAGGCAAAGCCATCAAACTGCTTGGTATTGTGTAATTCAGCGAGCACGTACCCGCTCACACGGTGCTGTTTTCCGATCTCATGGGTGAAGATTTCGTGTAGTCGCTCAAAGCATTCCCGAGGTGAGGCTAGAAGGTATTCAGCCTCTGTCTTTAGTAAATATTCTGTAGCCGCCAGCACCATGGCATGCTCGTCCGAAAATCGGATGCCATGATCGTCCTCTATGAGCTGACCATCGGTGAGCGCAGTCTGCAAAGCTGACCGTTGTTCAGGATCGTCAAGCAGCACGGGCGCCCGCTTCTCATCTGCGCAAATCCTCCACGCCAATGCACCTAGGGCTATGTTTTGATCAGGGCTCTGAGTCATTGATACAATTCTGACAAAACTGGGCTAGCGTGTACATTGCGCAATTAGTTCTGGGGGAGCCGGCTTATAGTCAGTAATTACATTACTGCAAATTTGGGAGCAGCCGTTTCCAGGCATCCTGGTGTCGCAGTAACTAAAGGGGTCAGCATCAACTAACTTTTGAGAGCAGACACCATGTCCCGTCGCCCGATTTAAAGCGGTCAGGATCGTTTTTTATCTAGCATAGTAATGCACAAAAAGATGGCGCAAGAATATGTCTTTTGGCCTAAAAGGATGGCTTATTATTTGACCAAGGTTTTCAGCCTTGCCCATCTAACCTGGTTGAACAATGCAGCCCGATTCCACCAACGCTTTCCCTGAGCATTACTTCAGAATTTTCCTGCTCAGCCACATGCGGGCGTTTACCAGCCTGGCCGGGCATATTCTCGGCTCGCACCCGCAGATCAGCGGTTATTACGAAATGCACCTCAGCTATGCGGATGCCGCTGCGCTGGATCGTCAGCTGGCTGCTTATCTGGAAAGCGATGCGCTCAAGCCGGGCAGCCGCTATCTGTTCGACAAGCTGCTGCACAACGACTATGCCTTGGCGCCTGCCAAGCTGGGCCTGGCGGACATGAAAATCCTGGTCTCGCTGCGGCAGCCTGAACCCACCATCCAGAGCATCGTGCATTTGTATCGGCAAAAAGATGGCGGTGACCTGTTCGATTCGCCCGAGAAGGCGGCGCGCTACTACATCGAGCGGGTGAGAGCGCTGGCCGATTTCGCGAAAGCCAACCCCGGCTATTTCTATTTCGATGCCGAGTTGTGGCAGCGCGCGCCGGAGTTGCTGCTGCCCAGGCTCACCAAGTGGCTGGAACTGGATTTGCCCTTGCGCGAGCAGTATCGAACCTTCAGCCACACCGGCAAGCCCTTGAAGGGCGATTCATCGCCGCGCATTCATCGCGGCAATATCGACAGGGCCGGGAGCGATTACGCGCATGTCATCGTGCCGGACAATGTGCTGGTCGAGGCAGGCGAGGCTTACCGGGAATGCCGCGAGCAGATCATCGAGCGGGCGGCGGATTCGCTACAGATTGATTAGCGCAGCTGAATTAAAAGAGGCTGTCCCAGGCGTCGCGCTCGGCCCGGTAGTTCATCAAGGCCTCGGCGATCTGCCGTTTGCGCCGGGCGCGGTGCGCGCTGGACTGAATCTCTTGCCAGGCCGGAGCGTGTTCGCCGAAGTTGCGCTCGATGTTGTCGATGAAGGCGCGCACCTGCGCCAGTGCTTCCTTTAGTTCCGGCACGTCCAGCCACCAGTGGCCGGACTCGAACACCCGTTCATTCAACTGCCGGTTCTTCTGCGCGATGGCTGCGTGCTTTTGCCGGTACAGCGCTAACAGCTCGGCTTCTTTCTCATCCAGCACGGCCTCGACCGCCTCGTGGGAAAAAGGCCGGTTCACGTCTGCGCGCTTCACCAGTTCTTCGGTGGAAAACAGCATGAGGTCGCCGAAGAACTGGCGCTCGAATTCGTTGGCGAGGTCGATCTGTTCCCGCCCCACTTCCACGCCGGGGCGGAAGTCGTCTTCCAGTCCCGCTTCGGTGGTGCGCCGGTGCAGGTTGGGCATGTTGAACGAGGCGAAGCGCGGCCCGATCTCGGCGGCGATCAGCCGGCCGGCGGTGGGGCCGGACATCCGCAGGCGCAGGTGGCCGAAGGGGATGACGTATTTGAGCCCCGCGTAATTGACGATGTAGTTGCCGGGGTAGACGGTGCGCGCCGGGCTGAGCTGGCCGAACCCTTTTCCATACTCGAACCAGGTCCGGCGTGTGAGGTGCTCGCCGAAGAAAAAGGCGTTGAGGCGGCTGGCGAAGTCACGCAAACAGGCGGCATGGTCGTGGTCGCCTTCAAGCCGGCAGGCGTAATCGAACGCGGCCTGCTGGTGTTCATAACCAAATAGTCCGGCGAGGTCGTGATAGGCGGCGTCGCCCGGCTTTTGCTGCGCACCGTGGAATTGGCAGGGCCGGCTTTTGCCCAGCTGGCTCATGCGGGTGAAGAAGGTGCTGACGTCGTTGAGGAAATTGGCGGCCATCACCGAGGGCGACACCGGCGGGTTGCCCACCATCTTGCCAGTGAGCATGAGGGTGTCGCTGTTGCGGAAAATCTTGTCCGCGTAATGGAAGTAGTTCAGCGCATACACCGCCTCGTCGCCGGATTCCGTTTGCCGGTTCACGCACAGGCGCTGGTCGCTGTCGACCAGGAAATACAGCGTGCGATCCTTGTCTTCGGTGAGCTGCAGGAACTTGAGGTAGGCGAGGTTGCGATTGGCGGCCTGGCCCTTGAGGTAGAACTTGTCCCGTGTCTGCGTGGTGAGCAGGCGGCCCAGGCGTTCGCGCGTGCCGGCGGGCAGCGCGTGCAGCAATTCGTACTGCTCGTCCAGACCGAAGTGATGGACGCGCAGGCCTTGCTGCCGGTATTCCGCCACCAGCTCGAGGTCGCGGCGGATGTTGGCCTCCAGGCGGCTGTCCTCGGCGACCACGACCTCGATCTTGTCCCACACGCCATGGCGCTTGCCGCCGTAGTCGTAGCGCCGGCAGACCTGAAGAATGCTTTCCAGGCAGGCGCGCAGGTGCGGCGGGCGGTCGGCGATGGGGATGCCGAGGATGAAGCGGTGGCGCTCGTCGTTGCCGCGTTGCGCGATCAGCGCTTCCTGCTCGCGGAACAGGGCCTGGTAGTCGGCCAGCAGCGCATGGAAATCCGCCGCGCCGGACCACATGGCCTGTTCCAGCAGGGGGTAGCACGGCTCGTAGAGGGCGAGCGGGTCGGTGCCGCCTTGCAGTTGCCGGCCGATCCCGGCCAGGGCGGGGATGGCGGCCTGATGACGCGCAATGCAGTTTTCCAACTGCGTGGTGCCGAAGCCGCCCATGCGTCAGCGGCGGGACGAGTAGTTGGGATAGGCATCCTGGTCGATCATCACCTCGATGAGGTTGATGTCGCGCTGGAAATCGAGCGCCGCCAGTTTGCCCAGGTCCTGCGCGCTTTCCACCCGCGCATGCCGGATGCCGAAGGATTGGGCGAGCAGGGCGTAGTCGGGGTTGGTGAAGTCGCAGTCGATGAAGCGGTCGCGGTAATGCTGATGCTGGTTCTTGCGGATGAGGCCCATGGTGTTGTTGTTGAACAGCACCACGTTGAGCGGGATCTTGTAGTTGACCGCGGTCATGATTTCCATGGCGCACATGTGGAAGCCGCCGTCGCCGATCATGGCGAACAGGGGCTGGGCGACTTCCCAGCCGGCGCCGATCGCGGCGGGAATGGCATGGCCCAGCGAGGAGATGCCGGTGTTGGGGTAGAAGCGGTCCTTGCTTGAGACGCGGTAGAAGTTCTGCGCGAACACGATGTTGTCGTCGAACATGACCAGCCCCTCGGGAAACTGCCGCTCCAGCCAGGCGTAGAAGGCGCGCACCGGGTCGAATTTTTTATCGAAAATGGTCTCGCCGGCGGCGTCGCTGTGTTGCTGCGAAGCCGCGATGAAGGCGGCGATGTCCACCGGCGCCTTGGCCGGCATGTCTTGCGTCTGAATCGCGGCATCCAGCGCCTTGAGGTAGATGCCCAGCTCGGCCTGCACCGCGAGGTCGGCGCGAAAAACCTTTTCCAGCTGCTGGGCGCTGTTGTCGACCTGGATCAGTTTCTTGCCGGCCAGCAGCTGTTTGTCCCACACGTAGCTGGTGCGCTCGTTGAAGGCGGCGCCCAGCACCAGCACCAGGTCGGCCTCCTGCTCCAGGTAGCGCAGGGCATGGCCGCCGGAGGTGACGCCGAGGCTGCCCAGGGCCAGCGCCGAGCGCTCGTCGACCGCGCCCTTGGCCTTGAGGCTGCTGGCGACCGGGATGTTGAGCCGTTCGCTGATGCTGTGCAGGGCCTGCTGCGCGCCTGAGCGGATGCAGCCATAGCCGGCGATGATCAGCGGACGCCGGGCCGCGCCGATCAGTTCCAGGCTTTGGGCGATGTAGGCATCGGCGATCATGCCGTCGCCGTTGGCGTGGCTGAAGCTGATGTCATCCAGGATGGATTCTTCCACCCGTTCTTTCTGGATGTTGTAGGGGATGCTCAAGACCACCGGCCCCGGCGTCCTGGACAGCAGATATTTCGCCGCCTGCCTGAGCACGGTGGGCAGGTAGTCGGTGCGCTCGACCAGCTTGTGGTAGCGGGTGATGCCGGCGAACAGGGCCACCTGGTCGATGGCGCCGCCTTCGCCCGAGCTTTCCTGCAGGCCGCCCTTGCCGAAGATGTAGGTGGGCGCCTCGCCGGTGATGGCGAGCACCGGCAGGTGGTCGGCATAGGCGCTGGCGATGGCGGTGACGAGGTTGGTCGCCCCCGGCCCGGCGGTGGTGATGCAGGCACCGACGCCGCCGGTGACGCGGGCATGGCCGCCGGCCATGAACGCCGCCCCCTGTTCGTGCTTGGCCAGCACCGAGCGAATGGGCGAATCGTAGAGCGCGTCGTAAACCGGCAGGATATGCGAGCCCGGGATGCCGAAGATGGCCTTGATGCCGAGCCGCTCCATGTACCGGACGATCAGTTCGCTGACGGGAATTTGCATCGTCAATGTGTGGGTTGCCTTCTCCAGAGCGGGGATTTGAACACAAGTTTTCGATTGGGGGAAAGCGGAGCCGGCCGTAGGGACTTTCGAGTTTGATAGAATCGGGCATCTGAATCGATCGGCCCCAGCACATGTCCGGCAGCACTCTTGGCAAGCTTTTCTGCGTCACGGTTTTCGGCGAATCCCACGGCCCCGCCATCGGCTGCGTGGTCGACGGCTGCCCGCCGGGGATGCTGCTGACCGAGGCCGACATCCAGTTTGATCTCGACCGGCGCAAGCCCGGCACCTCGCGCCATGTCACCCAGCGCCAGGAATCCGACACCGCCGAGATCCTCTCCGGGGTGTTCGAAGGCAGGACCACCGGCACCCCGATCGCGCTGCTGATCCGCAACGAGGATCAGCGCAGCAAGGACTACGGCAACATCGCCGCGACCTTCCGTCCCGGCCATGCCGACTACAGCTACACGCAGAAATACGGCCTGCGCGACTACCGCGGCGGCGGCCGCTCCTCCGCGCGCCTGACCGCGCCCATCGTCGGCGCCGGCGCCATCGCCAAGAAATGGCTCAGGGAAAAATACGGCGTGACGATCCGCGGCTACATGAGCGCGCTCGGCCCCCTCGACATCCCCTTCGAGTCCTGGGACGAGGTGGGCAATAACGCCTTCTTTTCGCCGAGCGCTTCCATCGTGCCGCAACTCGAAGCCTACATGGACGCCCTGCGCAAGTCCGGCGACTCGGTCGGCGCGAGGATCACCATCGTCGCCGAGAACGTGCCGGCGGGGCTGGGCGAGCCGCTGTACGACAAGCTCGACGCCGACCTCGCGCACGCCTTGATGGGGCTCAATGCCGTGAAAGGCGTGGAGATCGGCGACGGCATGCAGGCCGCGCGCCAGAAGGGCACCGAGCACCGCGACGAGCTGACGCCGCAGGGCTTCCTCTCCAACCACGCCGGCGGCGTGCTGGGTGGCATTTCCTCCGGTCAGGACGTGGTGGCGCACATCGCCATCAAGCCGACGTCCTCCATCCGCCTGCCGGGGCAGTCCATCGATCTTCACGGCAATCCCATCGAGGTCGTCACCCACGGCCGCCACGACCCCTGCGTCGGCATCCGCGCCACGCCCATCGCCGAGGCGCTGATGGCCATCGTCATCATGGACCATGCGCTGCGCCACCGCGCGCAGTGCGGCGACGTGCATAGCGGCACGCCGCGCGTTCCGGCCAAGCCTTAAAGCCCGCGCCGGCGGCCTGGCGCCGGCAGCAAAAAATAATTCGCCTTGCGGCCCGTTCGGGCCTGCCCGCGATCCGGGATAATTCATGCCATGAAAGAAGTTCCCTACTGGCGCCTGTCAGGTTTCTATTTTTTCTACTTTGCTTTTGTCGGCGCCATGTCCCCGTTCTGGGGGCTGTACCTCCAGTCGCTCGAATTCTCCGCCTTCCAGATCGGCATCCTGATGTCGCTCTTGCAGGTGATGC
Organism: Hydrogenophilaceae bacterium; assembly: GCA_024709485.1. Classification (GTDB taxonomy): domain Bacteria; phylum Pseudomonadota; class Gammaproteobacteria; order Burkholderiales; family Thiobacillaceae; genus UBA6918. The sequence goes on along the minus strand of JANJWO010000036.1, from coordinate 98,946 downwards.
GCATCTTCGCGCCCAACATCTGGGGGCACATGGCCGATCGCAGCGGCCGGCGCGTGGCCATCGTGCAGCTCGCCGCCCTCGGCAGCCTGTTGTTCTACCTTGGCGTGTTCTTTGGGGTCTCGTTCTGGTGGATGTTCGCGGTGATGGCGGGCATGAGCTTCTTCTGGAGTGCTTCGCTGCCGCTGGTCGAGGCCATGACGCTGTCGCATCTGGGCGAGCGCATGGCCAACTACGGCTATATCCGCATGTGGGGCTCGATCGGCTTCATCGCGGTGGTGGTCGGGCTGGGCTACTGGTTCGACTACCGCCCGGTGTCGGACCTGATGTGGGCGGTGCTGGGCTTCATCCTCGGCATCGCGTTCTTTGCGCGCGTCATGCCGGAGGCGGTGATCGCGCCGCACGAGCACGACCATGCGCCGATCCTGGACACCGTGCGCCGGCCCGAGGTGTGGACGCTGCTGGCGGCCTGCTTCCTGATGGCGGCGGCGCACGGGCCTTATTACACCTTCTATTCCATTTACCTGGTCGATCACGGCTACGCCAAATCCACCGTGGGCTGGCTGTGGGCGATCGGGGTCATCGCCGAGATCGGCGTGTTCCTGTGGCTGCCGCGCTGGAAACAGGCGCATTTCGAGCGCCTGCTGCTGGCGACTTTCGCCATTGCCGGCGTGCGTTTCCTCATGATCGCCTGGGGCATAGAGCGCCCTGCCGTGGTGGTGGCGGCACAGGCGCTGCATGCCTTCACCTTCGGCGCCTATCACGTCGCGGCGGTGACCCTCATCCACCGCTATTTCAGGGGGCGCCACCAGGCGCGCGGGCAGGCGCTCTACAACAGCCTGGCCTTCGGCGCCGGCGGCACGCTGGGCGGACTGTATTCGGGCTGGGCCTGGGAAGGCCTGGGCGCGCAATGGACTTTCAGCCTGGCGGCGGGCTGCGCGATGCTGGCCTTTATGGTGCGGCTGAAATATAGGGCCTGGCGGCGCTTTCCGGCTGCCAATGGCTGACTTATAATCTTTTGTTCTGTAAAAGCTTTTTTTGCTGTCATGCCCGGACGTACCCTTTACGACAAGCTGTGGGATGCCCACGTGGTGCACGTGGAGCCCGACGGCACCACTTTGCTCTATATCGACCGTCATCTGGTGCACGAGGTCACCAGCCCGCAGGCCTTCGAGGGCCTGAAGCTGGCCGGGCGCAAGCCCTGGCGCACCAGTTCCGCCGTGGCGGTGCCGGACCACAACGTGCCCACCACCGACCGCAGCCAGGGCATCGCCGACCCGGTGTCGCGCCTGCAGGTGGAGACCCTGGACGCCAACTGCGCCGAGTTCGGCATCACCGAATTCAAGATGAACGACATCCGCCAGGGCATCGTGCACGTCATCGGCCCGGAAGAGGGCCTGACCCTGCCGGGCATGACCGTGGTCTGCGGCGACTCGCACACCTCCACGCATGGGGCTTTTGGGGCATTGGCGCACGCCATCGGCACCTCCGAATTCGAGCACGAGCTAGCCACCCAGTGCCTGGTGCAGAAGAAATCCAAAGCCATGCGCATCCGCGTCGAGGGCGAGCTGGGCAAGGGGGTGACCGCCAAGGACGTGGCGCTGGCCATCATCGGTGAAATCGGCACCGCCGGCGGCACCGGCTACGCTGTGGAGTTCGCCGGCTCCGCCATCCGCGGGCTGTCCATGGAAGGGCGCATGACCCTGTGCAACATGGCCATCGAGGCCGGGGCGCGCGCCGGCATGGTGGCGGTGGACGAGAAGACCGTCGAGTATTTCCGCGGCCGCCCCTATGCGCCCAAGGGCGAGCTGTTCGACCAGGCGGCGGCCTACTGGAAGACCCTGGTGTCGGACGCCGATGCCAGATTCGATGCCGAAGTCGTGCTCGACGCGGCCAGGATCAAGCCGCAGGTGACCTGGGGCACCTCGCCGGAAATGGTGGTGACGGTGGACGGCAAGGTGCCGAACCCGGCCGACGCGCCGAGCGAAGTGAAGCGCCACGACTGGGAGCGCGCGCTCGCGTACATGGGGCTGGCGGCCGGCACCCCCATCGAGCAGATCGCCATTGATAAAGTCTTCATCGGCTCCTGCACCAATTCCCGCATCGAGGATCTGCGCGAGGCGGCGGCCGTGGTCAAGGGCAAGCACAAGGCCGCCAACGTCAAGCTGGCGATGGTGGTGCCGGGTTCCGGCCTGGTGAAGCAGCAGGCCGAGCAAGAGGGCCTGGACAAGGTGTTTCTGGAGGCCGGTTTCGAGTGGCGCGAGCCGGGTTGCTCCATGTGCCTGGCCATGAACGCCGACCGCCTGGAGCCGGGCGAGCGCTGCGCCTCGACTTCCAACCGCAATTTCGAAGGGCGGCAGGGTGCGGGCGGCCGGACGCACCTGGTGAGCCCGGCCATGGCGGCGGCCGCCGGGATTGCCGGGCATTTCGTGGATGTCAGGAATTTTTGAAGGCGGTTCGTTGTCGCACTAGCCCCGTCCTCTGCAATTATCAGGCGGGATTGTTGTTGTGATGAAGTTTTTTAAGGAGATCAGCATGCGTTACTTGATTGCGCTGTTTGCCCTGGTGGGGTTTGCGAGCCTGTCAGCCTGCAATACGGTGGAAGGCCTGGGTCAGGACATCAAGAAGGGTGGCGAGGCCATCGAGAAGGCGGCGAAATAGTGAAACCGTTCACCAGGCTTGACGGACTGGTGGCGCCGCTCGACCGTGCCAACGTCGACACCGACGCCATCATCCCCAAGCAGTTTTTGAAGTCGATCAAGCGCAGCGGCTTCGGCCCCAACCTGTTCGACGAATGGCGCTACCTCGACGTGGGCGAGCCGGGCAAGTCGAATCACGACCGTCCGCTCAATCCCGAGTTCGTGCTGAACCAGCCGCGCTACCAGGGCGCTTCGGTGCTGCTGGCGCGCGAGAATTTCGGCTGCGGATCGAGCCGCGAGCATGCGCCCTGGGCGCTGGAGGATTACGGCTTCCGCGCCATCATCGCGCCGAGCTTCGCCGACATCTTCTACAACAACTGCTTCAAGAACGGCCTGCTGCCCATCGTGCTGGATGCGGCCATCGTCGACAAGCTGTTCAAGCAGTGCGAAGCGAACGAGGGTTATGCCCTGACCGTGGACCTCGACAAGCAGACGGTGACCACGCCCACCGGCGAAGCGATCCCCTTCGAGGTCGACGCCGGCCGCAAATACCGGCTGCTGAACGGCCTCGACGACATCGGCCCGACCCTGTTGCACAGCGACAAGATCAAGGCCTACGAAGAACGGCGCAAGGCGGAAGCGCCGTGGCTGTTTGCCTGATAAAGGCTCAAACACAGAGGGAGCAGAGGTAACAGAGTAAAAACTATTGCAGTGGGTGTCCTCTGCTTCCTCTGATACCTCTGTGTAGAAAATAAAGGATGATATGAAGATCGCAGTATTACCCGGCGACGGCATCGGCCCCGAAATCGTCGCCCAGGCGGTGAAGGTGATGAAGGTGCTGTCCGGCGACGGCCTCAAGCTGGAAATGGAAGAGGCGCCCATCGGCGGCGCCGGCTTTGATGCCGCGGGCGATCCGCTGCCGGAATCCACCCTCAAACTGGCCAAGGCGGCGGATGCCGTGCTGCTGGGCGCCGTCGGCGGCCCCAAGTACGATGCCCTCGACCGCCCCCTGCGCCCGGAGCGCGGCCTCTTGCGCATCCGCAAGGAAATGAATCTGTTCGCCAACCTGCGTCCGGCCTTCCTCTATCCGGAACTGGCGAGCGCCTCGACCCTGCGTCCCGAGGTGGTGGCGGGGTTGGACATCATGATCGTGCGCGAACTCACGGGCGACGTGTATTTCGGCCAGCCGCGCGGCATCGAAGTCAGGCCAAGCCCAAATGGCGGGAGCGAGCGCGTCGGCTTCAACACCATGCTTTACGCCGAGTCCGAAGTGCGGCGCGTGGCGCAGGTAGCCTTCGGCATCGCCATGAAGCGCAACAAGAAGTTGTGCTCGGTGGAAAAGGCCAACGTGCTGGAATGCTCCGAGCTGTGGAAGGAAGTGGTGCTCGAGGTGGCGAAGGACTATCCGGAAGTGGAGCTGTCGCACATGTACGTGGACAACGCCGCCATGCAGCTGGTGCGCAACCCCAAGCAGTTCGACGTCATCGTCACCGGCAACATCTTCGGCGACATCCTCTCCGACGAGGCCTCCATGCTCACCGGCTCCATCGGCATGCTGGCCTCGGCTTCGCTCGACCAGAACAACAAGGGCATGTACGAACCGATCCACGGCTCCGCGCCCGACATCGCCGGCAAGAACCTGGCCAATCCCCTGGCCACCATCCTGTCGGTGGCGATGATGCTGCGCTACACCCTCAACCAGGAAGCGGCGGCGCAGCGCATCGAAGACGCGGTGAAGAAGGTGCTGGCGCAGGGACTGCGCACGGCGGACATTTATACGGAAGGCACGCAGAAGGTGTCGTGCAGCGAAATGGGCGACGCCGTCGTGGCGGCCCTTTGAACGAGTTCACGAAAGGACGGCAAGAAAATGATGCGAGTAGGCTTGATCGGCTGGCGCGGCATGGTGGGCTCGGTGCTGATGCAGCGCATGCGCGAAGAACGGGATTTCGAGGTCATCGATCCGGTGTTCTTCACCACCTCCAATCCCGGCGGCAAGGCCCCGGACATCGGCAAGGACGTGCCGCCGCTGAAGGACGCCAACAGCATCGACGAACTCAAGGCGATGGAAACCATCATCAGCTGCCAGGGCGGCGACTACACCAAGGCGGTGTATTCCAGGCTGCGCGAAACCGGCTGGAAGGGCTACTGGATCGATGCCGCCTCCGCCCTGCGCATGGAGGACGAATCCATCATCATCCTCGACCCGGTGAACAAGAGCGTGATCCAGGACGGCCTCGCCAAGGGCGTGAAAACCTATGTCGGCGGCAACTGCACGGTGTCGTTGATGCTGATGGCCGTGGGCGGCCTGTTCGACCAGGGCCTCATCGAGTGGATCAGCCCCATGACCTACCAGGCGGCCTCCGGCGCCGGCGCGCGCAACATGCGCGAACTGATCCAGCAGATGGGCGCGGTGCATGGCAACGTCAAGGCGCTGCTCGACGACCCGGCCTCCGCCATCCTGGAAATCGACAAGCAGACCGCCGACTTCATCCGCTCCAAGGATTACCCGCTGGATGCCTGGCCGGTGCCGCTGGCGGGTTCGCTGATCCCGTGGATCGACGTGCAGCTGGAGTCGGGGCAGTCGAAAGAGGAGTGGAAGGCCCAGGTCGAGTGCAACAAGATTCTCGGCCGTTCCGGCAACCCGATTCCCATCGACGGCCTGTGCGTGCGCGTCGGCGCCATGCGCTGCCACAGCCAGGCGCTGACCATCAAGCTCACCAAGGATGTGCCGCTGGACGAGATCCACGGCATCATCGCCGCCCACAACGACTGGGTGAAAGTGGTGCCCAACGACCGCCAGGTCAGCATGGAGCAGCTCACGCCCACCGCCGTGACCGGTACGCTGACCGTGCCGGTGGGCCGCCTGCGCAAACTCAACATGGGGCCGCAGTATTTGTCCGCCTTCACCGTCGGCGATCAGCTGCTTTGGGGCGCTGCCGAACCGCTGCGCCGCATGCTGCGCATACTGCTTGAGCAATAGGCCTAAAACCTTGTTTTCCGGGCCTAATCGCTAAAGTATTGGCCGGCTGCGCCGTCATAAGAGGGCGACTGGCGCTTAATTTGCGCCCAAAACGATAGAACCCTCCTGGAGGAATAAGGATGAAATTGCACCGCCTTACTGCCCAACTCGTTGTTGGCGCCATGTTGACGCTGCCGGTGTGGGTGCAGGCTGCGGGGCTGGGCAAGCTGACCATCAAATCCGCGCTGGGGCAACCGCTTTCCGCCGAAATCGAATTGCTGGTGGCGGACAAGGCCGAACTCGACAGCCTGACTGCCAGCCTGGCGTCCGGCGAGGCCTACAAGGATGCGCAAATCGAATTTGCGCCGGTGCTGTCCACCCTGCAATTCAGCGTCGGCAAGCGCGCTGACGGCCGGCCGGTCCTGAAACTAAGCTCGAACAAGCCGATCAACGACCCGTTCATGGACATGCTGATCGAGCTCAACTGGGCTTCCGGACGGCTGCTGCGGGAATACACCGTGCTGCTGGATCCGCCCGGGATCGCCGTTCCCCAGACCGTGGCGCCGGTGGCAATCAGCGCGCCGGAAACCCGGGCGGAGCCAGCCAAGGCGAAACCGGCCGGCGCGGAGCCAGCCAAGGCTCAGGAAGCCCCGGCGCAAGCGCCGACCCCCCGGTTCGCAACCATGGACGGGGTTCCGCCGGCAAGCCCGAAACCGGTTCCGGCCGCGCAGGCGGCGGCCCAAGCCGCCCCCGCTCCTTCGCCGGCGGGCAGCGTGCGCGTGAAGCGCGGCGAAACCCTGAGCGGCATCGCCAGCCGCGTGCGGCCGGCCAGCGTCAGCCTGGAGCAGGCGCTGGTGGGCCTGTACCGGGAAAACGCCGACGCCTTCGCCGGCGGCAACATGAATCGCCTCAAGGCCGGCAAGGAACTGCGCGTGCCCACTGCCGAAGCCATGGCCATGATCGATGCGCAGGAAGCCCGGCGCGAGATCAGCCTGCAGGCCGCGGATTGGCAGGCCTACCGCGCCAAGCTGGCCGAGCGCGTCGCCGAGCAGCCGGCGCGGGAAGCGCCGGCCGGCAAGACCGTTGTCGGCAAGGTCACGCCCAAGGTCGAGGACAAGGCCCAGCCCGCGCCCGAAGCCGCCAAGGATGTGCTGAAGCTCTCGAAAGCGGCGCCGGCGGCGGCTGCCAAGCCGGGCCAGTCCGAGGCGCAGAAGGCGGCGCAGGAGAAAGCCCAGGCCGAGCAGGAAGACAGGATCGCACGCGAAAAGGCGCTGCAGGAATCCAACGAGCGGGCGGCAGAACTGGAAAAACAGATCCAGGACATGCAGAAGCTGGCCGAGATGAAGGACAAGGAGGCAGCTGCCCCTGCCGCGGCAGGGGCCCAACAGCCGCCCGCAACAGTTGCCCCCAAGGTCAAGAAGGCGCCGCCGCCTGCGCTGGAAGAGCCGCAGGCGAACTGGTATGACGAGCTGCGGGAGAACCCCATTTACTGGACTGCGGGCGCGGCCATCGTCGTGCTGGGCGGGCTGCTGTGGTGGATGGTTGCAGGCGGCCGTCTGCGCCGGAAGAAAACCCCCGCAACCGTGGCCGACAGCATCATCACCGGCGGGGAGTTGCAGACCGCTGGCTTGGCCGGCGCCGCCGCAACCGGCGGGGTGGTGAACACCGGCGACACCTCGTTCCTGACGGATTTCAGCCAGGCCGGCCTGGCCGAAATCGATACACACGACGTCGATCCCATTGCCGAAGCCGATGTGTACATGGCCTACGGGCGCGACGCGCAAGCCGAGGAAATCCTCAAGGAAGCCCTGATCAAGACGCCCGAGCGCCACGAAATCCGCCTCAAGCTGCTGGAAATCTACGCCGCGCGCAAGAACGTGACGTCCTTCGAGACCGTGGCCGGGGAACTGTACGCCGCGCTGGGCGGCCAGACCGGCGCGATCTGGGACAAGGCGGCCGAAATGGGCCGCACGATCGATCCGCTGAACCCCTTGTATGGCGGCAGCGGGGCGGCGCCCGAAGCGGCCCCGGAGCCGGTGGTGGAAGCGCCGGAAGAGCTGGAAGCGCCGGAAGCGCCAGCCGCAGCCGCGCCGGCGCCGGAAGCGAACCCGCAAACCGCTCCCCTCGAAGTGCCGGATGCGGTGATGGAGTTTACGCCGCCGGAGCCGCCGACAGCGGAACTGGAACTGGACTTTCCGGTGCTGGACGCGGAAAGCGGACACGAAGAAGCCCCGGCCGCCGCCGAGGCGAAGGAGGAGCAGCCGCTGGATTTCGATCTTTCCGGCTTCGATCTCAACCTTGCCGATGCGGCGGCGTCCGAAATGCCGGCAGCCGAGGAAACGCCGAAGGCGGGCGGCATGGACTTCTCCGGCCTCGATCTCGATTTGAGCGATGTGGGCGCAGCCGACGAGGACGAGCTCGATGAAGTCGCCACCAAGCTCGACCTGGCGAGGGCATACCTGGAGATGGGCGACAAGGAAGGGGCGCGCGAAATCCTCCAGGAAGTGCTGAACGAGGGCAACGACAGGCAGGTAAGCGACGCCAGGAGCATCATGGCCGGGCTGTAGGTTGCCAATTGGCGCCCGAATCGCCATAGTTCGACCTATGGCACCTCACGACGACAACCGCCGGGAATTCCACCCGGCGGTTTCCATTTCCAGCTGGCTCATCGTCATGCTCGCGATCGAACTGGCGGCTCCGTCCCAGTTGTGGTGGCTCGCGCCGGCGGCGCTGGCCCTGCTGACGCAGGGCGCGGCCGCGCGTCGCTTTGCGCGCCTGATGTGGAAGGCGCGCTGGCTGTGGCTGGCGCTGCTCGTGCTGTATGCCTGGACCGTGCCTGGCACGCTGCTGTGGCCGTCGGATTACAGCCCGACCCGCGAAGGCCTGGACGCGGGCCTCGTCCGCATCGCGCGCCTGGTGCTGATGCTGGCGGCGCTGGCGCGCCTGCTGTCGGAATTCACCCCCACCCAACTGGCCGGCGGCCTGTATCTGCTGGCGAAGCCCTTTGCCGTGCTGGGCCTGGACCGGCGCGCGCTCGCGGTCCGGCTGGCGCTGACGCTCGAGCAGCTCGAACATCCGGTCAAGGGCCGCAAGTGGCTTGACGAGCTGCAGGCGCCCCTGCGGATGAGCGAAGGCCCGGAGGAAATGCGCATGAGCGTGGCCGAGGCCGGTGTCAAGGATGCGCTGGTGCTGCTTCTGGCGCTTGCGCTGTTGTGCGCCGTGCTGGCGAGGCTGACGGCATGAGGATCGCCATCGGCCTGGAATACGACGGCCGCGGGTTTTGTGGCTGGCAGTCCCAGCCTTCCGGCTGCGGCATCCAGGATCATCTGGAAAAGGCCGTGGCCGAGATTGCCGGCGAAAAGCTTGCGGTGGCCGCCGCCGGCCGCACCGACACCGGCGTGCATGCCAGTTTTCAGGTGGCGCATTTCGACGCGACGGCGGCGCGCCCCCTCACCGCCTGGGTGCGCGGGGTCAACACCTATCTGCCCGACGGCATCGCGGTGGCCTGGGCCGAGGCGGTGGCGGAGGATTTTCACGCGCGCTTTGCCGTGGAAGAGCGCGGCTACCGCTATGTGCTGCTCAATCATCCGGTGCGGCCGGGGCTGATGGCGGGCAAGGTGGGCTGGCACCACCGGCCGCTGGATGCCGAGGCGATGCAGGCCGCCGCCCATCGCCTGCTGGGGCGGCACGATTTTTCCGCCTTCCGCGCCGCCGAGTGCCAGGCCAGGTCACCGGAAAAGGAGCTGCGCCTGGCGCGGATCATGCGTCAGGGCGATTTTCTGCTGTGCGATTTCCGCGCCGACGGCTTCCTGCACCACATGGTGCGCAACATCATGGGCTGCCTGGTGCACATCGGCGCAGGCCAGGCCGCGCCCGGCTGGATCGATGAGCTGCTTGCGCACAAGGACCGCACCCGCGCCGCGCCGACTTTCATGGCGGATGGCTTGTACCTTGCGTATATCCGGTATCCTTCGCGTTTTGGCTTGCCCGAGAGCGGCAGGAGCCCATGGCCGTGCGCGTAAAAATCTGCGGCATCACCCGAGCCGAAGACCTCGCCGCCGCCTGCGCGGCCGGCGCGGATGCGCTCGGCTTCGTGTTCTACGCCAGGAGCCCGCGCCATCTGGAGATCGCGCAGGCCGCCGCGCTGCTGGCGCAGTTGCCGCCGTTCGTGCAGTCGGTGGGCTTGTTCGTCGACGCCGAGCCGGGATTCGTCGAGGCGGTGCTCAAGGCGGTACCGCTCGACCTGCTCCAGTTCCATGGCAGCGAAGCCCCCGCGCAGTGCCGAATTTACCGGCGCCCCTACCTGAAAGCCGTGCGCATGAGGGAGGGCACCGATTTGGTAAAATACTGCGCCGAATTCGACGATGCGCGCGCCTTGCTGCTGGACGCCTACGTGCCCGGGGTGCCCGGCGGTACCGGCGAGCGCTTCGACTGGGGGCTGATCCCGGCAGGGCTGCCCAAACCCCTCGTCCTGTCCGGCGGGCTCAGCCCGGACAATGTGACGCAGGCCGTGCAGGCCGTGCGCCCCTGGGCGGTGGATGTCAGCAGCGGCGTGGAAGCCGCGCCGGGCATCAAGGACGCGGCCAGGATGGCGGCGTTTATTGAGCGCGCGAAAACAGTGAAAAGCTTTTAACACAGAGGGAGCAGAAGCAGCAGAGGCAGGTATATAAGTCGTATTTCTACTCTGTTTCCTCTGTGTCGAGAATTTCTGAACGATTGATGAAGATGGTCAAACGATGAACCTGAACGACCTTCCCGATTCCCGCGGCCATTTCGGCCCCTACGGCGGCATTTTCGTGGCCGAGACGCTGATGGCGGCGCTGGAAGAACTGCGCGTCGAGTATGACAAGGCGCGCAAGGATCCCGCCTTCATGGCCGAGTACGCCTACGAGCTCAAGCACTATGTCGGGCGCCCCAGCCCGGTGTACCATGCGAAACGGCTGTCCGAGCAGTACGGCGGGGCGCAGATCTACCTCAAGCGCGAGGACCTCAACCACACCGGCGCGCACAAGATCAACAACACCATCGGCCAGGCCCTGCTGGCGCGGCGCATGGGCAAGAAGCGCGTGATCGCGGAAACCGGCGCCGGCCAGCACGGCGTGGCTTCCGCCACTGTGGCCGCGCGCTATGGCATGGAATGCGTGGTGTACATGGGCGAGGAGGACGTGCAGCGCCAGGCGCCCAACGTGTTCCGCATGAAGCTTTTGGGCGCCACCGTGGTGCCGGTGTCCTCCGGCTCGAAGACGCTGAAGGACGCGCTGAACGAGGCCATGCGCGACTGGGTCACCAACGTCGAGTCGACTTTCTACATTCTCGGCACCGCCGCCGGCCCGCATCCTTACCCCATGCTGGTGCGCGACTTCCAGTGCGTGATCGGCAACGAAGCCATCGCGCAGATGCAGGAACTGACCGGCCGCCAGCCGGATTGCGTGGTGGCCTGCGTCGGCGGCGGCTCCAACGCCATCGGCATTTTCCATCCCTATCTCGCCCATCCCGAGGTCAGGCTGATCGGGGTGGAGGCGGGCGGTTCGGGCGTGGAAAGCGGCAAGCACGCGGCGACGCTCACCGCCGGCACCCCCGGCGTGCTGCACGGCTTCCGCAGCTACCTGATGCAGGACGAGAACGGCCAGATCATCGAGACCCACTCGGTTTCCGCGGGCCTGGATTACCCCGGCGTCGGCCCGGAGCACGCCTGGCTGAAGGACGCGCACAAGGCCGAGTACATCGCCGTCAACGACGACGAGGCGCTGGCGGCCTTCCATGACCTGTGCAGGTTCGAGGGCATCATCCCCGCCCTGGAATCCTCGCACGCGCTGGCGCAGGCCAAGAAACTTGCCCCCACCCTGAAGAAGGAGCAGATCATCCTGGTCAACCTCTCCGGGCGCGGCGACAAGGACATCAACACCGTGGCCAGAATTTCCGGCATTCAACTTTAAACAGAGCAATATGTCACGCATAAGCAGCACCTTCGCCAGGATAAAAGGCGAGGGCAAGAAAGCACTCATTCCCTTCATCACCGCGGGCGACCCCGGCAAAGGCTATACCGTGCCGTTGATGCATGCGCTGGTGGAGGCGGGAGTCGACATCATCGAACTGGGCGTGCCGTTTTCCGACCCCATGGCCGACGGTCCCGTGATCCAGCGCGCCTCCGAGCGCGCGCTCGCCAACAAGGTCAGCCTCCGGGACGTGCTCGCCATGGTGGCCGAGTTCCGCAAGACCAACACCGACACGCCGGTAGTGCTCATGGGCTACGCCAACCCCGTCGAGCACATGGGCTACGAAGCCTTTGCCAAGGCCGCCAGCGAGGCGGGCGTGGACGGCGTGCTCACCGTCGACATTCCGCCCGAGGAGTCGCTGGGCGTGGCCGACGTGTTCAAGGCTCACGGTCTCGACCCCATTTTCCTGCTGTCGCCGACGACACCGGAATCGCGCGTGGCGGAAGTGGCCAAGGCGGCCGGCGGCTTCGTCTACTATGTTTCGCTCAAGGGCGTGACCGGCTCGGCCAATCTCGACACCGAGGACGTGGCGAGGAAGATCGCCATGATCCGCAGCCACTGCGCGCTGCCGGTGGGCGTGGGCTTCGGCATCCGCGACGCCCAGACCGCCGAGGCCATCGCACGCATCGCCGATGCCGTGGTGGTGGGCAGCCGCATCGTCGGCGAAATCGAGAGCGCGCCCGAAGACGAAGTGGTGACGCGCGTCAAATATCTGGTGGAAGCGCTGCGCCGCGGCGTCGACGCCGCCGCCAAATAAGAGGAGATAAGCATGAGCTGGTTCCAGAAACTCGTTCCGCCCAAGATCAAGGCGCGCCGCGAGGCCAAGAAATCCGTGCCCGAGGGGCTGTGGTCGAAGTGCCCGTCATGCAACGAGGTGCTGTACAAGGCCGACCTCCACAACAACCTGGAAGTCTGCCCGAAGTGCGGGCACCATCATCGCATCAGCGCCCGCGACCGCCTGGACATGCTGCTGGATGCCGAAGGGCGGCGCGAGATCGGCGGCGAGATCAGGCCGATCGACCCGCTCAAGTTCAAGGACAGCAAGAAGTATCCCGATCGCCTGGCCGAGGCGCAAAGCGGCACCGAGGAAAGCGACGCCCTGGTGGTGATGGTGGGGGCGATCCAGTCGCTGCCGGTGGTGGCCGCGGCCTTCGAGTTCAAGTTCATGGGCGGCTCGATGGGCTCGGTGGTGGGCGAGCGCTTCGTGCGCGGCATCAGCGCCGCGATCGAGACCCGCTCCGCCTTCATCTGCTTTTCCGCCAGCGGCGGCGCGCGCATGCAGGAGGGCCTGCTCTCGCTGATGCAGATGGCCAAGACTTCGGCCGCGCTCACGCACCTGTCGGCCAATCGCCTGCCGTTCATTTCCGTGCTCACCGACCCCACCATGGGCGGCGTGTCGGCGAGCTTCGCCATGCTCGGCGATCTCATCATCGCCGAGCCGAACGCGCTGATCGGCTTTGCCGGCCCGCGCGTGATCGAGCAGACCGTGCGCGAAACCCTGCCCGAGGGCTTCCAGCGCGCCGAGTTCCTGCTGGAGAAGGGCGCCGTCGACCGCATTGTCGACCGCCGCGAAATGCGCGCCGAGCTGGCCGCGACCATCTCCATGCTGATGCGGCGCCCGGCGCTGGCGGCTTGAAAAACCCTTAACACAGAGGGAACAGAGGAATCAGAGGTAAGACAAAAGGAATGATTTCCTCTGTTGCCTCGGTTCCCTCTGTGTAATTTTGTTCTTGAGAGATTCCAGTCTGACATTGGCGGATTGGCTTGCCCGCCTGGAGCGGGCGCATCCGTCCGCCATCGAGCTGGGCCTCGAGCGCGTGGCGCGCGTGCGCGATGCCATGGGCCTGCGCCCGGATTTCCCCGTCATCCTCGTCGGCGGCACCAACGGCAAGGGCTCGACCTGCGCCTATCTCGAGGCCATCCTGCGCGCGCAGGGCTACAAGACCGGGCTGTACACCTCCCCGCACCTCTTGCGCTACAACGAGCGTGTGCGTATCGGCGGCGCGGAAGCGGCCGATGCGGAAATCGCCGCCGGCCTGCAGGCGGTGGAAGCGGCGCGCGGCGAGGTTTCGCTCTCCTATTTCGAACACGGCACCCTGGGCGCGCTCTGGCAGTTCGTCCAGGCCGGGGTGGAGGTGGCGATCCTGGAAGTGGGGCTGGGCGGCAGGCTCGATGCCGTGAACGTGTTCGAGCCGGCGGTTGCCGTGGTGACCACGGTCGATCTTGACCACCAGGGCTGGCTCGGCGCTACGCGCGAGGCCATCGGCTTCGAGAAGGCCGGCATATTCCGCGCCGGCCGGCCGGCCATCTGCGGCGATGCCGACCCGCCGCAAAGCCTGCTGCGGCACGCCCGGGCGATCGGCGCGCCACTGCTGCGCGCCGACATCGATTTCTCGTTCGCAAGGACGGCCGATGCCTGGCAGTTCCGCATGGGCGAGATCGAGCTGGCGAATCTGCCCCTGCCCGCGCTGGCGGGCGCCTTCCAGTTGGCCAATGCCGCCTGCGCCCTGGCGGCGCTGGCGGCATTGGCCGGCGTGCTGCCGGTGGCGCTGGCGGCGCTCCATGCCGGTCTGCGCGATGCGCGGCTGCCCGGCCGCTTTCAGCGCATCGCCGGACCCGTCGAGATCGTGCTGGACGTGGCGCACAATCCCCAGTCCGCGCGCGCGCTTGCGGAAAACCTGCGGGCGCAGCCCGCCCGCGGCAAGGATTACGCGGTATTCGCGCTGCTCGCCGACAAGGATGCCGGCGGGGTGGTGGCGCCGTTGAAGGACGCGTTCGATGCCTGGTTCGTCGCCGGCCTCGCGGGCGAGCGCGGGCAGAGCGGCGAGGCGCTGGCCGCGCATGTCCGCGCCTTGTCGAATGCGCCCGTCGAAGTTTCCCCCGACCCCGTTGCCGCCTTGCGGGCGGCGAAACTCAAGGCGGGCGAAGATGATAGAATTGTCGTTTTCGGGTCGTTTTACACCGTCGCGGAAGTTTTAAGCGCCTATTCCGATGCCAGCCCCACTTTCCGAGGATGACCATAAACGCAGGGCGCGCCGCCGGCTGATCGGCGCGGTCGCGCTCACCATCGTTGCCGTCGTCATCCTGCCGCTGGTGCTCGAGGACGAGCCGCCGCCGCCAGGCCCGCTGGAAGTGCGCATGCCGGCCGCGACCGCGCAAAAGGCCGTCGAGTATGCGCCGCCGCCGGCGCCCGCCCTGCTCGAACCGGCGCCGCCCGCGGCGCCTGCGCGCAGCGAACCCCCTCCCAAGCCGGTGGCTGCCAGGCCCGCGGCGCCCAAGCCTGCCGAGCCGCCGCAACCGGCGGCGGCCGCCCCCGCCAAACCGGCACCGCAAACCGTCAAGGACGCGCCCAAGCCTGCGCCGGCTGCCGCCGGCTACAGCGTGCAGGTCGGCGTCTTCGCCGACAAGGCCAATGTGGCGCGGCTGCAGGACCGCATCGCGGCGCTGGGGCTGAAAGCCCATACGGAGCAGGCGGGCGACAGCACGCGCGTGCGCGTGGGCTCCTTCTCCAGCAGGGTTGAAGCCGATGCGATTGCGGCCAGACTCGGGGCCGCGGGCATCGCCGCCAAGGTCGTCGAAAAATGACCGCCTTCGACTGGATCGTCCTCCTGATCCTGACCGCCTCTCTTGTCCTCGGCCTGTTGCGCGGCCTGGTCGCCGAGGTTTTTTCGCTGGCCTCCTGGATCGTGGCGTTTTTCGCCGCGAAATTCGGCGCGGCCGCAGTGGCGGCCATGCTGCCCATGGACGTGGAAAGCGAGGGCATGCGCAACGCCGTCGGTTTCGTCGTGGCATTTCTCGTGGTGCTGATCGTGATCATGCTGCTCGGGCGCCTCGTCAAGGGCGCGGTGGGCGCGGCCGGCCTGGGCGGCGCCGACAAGGCGGTCGGCGGCGTTTTCGGCCTGCTGCGCGGGCTGCTGATCCTGGTCGGCCTCACCCTGGTTGCGGGGCTGACCGCGCTGCCGCAAACCGAGTTCTGGAAAAATGCGCTATCTTCCAGAGTGCTGGAAATCCTGGCCATGGAGGCGATGCCCTTGCTGCCCGCCAAAGTGGCCGAACACATTCATTACAGGTGAAGCATGTGTGGAGTCATCGGCGTCGTCGCCAATACCTCGGTTAATCAACTGCTTTATGACGGGCTGATGGTGCTGCAGCACCGCGGCCAGGATGCGGCGGGCATCGTGACGGCAGAGGGGGCGCGCTTCCACATGCACAAGGGCCCGGGGCTGGCGCGCGACGTGTTCCGCACGCGCGACATGCGCAACTTGCTGGGCAACATCGGCGTGGCGCACGTGCGCTATCCCACCGCCGGCTCGGCCTCCAGTTCGGCGGAATCGCAGCCTTTCTACGTGAACTCGCCCTTCGGCATCGTGCTGAGCCACAACGGCAACCTCATCAACACGGGCGAGCTCAAGCGCGCGCTGTTTGCCGAGGATCAGCGCCACGTCAACACCAATTCCGATTCCGAGGTGCTGCTGAACGTGCTGGCGCACGAGCTGCAGTCCAACGGACGCAGCGGGCGGCTGGATCTCAACACCATCTTCAACGCGGTTTCCGGCGTGCATGCGCGCTGCCGCGGCGCCTATGCCGTGGTGGCGCTCATCGCCGGCTACGGCATGCTGGCGTTCCGCGATCCGCACGGCGTGCGTCCGCTGGTCATCGGCGTGAACGAGAACGCCAATCCGCCGGAATACATCGTGGCCTCGGAAAGCGTCGCCATCGATGCGCTCGGCTTCAAGATTTTGCGCGACGTGCAGCCGGGCGAGGCGGTGTTCGTCGACGAGAACCGGCAGCTGCACACCCGCCAGTGCGCCAAGGCGCCGGCCCTGAATCCCTGCATATTCGAGTACGTCTATCTCGCGCGGCCGGATTCGGTGATGGACGGCATCTCGGTGTACAAGACCCGCCTGCGCATGGGCGTGTCGCTGGCGGAAAAGATCCAGCGCGAGTTCAGCCACCTGAAAATCGACGTGGTGATCCCGATCCCCGACACCAGCCGGCCCTCGGCCCTGCAACTGGCCAATCATCTGGGCGTGCCCTATCGGGAGGGGTTCATCAAGAACCGCTACATCGGCCGTACCTTCATCATGCCCGGCCAGGCCCTGCGCAAGAAGTCGGTGCGCCAGAAGCTCAACGCCATCGCCGAGGAATTCAAGGACAAGAACGTGCTGCTGGTGGACGACTCCATCGTGCGCGGCACCACCAGCCGCGAGATCGTGCAGATGGCGCGCGACTCCGGCGCGGCCAGGGTGTTCTTCGCCTCCGCCGCGCCGCCGGTGCGCTATCCCAACGTCTACGGCATCGACATGCCGACGCGCGCCGAGCTCCTGGCCCATGGCCGCAGCGACGCCGAAATCGCGCGCGAGATCGGCTGCGATGCCCTGATCTATCAGGATCTCGAAGCGCTGGTGCAGGACGTGAAGGCGGAAAACCCCACCATCCGCGATTTCGACACCTCCTGTTTCGACGGGCGCTACATCACCGGCGACGTGACGCCGGAATACCTGGATTTCATCGAGGCCTTGCGCAACGGCGAGGTGCAGCAGCAGGCCATCGAGACCCAGCAGCTCGACCTCAACCTGGTGTCCGGCGCGCGCGCTTGACGGCGCCGGCCCCAGGGCATACATTTGACCAGGCGCCGAGTTGAACACAGCTTGCAGGGCGCATTAAACAAATCCTGCTAAAGCGTGGCGAACCCGTTCCCGCGCGAACGGGTTTTTTCATTTGGGGAAGCACATGAGCGACGAAAACTACGATCTGGAAACCCTGGCGGTGCGCGGCGGAATCTTGCGCAGCCAGTTCAACGAGCACAGCGAGGCGATGTTCCTCACCTCCAGCTTCATGTTCAACAGCGCGGCCCAGGCCGCCGCCCGCTTCAAGGGCGAGGAGCCGGGCAACATCTACGCGCGCTTCACCAACCCCACCGTGACCATGATGGAAACCCGGCTCGCGGCGCTGGAAGGCGCCGAGCGCTGCGTGGCGTTTTCCTCCGGCATGGCGGCGATCCTGGCCACCGTGATGGGACTGATGAAGGCGGGCGAGCACATCGTCGCCTCACGCTCCATTTTCGGCTCCACGGTGCAGCTGTTCTCCAACATCCTCGGACGCTTCGGGGTCGAGACCACCTATGTCTCGCCCACCGATCCGGAGGAATGGCGCAAGGCGGTCAAGCCCAACACCAAGCTGTTCTTCGTCGAGTCGCCCTCCAACCCGCTGACCGAGGTGAGCGACATCGCGGCGCTGGCGGCCATCGCCAGGGAATCCGGCGCCTGGCTCGCGGTGGACAACTGCTTCTGCTCGCCGGCCCTGCAAAAACCGCTGGAACTGGGCGCGGACATCATCATCCATTCCGCCACCAAGTATCTCGACGGCCAGGGCAGGGTGCTGGGCGGCGCGGTGCTGGGCAGCAAGGCGCTGATGGAAGGGGTGTTCACCTTCCTGCGCACCGGCGGCTCGACGCTGTCCGCGTTCAACGCCTGGGTGATCCTGAAGGGGCTGGAAACCCTCAGCGTGCGCATGCAAGCCCATTCGCGCAACGCGCTGGAACTGGCGACCTGGCTGGAAAGCCATCCCAAGGTCGAGCGCGTGTGGTACCCGGGACTGCCCTCGCATCCGCAGCATGAACTGGCCATGCGCCAGCAGAAGACCGGCGGCGGCATCGTCGCCTTCGAAGTGAAGGGCGGGCAGGAGGCGGCCTGGCGCGTGGTCGACAACTGCAAGCTTTTGTCCATTACTGCCAACCTGGGCGATGCCAAGTCGACCATCACGCATCCGGCCTCCACCACGCAAAGCCGCATGACCCCCGAACAGCGCGCCTTCGCCGGCATCGGCGACGGCCTGCTGCGGGTGGCGGTGGGCCTGGAGTCGGTGCGCGACATCCGCAACGATCTGGCCAGGGGATTGGACGCTTGAGGGCTTTCGCGGCCGGCCTTTTGCTGATGTGCGCGGGCGCGCAGGCGGCGGAGATGATCGAACTGCGCTACCAGGACAGCGAGGACGGCCTGCCCGCCTACCAGACCCGCATCCTGGTGACCGACCGCTACCTGCGCATGGATGGCGGGGCCGATGCCAGCGATTTCGTGCTGTTCGACCGCAAGATCGGCAAGCTGGTGAATGTGGTGCGCGAACAGCAAACGATCATCGCCCTGCCAAACAAGAGGCTGCCCGGCAAACCTTCGCTGCCCTATCGGGTGGAGCGCAAGGTGCTGCCGGTGCAGGCCGGGACCGTGCGCGTGCAGGTGCTGGCGGATGGCAAGCTGTGCTCGGAAACGGTTGCCGTGCCCAGGCTTTACCCGGGGGCCGCGCGCGCCATGGCCGAATACAAGGCGGCCATGGCCTACACGCAGTGGCTGACCTATCGCAACACGCCACCCGAGCTGCGCCAGAACTGCGATCTCGCGCACCACGTCTGGCAGACAGACATGGCCCTGTCGCAGGGCTTGCCGATCGAGGAGCGCGACTACAGCGGGCGCCTCAGGCACTATCTCAGCGGGGAGACGCGCCGGTTGGAGCCCGCGCTGTTCGAACTGCCGAAGGGCTATGAGTCTTTCACGCTTCCCGATGCCGGCGAAGGCGCGGGCAGCAATTCGCAGCCCTGAGCCCCGCAGGACAGATAGCCGCCTGCGCCATACCAGTCGGGCAGCACCCAGCGTTCGCGGGCAAGGCCGTCCAGCGCCAGGGCATGCCGCGCAGGCCGGTGGGTATGGCCGTGGATCATGCGGACCGCCCCGGATTGCCGGAACGCCGCGGCGACCGCTTCCGGATTCACGTCCATGATCGCGCTGGCCTTGCCGCGCTTGGCGCGCTCGCTCCCCGCCCGCGCCGAGCGCGCCATGGCATGGCGCCAGCCGAGCGGCAGGGCGAGCAGGGCGCCGCGAATCAGCGGTTGCCGGGTCAGTTTCCTGAATCTCTGGTAGCCGCGGTCGTCGGTGCACAAGCTGTCGCCGTGCAGCAGCAGCGTCGGGGTGCCGTAAAGGTCAACGATCGTGGGGTCGTCCAGCAGGCGCATGCCGCATGCGCCGGCATAGCGCTGCGCCAGCAGGAAATCACGGTTGCCGTGCATGAAGCAAACCGCGGTGCCGGCTGCCGTCAGGGCGCTGATTCTTTCGGCGGCGCGCCGCGCGAGGGGCGATCCGGCATCGTCATCCCCGGCCCAGTATTCGAACAGGTCGCCGAGAATGTAGAGCGCATCGGCGCCTGCGGCAACGGTTTCCAGAAAATGAAAAAAGCGCCCGCTGGCTTGCGGGCGCTCTTCGGCCAGATGCAGGTCGGCGATGAAAAGCGTGCGACCTTGCGCCGGCTTAGACAATTTCCGCCTTGGTGATGACAATGTCCTCCATCGGCACATCCTGGTGGCCGGCGCGGCTGCCGGTGCGGATTTTCCTGATGGCATCCACGACTTCCCTGCCTTCGACCACCTTGCCGAACACCGCGTAGCCATAGCCTTGCGGAGTGGGCGCGGTGTGGTTGAGGAAGACGTTGTCGGCCACGTTGATGAAGAACTGCGCGGTGGCGGAATCCGGCACCGAGGTGCGCGCCATGGCGATGGTGTAGGCGTCGTTCTTGAGGCCGTTGGCGGCCTCGTTCTTGATCGGCGCGTGCGTGGGCTTTTGCGACATGCCCGGCTCGAAGCCGCCGCCCTGGATCATGAAGCCGTCGATGACGCGGTGGAAGATGGTGCCGTCATAGAAGCCGTCGCGCACGTATTGCAGGAAGTTCTCAACGGTGACGGGCGCTTTTTCGGCATCCAGTTCCAGGGTGATGACGCCCTTGTTGGTGTGAAGCTTGACCATGTCGTGTCCTCTCTGAAGATCTATAGGGTTGTTTCTTGAATGATGCGCCAGCGGCCGTTTTCCCGGCGCCAGTACTGGCGCTTTCTGGACTGGTCGTTCAGGTTGCTGCTCTTGTAATCCTGCTCGAAGGTGACGATGGCGGTATCTTTTTCGGCGGGCTGGCGGTAGATGCTGAGGCGCTGGAGATCGATCTTGATCCAGCTTTTGGCCGCATTGACCTTGCGCTTGGATTCGGCGAAATCCCGGTAGCGCTGCTTGCCGGCCTGGAAATCGGGCGAGTAGTGCTCGAGCAGCCGCCCGGTGTCGCGGCTTTCCCAATCCTTGCGCCAATCGTCGACGGCCTGCTGGAGTTCGTCGCGCGCGTTCGAGACCGCGTCGGCGCCGGCCCAGGTGAGGCTGGAGGCGATCAGGACGGGGGTCCGCCCGATGCTGATGTAGCGGCCAAGACTGCCGAGATCGTCGTTCGACAGCACGACGCAGCCGTCGCTGGCCTGGGGCGGGCGCGCATAGGTGTTGCGCGGCACGCCGTGCAGCCAGATGCCGGAGCCGTTGCGGCCATTGCGCACGTCCCATTCGTTGGGATAGCTCAGCGGGTAGGCGCCGATGCCATACAGTTCCTCCAAATCCTTGTCCGGCTTGAAGCTGGTGATGGTATACAGCCCCAGGGGCGTGCGCTTGTCGCCTTCCTTGTTCTTGCCGATGCCGAACTTGCCCACCGTGACGTAGTAGTCCGCGACGCGGCGAATGCCGCCGGCGCCGTTCTCGAACACATACAGGCGGGCGCGGCTGGCGTCGACCGCGATCACGTAGCGCGTGTCCGGCTCGACGCGCAGCAGTTCCAGCGGGACGAGGCTGGGGTCGACCGGGTTGCTGATGGCCTTGATGCGCGCCTTGGCCTCCTCGCGCAGTTCGTCCTGTTGCGTGCGCGCGCCGGGTGCGTTGCCCAGGGTGGCGAGGGGCTGCGCGCGCGCCAGCAGCAGATCGCCTTTCACCAGTTGCGCGAGGCGGAAATTGGGGTAGCGCTCGAGCAGGCTGTCAATGGAATGCAGGGCCTGATCGAGCCTGCTCTGGCGGATGTCCTGCACGCTGTTGCCGAACAGGCGCTCGACTTCGCCGATGTCCGCCTGCGCCGGCAACGCCAGCAGTCCGAGCAGGGGAAGGAAGCGCAGCGTGCGGGCCATGCCGGGAATCAGCGTCCGGACTCGCGCACGATCAGCCATTGGCCGCCATTCAGCGCCATCTCCAGGGTTTTCCTGGAAGCGGAATTGAAGCGGTCGGACTGGTAGACCTGTTTGAAGCTCACCTCGGCGCGGGTCGGCGAAACGCGCTTGACCTGGATGTCGCGCGCGACGACGAGGATGCGCTTGGCATTGACGATGCGGTCGCGCCGCTGCGCGGCCCAGGCGGCATGGCTCATGCCGGAGGGGGTGAAATCGGGCGCATAGTGGGCCAGATAGCCTTCGACATCCCGGCTGGACCAGGCCCTGGCCCAGGACTGGACGGTTTCCGCGACGTCGGGCGCGGGTTTGCCGGCGGCGGGCTTCGCGGGTTGGGTTTCGGCGGGCTTGGTTTCGGCGGGGGCGGCTTTCGCCGCTGCCGGGGCGGGGCTGCCGGCTGGGGGCAGGGCCGCGGCGGGCCTGCCGCTCGCGGCTGCCATGGCCACTTTGGGCTGCGGCTTGCCCGACATCATCTCCTTGATCAGCGCCAGCTTGGTTTGCGCCGTCTTGTTGCTGTTGTCGATCTGCAGCGCCTTGTCGTAGGCCTGCGAAGCCATCCTGGCGTACAGGTCGCCCAGATTCTCGTGCGCGGTGGCGTAGCTGGGGTGGGTGCGGATGGCCATTTCCAGCGCGTTCTTGGCGGCTTCGTACTTGCCGTTCGCGGCATACAGCACGGCCAGATTGTTATAGGGCTCGGGCAGCTCCGGGTAGTCTTCGGTGATGCCGGTAAACACCTGGATGGCCTCGGCGGACTTGTTCAGATCCGCCAGGATCAGGCCCTTCAGGAATCGCACCTGCGCATCCTTGGGATTTTTGGCCAGGAACTGGTTGGCTCGCGTCAGCGCCGTGTTCAGTTCACCCTTGCGAAAAAGCTGGTTGATGTCCTGGACGTCGTCAGCCGCAACGCCCGCCGAAAACGACAGGCAGAGCAGGAGGGCGATGAGGCGGGCAAGGCTTGGCAAACTGGGCATGTGATAAACTCAAAACAATGGTCAGCAACCCCGAATTCTAACAACTCCCCCGACTCTGTGGGGGCTTTGCGTCAGATAGCCGAAGCCCGCCCGCCGCCGCCCCATGCTCAAGCTGTACAACTCACTTCACCGCGCCGTAGAGAGCTTCGTTCCCATCCAGCCCGGCCAGGTCCGCATGTACGTGTGCGGCATGACGGTGTACGACTACTGCCACCTGGGGCACGCCCGCGTCTTCGTGGTGTTCGACATGGTGGCGAGGTGGCTGCGTGCTTCCGGCTACCAGGTCACCTACGTACGCAATATTACGGACATCGACGACAAGATCATCAAGCGCGCCCAGGACAACGGCGAACCCCCCAAGGCCCTGACCGACCGCTTCATCGCCGCCATGCACGAGGACGAGGCCAGGCTCGGCGTGCTGCGCCCGGATGCGGAGCCGCGCGCGACCGAATATGTCGCCGAGATGCTGGCCATGATCCAGACCCTGGAGGCGCGCGGCCTCGCCTACCGCGCCGACAACGGCGACGTCTACTACAGCGTGCGCGGCTTCGCGCGCTACGGCCAACTGTCCGGCAAGTCGCTCGACGACCTGCGCGCCGGCGAGCGCGTGGAAGTGGAGGCGAGCAAGCGCGATCCCCTCGACTTCGTGCTGTGGAAGGCGGCCAAGCCCGGCGAACCGGCGTGGGAAAGCCCCTGGGGGGCGGGGCGCCCAGGCTGGCATATCGAGTGCTCGGCCATGGGCGGCAAGCTCTTGGGCCGGCATTTCGATATCCACGGCGGCGGCCAGGACTTGCAGTTTCCGCATCACGAGAACGAGATCGCCCAGTCCGAGGGCGCGCACCAGTGCAAGTTCGTCAATTACTGGCTGCACAACGGCTTCGTCAGGGTGGACAACGAGAAGATGTCCAAGAGCCTGGGCAATTTCTTCACCATCCGCGAGGTGCTGGAGAAATTCGACCCCGAGGTGGTGCGCTTCTTCATCCTGCGGGCGCATTACCGCAGCCCGCTCAACTACTCGGATGCGCACCTGGAAGACGCCAGGGGCGCGCTGACCCGGCTGTACACGGCGCTGAAGAACGTGCCGCCGGTCGAGGCCGCGCTCGACTGGGCCGACCCCTGGGCCGCCCGCTTCAAGGATTCGATGGACGAGGATTTCGGCACCCCCGAGGCGATGGCGGTGCTGTTCGAGCTCGCCAATGAGGCCAATCGCACGCACGATGCCCGGCTTTCGGGCCTGCTGAAGGCGCTGGGGGGCGTGCTGGGCCTGTTGCAGGCGGCGCCCGAAGCCTTCCTCAAGCGGCCGGTAGGCGAGGCGGGCGGGCTTGCCGATGCGGAAATCGACGCCCTGATCGCGGCGCGCGCCGCGGCCAAGCAGGCGCGCAATTTCGCCGAGGCCGACCGTATCCGCGACGCGCTGAAGGCGGCCGGGATCGTGCTGGAAGACGGGCCGCAGGGAACAAGCTGGCGCCGGGCATGAGCGCTTACCTCGTTTATCTGGGCGCCATCGGCTGGGAGCACGAAGCCTGGCGCGGCGATTTGTATCCGGAAGACATGCCGGAGGATTGGCGCTTGTCTTTCTACAACACCCGGTTCCGCTGCGTGTATCTGCCGTTCGAGTGGTGGCGAAACGCTACCGACGACACGGTCGCCGGCTGGCTGCACGACACCCATGAGGGCTTTCACTTCGTATTGGGCGCGCCCGAACGCCTGAGCGAAGACGAGACACGCAAGGCCGGCCGTTTCGGCGCGCGCGGCCTGCTGGAAAACGCGGCGGATGTCCTCATGTTCGAGGGGGAGCCGGATTGGCGCGATCTCGCCCGGCGCATGCAAAGGGCTGCGCAAACCGGCGTGCCCTTGTACGTGATCTCGCGGGACGCCGCCCTGCCGCAACTCGAAAAAGCGGCCGAATTGATGGGGGTGCTGGGTGTTTAGGGCCCAACATATCGGGCCATCCGATAGAATTGCGGTTGATTGAAACAACTAAGGACCAGAGCTTTGGACAATCTGGTGGAAATAAAAAACGTCACGTTCGGCTACGGTGCGCGGCCGGTGCTGAAAGGGATCAATCTGACCGCCCGGCGCGGACAGGTCGTCGCCATCATGGGCAGCAGCGGCTGCGGCAAAACCACGCTGCTGCGCCTGATCGGCGGACAGATCAAGCCCAACAGCGGCAGCGTGCGGGTGGCGGGCCAGGAAGTCAGCGAACTGGATACCGACGGCCTGTACCTGCTGCGCCGCAAGATGGGCATGCTGTTCCAGTTCGGCGCCCTGTTCACCGACATGAGCGTGTTCGACAACATCGCCTTCCAGCTGCGCGAGCACACCCAGCTGCCCGAAGAGCTCATCCGCGACCTGGTGCTGATGAAGCTGCATGCCGTGGGGCTGCGCGGGGCGGCCCATCTCATGCCCTCCGAGCTTTCCGGCGGCATGGCCCGCCGCGTGGCGCTGGCCCGCTCCATCGCGCTGGAGCCCATGCTGGTCATGTACGACGAGCCGTTTGCCGGCCTGGATCCGATCTCGCTGGGCGTGGTCGGCAATCTCATCCGCCGCCTGACCGACACCCTGGGCCTGACTTCCATCGTGGTCACGCACGATGTGCAGGAGTCGCTGAAGATCGTGGACTATGTCTACTTCATTTCCGCAGGGGCGATCGAGGCCGAAGGCACGGCGGAGGAGATGCGCGCGTCGGGGCTGCCCTTCGTCCACCAGTTCGTGCATGGCGAGCCGGACGGTCCGGTGCCCTTCCACTATCCGGCGCGCCCCTATGCCGAAGACCTGAGGCTTGAGCAATGATCAAGCCCCTGCAAGCGATCGCGAGGCTTGGCCACCATGCGCTGGCATCGATGTCGCGCATCGGCCTCGCCACGCGCTTTTTCCTGGCCACCCTGCTGCGTTCCGGCGTGGCTTTCAGGCGTTTCAACCTCACCATCCGGGAAACTTATTTTGCCGGCGTGCTGTCGCTCATCATCATTCTGGTCTCCGGCCTGTTCGTCGGCATGGTGCTGGGCCTGCAGGGCTACGAAACCCTGCAGACCTACGGTTCGGAGTCGGCGCTCGGCGTGCTGGTGGCGCTGTCGCTGGTGCGCGAACTGGGGCCGGTGGTGGCGGCGCTGCTGTTCGCGAGCCGCGCCGGCTCGGCCATCACCGCCGAAATCGGCCTGATGAAGGCGACCGAGCAGCTGGCGGCGATGGAAATGATGGCGGTGGATCCGATCGCCCGCGTGGTGGCGCCGCGTTTCTGGGCCGGGGTGATTTCCATGCCCCTGCTGGCGGCGCTGTTTTCGGCCATGGGCATTTTCGGCGGCTACCTGGTGGGGGTGGTGCTGATCGGCGTGGACGAAGGCAGCTTCTGGTCGCAAATGCAGGCCCAGGTCGATTTCCAGGAAGACATCCTCAACGGTGTGATCAAGAGCGTGGTGTTCGGCGTGGCCGTGACCGCGATCGCGCTGTTCGAAGGCTATGACGCCCCGCCCACGGCGGAAGGCGTATCGCGCGCCACCACCCGCACGGTGGTGACCTCCAGCCTGGCCATCCTGGCGCTGGATTTTGTGTTGACGGCATTCATGTTTCGGGGAGTAGGTTGAATGAGCAAGACTTGGCTTGACCTGTGGGTCGGGTTGTTCGTGGTGGCGGGCATCGGCGCCCTGCTGTTCCTGGCGCTCAAGGTGGGCAGCATGAGTTCCGTAAGAATGGCTGACAGCTATCAGGTATCGGCGCATTTCGACAATATCGGCGGCCTCAAGGTGCGCGCGCCGGTCAAGAGCGCCGGGGTCGTGGTGGGCCGGGTGTCGGCGATCAGCTTCGACGACAAGACCTATGAAGCCGAGGTCGTCCTCAGCCTGGACAAGCGCTATGCCTTTCCCAAGGACACCTCGGCCGCCATCCTCACCTCCGGCCTGCTGGGCGAGCAGTATGTCGGCTTGGAAGCCGGCGCCGATAGCGTAAAATTGGCAAATGGCGACCGGCTGAGCTTGACGCAGTCGGCCGTGGTGCTGGAAAACCTGATCGGACAGTTTCTGTTTAGCAAGGCTCAAGAGGGAGCGCCCAATGAAACCGCACAATAACAAGATCGCACTGGCCCTGATCGCCGCCGGCATGCTCTTTCCCGGGCTGTCGGCCGCGCAGACCATCAACCTGCAGCAGGCTGTGGAGATGAGCCTCTCGGCCGATCCGCGCATCAAGGAGCGCGAGCAGTTGGTCGAGGCCGCGCGCGGCCTGCTCGCCGAGGTGAAGGGCAACGAGGGCTGGCGCATCAGCGCGAATGCCTTCATCGGGCTGGCGCCGGCGGTGGATGGCGGCTTCTACAAGGGCGGCGCATACTCCGGCACCACACCGCGCCGCGACGGCGACGACTGGAACGGGCTGTCCGACTGGACCCACGTCGAATTCGCGCTGATCAAGCCGCTCTACACCTTCGGCAAGATCGAGGCCTACGGCAAGGCCGCCGAAGGCAACATCGAAGTCAAGCGCGGCGACGTGCGCCAGACCCGGGCCGAGACCGTGTTCGACACCAAACGCGCCTATTACGGCTACCTGACCGCGCGCGACATCCGCCTGTTCCTGGAGGACATGCAAGGCCGCCTTGAAAGCTCGATCGCGCGCGCGGACCGCGCCCTCAAGGAGGAAACCGGCGAGGTGACCCAGGCCGAGCTCTTCTCCCTGCAGACGGCCAAGGGCGTGATCGGCAAATACGTGCATCAGGCTCGCGCGGTCGAAAAAATCAGCCTCGACGGCCTGCGGGTGCTCACCGGCGTCGGCCTCAACGCCCCCTTGACGGTGGCCGACGACAAGCTCGAACCGGTGCCGTTCCCCACCGCCGAACTGGCCGACCTGCAGGGCCGGGCGCTGACCGAGCGGCCCGAGATGCAGCAGCTGGAGGCGGGCCTCAAGGCCAGGCGCGCGCTCGTCGCCGCCAAGAAGGCCGACGGCATGCCCGATGTCTATGCCGGTGTGGCGGGCACCTACAGCTACGCTTCGCGGCGCGACCAGCTGGACAACCCCCACGTGTACGACCCGTTCAACGGCGGCGGCCTGACGCCGGTCGTCGGCATCAAGTGGGACACGGTCTTCGGCGTGGCGTCTGCGCGCGTCAGCCAGGCGCAGGCCGAGCTCGAGGCGCTCAACCAGAAAAAGCAGTTCGCCCTGATGGGGATTCCCTTCGAGGTCGGCGAGGCCTATGCCAATGCCAGGGCGAATTACGATTCGCAGAAGGATCTGGCGGAAGGTGCGGCTTCCGCGCGCCGCTGGGTGATCGCCTCGATGGCGGATTTTGCCGCCGGTCTGGAAAAGGGCGACAAGCTGGCCGAGGCGATCAAGAGCTATGTTCTGGCGCAGACCGAATACCTGCGCACCGTGAACGACTACAACATGAATGTGGCGCAGATCAGCAAGCTGACCGGGGAACAGAAGTAGTTTTCCGCAGTCAGGTTCTTAAGATTAAAGGATTTTGGAGAACGCCATGTTGCGCGCGATTTACGGCCTGCTGGCAGGCTTGCTGGCCACGGTGGCCTGGGCGGGGGAGCTGCCGCCCGACCAGCTGGCGAAGAACACCACTCAGGAAGTGCTGGCCATCCTCAAGGCCGACAAGGACATCCAGGGCGGCAATGTGCAGAAGGTCTACGACCTCGTCGAGGCCAAGGTTCTGCCCCACTTCGACTTCAATCGCATGACCCAGCTTGCCGTGGGCAAGCACTGGAACGCCGCCAGCGCCACGCAGAAACAGGCCCTGGTCAAGGAGTTCCGCGCGCTGCTGGTGCGCACCTATGCCTCGTCGCTGACCGCGTTCAGCAACCAGAGCATCGAGTTCAAGCCCTTTTCCATGGCCCCGGAGGCTGCCGAGGTGGTGGTGCAGACCGAGGTGAAGCAGCCGGGCGCCAAACCCATCCCGATCGATTACTTCATGTACAAGACCTCGTTCGGCTGGAAAGTCTACGATGTGTCGATAGACAATCTGAGGCTGGTGCTCAACTACCGCTCCTCGTTCGCCAGCACCATCCGCCAGTCGGGCATAAACGGGCTGATTGCCATGCTGGAGGCGAAGTCGCGCAGCCTGGAGAAGGCCGGCGTCGCGCCCGCCGGCGGCAAGGCGGCCCCCGCCAAAGCCAGGCCCTCGTCTTCGCTGGCCCCCGCGCCGCGGCAAGCGCAACACGCATGATCGAGCGGGAAGCCAACCTGTGCCGGCTGGGCGGGGATGTCACGCTGGATACGGTGCCGGACCTGCTGGAAAAAATCAGGCCGCTGGTGCAGGCGGGCGTCGACACGCTGGATTGCGCGGCCATCGTCAATGTCGATTCGGCCGCGCTCGGCCTCATCCTGGCCTGCAAGCGCGAGGCGGCGGCCCGGCAGGTGAAATTCAGGGTCACGGGGTTGCCGCCGAGCCTGCTCGGCCTGGCATCGCTCTACGGCGTGGCCGATCAGCTGTGATTCCGGGATGACCGCCGCCATCAAGGTCGCCGGCCTGGTCAAGCAGTACCGGCAGGCGCGCGCCCTGGATGGCGTCGACCTCGAAATCCGGCAGGGCGAGTTCTTCGGCCTGCTCGGCCCCAACGGCGCGGGCAAGACCACGCTGATCAACATCCTCGCCGGCCTCGCCCGCCCCACCCAGGGTTCGGCCCACGTCATGGGCTTCGATGTCGCGCGCGACTACGCGCAATCGCGCCGCGCGCTCGGCGTGGTGCCGCAGGAACTGGTGTATGACCCGTTTTTCACCGCGCGCGAAGTGCTGCGCGTGCAGTCGGGCTATTTCGGCATCCGCGACAACGACGACTGGATCGAACACGTCCTGCACAACCTCGGCCTGACGCCGCACGCCGACAAGAACATGCGCGCGCTTTCCGGCGGCATGAAGCGCCGCGTGCTGGTGGCGCAGGCGCTGGTGCACAAGCCGCCGGTGATCGTGCTGGACGAGCCCACCGCCGGCGTCGACGTGGATTTGCGCCAGACCCTGTGGCAGTTCATTCGCAGCCTGAACGAGGAAGGCCATACCGTGGTGCTGACCACGCACTACCTGGAGGAGGCGGAAACGCTGTGCGAGCGCATCGCTATGCTCAAGCAGGGCCGCCTGGTGGCGCTCGACAGCACGCGCAACCTGCTGGCGCGCCGCCACGATCACCAGGCGCGGTTCAGGCTCGATGGCGAGCCGCCGGCCGCGCTGGGGCTGAAGCGCGGGCAGGGCATTTGTTGGCAGTACGGCTTCAAGGAATACGTCGAGCTGGAGAATCTGATGGCGGGCTTGCGCGCGGAGGGAATCAAGGTGCTGGAGATGCAGCTGATCGAGCCCGATCTGGAAGACGTGTTCACCGAGATCATCCAGAACGCATGACCGGCTTCACCACCCTGCTGTACAAGGAACTGCTGCGCTTCTGGAAGGTGGCGTTCCAGACCATCCTGGCGCCCGTCGTTACCGCCATGCTGTACCTGCTGATCTTTTCCCACGTGCTGGAAGAGCGGGTGCAGGTCTACCCCGGCGTGAGCTACACCACCTTCCTGGTGCCGGGGCTCATCATGATGTCCATGCTGCAGAACGCCTTCGCCAACAGCTCGTCCAGCCTCATCCAGTCCAAGATCACCGGCAACATCGTGTTCGTGCTGGTGGCGCCGCTGTCCTACCTGGAATTTTTCTCGGCCTATCTGCTGGCGGCGGTCATCCGCGGCATGGTGGTGGGCATCGGCGTCGGGCTGGTGACGGTGTGGTTCACCGATTTGCCGCTGATGCATCCGTTCTGGCTGCTGGCGTTCACGATGCTGTCCACCGGCATCCTCGCCGCGCTCGGCATCGTCGCCGGCATGTGGGCGGAGAAGTTCGACCAGCTCGCGGCCTTCCAGAACTTCCTCATCATGCCGCTCACCTTCCTGTCCGGCGTGTTCTACTCGATCCACTCGTTGCCGCCGTTCTGGCAGGCGACCTCGCACTGGAACCCGGTGTTCTACATGATCGACGGCTTCCGCTGGGGCTTCTTCGGGCACGCGGACGTGGCGCCGGCCCTGAGCCTGCTGGTGGTGGGCGTCTGCTTTGTGGCAATATCCGGGTTTACCTTGCTGCTGCTGAAGCGCGGCTACAAACTGAGACATTGATATGGTGAGTCCACAGGATATCGAACAATGGATTGCGGCAGCCCTGCCGTGCGAAAAACTGGAAGTGAAGGGCGACGGCCACCACTTCGAGGCCCTGATCGTGAGCGGGGAATTCCGCGGCAAGAACATGGTGCAGCAGCATCAGCTGGTGTACAAGGCCCTGGGCGAACGCATGCGCGAGGAGATCCACGCGCTGTCCATGAGGACGTTCACCCCGGAAGACTGGGCCAGCCGCTGAACCCCTCCTGAACGATGGACAAACTGTCGATACACGGCGGCGCCACGCTCAACGGCGAGGTGCGCATTTCCGGCGCCAAGAACGCCGCGCTGCCGATCCTGACCGCGGCGCTGCTTTCCGCCGAGCCGCTGCGTCTTGCCAACGTGCCCAACCTCAAGGACATCAGCACGCTCTTGGCGCTGCTCGCGCACATGGGCGTGCGCGTCATGCGCGACCAGGGCACGCTCGCGCTCGATGCGCGCGAGATCCCCGTACTGGAGGCGCCCTACGACATGGTGAAAACCATGCGCGCCTCCATCCTGGTGCTGGGGCCGACGCTGGCGCGTTTCGGCGAGGCGCGGGTCTCGCTGCCCGGCGGCTGCGCCATCGGTTCGCGTCCGGTGGACCTGCACATCAAGGGCCTGCAGGCCATGGGCGCGGAAATCCACATCGAGCACGGCTACATCCACGCCACCGCCAGGAAGCTCAAGGGCGCGCGCTTCATCATGGACGCGGTCACCGTCACCGGCACCGAGAACCTGATGATGGCGGCCTGCCTGGCGGAAGGCACCACGGTGCTGGAGAACGCCGCGCGTGAGCCCGAAGTGGTCGACCTCGCGCGCTGCCTCATCAAAATGGGCGCGAAAATCCAGGGCGCCGGCACCGACGTCATCACCATCGAGGGCGTGCCGGCCCTGCATGGCGCGGACTACGCCGTCATGCCCGACCGCATCGAGACCGGCACCTTCCTGGTCGCCGGGGCCATGGCGGGGGGCTGCGTCAAGGCCACCCACACCCAGCCCGACGCGCTGGACGCCGTGATCGCCAAGCTGCGCGAGGCCGGCGCGCGCGTCGAGAGCGGCCCGGACTGGATCGAGGTCTGCCGCCAGGGCAGATTGCAGGCCGTCGACGTGCGCACCGCGCCGCATCCCGCCTTTCCCACCGACATGCAGGCCCAGTTCATGGCCATGAACTGCATCGCCGAGGGCGCGGCCAGCATCACCGAAACCATTTTCGAGAACCGCTTCATGCACGTGCAGGAACTGCGCCGGCTGGGCGCCAATATCGAGGTCGCCGGGCATACCGCCCTGGTGCGCGGGGTGGAGCGGCTGGACGGCGCCATCGTCATGGCCACCGACCTGCGCGCCTCGGCCTGCCTGGTGCTGGCCGGCCTGGTGGCGCAGGGCGAGACGGTGATCGATCGCATCTACCACCTGGATCGCGGCTACGAGCATATCGAGGACAAGCTTTCCGCGCTCGGCGCGCGCATCAGGCGCGTCCATTAGGTTCCGGCGCGCGGACAAGACCAATACACCGACATGATCACCATCGCCCTTTCCAAAGGCCGCATCTTCGAGGAAACCAAGCCGCTGCTGGCCGCGGCCGGCATCGTTCCGGCGGAGGATCCCGAAGCCTCGCGCAAACTCATCATCCCCACCAACCGCGAGGATGTGCGCCTGTTGATCGTGCGCGCCACCGACGTGCCCACCTACGTGCAGCACGGCGGCGCCGACATGGGCATCGCCGGCCGCGACGTGCTGATCGAGCACGGCGGCGACGGCCTGTATCAGCCGCTGGACCTGGGAATCGCGCGCTGCCGCATGATGGTGGCGGTGCGCGAGGGCTTCGACTACGCCGGCCGGGTGAAGGAAGGCGCGCGCATCCGCGTCGCCACCAAGTACGTGAAGACCGCGCGCGAGCATTTCGCCTCCAAGGGCGTGCACGTCGACCTCATCAAGCTCTACGGCTCGATGGAGCTGGCGCCGCTGGTGGGCCTGGCGGACGCCATCGTCGACCTGGTTTCCACCGGCGGCACGCTCAAGGCCAACGGCCTCATTGCGGTCGAGCACATCACCGACATCAGTTCGCGCCTGGTGGTGAACCAGGCTTCGCTCAAGACCAAGCGCGCGAGGCTGAAGCCCTTGTTCGAAATATTCGCCGAAGCGATCGAGGGGGCGGCGTGACTGACAGGGATGTCTCGCCGCACTGGTTCTGGCTGGCGCTCGGTCTGGTGATCGCGCAACTGGCGGCGCGCTACTTCCTGCCGAATGATTTGTACAGTCAGCATGTCGGCGCGGCCGAGACGGGGCTGGTCGAACTGCTGACGCCCGTCGCGCTGGCGCCCGGCATCGTCTTCGGCGGATTGATCCTGCTGCGCCTGCACCGGCATTTGCCGACGCTCAACAGCCGGATCTGGATCGGCCTGGTGACGCTGGGCGCCCTCTACATGGCGGGCGAGGAACTCAGCTGGGGACAGTGGCTGTTCTATTGGGATACGCCGGAGCAGTGGGCCGCGATCAACGACCAGAACGAGACCAACCTGCACAACACCAGCGCCTGGCTCGACCAGAAACCCAGACTGCTGCTGGAATTGTGGGCGCTGATCGGCGCGATCCGCATCTGGGTGCTGGATGCCCGCGGCAGGCAAACCGATCCCGGCACCACCGCCTACTGGTTCTGGCCCAGCCGGCCGCTGGCGTGGACCGGTCTGCTGTCGGCCGTCGTCATGCTGCCCGAGCGAGTCAAGGACTGGTGGGGCATTCGCCTGTCCTCGCCTTTCGACATTCGCGTGACCGAAACCCAGGAACTGGTGCTGGGATTGTTCATCAGCCTGTTTCTTGCATCAGCCTGGGTGAGGATCAAGGCGGCGAGGGCCGGATAGCCGCCGCATTCCGCCCCCGCCACTTCTTCGGCCCGTTTGCCGGACAGCCCGGCTGCGAGCGGCGGCCGATTGCACGGGCTTCCTAGAATTTCAGCTCGTAGCCGAAGTCGTATTCGAGGTTTTCGGAGACGATGCGGTTGAATTTTTCCCTGTCCGCCGGCGAATACCAGGAAAGCGGGTCGCGTTTGTCCTTGCGGATGATCTTCAGTGCCGACGATGCCGGGTCCACGGCAGCCATGCTTTCCTTCGAGCTGTTCGTAACCGCATACTCGATCGCCTCGGCGGAGATGGGTAGCCCGAAGTGCGCGAACAGGGCGGTCAGCGTTTGAGCGGGGGTCTGCATCGCCTCCTCGTACTTGAAGACCAGTATTTGGCCGGGCAGCCGGGATCCGGCCTCGCCCCAGCGGTTCATGAAGTGCATGAACCACCAGATGTCCGCCACATATTTTCTTTCGCTGATGTCGCCGTCAAGGTACTCGCCGAAGCTCACCGCGTACTTGTGCTTCCACTTCTCGTAGTTGGATACCAAGGCATGCCTGATATCCCTGATCAGAACGACATAAGGGGGAAATTTCAGGGCTGCGCGGACGAGGGCGTTTTCGAAGACGAGCGGCGGGATGGAATGCTTGGCGCCGATATAAGGCACGCCCGGCAGGGCGGCATTGCGCTTGGGATTGCCAACGATCGAATTGCTCGACTTGTTGTCGATGTATTGCGGCGGGGCAACCTGGTACTGGTGGCTGATGGCAAGGCCGATCATGTACTTGAACCAGTGCGTGCCCGAATGCTGCATACTTATGAAATAACCGTCGACATTCCGGTTGCAGCTTCTTAAGAGTGAAAAATTCGAAATGTCCTTTTTGAGACAATTGAGCTTGAATTGAGTGTTCATTTTTCCCTGTTTCAAGAAGCCGGCGGCTTGCCGGAACCACGCCAAACCGGCCAGATTATACGCTTTCGGATCAGGTGATTAAGCACATAGACGCAGCAAAAATCAGGCGCATCCTGGTCATCAAATGGAGCGCGATGGGCGATGTCGTGGGCGCCACCACGTTCATCGACGACATCCGTGCGGCCTACCCGGCCGCGGAAATCCACCTCAACACCCTGCAGCCCTGGGATCGCCTGTTCGAGGGCGACGCGCGCTTCGCCCGCGTGTTCACGGTCGACGTGCGGGGGCGCAAGGGGCGCTTTGCCGCCGCCTTGCAGTGGATCAGGGCGGTGCTGGGCGGGCGCTACGATCTCATTTTCGACCTGCAATCGACAGACCGCAGCCGCATCATGCTGGGGCTGGTGCGGCTGTTGTCGCCGCGGCTCCGGGCCATCGTCGGGCACAATCCGGGCTATCCCTACACCCATGCGCCGCAGCGGCCCGCCGAACCCTATCCGGGCTGGCATTCCGATCTGGCGCTGCGGGCCGCGGGCATTCCGCGCGCTGCGCAACACGGCCATCTGCACGTTTCGCCGGAAAGCCGTGAGCGGGTTGCCGCGCTGATGGCGCGGCACGGCCTGCGCGGCGGCCACTACGTCCTGCTGCTGCCCGGCTCGCAAAAGGCCGGCTGGCTCAAGCGCTGGGGCGTGGGCCGCTATGCCGGCCTCGCGCGCGCGCTGCGCGAATCCGGCGTGGAGAAAGTCGCCATCATCGGCGGGCCGGACGAGGTGGAAGATTGCGCCGCCATTGCCGCGCAAGGCGGCGAGGGCGTCATCGACCTCAACGGCCAGACCCGCATTGCCGAGATCGTGCCGCTGGCCGAAGGCGCCTGCTGCATCGTCGGCAACGACACCGGCGCCGCCCACGTGGCGTCTTGCGCGGGAAAACCGCTCTTGGTGATCTGCGGCGCGACCGATCCGCGGCGGGTGCGTCCCATCGGGCCGCACGTGCGGGCGCTGCAATGGGCCGGCCCCTGCATCAACTGCTACCGCAAGACCTGCAACTATCAGCCGGAGCTGGCGTGCATGGAGGCGGTGTCGGTCGATATCGTTGCGGACTGGGCGCTGCATCAGTGCGGACTCAGGCCTGGGGAATGGCGGGCGGGGGAAAAGCTGAGCGTGTTTTGAACGCTACCAGTCGAGGTCGGCGGCGTAGCCGTAGTCGATCAGCATCTGCCCGGCCATTTGCCTGAAAAGCGCCTTCTCTTCCGCGCTCATGCCTTGCTGCCATTTGCCCGAGCCGTTGAAGAGCGCCTGGTTGGTTTGCCACTTGCGGTGCTGGGCATGGTACTTGCCGGCTTCCGAAGGCGGAGGGCTGGCCGCGCCGGTGCTTGACGGGTGCAGGGGGCGTTCGTGGAAATTGCGCATCGCTTCTTCGTACGGTTCGCCGATGAATTCGCAAACCCTGGCCATGGTCGCCTCGAAGTCGCCGACGAGCGCTTCGTAGGTGAATCTGAATACCTGCGGGTGATTCCAGTAGGGCTCGGCGGCGCGGTTGTCGCGGACCCAGCGCGCCACGCCCGCGGCAAAATTGCCGGTGCGTTTGCGCAAGGATACGGCGACGTCGCGCCCGTCGCGGATAAGCAGCAGGATTCTCGCGTCTGGATAGATCTCCAGAATGCGGCCGATGGCGTGGACATGGGCCGGCGTCTTCTCCACCCAGCGCTGCTTGCCGGCGGCGACGGCGTTCTTGTACCAGAAGAGTCTCACCATGCGGATTTTCCACATGGATTTCAAGAACGCACGGCTCTCGTAGGGGATGGCATGGATATGCGAGTGCGCGCCCAGTATCTTCAGCAGAAGCGAAGTGCCGCTGTGGCCGCAGCCCACGATGAAAATCGGCGGCGATGCGAGGCGCGCGCCCCTGGCATAGTTGCGCAGGAAGTCGAAATACTGGCGGGGGCGTTCATGACGCAGGAGCTTTGCCGTGAGCCCCATGCTAGCGGTATACCTCGTCCTGCCAGATGTAGTCGTGCGAATAGGGCAATCCCATCGTGGTTTCGACGATGTATTGCACCACGCGTTCGCCGCTGAAATGCTCGCGGTAGAAGGCCTGGCCGTTGGCCGCGGTCTGCCGGCGCAGGTCGTCGTCGGACTGGAACAGGCGGATTTTCCCTACCAGGTCGTCAAAGTCGTTGAAATAGGCCGCCGACTCATCGCCAAAAAACCGCTGCAGGCCGTTCCTGTCGCTCAAGAAAGTCAGGACGCCGTTGCCCATGAGCTGGGAGATGCGCGCCGAGGAATACAGGTGCCAGCCCTCGAAACGATTGAGATTGAGCCCCATCTTGCTGGCGGCCAGTGCATCGTCGTAGGGCTTGCCCCAGATGGCGGGGTGGCCGTGCATGCCGAAGCTGTCGAAGCGCAACTCCTTGTCGAGGGTGTCATGCAGGCGCCTGACGAAAGGGAAGCGGTCGTCGGTTTTGTTGCCGACGCCGCAAAAGATCAGGTCGCGATCGAAGCGGGTCTTGGCGGCATTGTCCTGGTCCTCCACGCACGGGTCGGTCGGGTTCGGCATGTAGGAGACGAGATTCCTGCCGGTCAGGAATTGCTTCAGCGGCTCGCCGCCGCTGGTGATGAAAATCGCATCCGCCACCGGCAGGCGATAACGGATTTTTTCCAGCACCGGCGGATCCCACAGCGGATCGACGTTGCGATAGGCGATTTTCAGGCCGGGGTGGCGGCGCTTGATCTCCATCAGCGTCTCGTTCCGGATGATGTCGCAATGGCCGAGCAGCACGAGTTCCGGCTGAAAATTGTCGCAGGCCTCGATCAACCTTTTGTTCGAGCGCCGGAAGCCGAGCGGCTTGATGTTGAACGGCGCCTCGAAGTGGGCGATGTCGCGATCGCTGAATTCCAATACCTTGTGGTTGTTGCGGATCAGGCCGTTGAAGAGCTTCCTGCCGGTGGCGACCTTGGTGTTGCCGTAGCGCCGGATCATGATGTTGTCAATGTGCAGAACCCGCATGCTTGGGCAGAGGAATGGCTCAAGTGGATGGTAAAATGCGACTATATCATCAACGATTCAACAGTTTGAAATGGCGATGATTTCCGCATAAGCAACAAGCCAAAGTTTTTGCATTGGCTTGCACGGCACCGGCACGCTGTGCCGTGGACAAGGCGCTGCAGCGGCCTGGCCGCGGTGACGCCGGTGGGAATGGG
The DNA here is from genome assembly GCA_024709485.1 of Hydrogenophilaceae bacterium. Taxonomy (GTDB): domain Bacteria; phylum Pseudomonadota; class Gammaproteobacteria; order Burkholderiales; family Thiobacillaceae; genus UBA6918. The sequence continues at coordinate 61,337 of JANJWO010000036.1, read as the reverse complement.
TGCGCGACCTCAAGGCGGAGAAGGTCGTGCTAATGAAGCATGATAAATAAAATCCGGGTACGGTTGACCGGAAAAATGCACACGATGCATAACAAAACCGTTTTTGGAGGCAATCCATGCACGCATGGAACAACCCCGGCAGATTCTTCGCTGCCGTCGCTTTTTCGCGTCTTGAAATCGCTGCCCGCCGGGCACGGGGCGCTTGATGGAAGTTCTCATTCTGGGCATGCATCGCTCCGGAACCTCCCTGGTTTCGGCGATCGTCAACAAACTTGGCATCTTCGGCGGCGACGCGGAAACCTTGGGGCGGAGCACGGAGTGGAACCCCAAGGGTTATTGGGAATACAGGCGGTTCACCCAGGCCAATAACCGGATCCTTGCCGCACTGGGCGCGCGCTGGGACAGAGTGGCCGGCCTGGGCGACGCGCCTTTTGCCGAGCATGAAGCGAAGATCGCCAGCGTCTGCGCGAAACTCGAGCCCACTTTCAGAAGATTTGGCGAGCACCCCGACTGGGCCATCAAGGATCCCCGGCTGTGCCTGCTGCTGCCCGTCTGGCGCGGTTTCCTGCGCAATCCCCTCGCAGTTGTGGTCGTGCGGGATCCGGTCGAGGTCGCCCTGTCGTTGAAGAGGCGCAACCAGATGCCGCTTATGGCCGGAATCGCGCTCTGGGAGTACTACATGAAGTCGGCGCTCAGACACAGCAGGCACATGCCGAGACTGTTGGTCGATTACAACGCGCTGCTGCGGGACCCGGAGCGCGAAATTTCAGCCCTGCGGGATGGGCTCGCCCGGAGCGGTGCGACGCTGTCGGGCATGACGGAGGGCGTGCGCGGCTTCGTGGACGAGTCCCTGTACAGGTCGAGAAACCTGGACGTGCAGGCGGAGGAGCTGCTTAACCGGAAACAGGCGGAGTTCTACGACGCGCTGCGCCAGGACAGGCCAGACGCAGCGGAGCTGGCGGTTTCCGCCGGCGGGCTCGAAGTGCTGGGCCTTTATGAAGCGGCCCATCCGGAAATTTCCGCGTGGCAGAAAAAGTGGCGCCATTTCTCGGAACGCCTTGGCGGGAGCGGAAAATGATCCACGTCCTCACCGTCCACTGGAAAAATGCGGAATGGATCGAGCCGCAGCTCGGCTACCTCGCCAGGCACATCGACCGTCCCTACAAGATGTATGCGTTTCTGAACGGGATCGATCCGGCCCCGTACAAGGACAAGTTCTTCTACGTTTGCACCGAAGACATCAAGTCGCACGCCGTCAAACTGAATCTTTTGGCCGACATGGCCTGCCTGGCCGCGGAAAGCCCGGACGACTGGCTGATTTTCCTCGACAGCGACGCCTTCCCGATTGCGGATGTCGTGGCGTATGCCGAGCGCCGGCTGGAAAAATACCCGCTCCTGGCCGTCCGACGCGACGAGAATCTTGGCGACCCGCAACCGCACCCGTGTTTCTGCATCACCACGGTCGGCTTCTGGAAAGAAATCGGCGGGGACTGGAAGCGGGGCTACGAGTGGAAAAATGCCACAGGCAACCTGGTGACCGATGTGGGAGGCAACCTGCTGGGGAAACTGCGCGAGAGAAATATCGAGTGGCTGCCCATGCTGCGCTCCAACACGCATGATCTGCACCCGGTTTTCTTCGGCATCTATGACAAGCTCGTCTATCACCATGGCGCCGGCTCGCGCAAACCCGTCATTCGCGTGGACAAGGCGGGCTTCAGAAAACAGCCGTGGCTGCTGAGGAAGCTGCTTACGGCCTTGCGCGTGTACAAGTTCTGGAAAAGCCGGGCTTTGAAGGAAAACGCCGAATTGAGCGAGCGGATACTGCAGCAGATCAAGACCGATCCGGAATTTCATCTGCAGTTCGGCCAGGCTTCGCGCGAACAGCCATGATGGAGCATGCACTCCCCAGGATCGTCTGGATGTACTGGGAACAGGGCCTGGACAACGCACCCGAGATCGTCAGGCAGTGCCACGCCTCCTGGCGCCGGCTCAATCCGGGCTGGGAAATCCGGCTGCTGGACCAGGACTCTGTTCCGGATTATGTCGACTTGCCTGGGATTGTGGGCGGCAACTACGGCGATATTCCCATCCAGCACCGCTCGGACATGTTGCGGCTGCACCTGCTTGCGAAATTCGGCGGCGTGTGGGCCGACGCAACCTGCCTGTGCCATCGGCCGCTGGATGCCTGGATACACGAATACATGCGCTCGGGGTTTTTCGTATTCCGCGATCCCGGGCGGGGCAGACTGATCTCCAACTGGTTCATCGCGTCCATGCCGGAGAACCATCTGGCCGTGTCGTTCTGCAAGGCGCATACCGACTACTGGCGCAGCAACAGTTTTCCTGGCCAGAACACCCGATTCAGGAAAAGGCTCGTTCGATTGGTGAGAATCCTGCTCGGCAAGCGCATCGAACGCCAGGACTTTTGGCTGTCTTTTCCCGTCAGGCGCCTGCTTCGGGTCTATCCGTATTTCATATTCCATTATCACTTCGCCTATCACGTCAGGCGCGATCGGCGGAGCCGGGAGATATTCGAGGGCATGCCCTACTATGCGGCGGCGCCGGCCCAGGCGCTGAGAAAGCGCATGCTGCGCGACAGAGCCGATTCAATTGTGCTGCCGGACGATGCCGGGATCGATGCGCCGGTTTCCAAGCTCACCTGGAAGAAGGCATTTCCGAAAATCAGGCCTGAAGCCGAAAAGGATTCGTCATGCCTCCGCATGAAGAAAGCATGAACCGCCTTGAGTCGAACGCAGTTGGTGCGGCAGCCGGCTATGCCTTCCGCAGGGGGCTTGCGGGTGCCAGTCGCTGCCGCCAATCGCCCGCCTGTGTGCAGGTCGCGGCAAATTCATTATTCTTACAAGCCTTGCAGCAGAGCCGTTGATCCCATGAGCTTGAGCACATCCAGCACCGCAACAGCACAGCGAACCGGGCCAGAGATTCTGGTCTCGGCCGTCATGCCCTGCCTGAACGAGGAAAAGACCCTCGGCCTGTGCATCGAGAAAATCCAGCGTGCCTTCGGCGAGCTAGGGGTCGTGGGCGAGGTGGTCGTCGCCGACAACGGCTCGACCGACCGCTCGGTCGAGATCGCCGAATCGCTCGGCGCGCGCGTCGTACACGAGCCGCGCAAGGGCTACGGCGCCGCCCTGCTGGCCGGCATCGCGGCGGCGCGCGGGCGCATCGTCATCATGGCCGATGCCGACGACTCCTACGACTGGGCCGCGCTCGGCGATTTCGTACGCAAGATCGAGGAGGGCTACGACCTCGTCATGGGCAACCGCTTCAAGGGCGGCATCGAGCCCGGCGCCATGCCGCCGCTGCACCGCTACCTCGGAAACCCGGTGCTGTCCACGCTGGCGCGCGTGATGTACCGGATTCCCGTCAACGACTTCCACTGCGGCATGCGCGCCTTCACCCGCGACGCCTTCGAGCGCATGAACGTGCGCACCGCGGGCATGGAGTTCGCCACCGAAATGGTGGTCAGCGCGGCGCATGCCGGCCTGCGCATCACCGAGATCCCGACCAAGCTCTACCCCGACAAGCGCGACCGCCCGCCGCATCTGCGCTCCTTCCGCGACGGCTGGCGCCACCTGCGCTTCATCCTGACCTACGCCCCGGACTGGCTCTATCTCATCCCCGGCGGCCTGCTGTTCCTCCTCGGCGCGGCTGGCATGGCGCTGCTGGCCGCGGGTCCGGCGCACATCGGCGGCCTCAGCTTCGGCATCCATTTCCTGGCGCTGGCCAGCCTCTTCACCTTGCTGGGCGCCAACATCGTCGGCTTCGGCCTCTTGGCGCGCCTCATCAACGCCGGGCGCAAGCCGATCCGGCAAGCTTCCGCATTCGGGCGCCTGCTGGGCTGGTTTACCCTGGAGCGCGGGCTCATCGTCGGCGGAGCGCTCGCCGCCGCGGGCCTCGCGGCCGACATCTGGCTGGCGGTGGAGTGGCTGGCCAGCGGCTTCGGCGACATGGCCGGCACCGTGCACGTCGCGTTCGTGGCCACCACCGTCATGCTGCTGGGCGTGAATGCGCTATTCGCTTCGTTCCTGTTCAACATGCTGCGGGAGGAGCGGGTGGAGTGACGGCCGCAACTCCATGGAACTCTGCCATCGCCCCCACATGCAAGTGGCGCGGCATCTGCCACGCAACTCGCTGGTCGGGCGAACAGACGGCCCGCGGTCCCGAAAGGATCATAATGGGCGGAACACGAGCGGCCGCGCCCTGGATTTGTCGCGGAACAGCGGGGATATGCGAGCCGCGGGCTCGTCGGACCAGGTGCGTTATTCCTGTGGGCACGTTACGAAAATTCATCTAGCGAGCAAGTCATGAGCGACAAACCCATTTATGTGACTGAGCCGTATCTTCCGCCACTGGAGGAGTTCATTCCCTACCTTGAGCAAATCTGGGAAAGCAAGCGGCTGACCAACAACGGGCCTTTCCACAAGCAACTCGAGGACGCGCTGTGCGAATACCTGGGGGTGGAACACCTGGCGCTTTTTGCCAACGGCACCATCGCCCTCGTCACCGCCCTGCAGACGCTGCGCATAAGCGGCGAAGTCATCACCACGCCTTATTCCTTCGTCGCCACCGCGCATTCGCTGGTCTGGAACAACATCAAGCCGGTATTCGTGGACATCGACCCTGAAACCTGCAACCTGGACCCCGACAAGATCGAGGCCGCCATTACCCCGCAAACGACCGCGATCCTGCCGGTCCATTGCTACGGCAATCCCTGCGCGGTCGAGCGGATAGAGCAGATTGCCGACACGTACGGATTGAAAGTGATATACGACGCGGCCCACGCATTCGGCGTCGGGTACAAGGGGGAAAGTTTGCTCAAGCACGGCGATCTTTCCGTGTTGAGCTTCCATGCCACCAAGGTGTTCAATACCTTCGAAGGCGGCGCCATCGTGTGCCCGGATGCAAAGACCAAGCAGCGCGTGGATTACCTGAAGAACTTCGGATTCGCCGACGAGGTCACGGTGACGGCGACCGGGATCAACGGCAAGATGAATGAATTCCAGGCTGCGCTCGGTTTGCTTCAACTCAAGCATGTCGACAAAGCCATCGAGCGGCGCAAGGAAATTGATGCCCGCTATCGCCAGGCTCTGTGTGACGTGAAAGGCATCACTCTGCTAAGCCAGCAAAATGGAACTGTCGGAAACTATGCGTATTTCCCGATTTTTGTCGAAGACGATTATCCGACCAGCCGAGACGAACTGTACGGGAAAATGAAAGCTGCGGGTGTATACGGACGGCGTTATTTCTATCCGCTGATCAGCGATATGCCGATGTATCGCGGGCTTCCATCGGCAGCAGACTATAACCTGAAAAGTGCCAGACAGGCGGCTGAACAGGTGATTTGTCTGCCGATTTATCCCGGTCTTGGCGATGAGCAGATTGATGCGGTAGCGTTGTTCATAGCTGGAGCCCATCAGTGAGCATGATCAAAATTATGCGGTAGGTGGGAAACATGAGAGTCGCTGTCATGCAGCCGTACTTTTTCCCCTATCTTGGATACTTTCAGCTCATCCATTCGGTTGACGCTTTTGTTGTTTACGACGATGTCAATTACATCAAGGGTGGATGGATCAACCGAAACTTCATCTTGGGCCAAAAGGGTAAACAGCGGATTACTTTGCCTCTTGAAGCTGCCAGCCCAAATAAACGGATCAATCAGCTCTCGATTGGGGGCAATCCCGCACAGATTTTGAAAATATTCAGGCAAAACTATGCGAGAGCACCACAATTCGGTTCGGTGATTGCTTTGATTGAAGAAGTGATCCGCCAACCTGAGCGCAACTTGTCCAGGTTTCTAGACACCGGTTTGCAACGGATTTCTGATTATTTCGGCCTTCATCCAACCTGGCACATGTCTTCATGTCTGAAAAAGGACAATAATCTGCGCGGGCAAGATAAAGTCTTGGCTATTTGCCAGGAACTAGGAGCCACACACTACATCAACATGCCCGGTGGAAAAATACTCTACGATGCCGAGAGTTTTGCCAGGCTTGGCATCCAGTTGTCATTCATTGAGCCTAAGCCTGTTGTCTATCGCCAGTTTGGCAGCGAGTTTGTGCCTAACCTGTCCATAATCGACGTAATGATGTTCAACTCCAAAGAGCAATGTACGCAGATGCTGTGGGAGTATGAAATTGTCTAGTTGTGATGGAAGCCCAATAGGCGGGTATTTTGAGCTGGAGCTTCCGGTTAGGAGATTCCAACCCTATCCAAATGCGCTTCGGCTGCAGTCTGCCCGGGCTGCATTTCTTGCGTTGCTTCAGAATGGTAAGCCTAAGCGCGTATGGATGCCTAAGCTGATCTGCGATGTAATGCTTGAGCCACTTCGAGTGGTGGACACTGAGATTGTTTGGTACGACCTTGATGATAAGTGGGCGGTAGATAAACAAGTAAGTATTTTCCCGGGGGATTGGCTCTTCTATGTGAATTACTACGGCGTATGCAAAGCGAATATCGCTGATCTAATGCGCCGATTTTCTTGGAGCCAACTAGTGTTGGATTATTCGCAGTCGTTTTTTGATCAACCCGAAGATGTCTTGGCAACCATTTTTTCTCCAAGAAAATTTTTTGGGTTGCCTGATGGGGGGATGCTCATTTCCAAGCTCACTGTGCCGACACCAACAGTTCGAGATAAGGGATCGTTAAGAAGATCTTCTCATTTGATGAGACGTATAGCTGTGTCCCCCGAGGCTGGTTACGAAGAATACAGACGAGCAGAAGAAAGTTTGAATGATTGTAAACCAAAGCAAATGTCGATGCTGACAGAAAGGCTGTTTGAGTCGATTGATTTTGCATCGGCAGGTGCGAAGCGGCGCGAAAATTTCTTATACCTGCACGGCAAGTTAGGCCGCGATAATTGCTTCAAGTTTGATATAGAAGGGCTTGTTGCGCCATTGTGCTATCCGTACTTAACCAATGATCGACAGTTGAGGCAGCGGTTGCTGGAAAACAAGGTTTTTGTGCCAACTTACTGGTTGGATTCGGTAAATAGATTGGGCGTGGACAAAGCTGAAAGGATGATTGCAAATTGCCTACCACTGCCGATAGACCAAAGATACGGTATTAAACATATGGATAGAATTATTTCCATAGTGGGAAAAGGTTGCTAATGAGCGTGACCGCGAAAACGGAAGGTGCTCGCACAGCTGGGTTCTCACGTAACGAGAACCTGGAGGCCTTATTAAAAGAAGTGAACTCATTGTTGTGGATGTCTGAGCGAGAAATTGTGAAGGAGTACAGCGCACCAAATTTTCCCGTTCTACTCATCATGGGCCCAATGCGAAGCGGAACCACCCTCTTTATGCAGTGGTTGGCCAATTCTGGTCTTTGGGCGTATCCAACTAACCTCTTATCACGATTCTTTCACGCACCCATAATTGGCGCAAAAATTCAACAGCTATTAACTGATTCAAGATACAGTTTCCGAAACGAACTTGGTGAGTTTGAGCAGAGAGTCGGGTACACCTCGGAAAATGGAAAGACTGCGGGTGTACTAGCGCCGAATGAGTTCTGGTATTTCTGGCGCCGTTTTCTTGCAGAGCCCGCGCGTGATGTCTGGTCGGACGAGGAATTGCGCCAAAGCATGGATACGCGAACCATGCTGGCAGAGTTGGCCGGCATGATGGATGTATTTCAGAAGCCGTTTGCCGCCAAGGGCATGCTGTTCAATTACAACATCCCTTTTCTTGATTCGATCTTCGATAAAGCCTTGTTCATTCAGATCAGGCGTGACCCTGTTTCCAATGTGGCGTCCGTGCTGGAAGCGAGGAAGCGGCAGCTTGGAAACGAGGCCGCATGGTATTCGTTCAGGATTCCGGAATATGAGGAATTAAAAGATCTTAATCCGGTCTTGCAGGCGGCAGGCCAGGTCACCTACATCAACAAGGCTGTAAGTGCGGGGATGAGCAGGGTCTCGGAAGAACGAAAGCTCGTGGTCGACTACGAGAGATTTTGTGCCAATCCTGGCGGATGCTACTCCGATCTCGTTGCCAAATTGGGCATGGGGGAGGGCGCTTACGCGGGCCCGCACTCATTCCCCGCTTCAGGCCTGGTTGATCAAAAAAAATATGGTGCCATCGAGGCGGCGTTGGCTGAATACTCTGGCAGATGAGAAAGCAGCTGTTCGCCAATCTGAATTGGCTGATGGCCGACCGCATCCTGCGCATTGCCGGTAGCCTGGTCGTCGGCATCTGGGTTGCCCGCTATCTGGGTCCGAGCGATTTCGGGCTGCTGAACTTTGCGCTTTCCTTCGTTGCGCTGTTCGGCGTGGTGGGGAGGTTGGGTCTGGACCCGGTCGCGGTCCGGGAACTGACCAAGCATCCCGAAAAAGAGAAGGAAATACTCGGCAGCGTCCTGCGGCTCAAACTGTGGGGAGGCGTGGCGGCGGCCGTGCTGGTCATGCCGGCAGCCTGGCTGGCGCAGCCTGACAATCCGCTGTTTGTTGCACTGGTGGCGATTATTGCGATCGGCATACTGTTCAATGCCACGGATGCCATCGACATTTTTTACCAGGCCAGGGTGCTTTCGAAACATGTCGTACGGGCCCGGATGTATGCGTTTCTGGCGATCAGCCTTGTCAAGGTCGGACTGATTCTGGGCGACTTTTCCGTTATTTGGTTCGCGCTGACGGGTACGGTGGAAATTGCATTTGCGGCTGTCCTGATGGCATGGGCATATCACCGCAGGGAAGGGAAGGGGCGCTGGGGCTGGCGGAGCGGCATTGAAATGCACTTGCTAAAGGACGGCTGGCCGCTCGTGGCAAGTTCTCTGCTCATCATCATCCACACGCGTATCGACCAGGTGATGATCGGGCAGATGCTGGATGAGGCACAGGTGGGGCTGTACAGTGCTGCCATCAGCATTTCGGAAGCTTGGCTGTTCGTGCCGGGATTGATCGTCCAGACGGTCATGCCGTATTTTGTGCAACTGCGCGAACGCGACGCGGAAGGCTATCACCAGCGGTTGATGCAGCTATACAGCGCGATGTTCTGGATCGGTGCGGCTGCAGGTATTTCGGCAATTCTCCTCGGCAAGCCGTTTATTCTGCTGCTGTTCGGAGAGCCCTATGCGGGTGCCTATGGTGCGTTGGTATTCACCATCTGGACGGGGATATTCATCGCCCAGGCTATCGCCAGAGGAGTGTGGATGATTTCGGAGAACCTGCAGCTTTATAGGGTGTTCAATAATCTATTGATAGTGCCGATCAACGTCCTGCTCAACTATCTATGGATACCGAAATACGGGATCAACGGAGCAGCGGTCGCCAGCCTGATCAGCATTGGGCTGGGCACATGGGCCATCCCTCTGGTGTTTGCTTCTTTGCGAAAATCCAATATCGACATGATGCGGAGCATTAATCCGCGATATCTTTTTGTCAGGGCTAGGAGCGGAAATTGAAGGAATTGGCCCCGATTGGGATCAGCACCTACGGCAGGGCTGATCACCTGAGACGCACTGTCGAGGCCTTGCAGAGAAATACCCTGGCGAGAGAGAGTGAGGTGTTTTTTTTCTCGGATGCGCCAAGGCAGGGTGACGAAAGCAGGGTGCGCGAGGTAAGGGCTTTCCTTCGCACAGTGGATGGATTCAAGGCGGTACACATTCTAGAAAGAACCGAAAACAGCAGGATTGCCAATAACCGTGGCGGCATGGAAATGCTGCTCGACAGATACGGGAAGGTCATCTTTCTGGAAGAAGACGTCGTGACGGCGCCGGGTTTCCTGGCGTTTATGAACGGGGCGTTATCGTTCTACGAAAATGATGAAAGAATAGGCAGCGTGTCGGGCTATTGCCCACCAATGGCAATCCCTCCGGGTTACGAGAAGGACGTTTTCTTCCTGACGAGGCTCAATCCATGGGGCATGGGTTTGTGGAAGCGTTACTACAAAATGAATTCCTACATAACGGACGCGTGCTTCTCCGAAGTTTTTACGGATAGGAAAAGACTAAAAGCGCTTTCGAATAGCGTCGGCGAGGAGGCGTTGGAGTTTATACAAATGGACTTCGAGCGGAGGCTGGATGCCGGTGACATGAAAAGCATCTTTTGGCAGTTTTACGACAAGAAGCTGACAGTCTACCCGAGGAAATCATTGGTACGCAGCATCGGGCAGGATGGCAGCGGCTTTCATATGGGCGCCGCCGAGAAGTGGGATGTAGACGAGTTGTGGGACAAGGTGCAAGGTTTTGAGTACAGTCAGGAAGTGTGGGTGGATGAGAGTATTCGAAAAAGCCATTATAAATTCTACAAGGTGCATGCAATCCATAAGCTGATCAGCTTTCTTCAGCGCATCGGCGTTTATAAATACATGCAGCCAATGGTCAGGCAGGTAAAAATGTTGGGTGGGGGATGGAGAAAGAATTAACGACTTGCCCGATCTGCGCTAGCTCTCGCGAGCTAGCTTTTAGGGAAATCATTCTTGGACGGCATGAGGTTGCATATCTACATTGCCAGCACTGCGGTTTGTTGCAGACAGAGCCGCCATATTGGCTGGATGAGGCCTATGGGGATGCCATTGCCGGCGCGGATACGGGCTTGTTGGGACGCAATCTGGTGACCGCATCAAAGCTTGCCGTTCTATTGTACGGCTGCTTCGACCCACGCGGACGATATGTCGATATCGCCGGTGGTTACGGGATGCTGACCAGGCGCATGCGGGATTATGGTTTCGATTATCTTTGGGATGACAAGTATTGCCAGAACTTGATGGCCCGTGGCTTCGAGGCGGAAAAGCAGGCAGGGCCTTTTACTGCTTTAAGCGCATTTGAGGTGCTTGAGCACATTCACGACCCGTTGGCTTTTATTGGCGAACTGATGTCAAAGTATCAGAGCCGTACCTTGATATTCACAACAGAACTATATGAGGGAACGCTGCCGCCACAGAAGGATTGGTGGTATTACGCATTCAGTACCGGGCAGCATATTTCCTTCTATCAAGCGAGGACATTGGGAGCGATTGCAAAGCGGCTGGATTTGAATTTTTATTCTTTGCACGGTTTGCATATTTTGACAGATCGTACGTTGAGGATGCCGCTCATGACTCATTTATTCATGGGAAAACTGTCGTCGATCGCCGCTATTTTAATAAGGCGAAAGTTGGGCTCCAGAACGTTCTCAGATCATCTTGAAATGGTAAAAAAAACGGGAAGCCACCGTCAGAATTGACCCATGCGTATTGCCTATGATTATCAAATATTCAGCTTGCAGAGGTATGGCGGAATATCCCGCTATTTTTGTGAGCTGGCTGACAACATTTCCAGGTTGCAGGAAGATAACGTAAGTGTCGTTAGTCCGCTATATGTCAATGCCTATCTTGAGGCGAAAGACAATATTCGGGTGATTGGCAGGAAAATCCCGGCGGTCCGGTATACGCACTATCTATGCCAGAGGATGAACGGTCTTTTATCGCCACTTCTGATGAGGCGGCTCCGTCCCGACGTGGTGCATGAGACTTATTATTCAGCCAGGGGCACAGCGCCCGCGGGTAGCAAGACGGTTTTGACCGTATATGACATGATCCATGAACGGTTTCCGGGGGATTTCCCTGCCGAAGACCGCACCTCAAGGCAAAAGGCCATTGCTGTAAGACGCGCCGACCATGTGATCTGCATATCCGGGCAGACGCGCAATGATTTGCTGGAGCGGCTTGACGTCGATCCGGGCAAGGTTACAGTTGTGCATCTGGGTTTCTCGCTGGCGGCGCCGAAAGGAGATAGGGTAAGACAAGGTGAACGGCCCTACTTGCTATATGTCGGAAACCGTGCCGGTTACAAGAATTTTAATGGTCTGTTGCACGCCTATGCCGCCAATCGTGAATTAATGGCCGCGTATGACATTGTTGCGTTCGGTGGTGGCCAATTCAATATGCAGGAACGGGAATTGATCAATAGGCTTGGCATACCCGGGACGCGCGTGCGGCAAGTAAGCGGGGACGATGCGGTGCTTGCGAAACATTACGCCGGCGCGGCGCTATTTGTGTACCCATCGCTGTATGAGGGTTTCGGTATCCCTCCACTTGAGTCCATGAGCTTCGACTGCCCTGTGGCATGCAGTAATTCGAGTTCGTTGCCTGAGGTCGTTGGGCAGGCTGCCGAACTTTTTGACCCTGGTTCACCCGAGGCAATTGGATCGTCGATCGAGCGTGTTTTGAACAATGCAGAGCTTCGCCAGTCGCTGATTGAGAATGGCAGGAACCGAATAAAGCTGTTTTCCTGGGAGCGTTGCGCGCAGCAAACCATGAATGTCTATCAGAAGGTGTTGTCGTGAGGGCGCTTATTTGTGGCGTGGCGGGCCAGGATGGCAGTTATCTTGCCAAATTTCTCCTGGAAAAAGGCTATGAGGTTATCGGAACGTCAAGGGACGCGATGATCGCTTCGTTTTCCAACCTGGACAGGTTGGGAATCGGCAATCAACTACGAACTGCCTCAATGGCGATAAACGATTTTCGCAGCGTGCTCAATGTGGTGCAGCAATATTCCCCGGATGAGATATATAACCTCGCAGGCCAGACATCGGTCGGCTTGTCCTTTGAACAGCCGGTCGAGGCAATGGAAAGCATTGCGGTCGGTACGCTCAACATGCTTGAAGTCATCCGGTTTGTCGGCAGGCCAATAAGGTTCTATAACGCGGGCTCGAGCGAGTGCTTTGGCGACACCGGAGAACTCGCAGCCGATGAGGAAACGCCATTCAAACCACGCAGCCCTTATGCAGTGGCAAAGTCCTCAGCGTATTGGCTGATGCGCAATTATCGGGATGCCTACGGAATTTTTGCCTGCACCGGGATTCTTTTCAATCATGAATCCCCGTTGCGGCCGGAGCGATTTGTTACCCAGAAAATTGTGCGTGCGGCTGCACGAATTGCCTGTGGCAGCAAGGAAGCACTATTACTGGGGAATATCGATATCAGGCGCGACTGGGGATGGTCTCCAGACTATGTAGAGGCAATGTGGCGCATGATGCGTCTGGAAAAACCGGACGATTATGTGATCGCTACGGGGCGCACCGAATCATTGGAGTATTTTGTTTCACGGGCTTTTTCCTATTTCGGACTGGACTGGCGGGAGCATGTCAGGATAGACAAGGATCTGTACAGGCCGTCGGACATCGGCATCAGCAAAGCCAATCCAGCCAAGGCCAAGACAGTCATGGGATGGTCGGCCCGCACCGATGTTGACGGCGTCATCAGGGAAATGTGCAAGGCCGCGCACGAAATGGCACAACAGGCGAAGATCCAAGCATGAACTGTAGGCGCCATGAAGGTTTTAACTGCCCATGCAAATTATGTGTGGTGCTATGCGGTGGCGAGTATGGCCCTTTGTATTGACCTTGCTCTGAATATTGACTGGCGGCGGCATTGCCTGCTCGGCCGTGGCCCGGTGCTGGCGCTTGATGGAATCGGAATGGCAGGCTCTGAAGGAATTGGTGTCTTGCGGGAAAAAGATCAGTTAATCAATGCAGTTCTATGAAACCAAGTATTTCCATAATAACCGTCACATTCAATGCCGCCGGCGTACTGCCCGGCCTGATCGAAAGCCTGCGCGCGCAGAATGATCGAGATTTCGAATGGGTGGTTGTGGATGGGGCTTCGACCGACGGCACGGTCGAGCTGATCAAGTCTTCCGGGGACATCGTCAGCGCCTGGGTCTCCGAGCCAGACTGCGGAATTTACGACGCCATGAACAAGGCGATCGGGATGGCAAGCGGGGAATATTATGTGGTGTGCGGTGCTGATGACCGCCTGTTCGCCAATGCCATCGCCGATTACCGCCAGGCAGTCTCGGAAAAGCCGGTGGACATAGTGGCGGCCTGCGTCGAAACCGATGCCGGCATCGTACGGCCGATGCGAGGCAAGCCCTGGTTGCACGGGCAGTCTGCATTTGTTTCGCATCATTCCGTGGGCACTCTGATCAGAAAGGAGCTGCATCGGGAACATGGCTTGTATTCACGCAGGTTTCCGATCGCGGCGGATCAGTATTTTCTGAAGCGCGCCTGCATGTCCGGGAGACCCCGAATCGCTGCTGCGGATTTCATTGCCGGCCACTATTCGAAGGGTGGGGTTTCCGGCACGGATATATTGGGTACGCTGAGCGACTATTGCCGTGTCCAACTCGAGACCGAGCGTTTCCCGGCCCTGCAGGTTCTGCTCCACTGCATTCGGCTGCTGAAAAATTTCAGGGGCATTGTTGCTTATGGCAAGTCCAGGCCTACGGGCGGATCTTAGGCATACTGGCACGGTAGGCGCCATGGAAAATCCCGGCATTCTTTTCATAACGGCCTTCCACCCCGGCGGAAAGGGAATCATCGGGGCAGGCGAGGCGATATGCGAGGATAGCCTCAGAGGCTTGATTTCATCTGGCAAGGCCGTGCATGTGTTGTGTCTTGCGCCGGAAAGCCAGATGGCCAACCCCGAGGTGGTCGAGCTTTGCCGGTCCTACACCACGCTTGCTCAAACAACGGCACAGAACATGTTGGGTGTCCTGTTTGGCTGCCTTAAGGGATCGCTGTTTGCGCCTTGGCTGTTCGCGCGCGTGACGCCGAGAAACATCAGGGCGGCGCACGAAATCATCGCGCGCTGCGGCATTCGGGAAGTCTGGCTGGATTTCCCCTCGACGCTGGCGTTCGCGCCGCATCTTCGAGGGCTTGCGATCGACTATTTTGTGCATGATGTGGTCACGCAAAATATCGGGCGGCGCAAGCTCCTGGGCATGCTCAAACCACTGGTGGAAAGGATCGAGCGAAAGCTTCTGGCGCCGCTCAGACGATGTTTTGTCCTGTCGCAAAAGGACAAGGATTTGCTGCTGGGCATGGGGTTCCGGGGCGAAGTAATGCTGCAGCCGCCATCGAGAGTGCGAGTCGGCGAAGTGGCCGATGCGCTGCCGGTTTCCCGAATCCTGGAGGGGTTTGCCGGCAGAAAGAATCTGGTTTTCTTCGGCAATATGCAGCGGCCGGAGAACCACTGGTCGATCCTGCATTTTTTGTTATTTTCGTATCCCAAGATACGCCGGTGCCGCGATGATGTTCAATTCTGGATCATCGGGCTCATGCCGCGCTTGTCGCTGCGCCTGCTGGGGCGGCTGATTCCCGGGGTCAGGGTTGTCGGCGCTGTCGATGACCCGTACCCCGCATTTCGGGCCGCCTCGGTCTGCGTCGTTCCGCTGCGGCTGGGGGCGGGCGTTAAGATCAAGGTGCTGCAAATGCTGGATGCGGGGGCCAGGGTCGTTGCTTCTTCTGTCGGGGGAGAGGGAATTGCCCCGGCCCCGGATCTCGTTGTCGTGCCGTACGGCGAGGTTCCAGAGGCAGTTTGCCGGATACTGGCCGAGGTGGATTGAAGCCCGTCGGCTGCCTGAATCTCGAGGCATCCGGGCTGTGCCGGCTATGCCTTGCAGGCCACGCAGACGCCATGGAAAAATTTTAAGGACCTGAGCTGCGGGATGTCTGCCCGAGGATTTGCAACCGGCGAGCTGGTTGTCTCTCCGGACCCATTGATTCTTCCGATGAGCCAGGATTTGAGGCGGGGAAACCGGTTCGCCAGTTTGGTCAGCGAACGAAAGCGAGCCGCAGACAGGATGAGGCGCGCCAGCAGGCTGCCCCTGGACGCGCGGGTATCGGTAATGTCGCCAACCGCCGTGTAGTCGGCCAGGGATTTGACAAAGCCGACCATGCCAAAGTCATGGCTTCGGATTGTCTTGGGGATGATTGCTGCACTCGATGCTGTCTTGGCATGTTCGAAGCGACGGCCGTCGACCCAGGTTTCCATATAGCCCGTGCCCCAGTCTTCAACGACATATAACCCGCCGCTTTTGAGGTAAGGAAATACGCAGTCGAAAGTCAGTCTCGACAGATGGCCGATATGGGAGGCGTCGTCAATGACGAAATCCACGCCGTTCGGAAAGTGTTCGTCAAGAATGCCCCTGATCCGGGATGCGTCGGTTTGGTCGCATTGAAGATAGGTGATATTGGCGTAGTTTGAAAAATCGATGTCTCTGAGGTTCAGGTCCAGAGCCACGATACGCGCCGATGGAAATCGGCTTGCAAGAATTTTTGTGCTCTCGCCTTCATATACGCCGATTTCCAGGATCGACTGCGGCTGCAGGCCTTCTTCGCTTAAGGAGCGTTCGTAAATTTCGTAATAACGCAGGGGTTTGGTGACGGGATTCCCGGAATGGAAGGAACGGGCGATTTCCACTAGAGAGGGCATAGATTGTCGGCGCGGGATGATTCGTGAGGCGGTTATAGAATACCATAGCGATCTTGCGCGAAGATTGCATTAATCCCTGATTATGACGCTGCAAACACGCCGCCAGGAAGATCCTGCGGTCCTGGCATCCATCATTATTCTCACCAAGAATGGCGATCGCTATCTGCGTTCATTGCTCGACGGATTGGCAAATCAAAGCCTTGCCGAGCATGCCGAGGTCATACTGATCGATTCGGGCTCGCGAGACGGCACTTTGCGCATAGCCTCGGAATACCCGGAAGTTCGCCTGCATGAAATCCCGCCTGAGGAATTTGGCCACGGCAAGACGCGGAATCTCGGCGCCCGGCTCGCCCGCGGTGAGTTCCTTGTCTACATTCCGCAGGATGCAACCCCGATCGGCCGGGACTGGCTGGAAAAGCTGCTGCGCCCGTTTGCAGATGCCAGCGTGGCGGGGGTGTATTCCAGGCAGGTCCCCCGCCCTGAGGCGAACGTCATGGAAAAATTCTTTCTTGGCGAAACCTATTCTTCAAGGCCTGCAGTCAGGTCGCTTGCGCAGGGAGAGGAGGCCTCGCTTGCAAGATGCTTCTTTTCCACGGTCAGCGGAGCGGTCAGGGCCTCGGTCTGGAGAAGCCACCCGTTTCGTGACGAAGTCATCATGAGCGAGGATCAGGCCTGGGCGGCGGATGTCATGCAGTCTGGCTTCGCGATCGTGTACGAGCCCGATTCCAAGGTGCTTCACTCGCATCAATATGGCCTCGCGGACGTATTTCGCCGGAATTTTGACAGTGGCTATTCGATGAAGCAGATTTTTGGCGGAAAAACCGGAATTCCTTTCCGGCATGTGGCCTTGAGGCTGGCAAGAGAAGGGAAATTCGTCCTGCGCACCGGCTCGATTGGTGATTGGCTCAGCTTCATTCCGTATGAAACCGCCCGGCATGTCGGGTTCGTGCTTGGCGTGCATGCCGAGAAGCTGCCCGTATCGATGCGCAAGCGGTTCAGCAGTCTGCGCTATTTCTGGGGCCAGCCTTCGGGAATGAAGAATTGAGGCTATTGCCGGCATTGATGCCTTCGTCCGCATGACTTTCTCCAGGCTCTCGCTCGCCGCCATCGGCATCACGCTGCTCGGACTGGTTTTCATCCTCCTGAAGGGGCACATCGGCGGCAATGTTTTCTGGCATCTGCTGAGGGTGCAGGATAGCCCGGGCACGTGGCTGATGCTGGCGATGCTGCTGTTCGGCCATTGGTACGGCACGCGGGATTCGGACTCCGGGGCCTGGGTCGACCGGCTGCTGCTTGCGCTGGATCGCCGGCGTTATGTGGTTGCCGCCGTGCTGTGGGCGGCGTTGTGCGCCGGATCGTTGTGGGTGTACCGCAATCACCCGCTGTCGGCGGATGAATATGCCGTGGTGTTCCAGGCCAAGGTGTTCGCGGCGGGGGCGCTGCATGGCCAGTTTCCTCCCGATCTGCTGGACAACCTGATCTCGCCCAAGCTGCAGAACCATCTGCTGATGGTCAACCGCGAAAACGGGGCCGTATTTTCCGCGTACTGGCCGGGTTTCTCGCTGCTGCTGGCCCCTTTTGTCTGGCTTGGCATCCCCTGGGCCTGCAATCCGACGCTGGTGGCCGCGAGCCTGTTGTTGATCGGGCGCATTGCCCGGGATCTGATCGACGCGCCGCAGGCGGCAGGCTGGGCGATGCTGTTCGCCCTGGCTTCGCCCGCGTTCTTGGCCAACGGCATCAGCTACTATGCGATGCCGGCCCATCTTTTGTTCAGCCTGGCTTTCGCCTGGCTGCTGCTGGCGCCTACGCCCTTGCGCTTGTTCCTGGCTGGATTGACGGGCGGATTCGCCCTGGTGCTGCACAATCCCTTTCCGCATGCCGCTTTCGCGCTGCCCTGGATAATCTGGCTGGCGACGCGCCGCGGCCAGCGGCTGCGCAATCTGGGATTCCTCGCCGCAGGATACTTGCCGGTTCTTCTGCCGCTGGGCGTGGGCTGGTCGCTGTGGGGGAGGGCCGCTCTGGCTGAACACGGGCAACTGGCGGCTGTGCATGCGGCAACGGCGGTGCATGCTGTCGCAGCGGCGCAGGGAGGCGCAGCGGCGCCGGCCTTTTCGCTCGAACGGTTGCAAAGTCTTGTTCTGGCTTTCGCCGCAGTGATGGATTGGCCGAACGAGAAGACCTTGCTTGTGCGTTTTGCCGGCTTGCTGAAGTTGTGGCTGTGGGCGTCGCCCTTGCTGCTGTTGCTGGCCTGGAAGGGCTGGCGCGGCGATAAGCGCGATGCCATCAGGCTGCTGGGCGCTTCGGCGCTGTTGACCTTTTTCGCCTATTTCCTGGTCAGCTTCAACCAGGGCAACGGCTGGGGCTACCGCTATTTCCATTCGGCCTGGGGCGTATTGCCGGTGCTGGCGACACTCGGACTGTTCAAGCTGGCGGCGCAGGACGGCACGCGCGCCCTGCGCCAGGTCGCCTTGCTGGCCTTGTTGAGCCTGGTCGCCGCGAATACGCTGCGCTTCGCGCAGATCGGCGACTACATGAATATGCATTTGGCGCAGTTTCCTCCGCGCGTGGAAGCCGAGCGGCGCGTCGTGCTGCACAATGGCAGGGGCTACAAAACCATAGACATCATCCAGAATGATCCCTGGCTGCGGGGAGACGAGGTCGTGCTGTTGGTCAAGGACGAGGCGGACCTGAAAAAAGTGCTGGCGCACTTCCCCAACCTGCAGGAAGCGGCCAGGAATGAGTACGGCAGGACGATGACAGCGCCTGCGGGGGATGCCGGACCGGGGATTTAGGCGCAGCGATGCGCGTCCGGGCTTCCATGGGCTTTGCCGGGCCGCTTGCCGGTGCGGGCAAAGTGATACCATGCCGCTTGCCCGTTTGCGGATGCGGGCTGCTTCCAGGCCATGTAGGCGTATTCTGGAAGGCGAACAATTTTTCAAGCATTTATATAGACAAAGAAACCATCTTGAAACTGCTTAGAAATTTCAGAAAGAAAATCAGGAAGCTTGCATTTCGGCTCTCCGGCGGCACGCATTTCAAGCAGAAGCATTACTTTGCCCCGTGGCTGGCACAGGCCAGGCCGAACGCGATGTCTGATCACCTGAACACCCTGTTTTGGCACGTCATGGAGGCGAGCCCGGATTATATTGTCGAGTTGGGAACCAGGGGAGGGGATAGTACCCGCGTCCTGCTTGAGGCAGCAGACAAGTTGGACATAAAGGTTTTGAGCATCGACATCAACGATTGCGGGGAGATCGATGTTCCGCACCGGGAGCGCTGGGAATTTGTCCAGTCGGATGATGTTGGATTTGGCGAGCAGGGGTTTCCCAGGTGGTGCGAGGGGAATGGACTTTCGCAGCAAGCGAAATTTATTTACATAGACACCTCGCACTTGTATGAGCATACCTGCAAGGAAATTGCCGTATGGAGCAAGCACCTTGCAGACGGTGGCGTGATGGTTTTTCATGACACGAACATGAGGAAGGTATATGGACGGCTTGATGGCAGCGCAGGCTTTGGCTGGGACAACCAGCGTGGCGTAATCAGGGCCTTGGAAGAATTCCTGGGCAGGAGCTACGATCAAAACACCTTCTTCACGGATATCGCCGGCGGCTATCTGGTCAGGCACTACCCTAATTGCAGTGGCATGACAGTGCTCAAGAAAATGGGCAGCAAGTAATTTCCGCTCCCGCCCTCTGCCAGAGGAGTGAAAAGGACTATCCGAAGAGGGGCGGCTTCCCGAGTGGAAGCTCCAATAGTGCTATTGATTCATAGCCCGCCACGTAACCAATCGGCAGTCCTGGTGATGATTATGCATGGACCAGCAGGAACCAGATGAGACTCTACGACTCCCGGAAACGCATCATGGTCACCGGCGGCGCCGGCTTTCTCGGCTCGCACCTGTGCGACAGGCTGCTTGAACAAGGCCATGAAGTGCTGTGTGTGGACAACCTTTTCACCGGCACCAAGCGCAACATCGATCATCTGCACAGCCATCCGCGCTTCGAGTTCATGCGCCACGACATTACTTTCCCGCTGTACGTGGAGGTCGACGAGATCTACAACCTGGCCTGCCCGGCTTCGCCCGTTCATTACCAGCACGACCCGGTGGCCACCACCAAGACTTCGGTCCATGGCGCCATCAATATGCTGGGCCTGGCCAAGCGGCTCAAGGCCCGCATCATGCAGGCTTCCACCAGCGAGGTCTATGGCGACCCGCGGGTGCACCCGCAGACCGAGGACTACTGGGGGCACGTCAACCCCATCGGCCTGCGTTCCTGCTACGACGAAGGCAAGCGTTGTGCGGAAACCCTGTTCTTCGACTATCACCGCCAGCACAGGCTTGAGATCAAGGTGGCGCGCATTTTCAACACCTATGGACCGCGCATGCACCCAAACGACGGCAGAGTCGTCTCGAATTTTATCGTGCAAGCCCTGCAGAACAAGCCGATCACCGTATATGGCGACGGCAGCCAGACGCGCTCTTTCTGCTATGTCGACGACATGATCGACGGTTTCATCAAACTGATGGACTCGCCCGCT
This sequence comes from Hydrogenophilaceae bacterium, assembly GCA_024709485.1. Lineage (GTDB taxonomy): Bacteria > Pseudomonadota > Gammaproteobacteria > Burkholderiales > Thiobacillaceae > UBA6918. The sequence continues at coordinate 40,587 of JANJWO010000036.1, read as the reverse complement.
GACTTTACCGGCCCGGTCAATCTCGGCAACCCGCGTGAATTCACTATCCGTGAACTGGCCGGGAAGGTTATCGCCATGACCGGTTCAAAATCCGACATCATTGTAAAGCCGCTGCCGAGTGACGACCCGGCACAGCGCCAGCCTGACATCCGCCTGGCAAAAGAAAAGCTTGGATGGGAGCCTGACATCCAGTTGGAACAGGGGCTGGCCAAGACCATCGCCTACTTCCAGAATCTTCTGGCAATGGGATGATCGGCGCAAAATAAACTTCCCCTGTGAAGCAGATGCTCAATCAACTACTCGGAAGATACTATCGATTCGCAGTCAGCGAGAAGGCGCTCAGGCATTCAAAGCTCGTGATGACTTTGCTCGCGCGGGATGAGGCCGACATTATCGAAGCGAACATAAGGTTTCACCTGGATCATGGCGTTGACTTCATTGTCGCCACAGATAACGGCTCCTGTGACGGCACTGCCGAGATACTGGAGAAATATGAAAAGCATGGCGTTCTGCATTTGATACATGAGCCCAGCCGCGTGCTGGATCAGGCGGCCTGGGTCAATCGAATGGGCCGCCTTGCATTTGATGAATTCAATGCCGATCTCGTTTTTCACTGCGACGCAGATGAGTTTTGGTACCCCAGAAGCGGATCGCTTAAGCGCGAGTTATTGGCAAGACCATGGGTCGATGTGTTGCATGCGAACGTCGTCAACATACTGATGAGACGGAGAAATGGGGAGGAAGCGTTTCCCGGCGACGCGGTCTACGCCGCCACAAAGCCTTTCCCGAGAGGGCGCAAACAGGGCCGGGATGTCGACAATACCTCATTCCTGCTATTCAAGTATCCCAAGAAAGTGATTTACAAGTTAAGAAAGGGATATTTGCCGGTCACGACGGGGAATCATCGTATTCATGAAAGTGTGGATCTGCCTTCCCTGCGCCAAGGCATATCCAGGGACATCGAGGTCTTTCACTTCCCGATCCGGGGCATCGAGCAATTTGCCAGGAAAGCAATCAATGGGGGCGAGGCGCGAGAGAACTACGAGAAAAGCCTTGGTCATGATGTAGGCAAGCAGAATTGGCATATCAGGAGATGGCTTGAGCTTTCGCGGTCCGGGAAATTGCTGGAAGAATACAATCGACTGAATCTGGCTGACGCTGAGGCAGAGGAACTCATCAGGGCAGGTGTGGTGAGCGTCGATGACGGGCGGCATAGGGAGCTTGTTGCATTCTTGTCGAAATGACCAAGCTGCTTCGGGCAGGCTTGATGGGGCAAATGCGTGGCTAATGGCCGCGCATTGCCTGCCTGAGGCCAGGCGAAGGTTTTCCATGCGAAGGTTTTCCATGGGGTTAAAAGCCGCAATCTTCCAAATGGAAGATGCATGGCGGGGTTTTGTTTTTGATATTCGGCAGCCCGCAAGTCGGCAAGCGAGTATTGGCTGAGGGAAAAAATCCAGTCTCCCTTTCGCTGGGGGCGGCTCAGCGTCTCGTAAGGCGATCCCTTAAGTGTCTTGATAGATTGCGGCATCTGCGCTTCAAGCTGCGTGCGGTCTCCCTGAATATGTCCATCAGATAGTCAGGGCGGTTGAGGTATGCACGTCGGATGACCGCCATTTCTTGATGTAAGGTGCCCAAATTCTTTTCAGTGGATTCATGCGCCCCTCCCCGTGCGAAGAATGCAATATCGGTTTCCAGGTGGCGGTATTTTGCACCGCCGCGCAAGACGCGTAGCAGCCAGTCAAAGTCGGCGGCTATCGAATACTCGGTGTCAAAGCCGCCATGCCTGGCAAAAAGACGCTTGCGCGCAAATACGGCTTGATGGCACAAGCTCCCATAAATCAGATTGCCTGCATTGGTTTTGTTGTTGTGACGGCGCTTTTTGTTTCCGTCCCTGAAAACATAGACGATGTCGCCCCACAGCATATCCAGCTCCGGATCGGAGTCGAATGCGATGGCCACTTTTTCAAGAACATGGGCATCGCATAACCGGTCATCCGAATTCAGGAAGTAAAGAATGTCGCCGCGCGTGAGTGAGATCCCTTTGTTCATGGCATCGTAGATCCCCTTGTCGGGCTCGCTCGAGATTACCAGGGGCAAGTCGCCAAAATCGCGCACAACTTCCAGCGTACGGTCGCTTGAAGCACCATCGATGACCACGCATTCAAAATCACGGCAGCACTGTTCATGCACTGATTGCAAGGCGCCGCGTATGACCGATTCGGCGTTGAGGCAAACGGTTATGATTGAAAACTTTGGGTTGTCAATCATTGTTTTGGCCATGGCCGTTGTTTTCTGCCCATGCGATGTTTGTGCGCTTCGATGAAATGGGGCGCCCTCCAGGGTAAAAAGAATCTGGTCGATATGGAGTCCGCCAATCTCGGGGGGCTGAATGCTCAAATCAATGCAGCAGGCTTCCTGCCTGTTTTGGCTTTGATTTGCTTTCCGAAGACCGATTAACCTGGGGGCAAAGTGATACCATACCTCCCGGCCGTATTCAAGCCAGGGCTGTCGAAACAATTTCTCGAACAGCGGGGGCTTATAAATTTAACGACGAGCGGACGGAGAATGGCGGAGAAAATCAAGGTTTTTTGCATCGGGTTCCAGAAAACCGGGACCACCTCGATGGGCGCGGCGCTGGAAATACTTGGATATCGGGTGACGGGCGGAAACTGGGCGCGCGACCCCGAAGTTTCCAAGGTGGCCTTGCAGCGTGCGCTGGAAACCGTTCCGCTATATGACGCCTTCCAGGACAACCCCTGGCCGCTGTTGTACCGGGAGATGGACAAAGCCTTTCCGGGCAGTAAATTCATCATGACCATCCGGCCGCCCGAACAATGGATCAGGAGTGCGGTGAAGGGTTTTGGCCTGGGCAGCAGTCCGGTTCGCGAGTGGATATACGGCGAAGGCAAGGGCAGCCCGGTAGGCAACGAGCAGGTGTGGCTGGAGCGCTATGAGCGCCACAACCGGGAAGTGCTCGAATATTTTGCCGAGCGCCCGGATGACTTCATGGTGATGGATCTGGCGGCGGGCGATGGCTGGGAAAAGCTCTGCGGCTTTCTTGGCATGCCTGCGCCGCAAGTGTCTTTCCCGCACGCCAATCCCGCGCACAAGAAATTCATCAAACGCATGTTGAAGTCGATCAAAAGGCGCCTGGGTTTTCGGAACTGATGGATATTCCGATAGCGGGGTGGAATAAATAACAAAAAACGCTGGTGAGTTTGAGTAATGCTTTGGTTCAGAAAACGCATGCGCGCGGAGATAAAGCGCAATTCTTCCAGCGCGGAGAACACGCTGCTGGCGGGTCCCTGGATAGGCGAGTTCGGCTGGGAGCTTTTTTGCTGGCAGGGGTACTTGCGTGCGCGAAGCGCAGAATTTGATCGCGTAGTCGTTATGTCCCGGCCTGAAATGGCGCCGTTGTATGCCGATTTCTGCAATGAGTTCATTCCCTATCAGCCGCTCGGAGTAGGCATCTCCGGTTTCATGTGCGCAGGTCATTTGGACTGGCCGGATGTTGTGCCTGCACAGGGCTACAGGGAATATATAAACGGCAACTTCTACATTGGCTACAATCGCGACCGACCGGCATTGAGCTCAAAGGCCTTTCTCAGACAAAAGTTTTTCAAATACGGCAGCTTCGATCCTTCCTTGGCGTTTGATGTTGTGCTGCATATCAGGCAGACCGACAAAAACAGGAGCGGCATCAGAAACGGTTGGAATTTGAATGCTTGGCGTGAATTCTTCGAACACATGCAGCACAAAGGCGTGCAGAAGGTGGGCTGTATCGGGCATCCGGAAAGTGCGGGAGTGTTGGAAGGATGTGCGGACTTGCGTGGTTGGCCACTGAACAAGCTGTTCGATGTGCTTGCCAGCAGCCGGGTACTTGTCGGCCCGAGTTCAGGCCCCATGCATTTGGGCGCGCTTTGCGGCTGCCACCATGTCGTATGGAGCGGGGTGGAAGAGAATCGCCCCAAATATGAGAAATATTGGAATCCTTTCTCGACGTCTGTGCGATACATTCATGATTCCGCCTGGCGGCCGAGCGTGGATACGGTCTTGCGGCACACGCTGGAAATGCTGGAAGCAGCTAAAACATGACCTTGGCAAAACGATCCGCGAGTGCATCCTTGATGCAGCTTCTTGTAAAAAATCGCCTGCTTTTTTGCCTGGCTGTGTGTGACTGAGTCAGGGCGGGACATGATGCGCGCTCCAGTGAGGCGGCATGATTATCCAAAATGATGGCAATGAAGATGCTTTCTCAAGAGGGTCGTTGATATAAGGTGTAGGTTATAGCCAGCTTCTCCGCACAGCGGGAATGATAAGTGGAATTGCCCCTTTCCTAGCATTCATAACCGAAGTAATCAATTTCATTTCTGTGCTGCCGATAAACAAGCTCTCTTGTTTCGGCGTCGTAATAGGTCCTGTAGTCCTTGTGCTTCGACCGGTTTCTCACCGGCAGCAGTGCTTTCGGCAACCCGATTCTTGAACAAGCGATATCAAAATCATTTTGCAGATTCTCGAATCTGATGACGTAGTCAAGATCCGTGTCGCGAAGGAAATCCAGCCCGCCATCCGGTGGACTTTCCAGTAAAAACGATTCCAGGGTGGGGGTGGAAAGAATGGTCTTGATGAACTCGTCCCGATCGAATGGCGCTTCTTCGATTGCCGCGAAATCGGCTTTGTTGTGGACTTCCTTCTCCATATTCTTGAAGGAGTATCTCGAAACGATTCTATCCCACGGGTTGCGCACTATCGTGAATTTGAACAAGCCATTGTAGGTCTCAGGGTCGAGCAGTTTTTTGTACTCGAACAGGCGAGAGTGCTTTTTTGTGCCGAATTTCGACTTTACGCCGAAGCGTTCCACGCCATCCTGCTTGGCTTTGCCGACGAATATTTCATCCTCGCTGTATTGGCGGAGAATGTTCTGAATCGAATTTCCGGCCGTTTTGGGCAGATGCATGAACAAAAATTTGTGTTTCAATCCAATCATTTCAATCCTGAGTTCCTGTGGGTGGGTTCTTTCCGTGAAGCGGAGCAGACTCGTCAATCCATCGTGAAGCGGTAGCTCAAGTCCAGGTCTATGCCGGCGGCCGCAATTCTTTCCTGCAGCATCCGTTCCGTATCCGCGATATCGATTCGCGATTGAGTATGCATTTTGACGACATTGGTGTCGATCAGTCCGTCAAAGGTGTTCTCGGCAGTGCGCATTCCGACCGAGTCCATGATTGACATAAGGTAGCTCGGGGAAGTGCAGGCCTTGTCATAAAAGAAAATATTGCCCGAACCGGGGTTTTCCTTGATGAAGCGGGTGACGAACAGGTAGTGGTCATACCAGAGCGCAGCCAGCTTCACCCAGGCGGGTTCGTCATGCAGGCCGTGAAAATAGGGGCGGCTAGTAACGATCAGGTTTGCGGCAGCGATTTGCGACCAGGGGTTGTCGAAAGCCCGCCACCCGCGCATGAGCCTGAATAACGGGTTGCGCTTGTATCGGCTGATGGCGTAGTTTCCGGCCAAACCCGCGTCGCGATATTCGAGCAAGTCTTTTCGGTACGAGAGCACGGAATTGATGAATCCCTCTGGCCGACGCAATACCCAGATGAAGCGCGCATCCGGATAGCGGTTGCGGAGCTGATGAATCTGGTAATTCAGTCGGACCGGCTGCAGCAGGACATTGTCGGCGCTGGCGAACAGGAAATCCAGATAGCGAAGGTGCCTGGGGGTAAGGTTGTTGGCGACCATTTCCTCGGCCACGTCGTATCTGGGTGCGCCGAAACCTTCGTGGTATTCGAACAGATCACCGCCCAGCAGCTTGTACTCCGAGTAAGCGCCTTTCCTGTCCGTTTCCAGGCAGGAGGCGCCATTGCCGGCAACCAGGTTGGGATGCATCGGTTCGTAATAGCACCGCAGCCCCTGGCATCGCCTGAAAATCTCGAATGCCAGCGTGGTTCCGCTGCGCCGCAATCCGAACAGGATGATTTTCATTGTTGACCTTGATCCTTGTTGGCCCGGATCAGACCAGCGCGTCGTATCCCGGGCGGTATCTTTCCTGGATGCCCTGAAGCACCCGCACGCTGATCCGCTTTTGTGCAGCGGCCTTGCCGCCATAGATGATTTTCTCTGCGGGGCGCATCAGGCCCGTAGCGCGCAGTGCCAAGCTTAAAGGATAAGATAGCCCCGGCTTCGTCAGCTGCCAGCCCAGGCGCGACAGCGCGGCGCGCTCGCGTAGCAGCTTCTTGTCGGACCCGGAATTCTCAGCTGGGGCGGAGAAAAAATTTTCCAGCGCCTCGGCTGGGCAGCCGATTTTTCGCAGCTTGGACAGATATGCCGGATTTCTATCGCGAAGCGCTTCCAACTTGAGGAAAACAATTTGTTCCGGGGCGAGCCAGCTCTCGAACTCTGCCCTGAGCCTTTCGAAATCCAGCAAGCCTGCGAGGCTGATCTCGGTGTTGCCATCGAGCCGTTCCCACCACTCCTCGAATGGCATGAAGCGCACCGACTGCCTGTAAACCGGCTCTCCGTTTCTGAATCCCAGTGCGGAACGCCTCAGGCGCAGGCTCTGGAAATAGGCCGAGATGAGAAGGGCGGAGGGTTCGCGTACGGTTATCAGTACGGTTGGGTTGCTGAAGCTTCGTGCTATTTGCTGGGCGACGCTGCCGGCTGATTCCAGGCCGCCGCTTCGCAACAGGGTGGCTTCGTATGAATAAATAAAACTCGTGTCGCTCGGCAAAGGCGAATTATCTTTGCCTGTAAAGAAATCGAGCCAATCGTTTTTGCAGGCTTGCCAGTCCGGGCTGTGCATGCCCTGGTACGGGATTTTGCACAGGGGGAAAAGGTTTTTCTGCAGGCTGGTGGTGCCGGTCTTGTGCAGGCCTAGATGTAATATCTGCATGTCTTGATTCGATGAGAAACCGTATCAATGCCTTACGGCAAATTGTTTCCGCCAGATTAATCGAGAAGCATCCCAAAAATGTGCTTGAGCTTGCCTTGCCTGTATGCGTTGTTCAGAAAATTATGGGTAGCGAGCGAGTCGTCGCCGACACTCAGCGCGGTGGGCAAAAACCGGGAAATATCCTGGGCACCGGCACGGTCACGGTCGTTCAGTGCGCCGTAAAAAAGCATGACTCTGGTCGAATGATTTGACCGCGAGGCATCAGCCAGAAACTGCCCGAGCTCCGGATGAGTGGACGGCGCATCCCCGCCAATCGAGATTGCCTTGTCCCAGCCGTTTGCCAGTCCTGCGCAGAGCGAGGCCAGGCCGCCAGCGCTGGTACCGATGCTGATTACCCGTCTGTAGCCTTTTTCTTCGGCATGTTTGCGCAGCCACTCCGATAGCGTACCGATATCCCCGGATGTGCCGGGAATGCCGCGGGCATAATGTGCCCGGTTGGGGTCGCGAAGCAGGAGCAGATCGGAGCTTGCGGGGTCGAGATGCAACAAAAACCGGTAAATCGGCATCATGAGCCGATTAACGTTCCCTGTGAAGCCGACGATGAGGGTCTTGTCGGAGGCAAGGGAAGGGTCGGCCGTGAAGAGATCCATGTTCTCGGACAGGGGATGGCGAACCCACTGCGACGCACCTGGAGCGCCGGAGACCTCGCAGTTCGTCCTGCTGACCCAGGAGTGGAACTCGATGGGTACGCGCCATGAAGCAGGGCCTTTGGGAATGCGGGCGACAAAGCGGCCGAAGGTGGAGACGGCGTGCGGCTTTTCGCCCGCAAATGTCACCAGTTCTGCAGGCGTCATCCTGTGCAGCAGGGACTCTCGGAGCGTCCTGAACTCCCGCAGGTTACGGCTGTTTTTCATGCGTGTCCGCGATTCGGCAAGCTGATGTGCGGCGAAACCGTCAACGGCCGTCACGGATGCGAGCGTGGAATTGATCTCCGCCTCGACCCCGTCCGGGGGATGCCGCTCGTCGAAGGCGAAGCCGGTGCTCTCGATGTGCCGCGCCATCTTCCGCACGGTCGTAAAGTGTTCGAGTTCGTCATCGGGGAAATTCAGGCCGAGAAGCTTGTCGATGGCCGCCAGCAGACGGATGCTGGACAGCGAGTCTCCGCCCAATGCGGAAAAATCGTCATCGATGCCGACCTGCGGCAGATCGAGTTCTGCCGCCCACAATTTTGCCAGGAAGGCTTCAAGCGCGCTCTGTGGAGCCGAGAATCCCCCTGTTTCGCGTGATTTGACGGCCAGTTCCGCGAGTTCCTGCCGGCGAACCTTACCTACGGGGCATTTCGGCAAAGCATCCAGAAACATGATGGTTCTGGGCACTTTGAATGCACTCAGGCGCTCTGCGGCAAATTCCCGAATCGATGCCTCGGAGGGCGCATTCCCCGCCCGAGGGACGATGGCTGCGCCGACGTCTTCGCCCAATGTCGGGTGCGGGATCGAAAAAACCGCCGCTTGCGAGACGCCGGGATGGCGAGAAATCGCATCCTCCACTTCGTAAGGCGAAATCTTTTCCCCGCCGCGATTGATCATCTCCTTGACCCGCCCGCGTAGGAAAAGATAGCCGTCTTCGTCCAGATAGCCCGTGTCGCCGGTGTAGAACCAGCCGTTGCGGAAGGCGGCGGCATTTGCTTCGGGGTTGTCTTCGTAGCCCGAAAAGATGTTATCTCCGCGCACGGCGACCTCGCCGTGTGCGCCAGCGCCAAGCGGGCCGCCGCGCTCGTCCATGATGGCCACCTCGGGTCCGCAGGTCTTGCCGGCCGAACCGGGTTTTCTCAGGCCCGGCGGGAGAAGGTTGGTTGTGATGAGGGGCGAGGCTTCCGTCATGCCGAAAGTCTGGATCACCGGCACGCCGAAATACTGCTCGATCTCTTCCATGAGACTGGGCGGCAGGGCCGCGGCCACCGATCGCATGAATCTCAGGGAATGCCGCGGCATCGGATTGAATCTGGCCTTGCCGTAGACCATCAGTTCGCGCAGCGTGGCCGGCACGCCCTGGAACCAGGTCGGCGAAAGTTTGCCCAGAAGTTCATGGAAGCGCCCGGCATCGAAACTGCCTGCGCATATGACGCTGCCACCGCTGGAAAGCGGGGCCAGCAGCAGGTCAACCAGCCCGCCAATATGATGCTGCTCCCACATGCTGAGGCAGCGGTCGCCTGGGACCAGCGCCAGCGACTCGCTGACATGCGCGGCGGAGGTGCACAGGTTGCGATGCGTCAGGGGAACCCGTTTGGGACGGCCGGTGGAGCCGGAGGTGAGCAGTATCATCGCCACGCTGTCAGGCGAAGGGGCGGAGGCTTTCGTCAAATCCGTTTCCGAACTCCCGGCTTTGTTTGCAAGCCGGCCGCCCGTTGCCAGTTCGACGATGTGCAGGCCCAGCTTGCGGGCGGCAGCCCTGGCGGCGGGGGCCTTGTGTTCGAGAACCAGCAGATGGCTGGCTTTCGTTTCGGAAAAATAGGCCTCGTATTCGGCTTCCTTGTAAGCCGGGTTGAGCGGGACGGCGACACAGGCGCAGCTGACTCCCAGCAGCGCCATGGCCATGTCCAGGCCGTTGGGCAGCACAATGGCCACCCGGTCGGTGGGCGCGAGTCCGGCTGCACGGAGGCCAGCCGCCAGCGCCGATACACGCTCAAGCAGTTCGGCATAGCTGATTTGCGGGCCTTCCGGCGCCAGGATTGCCGTGGCATCCCCGGCCTGAGCAGCCTGGGCCTCCAGCAGCCCAAGGATAGTCTTTGGCGGCCGGTCAGAATGGACGTTCATGCGCGGGCGTGTGGTTCGTCTGGGAATCGGGGTGCTGTTGCTTCAAGGAAGTGTTGTAGCTGCTGACGATACGCTGCACTTCGGCTGCATCGCGTTCCAGGTGCTCTCGGATCCGTTGGATTTCTGCGGCATCAAGTGGACGGCCGGCTCCCAGCTTGGCCAGGATTTCGATGTCGTAGAAACGCATTGCATTGCACAGCACGAACAGTTCGTCCAGCATGTCGGCCGTTCCCGCCGGCGAGGTGATGTCACAGATGTTGTCGGACCCGATTCTTACCGGAATGCCCGCAGCAAGCATGTCCAGCACCCGGGCAATCGAGTTGTAGGTTGGCGTGGCTATCGGGCGTATCTGTCGCATGCTGATGGCGGCGGAAGGGCAGCAGATGACGCCGATGTTGTGTTCGGCCATTGCGTCCAGCAGCCTGCGGAAGCGCGGCTCGTCATAGGTGGAAGGCGAGATCACGTGGATCATCCATGTCATGGGCTCGCTGCCGGCAGCAGGGGCGGGGATGCCAAGTTGCCGGATTGTTCTGATGACGCGTTCAGTGCCATCCTCGAGCGGGGAGTTCTTCTGGTCGACATGTATGTGCAGCGGTTTGCCGAGTTCGTGGCTGAGCAGAAGCATTCTTCGGCAATGCTCGTCAAAGCCGATATGGTCGGGGTAGTCGCATTGGTCATCGCGCTCCGGCAGGGCGCCGATGAAGTTGGCGATCCTGGCGCCTTCGGTCAGCAGTTCCCAGCGTTCGGGCTCCGAGTCCTTGTAGCCGAGAGGCGAATAGGCGCCAATCTGGAAATCCAGCGAGCCGCGCCTTGCATGCTGGATCTCGAGGAACTGCGTCAGCGCGCCAAGCCCCACCCTGTCCGCGGTTACATCTACAAGGGTGTCTGCACGCGTGGTTCCGGCATCGGCCATCAGGTCGAGGAAAGCGCTAACCCGTCTGAAAAGTTCTTCGTCGTCATAGCATCGGCTGGCATGGATTGCGGGAATCAGCGAGTGCTTGGCGGAGAGTGACAGATAGGAAGTCTCTGCACCGCCCGTGCCGGCGTTCAAAAGCTCGTTGGTTTCGTGGTACGTGCCCGAACGGTCGAGGTGGAGGTGTGCGTTGAAAATTCCACCCAGCGCCTGGATTCTGCTGCGCAGATCGGAAAAGAAGGGGGTGTCATTGCGCATGTCTGTCTCAATGAGGGCACATGTGGGTTATATGGAATCAGTAACTGGCCAGAAAGTCGTTCAGGTCTTTCCCGATCAGGCCGGCGGCGTAATCAGAAATGTGATCGGTATAGCTGTACATGAGCCGGCCATTTTTTGAAGGCAGGCAAATTCCCCTGTCTGTATCGCAGAGGTATTTCAGGGTGTCGAATATCCTGACCTTGCCCGGATACCTGAGCTCGAGGTTTGAAAGAATATCTCGATACGGCCTGGACAAGGCCAGGTGCGTATCGATCGAGATGCTGCAACCGGGCCTCAAGTCCTTGTTCAGCAGGTCATTGATGAACCCGACCGAGGTGACGCGCTGCAGGCAGTTTTTCGGGTCAAGCAGAGTCGGGTTGTCGACCACGATAACGACTTTCTTGTCCGCCCGGATCAGAGCATCGATCATTCCGTCCAGACCATCAAATGCCGTCTGATAATGCCTGCTGTGGGGAAGATCCCTGATGTGTTCCTTTGTTCCGAGGCGGAACAATGCTCGCGTCGCTGTGACGAGAGCGACTTTTTCTATGCTCTTGTTTTTGGTAATCGCTTCCAGGGCAATTGCACTCTGGTCTTGATATTTTGTGTACAGATCGGCTTTCGAGTGCACCGGCACAAACGCATTGTGTTTGCCTACGCCTCCTATGAAGAGCCATCTGCTGTTTTCATCGGAAGTTCTCACCAGGCCGTCAAATATCGCCCCGGCCTTGCTGTCCCCCAGCAGGGCATATCTTGGCTCCTGGCGCGAGTCCTTGCTGCAAGTGCCGATCAACTGCCTGTCGGCCTCGCTTGCAATGCCGCAATCGTTGGTCAGCACTCCCTGGTTGCCCCCGTCCGTCCCGGAATTTGCCAGCGGGTTCATGGCGACGACCCCGCGGAACGCAAGGCCTTCGTTCTTGTAAGTCAGGAATCCCATGCTGCCGACAACGATCATGGCCCCGAGCAGGGCGATCGCCTTTTGCTTGCCAAAATCGCCAAAGCGCAGCGGTTTCTCGACCAGACGGTAGGTGAGCCAGGCAAGCGCAATTGCCAGCAGCACGGCGGCGACCCGAATTGCCGGCTCCGGCGTACCGCTCCCCACTATGCGGGTGAATGACAGGAGCGGCCAATGCCACAGGTAAAGCGGGTAGCTGATCAGCCCGAACCACACCAGAACGGGATTGGAGAGCACGATGCGGTTCAGGATCGCCTCCCTGCCGGCGGATATGAGCAAGACGGCCCCGAGCACCGGCCACAAGGCCCCGACTCCCGGGAAATGACGTTTGCTTACATAGGCCAGGCCAATGGCAATCAGCAGGCCGCCAAGCAACGATTGCATGTCCTGCAGATCGAGGCGGGAAAGCCAGGTATTTTTGCCTCCGGATCTGGCGGCGAACAAGGATTCGAGTCTGGCGTGAATTGTGATGAGCAGACGGTGGCTCCTGCCGTGCAGGCTGAAGTAGGCAAGCAGCGAGCCGACCATCAATTCCCAGAACCGTGTTTGCGGCGAGTAGAAATTGGCCGAGCCGTCCCCTCTGTATACGAGGGCGCTGAGCGCAAAGGAGGCCAAAGCAATTGCGGCCATGATTGCCAGCACATTGGAACGTTTCTTCCAGGCCATCCACAGTAGCAGCGGCCAAACGATATAAAACTGTTCCTCAACCCCCAGACTCCACAAATGCAGAAGCGGCTTGGTGTCGGCCGCGTTGTCGAAATAGCTGCTCTCGCCCCATAAAATGAAGTTGGAGACAAAGCCGGCGCCTCCCGCGATGTGCTTTCCGATCTGCTTGTACTCGTCGGTCAACAGCGCAACCCATCCAAGCGCAAAACAGGCTGTAAGCACAAGGATCAGCGCCGGGAAAATCCGCCTGATCCGTCTGCTATAGAACTCAAAGAAGCTGAAGCTGTTGCGCTCAAGGCTCCCGAAAATAATGCTCGAGATGAGGAAGCCGGAGATCACGAAAAAAATGTCGACGCCGATGAACCCGCTTTTGACCCCGTTCGGGAAAGCATGGAAGCCCACGACGGAAAGCACCGCGATTGCGCGCAGGCCGTCTATGTCCGGCCTGTACTTCGGATGCGTCAGATGATCAGGATGGCTGGAGGGCAGCGACATCGGTAATTTCTTCTTGGTTTTGGAAATGCCTGATGGCTTTTTATTCTGGCGGCTCGATTTGGCGAAGTGTGCCTTTAATTATTGTGACGGGTCGCCAAGCTTTTGTTGTAATGCGTATTCTACTTGTTCTCGGGCCTTGACGGCCGAGGGTTGCCAAACTTCAGCAGCCATCGATGGTCTCGTACGGCTTGGGAAGCCTGCCGAGATAGGCCGCGATTATTCCAGACGCGTAGGCCAAACGGCGCCCAGCCTTAAATATGAACTTTCTGAGCAGTCTGATATGGAATATCAGAAAGGGGAGGAGAAGGCATATGGCCATGCTTTCGACAAGACTTCCGACGAGCTTTGGAATCAGATGCAGCGCTGAAAGCAGGCGTCCTTTGCGGCTGATTTCTATGCTCGATGAATTCGCCGAGCATCGATAGTAGCGTTTCATTCTCCATTTGTAAGTGCATCTCTCCTCCGGAACGTTCTCGGTAACGACCGCATGCGCGACATAGATGATGCGGGCGCCGTTATCGGCGGCCTTGTAGAAGAATGCCGTATCGCTGCCGCCGGTAAGGGCCTTTCCGGTGTCAAAGCGCAGTCCGAAATGGGTTGAGTTAACCAGCCTGGTGCGAAACATCACATTGTTGGTGGAGGCGCAAACGAGCTGATCCCCGGTTTTTCGGCGGCTGCGTTTCTTTTCCGGCATCCATTTTTTGCAGAGTGGCGGGTAGTTGTATAAGGTTCGGCCATGAAGGATGTCGGCTTTTGTGGTGCTGGCGACTTCCATCAAGGCTTGCAGCCAGTTGTTGTCGGCGACCTCGTCATCATCGATGAAGGCGATCCACTCCGCGCCGCTTCTGAGGCTGGCTTCAATCGCGCTGTTGCGCGCGAACGGGATGCCCTGTTTCGGTTCATGCACATAGGCAAGCGGAAAGGGGCTGCGCGCCGCCATATCCCCGACGATAGGTTCCGACCGCGGCTCGGCGTCGTTATCGACAACAATGATTTCCGCTTTCCATCCCGGGGGGACGGCCTGGTTGATCAATGACTCCAGACATGCCCTGAACATGACTGGGCGCTTCGCGGTACATACCGCAACGCAGCAGAGGGTGTCTTTGTTATGGTTCTGCATCGGTGGAAACCGAACTCTGCGTCAGGGCTGAAACTGAATACTTGGTCATGCATGCGCTCCAACAGGGTGGGCCTCACCAGACGGGAATCCGGACATTTACCGATTCTAGCTCGGCTGTTCGCACTTTATTTTTTGCTGCAAAGGGTTTTAACTCCAGGCATCCTGCCTGCAGGTTGATCAAATCACCCATCTTGAACGGGTCAGAAGCCAATCGCGCTTGCGCTGCCTGGCCAGCACCTTGTCCGCCAGCCGGACTGGAGCGCCCGGCGACGTATCGATGGCGGCAAGCGCTTCAACGAAATTGCGTTCCCATATCGCGGAAGACTTGACGCGGGAGGGGTCCGGATGCGACAGAACGCGGCCAATGTTCGGATTCGTGTTGATTTCATAGACCTGCGGCTCGCCGCCGACGATCGCATAATCGGCGCGCCCGTATTCTATCCTGCCAAGCTCAAAGGCCAGCTTCAGCTTCTCGGCATGGGGATTGCTGCTCATGTACTCGAGCTCCTCGCGATACAGGCTTTCCCCGGCCACGCCCAGTTTGCCGCGCTTGGCCATCCAGCCTGTGTCATGAACGGCAAGTGTCGTGACCATCCGGTCGCCCACGCGAAAAATGGCCTGTTTGCGAAACAGGCCTTCCCGCAGCGGCTCCGCATGGTACTCAACGATCATCAGGTCGCGTTCCGGATAGCCGGCGTCGAGCGCCTTCGCCAGTTCGGCGCGCAATTCTTGCACCGTGCCGATCAAGTCGGTCAATGGCCCGCGATGGGCAGACTCGGTCCGCAAAAATACCGGCCATTGGCTGATGCTCGCTGCCTCGTCCGGCCGCCAGACATTGAAACGATTCAGGCCCGATGAATTCAGGCGCTTGAGCAGGGAAAAGCGGCTGGCCACCCTGGCCGGATCATTCAGCACGCGCAAGCCGTGTGATTGGAGTTCCCCGTATGCGTGGGCGGCCAGTTCCAGCTCCCAGAAGCTCAGGCGATCCATGTCCGTGAAAATCCAGGTGGCCGCCGGCAGGCTGCGTGACCTGAACAAGCGGTCATAGGACCAGATCCGCATAGGCGGAAGGCCGGGGAAATCAAGCAGCCTTCTGTGGGTGTCGTGCGACCAGGTCGTCACAATGCAAATCAATGCTAACTCCTCCTTGACGGTGCCTGGTTGACAGGGGCCCGATCAGCGGCATAATGAGCGCTGACACAAGCTTCAGTCAATCTAGAAAACCCGAAGAGGAGACAATGCCATGAGTAAAATCGAACTCGACCAGTCGAAGCTTTTCGGCTTCAAGATTCTTCCGAAAATGACCTCCCCGCAGGGTGAGGCGCCCGTTGCGGGGCTGAACGCCAAGGCGCAACGCAACCCCGTGGTCAAACTGGGCGCCAAGGTCGGCGGCAAGCCGGGCCTCAAGCCCAAGGGCTGAGCGTTTGCGGGTTGGCGCGGCCCGAGGCATGTGGGGCGCGCAATGCAGGTTGTGGAAGGCAGCTTACCCGCTGCCTTTCGTTTTTTTCAGGCGCGTGGATGCCAAGTGAGTCTGGATTACAGCTTTCCCCCGAATGGTGATCGGGCGCGGGCAATCGATTTGCACGTGCGCAAATCCTTGGCCGAGAGCTTGCAGCATATCGTCGAGCAAAGCAGAGGGGCCCTCGATTTCGACGCGCCGGCCCTGGCCGAGCTGATCGCCGGGCTGAGGCGGGGTTGCCGCTATCCGCCGTCCGTTTTCGGAATGTATTTCGAACTTGCGCTGGCCCTCATGGAGGGGCGCAACCAGGAGGCGGCCGAATTGTTCGAGCATCTGCATAAAGAAAGGCCCATTGACGGCGACTTCAGGATGGTGGCGCTCGGCGCTCCCGAGATAGCCCGGCATGGCGAGCGCTACGCCGCGCTCATGGATACCGACCCGAAGGTGAGCCTGGCGATCTGCCCGCCGACTGCGGAAGTCGAGCAGCGCTTCCGCGAAAGGTTCGAGCGCGGGTACGCCCTGCTGGAAAAGGCGATTCCTGAACTGGCTGACGAATTCAGGTCGCTGGTCGGCGAAGTCTGCATGGTGGTCGGCGACAAGAATGCGCCGATGCAGTTCGACGGGGGGTCATCGTACATGCTGTGGGGCGGGCTGTTCCTCAATGCATCGTCCCATGATACGGACGTTGCGATGGTCGAAGTGCTTGCGCATGAGAGCGCGCACAGCCTGCTTTTTGGCTTCGCCACCGAGGAAGCCCTGGTCAGCAATCCGGACGAGGAGCTTTACGATTCGCCGCTACGCGTCGACCCGCGGCCGATGGACGGCATCTATCACGCTACTTATGTCTCGGCGCGCATGCACTGGGCCATGTCGCGCCTGATCGAGGCGAAGGTTCTGGATGCGGAAGCGCGCAGCCTGGCCGAATCGGCACGCGAGGCTGACTACGGAAATTTCATGTCAGGTTATGACGTTGTGCAAAAGCACGGCAGACTTACTGAAACCGGGACGGCAGTCATGGCCGAGGCCGCGGCTTACATGCGGTCGGCGGGCTAGCGCTTTTCAGCTTCCGGCGGCAGCAGGCTGTTCCCATGCTTCCTGAACTGCTCCGCCTCGTACAGCTTGGCGTATTTCAAGAATACATAGTAGGCCATGGTCACCGAGCCGATGAAGCCGGCCCAGCCGTTCAGGAAGCTGCGCTTGAATATGTAGCTGCGGATGAAGAACAGCGGCGGGTAGAACACCATGATCCACGGGTTGGCGCGTTTGCCCTTGGCCTGCTTGTCGGCCACCAGCCCGGTGGAGTAGTGGTTGATCTTGTCCACTTTCACGTGCACGCTGGTTTCGCCGAAGTGGTAGAAGGGGTGCGCAAGCTTCTTGACCACGCCTTCCACCTTGGGCGCGGCGTGGATGGGCATGTCGCTGACATGCCCCCTGGTCTTGTCGAACAGGCGCAGGAAGTGGTTCATGCGCACCTTGGGCGAGGACATTTTCCAGAACAGCTGTTCCTGGCGCGGCAGGGTGTAGCCGTCGGCGTCCGGCCCTTGTGCCAGCAGTGCGCGGATTTCCGCCTGCGAAGCGGGCGACAGCACTTCGTCGGCGTCCAGCAGCAGCACCCAGCGGTTCGAGGTCTGCTCCAGCGCCAGCTGCTTCTGCGGACCGTAGCCCATGAACGTGTGCTGGCTGAACTTGCAACCGTATGCGCGCGCGATCCTTTCCGTGTCGTCGGTGCTGAAGGAGTCCAGCACCACGATTTCGTCCGCCCATTTCACGCTTTCCAGGCAGGCGGCGAGGGTGCGGTCGTTGTTGAAGGTGGTGACGAAGACGGAGAGCTTTTCCATGTCGGCTCCTGGGGTTTCAGCCATGCTGCGCGGCGCTGAGTTTGCGATAGAGGTCGAGGTAGGCCGTGACGATGGCCGTCTCGCTGAAATTCGCCGCCAGCTTCGCCCGCCCGGCTTCGATCATTGCGGCGCGCGTTTCCGCATCCAGCGACAAGGCCTTCAGCAGGCTGTCCGCAAGCCTGATCGGGTCGGCCGGCGGCGCCAGCAGCGCGTCCTGTCCGGGGGTGATGAGTTCCAGCGGGCCTTCGGCCGCGGTGGTGACGGTGAGCGCGGAATTGGCCCAGGCTTCGAGAATCACGTTGCCCAGGGGTTCGTGGCGCGAGCTGCAGACGAAGACGTCGGCGAGCTGGTACCAGGGCGAAGGCTCGTACTGCCAGCCGGCCCAGGTGACGCGCTTTTCCATCCCCAGCTGCCGGGCTTTGGCGCGCAGCTCCGCCCTGAGCGGCCCGTCGCCGACCATGACGAGATGCAGCGGCCGGTCTTGCAATTCGGGCGGCAGCCTAGCGAAGGCCTGCAGCAGGTCGGAAAAGCCCTTGTTCGGGTGCAGTCGGCCCAGGCCCAGGATGATGCGCGCCTCATCCGGGATCAGCCACTTCCGGCGCAGTTCATGCAGCGTTTCCGCGGCATGCCGCGGCGCGGGGTCGACGAAGTTGCCGATGTGGAACACACGCTCGCGCGGCAGACCTTCGCGGATCAGGTAATCGCAGATGCCGCGCGTGTTGCCGATCCAGGCATGGGCGTGGCGATAGCCCCCGAGGCCGTAATAGCCGCCCAGGCGCGCGACATGCAGGCTGCCGCCGTTTTTCGGCAGGTGCGTGAGGCGGGTGGCGCGGCCCATGTAGGTCTGCACGATGGCGGGCGCGCGCTTCTTGACGATCTGCCGGATGCGCAGGCGCGACCAGACATCGAAGACCCCGGCAAGCGGGGCGTGGTGGCGGGTGATTTGCGGGTCGACGGCCGCGTCGATTTCGCCGCCGGCCACGGTCACCACTTCCACCGGCGCGCCATGCCGGGCGAGCGCATTCACCAGGCGCACGAAAAAGCGCTCGGCGCCGCCGAGTTTCTTGCCGCCGATGATGTGCAGGGACGCGATGGAGCTGCGCACTTGGCCGGGTTACAGGCGCCAGAGGGCGAAGCCGGCGCGTTTGATGGCGGCCGCATCGTGCGCGCTCTTGACGTCGGCGAACACGCCGCCGGGCCTGAGCAGCGGCTGCAGCGACGCGATCGGCAGTTGCAGGTAATCGCGGTGTGCGACGGCGGCGACGATGGCGTCTGCGCCGCGCGGCAGCTCGTCCCAGGCGGTGAGCCGGATGCCGTATTCGTGCCGGGCCTCATCGGCATCGGCGACCGGATCGTGCACGTATACCTCGCAGCCGTATTCCTGCAGCTCGCGCACGATGTCGGCCACCTTGGAATTGCGCAGGTCCGAGCAGTTTTCCTTGAAGGTCAGCCCCAGCACCGTGACTTTCGCGCCCTTGACCGCGCTGCCGGCCTTGATGAGGTGCTTCACCGTCTGCTGCGCGACGAACTGCGCCATGCCGTCGTTGATGCGGCGGCCGGCGAGGATGACCTGGGGGTGATAGCCGAGCATTTCGGCCTTGCGGGTGAGATAGTAGGGGTCGACGCCGATGCAGTGCCCGCCCACCAGGCCGGGGCGGAAGGGCAGGAAGTTCCACTTGGTGCCGGCGGCTTCCAGCACCTCCAGGGTATCGATGCCGATGCGGTCGAAAATGATGGCGAGCTCGTTCATCAGCGCGATGTTGAGGTCGCGCTGGGTGTTCTCGATGACCTTGGCCGCCTCCGCCACCTTGATGCTGGTGGCGCGGTGCACGCCGGCGCTGACGATGGCCTCGTACAGTCCGGCCACGCGCTCGAGGGTGTCGGCGTCATCGCCGGCCACCACCTTGACCACGGTTTTCACCGTGTGCACCTTGTCGCCCGGATTGACCCGTTCCGGCGAGTAGCCGACATGGAAATCCTGCCGCCATGTCAGGCCCGACTCGCGTTCCAGCACCGGGATGCAGATTTCCTCGGTGGCGCCGGGATAGACGGTGGATTCGTAGATCACCGTGGCACCCTTGCGCATGTGGCGGGCGGCGGTTTCGGATGCGCTCACCAGCGGCGCGAAATCCGGCTGATGCGCGTCGTCGACCGGCGTGGGCACGGCGATGACGATGAAATCGGCGCGGCGGATCTCCTCGGCGTCGCTGGTCACGGTAAGCTTCGTCGCGGCGCGCAGATCCTCGGCGCTGACCTCGCCGGTCGGGTCGCAGTGGTTCCGGTAGTGCCGGATCTTGGCTTCGGAAAGGTCGTAGCCGATGGTGTCGAAGCGCTTGCCGAATTCGACGGCGAGCGGCAGGCCAACGTAACCGAGGCCGATGATCGCGATGGTGGTCATGTGCGCTAGTTCTGGACAGTCAGCCCGCTAGTTTAAGCGATGATGCTGTTTGTTCGTAGAGCGCCAGGGTGCGGTCGAGCATGTTGGCCAGGGTGTAGGGGTTGTCCGGGTTCACCCGGACGGGCGTTTCCAGCAATCTTTCCACCGTGGCGGCCAGCCGCGCGCGGTTCTCGGGCTCGACCATGCCCGCCGGGTACAGCGTGCGCAGGATCTCGCTCACCCCGCCGTGGCTGTAGCCCACGACCGGCACGCCCAGGCACAGGGCTTCCAGCACGGTGCGCCCGAAGGATTCCGGCTTGGTCGAGAGCGACAGCACGATGTCGGATATCGCATAGATTTCGCGGATGTCGCCGCGCGCGCCGGTGAAGGTGAGGGCGTCGTCCAGCCCGCGCGCGTGCGCGGCCTGGCGGATTTCTGCGGCATAGCCCCGCCGGTTGGGGTCTTCGCCGCCGACGATCAGGCCGTGCACGTTCAGGCCCTGCGCGCGCAGCTTCGCGATCAGCTCGATGAAGTCATGATGCCCCTTGAGGCGCGTGATGCGGCCGGGCAGGGACAGGATTCTTTTCCCGGCCAGTTGCGGATATTCGGCCTGCCAGGCCTTGAGCCATTGCGCCGCCGGCCGGAAGCCGTAGGGAAATTCCGAAGGATCGACGCCGCGCGGAATCAGCTCGATGCGCCCGCGCTCGGCCTCGGGGTAGCCGCGCACGATATAGTCCCGCGCCGCTTCCGACACGGCGATGACCTTCTCGCCCTTGACCATCACCGCGCTGTAGGCATTGACCGAATAGAGCCCGTGCACGGTGGTGATGAAGCGCGGCCGCGTCTGCGGATCCATGCCTTTCCAGGCCAGGTAGCCGATCCAGGCCGGCATGCGCGAGCGGGCATGCAGGATGTCCACCCGGTTTTCCCTCAGATAGCGGCGCAGGCGCGGGATCAGACGCAGGGTCCACAGACTCTTTCTGCCGATGTCCCAGCTGACGTGCTCGCTGCCTTCGGCAAGCAACTGCGCGACCATGCGCCCGCCGGAAGAGATGACGATGGAGCGGTGGCCGTGTTCGACCAGATGCTTGCCGACTTCCAGCGTGCCGCGCTCGACGCCGCCGGATTGCAAGGCGGGGAGAACCTGTACCACGGTAAGTTTGCGCGCTGTCATATTCGGCCCAGGCAGTGCAGCAAGTGCCGGGCGCAGCGCTCGGCCTCGTTCGGGGGGTGATCATTGGGCGGCAGCTTCCCGCTGCGCTCCCATTCGGAGAAGCCGGTCAGGCGCTTGTCGCGCAGCAGTTTTTCCAGCCCGCGCGCCACGCGCCCGGGTCGCGCATAGGGCAACTCGAAACAGCCCACGGCGGCGCCGGAGGTCAAGGCCTCGTACACCATGGAGGCGCTGTCCGGCGTGACCCAGACCTGGGCCGCCTGCGCCAGTTGCTGCGGCAGCCAGGCGGGGGACACCGCGTCATGCGCCACGGCTTTCACATTGGGCAGGTTTGAATTGGCCAGGTCGAGCAGAAATCCCGCGGGCGTCCTGCGCGAGCTGGTCAGCAGCCAGCCGATTTCGGGCTGGCGCAAAGCCACCAGGCGAACCTGCTGCAGCAGCGCGGCCGCGCTCCAGCCATATTCCGCCGAGGGGCCGCCGATCAGCATGAGCCCCGCATGCGGGTCCGGCTTGGGGCTGGGCTGGATGCGGTTGATCGGGCCCTGCGTGGTCATCACCCTGGCGCCATCCGGCAAGCCGTCATGTTCCGGCACGATCACCCAGTCGAACCACGACAGCGGCAGCGAAGGTTTCATCAGCACCGCGATTTTTCCGCCGAAGGCGCGCCGCGCCGCCAGCATGGGCCAGTGCGTGGCGTGGCCCGCGCCGAGGAGGAGGTCGGGCCGGGGCAGCTTGCCGCCCTGCGGAAAGCGGCCGAGCAGCCAGGCAATCGCGCCGGGCCGGCGTCCGGAAACGGGCACGGTTTCCAGCCGGCAGGGGGCGAGCCGGCACAAGGCCTCGGCCAGGCCCAGCGTCTGGTTTTCGTGCCCGCGCTTGCCGTCGGTAAAGCGCCAGATGGTCAGCATGCGCTGCCGCTCTTCCAGCCGCGACCGAGTTGGGCATCCCAGGAATAGGGCGCGGGGTCGAGGTGCGGCGCCATGTCCAGCATCAATTCCGCCAGCAGCCGGCTGCTGGCGGGCGCCATGGTCACGCCGTAGCGGAAATGGCCGGTGTTGACCCAGACGTTGTCGCAATCCGGGTGGCGGCCGATGACGGGGATGTTATCCGGGCTGCCGGGGCGCAAGCCGGCCCACGCACGGAGGGGGCGATGCGCGCGCAATTCGGGCAACAGGGCGCAGGCATCGCGGTGCAGGCGGTCCAGGGTGTCGGGGAGGGTGCTCGCATCGAAGCCGGCATCCTCCACCGTGCTGCCGGCCAGCAAATGGCCATCCCGGCGCGGCACCAGGTACAGGCCGGCTTGGTAGACGACGTGGTCGAGGCGGTGGCTGCCGGGGGCGTACAGCAGCATCTGCCCGCGCATCGGGCGCACATTCGGCGCGGCGGCCAGTTCCCCGAGCGCCAGGCCGCTCCAGGCGCCGCCGGCCCACACGAAGGCGTCGGCGGCATATTCCACCTCGCCTGCCAGGGCGGCGACCGCCTTTCCCGCCCGAAAACGCAGGCCGCTTATTTCGCAGTGCGGCAATATCCGGCCGCCCAGCGCGGCGACCGCGCCAGCCAGCGCAACGGCCAGCCGCGGATTGCGCACCTGGCCCACGCTTGGTAGCCAGAGGCCGCCGTCGGGCCTAACTTCGGCCGCGAAATCGTGCGCGCGGCACCAGGCGAGCGCGGCTTGCCGCGAAGTTTCGCCCAGCACCGCCATGCCGCAGCCCCAGTATTCCGGGTCGCAGCCGGACTGGCGGGCGATTTCGCCGGCCCAGGCCGGCCAGGCCTGCATGCCGCCCAGGGCCAGGCGATTGGCCGCTTCGTCGTAATGCCAGGGCAGCAAGGGGCACAGGATGCCGGCCCCCGCCCACGTGGACTGGCCGGAATGGCCGAAGTCGGCGAGCGTGACGCCGTGGCCGTGGCGCAAAAGCGCATACGCCGCGCTCAAGCCGGCGACGCCGCCGCCGATAATGAAGAAGTTCTGCTTCAAGCTGAGTTCCAATAAATTCCGCTGATTCTAACAAAGCGGCCGTTTGTCCGGCCCGGCTGGGCTGTGGACAAAATCGGCCGTTAAAGTGCAAAGGGGAAAAATCGATGATGAAGACAAACGTGCCGCCCGCAAAAAGCCTCAAGGGTTTTACCCTCATCGAGCTGATGATCGTGATTGCCGTGATCGGCATTCTGGCCGCCATTGCCTGGCCGAATTACACTGATTACCTGCTCAAGTCCCGGCGGGCCCAGGCGCAGTCCGACATGCTCAAAATCCAGCTGGGGCTGGAGAAGTGGCGCGCCAACAACAGCACCTATACCGCAACACTGGCCAATGTCGGTTTTGCCGATGCCAATCCGTACTACGACTACGCCATTACCGGCGCCGCCGTCAGCGACCCGCCCACCGCCAGCGTCTATGTCATCCGTGCCACCGCCCAGGGCGCCCAAACGGCGGATTCCAGCTGCGCGTCGCTGACCCTCAACCAGAGCAACAGCAAGGGACCGGCCGGTTGCTGGAAGGCCTGATCATGCCGAAACAAGCGCCGCAACGAGGCTTTACGCTGGTCGAGATGGCGATCACCCTCGTGGTGCTGGGCATTCTGATGACCATCGCCGTGCCCTCGTTCACCTCGCTGATGGACTCCATCCGCCTGAAGCGCGCGGGAGACGGGGTCAACGCCTTTCTGGTCAATGCCAAGAGCGAGGCCATCAAGCGCAACAAGACCGTGCGCGCCATCGTGCAGGTGGCGGACAGCGGCGCGACCTGGTGCATCGGCATGACGGAGGGCGCAAGCTGCGACTGCTTGACGGCCGGCTCCTGCCAGATCGACGGCGTGGACCGGGCCATCGCCAGCGCCTCTTATAAAAACGTGGTGATGGACGACCCTGATGACGGTCACGCCTTCGTGTTCAGCGCGCTGCGGGGAACGGTCGCCGGCAACGAGACGGTGGAGCTCGAATCCGACGCCACCGGCGCCAAGCTCAACGCCATTGTATCTCCCATGGGGCGCGTGAGGCTGTGCTCGCCCGATGGCAGCGCCGGGGGATATCCGACATGCTGAACAAACTGCGCAACCGCCAGGCGGGCTTCGGCCTGGTCGAACTGATGGTCGGCATGGTCATCAGCATGATCATTCTGGCCGCGGCCTCGGAAGTGCTGCTCTCCTCGCTCACCAGCAATCGCGACAGCATCCGCATGTCGCGCCTCGACCAGGAACTGCGCCAGGTCATGACCATGATTTCGCGCGACATGCGCCGCGCCACGTCCTGGGATCCCGCGATCGACGTGGCCCGCGTCAGCATGGGTGCGCCGCTGATACTGAGCGCCACCTCGGGCACCGTCACCGTGTCCAGTACCGGCAATCTGGGCGAGATCGGCGCGAGGGCCGAGGGCGGGACGCTCATCTACAGCAGCGGCGGCGTGATATACAAGGCCAGCATTGGCGCCAATGCCTATGATTCCAGCGCCAAGACCTACAGCGTCACCGTCACCGGCACTGCCTGGCCCGCCACCGAGATTCCGGCCGGCGCCTGGAATATCCTGCGCCCCGCCAT
This sequence comes from Hydrogenophilaceae bacterium, assembly GCA_024709485.1. Taxonomy (GTDB): domain Bacteria; phylum Pseudomonadota; class Gammaproteobacteria; order Burkholderiales; family Thiobacillaceae; genus UBA6918. Next base: position 16,108 of record JANJWO010000036.1, on the reverse strand, counting down.
GGCCATCACCACCGACGCGGTGGCCGGCACGCCGGGCGGCTGCATCCTGTTCGCCTACGACACCAACGCGAACGGGGCCTATGCCCCGGGCGAGTATTTCGGCTATCGCTACGACGCAACCGACGATACCGTGGAAACCCGCACTTCCGGCGCGGCCGGCAACACCTGCGCCACCGGCGGCACCTGGCAGAATCTGACCGACGATGGTTCCGTGGAAATCACGGCGTTCACGATCACGGAGAACTCGCCCGCCGCGGTCACCGCTTCGGGCCTGAATGTGGCGGTGCGCGAATTCACCGTTTCCATAACCGGCAGGTTGAGAGCGGATCCCAACGTGGTGCGCACGGTGCAGGAAACCATCCGCATCCGCAACGACCAATTGAGCTAGGACAGTCATTTACATGAAACCGAATCACCTGTCCCGCAAGCAAAAAGGCGTCTCGCTGGTCGTCACGCTGATGATCACGGTGCTGCTCAGCCTGCTGGCGCTGTATGGCGCGGGCGTGCTGATCCTGGACACCCGTTCCGCCGCCAACGACTACCGTTACCGCGAGGCGATGGCCGCGGCCGAGTCGGGGGTGGATCAGGGTTTCAGCCTGTTGAACGCCAACCGCGCGAATGTCGCCGCGATCGGCGCGGCGGCCTGGGCAGACTGCACCGCCACGACGCCGGCCTGTCTGCCCATCCGCGCGGATCAGTCGCCGCAGCAGCCGGGCGACCGCACGACCTGGAAGCTCATGCAGGTATCGGCCGGGTTGACGAGGCAGCCAAGCGCCGGCGCCGGCTCCTATAGCTTGTTCGTGCTCACGCCCAAAAGCGGCGATGCCAGCGGACTGATTTTCAACATCGTCGCCATCGGCAATTCGGCGGACGGCAGCAGCAGCGCCACCGTCAAGCAGGGCGTGTACTTCTATCCGCTGATCCTGGGCAACGTCGATACGCCGCTCGCGGCCGCCAGCAACATTCCGCTTTCCGGCAATTACAGCATCATCACCAACTCCAACGGCGGCGGCTCGGGCGTGCCGGTATCGGCCTGGTCCGATAGCACCATTACCCCAGGAGGCAGTTTCGCCAGCTGCCACAAGGGCGAGTTCACCGGCAGTGTCTGTCCTTCCACCGATGCGCTCAGCAAGAGCGGGCTGACCGGGCCGGACATGATCGGCAGTGACCCCAATTTTCCGCCCGACTTGTTCCAGTTCCTCTTCGGCACGGCGGAATCGGATTATCAGCAGATCAAGGATCAGGCCACCGTTGCGGCGAATTGCAACGCCCTCAATGGAAGTTCGGAAGGCCTCATCTGGATTACCGGCGATTGCAATACGACCGCCGTGATTGGCAGCGCGGATCACCCCGTTCTGCTTGTGGTGGAGGGGGATGTCACCATGAACGCGGGCGACCAGTTCTACGGATTGCTGTACCTGTTCGACCCCGCCGGCAGCACCCCCACGCTCAAATGCAACGGCAACGCTCACCTGCACGGCGCCATCATGGCGCATGACGGAGTGACCCTGCAACTGAACGGCGGCTTTGTGCTCGAATACGACGAAGACGTCCTGAAGAACCTGAAAAAGAACCCGTCCGCGCGGGCGCTGGCCCGCATCCCCGGATCGTGGTCGGACGTGCAGTAAAGGAGCATGCCATGGCGCGCATAACGAACATACGCAAGCAGCGCGGTTTCAGCATGGTCGAGGCGCTTTTTTCCGCGCTGATACTGGCTATTGCCCTGCTGGCGTTGGCGGGCTTTCAGGCGGTCGCGCTGCAGGACAGCAGCCTGGTCAAGGCGCGGTCGGTTGCCGCCAACCTGGCTCAGGAGAAACTCGACGATCTGAAGAGCTTCACCCATCTCACGGACGGCAACTTTTCCGATGACGGCAGCGCGGCCTCTGCCACCAACCTGTGTGGCCTCGGAACCTTCTGCTTTTCCGAAATCGGCGCCAATACCGGCGGACAGGAAGACACGAGCGGCACGCTGGTGCTGCCCTCGGGCGCAATCTCCGGCTATGTCGACAACTATTCGCTTTCCTGGACGGTGGCCTGCTATGCCGAATCGGCGGGTGCGCAGCTCGGCATAGTCAACTGCGCCGACCCGGATGGCGACCCTTCCACCGACGACATTCCCAATGCCAAGCTGGTGACGGCCCAGATTTCCTGGACGGACAGCAAGGGGACCGCGCAATCCGTCTTTCTGCAAGGCATCATTTACGCCATGGATCCGTCCCGGACGGCGCGCGCGGCCGTCAGCCCGGTTTCCACCCAGAAACCCACGGTCAGCTACACCCCCATCGGCGTGCCCGACGCGGTACCGGTGCCGATCAACACCGGCGACGGCAAATTCAAGGAATCCAGCAAGCCGCTGCCCGACGTCAGTTCCAAGGGTTACAGTCTGCGCACCGAGTTCGACGCCGTGAGCTACACCACGGCGGGCGGCTCCACCAAGAAGGACTCTCAGCTCGAGTTCGCCACCGTCAACTGCGTGTGCGAATTCGCCGGCAGCGGCCAGGGCTATCCGGCCTCCTATTTCTACTGGGACGGCGGCAGCCTCAAGATCAAGGTGCCGACCGCCAAAGTCACCAAGATGACCGGCACGGCGCCCAGCATACAGGGCGACAAGCAGGATGAATTGTGCACGGCCTGCTGCCGCGACCATCACGACAGCGAGGCGCCTGGTACGGCCAATCCGGCCACGGCGCTGTACGACCCGGATCGGCCTGCTGCGGATTACACCGGCAACAACCACAAGCACTATAACTATGCAAATACGAGCAATCCCGCACTGGGTCTAACCGAGGTCGCCGAATCCATAGGCAACCGCTACCTGGAGGCCTGCCGCTTCGCACGCGTCGACGGCATTTATCGCTTGCTGCAGGACTGGCGCGCGCTGGACATGGTGGTCATGCCGAAAATGAACTACCTGGAAAACACGAGTACGCTGACCGCATACCAGACCTATCTGCTGGATTATTTGCGCTATCAATCGAGGGCCGATTGCACTGAATCCGGCGCCACTGGCTGTACGGCCATTGACCAGCCCGCGGCGCCCTCCAAGTCGGATCTGCCCAGCCGCAATCTCACCAATCAGAGCATCAACGCCAAGCCGCAGTTGCTGGCGCGCGCGCTGTACTCGGATCGCGTCTACGGCGAGGATGCCCCGCGCACCCTGGATGCCGCGTATTACACTTATCTGGCCAACAGAATCAATGCGGGCACCTGGCTGGACCTGGTGCCGTTCAACGAAGTGAACGTGACGCTGCTGGCCAGTTGGCATTCCGATGATGCGACTTCGGTCAGCGTCAAGAATGACAAGATACTCAGCATTTCTTCCACGGCCAGCGATTACTATGGCGTGTATTACCGCGGCGAGGCGCTGGTGAATTCCGGCGGGGATGGCCTTGCCAATATATGGGCCCACTTGCTGCCCGGCAACAGCGGCCTGACGGGCGGAGCAACGCGGAGTACTTATCTCAACATGGTGGATTACGATGCCTCCACCCTGCTGCCTACCGCGAACCCAGTGGGCTACGATGCGACCACCGCGCCCAATGGTTACGCCAGCGAACTCGGAACAGATCGCCACGACCATGCTTCGAGCCTGCGCAAGTCCAACTCGATACAAATTTCCCGTTCGGGCAGTTCTCCGCCGCAGGCGAGCGGCAGCGTCCGGGTGGGCAACTCCAGTGCGGACCTGTCTTCCGTGACGGTTGCGCAGGTTCCCGGAGCCACCGCCTGTACCGTGAGTTATACGGCGGGCGACAACAGCGGATCGTTCGGCTGTTCCGTGAATTACACCGGAAACGTGCAAGTCTCCGGTACCGGATTTTTCTTCAATAACGCCCTGGACGTGGATGGCAATGGTAGCTTCGACGCCGGCATAGACGGCGGCATCTATACCGATATCAACAGCTGCCCGTCCGGTGATTGCGGTAATTTCTGGGTGTTCGGGCCTACGGCCTCTGTTTCCGGCAAGTGCTTCGGCAACCAGTGCGCCAACAGCACCTTCGCCTCCACGACCGATGAATCGACGTATGTTGCCTGCACGCTTGATCTCGACGGCGCTACGGTGAGGTGTCCGGTCACGCTCGACACCACCTCGCATACCTGGGCTGGCAAGATCAGGATCGCGGGCAACGGCAGTATCTACGTCAAGGCCGACGCCACTTCCTGCGATTCCAGCGCCGGGACGGGCGCCAAGCTGACGGCAGCCTCGATCGCCGCGGGACCGGCCGACAAGCAGTCAGCATTTAATGTGTGCGCCACCGATGTGTCGGCACTGCCTTCGCCGCCCAGCGCGCCGACTCTGGTCAGCCTGGCTATCGAGGGTTCTAACACCGTCAATACGGCCAACTTCAAACTGATCTGGGCGGATGTGAGCGGTGAAACCAACTATGACGTATACACATGCGTGAAATCCAAGGCCCAGGCCGCATGTACAGATTTCGCGGTGGCGGCTACTTTGCCGGCAAACACCACTACGAATATTCAGAGCCTGGGGTCACTGGATACTTTGTGCGTGAAGGTGGTTGCGCGCAATACCGGTGGTTCCAGTGCGGCCAGCAACACGAAGTGTATCTATTACAAGAAGAACAACACACCGGTCGAAGTGACTCCCTAGTTCGTGGCCGGAGTGTTTTCTGAAAGGGGCGGCTTAGCTGCCCCTTTTATTTATTAAGTACGTGGGATTAAGTCCTTCAGTAAAGGAAAATTGACCTTATCCCACATTTCTACACGGCATCTTTGCAGCGCCCTCAATAAAGATCACTGGCTTGGACGTGGTGATTGTGGGCAGCACAATGATTTGCTCTACATTGCGCTACCTTTGCTCGGTGGCTTACCGAGTGAAGGAAGTGTCGTGAGGACGTTTGTCGTGAACCATGCACCACGCCGCCGGCAAGTCGAATTTGCCCGCGAGTAGATGCGATAGCTTGCTTGGCTGGTGATCACAAGCCCTTCGGCAACGGAAAACTGACCTTTTCTTGCAAGCCATCAAGCGGGGCCACTTCGCTGGCCCCGAGTTCTTGCAGGCGCGCGATGACGCGGCGGACCAGGATTTCCGGGGCGGAGGCGCCGGCGCTGATGCCGATGCGGGCCTTGCCTTGCAGCCAGCGCGGGTCGATGCCGCTTTCGTCGTCCACCAGGAAGGCCGGCACCTTGAGGTTTTCGGCCACTTCGCGCAGGCGGTTGGAATTGGAGCTGTTGGGCGAGCCGACGACGATGACCACGTCGCATTCGGCGGCGAGCTTTTTCACGGCGTCCTGGCGGTTTTGCGTGGCGTAGCAGATGTCGTCCTTCTTGGGGCCGACGATGTTGGGGTAGCGCGCCCTCAACGCCTCGACCACGCGCGCGGCGTCGTCCACCGAGAGCGTGGTCTGGGTGACGTAGGCGAGCTTGTCCGGATCGGCGACTTCGAGCTTGGCGACATCCTGCGGGGCTTCCACCAGATGCATGCCGCCCGTGCTTTGGCCCATGGTGCCTTCGACCTCGGGGTGGCCCTTGTGCCCGATCATGATGATTTCCAGGCCCTTGTCACGCATGCGCGCAACTTCCATATGCACCTTGGTGACCAGCGGGCAGGTGGCGTCGAATACGTTCAATCCGCGCTTTTCCGCTTCCTGCCTGACGGCCTGGGACACGCCGTGGGCGCTGAAAATGACGGTGGCGCCGGCGGGCACCTCGTCCAGCTCCTCGACGAAAATGGCGCCCTTGTGCTTGAGGTCGTTGACGACGTAGGCGTTGTGCACGACTTCATGGCGCACGTAGATGGGCGCGCCGAACTTCTCCAGCGCCCGCTCGACGATGGCGATGGCGCGGTCCACGCCGGCGCAGAAGCCGCGCGGAGTGGCGAGGAAAATGGTTTGCGGTTTGTTCATGCCGTGCTTTTACTGGTCGATGGCCACGACTTCCACTTCGAACTCGATGGGGCAGTCGGCCAAAAGGTGGTTGAAGTCGACTTTAACACCTTCCGGCCCGATTTCGAGGATGCTGCCGGCCAGGGTCTGGCCGTTGGGCATTTCAAACTCGACGAGCGTACCGGGTTCGAGCAGCATGCCGGGCGGGATGTCTTCCGGCTTGAGGGTCTGCACCATTTCTTCGCTGCTTGCGCCGAAGGCCTGCCAGGGCTCCAGCAGGAAGACGTGGCGCTCGCCGGGCCTGAGCCCGATCAGCCATTGTTCAAGGGTTTGCGCCAGGGTGCCGTCGCCGAGGGTGAGGGTGTCGGGCTCGGCATCCTCGAAGTTGGACACGATTTCCTCGCCGTTCCTGAGACGGATGGCATAGCGCAGGCGGAGGGTGTCGCCGTAGGCGACCGTGTTCGCGCTCATGGGGATTTGCGCCGCAGGCTGTCCCAGATCAGCAGCCCCGCGCCCACGGTGATGGCGGAATCGGCGATGTTGAAGGCAGGGAAGGCGTGGCCCTGGTAATGGAAGTAGAGGAAATCCACCACGAAGCCGTGCCACACGCGGTCGAACACGTTGCCCAGCGCGCCGCCCAGGATCAGGGACAGGCTCAAGGACATGAGCGCCTCGCGTTGATGTTTCCTCAGCAGGTGCAGGAGCAAGGCGCTGGCGCTGACGCCGACGCCCAGAAAAAACCAGCGCTGCCAGCCGCCGGCGTCGGCCAGGAAGCTGAAGGCGGCGCCGCTGTTGTGCACGTGCACGAGGCTGAAGACGGGCAGCACCGGGATCATGGCGTGGTATTCCATGCTCAGGAAGACCGCCCATTTGGTGAGCTGGTCGGCGGCGATCACCAGGGCCGCCAGCCACAGCCACTTACGCATGGGATCTGGCCTCGCCCGCGCCGTAGAGGTTGCTCACGCAGCGCCCGCACAACTGCGGATGCGCGGCATCGCCGCCGACATCCTCGCGATAGTGCCAGCAGCGCTCGCACTTGGCATGGCCGGAGGCGATGACCAGGATGCGGTTTTCCTGCGCAGGGACCAGCTCGACCCTGGAGGTGATCAAAACAAAACGCAGGTCGTCGCCCAGCGAAGAGAGCAGGGCGTGGGTGTCGGGCTGCACGTGCAGGATCACTTCGGCCTGCAGCGAGGAGCCGATTTCGCCCGCGCCGCGCGCATTTTCCAGCTCCTTCAAAACCAGCGCGCGGTAGTCGCGGATGCTTTGCCAGCGGGTGACGAGCTCGGCTTCGCCGGCCTGTTCGGGCAGGTCGTGCCAGGCGTGGAAGAACACGCTGTCCTTGTCATTCTTGCCCAGCACGGCATGCACTTCCTCGCCGGTGAAGGAGAGGATCGGCGCCATCAGCCGGGTGAGCGCCTGGGTGATGTGGTAGAGCGCGTTCTGCGCGGCGCGGCGGGCCTTGGAGTCCTTGGCCGTGGTGTAGAGGCGGTCCTTGAGGATGTCGAGATAGAAGCCGCCGAGATCCTCGGAGCAGAAGCTCTGTAGCTTTTGCGCGACCAGGTGAAACTCGTAGGCGCTGTAGTGCGCGGTCAGTTCCTCCTGCAACACGCGCGTCATGGCCAGGGCGTAGCGGTCGATTTCCAGCCAGTCGCTGACCGGCATCGATTGCGTGGCGGGGTCGAAGTCGTCGGTGTTGGCGAGCAAAAAGCGCAGGGTATTTCTTAAACGCCGGTAGCTTTCCACCACGCGCTTGAGGATTTCGTCGGAGATCGACAGCTCGCCGGAATAGTCGGTGGTCGCCACCCACAGGCGCAGGATGTCGGCGCCATACTGGTCCATGACCTTTTGCGGCGCCACCACGTTGCCCTTGGATTTGCTCATCTTGCGGCCCTGGCCGTCCACCACGAAGCCATGGGTGAGCAGGGCCTTGTAGGGCGCATGGCCGTCGCTGGCGCAGCCGGTCAAGAGCGAGCTCTGGAACCAGCCGCGGTGCTGGTCCGAGCCTTCGAGATAGAGGTCGGCGGGGTGGGCGAGCTCGGGGCGCTGCTTCAAGACACAGGCATGGGTGCTGCCGGAGTCGAACCACACGTCCAGGGTGTGCGCGGATTTTTCATACTGCGCGGCGTCCGCGCCGATGAGTTCGGCCGCGTCCAGGCTGAACCAGGCTTCGATGCCGGCCTGTTCCACGCGCTTCGCCACCTCCTCGATCAGCTCCGGGGTGCGCGGATGCAGCTCGCCCGTCTGCTTGTGGGTGAAGAGCGGAATCGGCACGCCCCAGTTGCGCTGGCGCGAGATGCACCAGTCGGGGCGGTTCTTCATCATCGCTTCCAGGCGCGCACGGCCCCAGGCCGGGAAGAACGCGGTGGCGTCGACGGCCTGGGTGGCGATTTCGCGCAGGCTGCCGCCCTTGCCCTTCACCTCCATGCCGATGAACCACTGCCTGGTCGCGCGGAAAATGATCGGCGTCTTGTGGCGCCAGCAGTGCGGGTAGCTGTGCTGGAGCTTGGCCTGCGCGAGCAGGGCGCCGCTGTTGGCGAGAATCTCCAGCACGGTCTTGTTGCCGTCCCAGATGCTTTGTCCGCCGAGAAGCGGGGTGTCGGCGTAGAACTTGCCGTCGTCGCCCACGGGGTTGTCGACCTTGAGGCCGTACTTGAGGCCGGCGAGATAGTCGTCGTGGCCGTGGCCGGGGGCGATGTGCACCTGGCCAGTGCCCGTGTCGAGGGTCACGAAGTCGGCGAGGATCACCGGCACCTGGCGGTCAAAGAAGGGGTGCTGCAATTGCAGGCCTTCCAGCACCTTGCCGGGGAAGTCGGTCAGCGTTTCGCTCGTGAGCTTGTAGCGATCGAGTGCGGAGGCGGCGAGTTCGCGCGCCAGGATCAGCACGCCCTTGTCGGTGTCGTGCAGTTCGTAGGCGAACTCGGGGTGCAGGGCCACGGCCTGGTTGGCGGGCAGGGTCCACGGCGTGGTGGTCCAGATCACCGCGTACACCGGCTTGTCGGGCAGGGCGACGTGCAGGCGCCTGGCCAGGTCTTCCTTGTCCACCGCCTGGAAGGCGACGTCGATGGCGGGCGAGGTCTTGTCTTCATACTCGACCTCCGCCTCGGCCAGGGCCGAGCCGCAGTCCACGCACCAGTGCACCGGCTTGGCGCCCTGGTAGAGGTAGCCGGCCTGCTGGATCTCGCCCAGCACGCGGATGATGTCGGCTTCGAACCTGAAATCCATGGTGCGGTAGGGATGTTCCCAGTCGCCCAGCACGCCGAGGCGGATGAAGTCGGCCTTCTGGCGCTCGATCTGGCTGGCGGCGTAGTCGCGGCACAGCTCGCGGAACTTGGCCGGCGGCAGGTTCTTGCCGTGGGTTTTCTCCACCTGCAGTTCGATCGGCAGGCCGTGGCAGTCCCAGCCCGGCACGTAGGGCGCGTCGAAGCCGGCCAAAGTTTTGGATTTGACGATGATGTCCTTGAGGATCTTGTTCACCGCGTGGCCGATGTGGATGTCGCCGTTGGCGTAGGGCGGACCGTCGTGCAGGATGAACTTGGGGCGGCCGGCGGCCCGCTCGCGAATCTGGTGATAGCGGTTGTTTTCCTGCCACTGTTTGACCCAGCCCGGCTCGCGCTTGGCGAGGTCGCCGCGCATGGGGAAGGGTGTGTCGGGGAGGTTGAGCGTGTCTTTGTAGTCGGCCATTGTTGAATTCTATAAAAGTCAGCCACAGAGCACACAGAGGTCACAGCGGGAAAAACCAGGGATTCCCGGATTGCGACTCGGCTTTCTCAAGCAGCGCCATAGGCATGCAGGCGTGGGTTTGCTCTGTGTTCTCGGTGTCCTCTGTGGCTTGAAGTCAGGGTTTCAAATTTGTCTCGCGGCGAAGAAAGCGCGCGCGTTGTCCACGTCGCGGTTGATTTGGGCGATGAGCGCATCGAGGTCGGGATATTTTTCCTCGTCGCGCAGCTTTTTCAGGAAATCCACGCGCAGACGGCGGCCATAGAGGTCGTCGCGGAAATCGAAAATGAACACCTCCAGCGTGGGCTTGCCGTTCTCGTGCACGGTCGGACGGGTGCCCAGGCTCGCCACGCCCTTTAGCGGCGTGCCGTTCAAGCCGCAGACCTCGACCGCAAAAATGCCCGAGAGCGGCGGGCGGTTGTGCTGCAACTGGATGTTGGCGGTGGGGAAGCCGATCTGGCGTCCGAGCTTGTCGCCGTGCATGACATGGCCGGAAATGCTGTAGGGCCGGCCCAGCAGTTCGGCGGCATGCCCCATGTCGCCGGCGGCGAGCGCCTCGCGCACGGCGGTGCTGGAGGCGCGCCTGCCCGCCACATTGACCGTGGCCAGGGATTCGACTTCGAAACCGAGCCTGGCGCCGGCTTCCTTCAGCAGGGCGAAATCGCCCGCGCGCTTCGCGCCGAAACGGAAATCGTCGCCCACCAGCAGCCAGCGCGCGTCCAGCGCATTCACCAATATCTGCTGGATGAAATCGTCCGGACTCAAGGAGGAAAACCGCCGATCGAAGCGGCACACGTGCAGGCGGTCGATGCCGGCGGCCTCGATCAGGCCGCTCTTTTCCCGCAGGCTGGAAAGCCGTGCCGGCGCCTGCGCCGGGCTGAAAAATTCGCGCGGGTGCGGCTCGAAAGTCAGCACGCAGCTTGGCAGGCCGCGCCTGGAGGCCTCCTCTTTCAGCCGCGCGAGCATGGCCTGATGGCCCCGGTGCAGGCCATCGAAATTGCCGATGGTGACCGCATGCGGGGCGCTGGCGGGGCTGCCGCCGGGTTGCAGGCCGTGGGTGATGCGCATCTAGGGATTGAGCGGTGAGGCCGAAAAACGCCCATTCTAGCGGTTAGGCGGCCCTGCGGTAAAACTGCGCCGGACGAATGCCCATCGCGAGCAGCGCGGCGAGGTAAACGCCGGCGCCGAGCAGCACCATCCAGGCAAGCTTGATGGCGCGCGGCAGGAAACCGGGCTGGAGCCAGGAAGCATCCGAACCGTGCGCCAGATACAGCGTGGCGCACATCAAGAGCACGGCGCCGATGACCTTGAGCATGAACATGGCCCAGCCCGGCTGCGGCGTGTAGATGCGGTGCTTGCGCAGCAGGTAATACAGGATGCCGGCGTTCAGGCAGGCGCCGAGGCCGATGGCGAGCGCAAGGCCGGCATGCTTGAAGGGCACGATGAAAGCCAGGTTCATCAGCTGGGTGGCGAGGAGGGTGAAGATCGCCACCTTGACCGGGGTGCGGATGTTCTGGCGCGCGTAGAAGCCCGGCGCCAGCACCTTCACCATGATCAGGCCCAGCAGGCCGAGCGCATAGGCCATCAGCGCCTGGCGCGTCATCCACAGATCGTGACTGCCGAATTCGCCGTATAAAAACAGCGTGGCGATCAGCGGCACCGACATCACCGCCAGCGCGGCCGCCGCGGGCAGCGCCAGCAGCAGCGTGAGGCGCAGGCCCCAGTCCAGCAACCGGGAGAACTCTTCGGTGGATTCGTCGCTGTAATGCTTGGCGAGCGAGGGCAGCAGCACGGTGCCGAGCGCCACCCCCATCATGCCGGTGGGGAATTCCATGAGGCGGTCGGCGTAGTACAGCCACGACACGCTGCCGGTGTCGAGGAAGGAGGCGAAAATGGTGTTGATGAGCAGGCTGATCTGCGCCACCGACACGCCAATGGTGGCCGGCCCCATCAGGATCAGGATGCGGCGCACGCCGGGATCGGAAAAATCCAGGGCGAATTTGGGCAGCATGCCCAGGCGGAAGAGCGCGCCGAACTGCATGGCCAGCTGCAGCACGCCGCCCAGCAGCACGCCCCAGGCCAGCGCCAGCACCGGCGGGTCGAACCAGGGTGCCGCCACGGTGGCGGCCAGGATCAGCGCCACGTTGAGCAGCACCGGCGTGAAGGCGGGCACGGAAAAACGGCTCCAGGTGTTGAGCACACCGGCCGCCAGGGCCACCAGGGACATGAAGACGATGTAGGGGAAGGTGATGCGGGTGAGCAGAACGGTCAAGTCGAATTTGGCGGGCTCGCCGGCGAAGCCCGGCGCGCTGACGTAGACCAGCAGCGGCGCGCCCAGCACGCCCACGGCGGCGACTGCGGCGAGCGCCAGGCTCAGCAGCGTGGCGGTCTTGCTGACCAGCAGATGTGCCGCCTCCTCGCCGTGCCGGTTCTTGTACTCGGCCAGGATGGGGACGAAGGCCTGGGAAAAGGCGCCTTCGGCGAACAGGCGCCGGAGCAGGTTGGGCAGCTTGAAGGCGACGAAAAAGGCGTCGGTCATCAGGCCGGCGCCGAAAGCGCGGGCGATCAAAAGGTCGCGGATGAAGCCGGTGATGCGGGAAAGCAGGGTAAAACTGCTGATGGTGGCAAGCGCTTTGAGCAGGTTCATGCAGGAGGGGGATTGTTTTCGGAGTTTATATTGGGCTTGCCGCAAATTTTATTTTTCCCTTATAATCTCACGCTTTACTGCGTTCTGCTATCCGATTTACTTGGGCTTTCCCGCCATGGAAGGCCTGTTTTCAGGAGTCCATATCAAATGGCTAATACCGTTCAAGCCCGCAAGCGCGCCCGCCAGGCCATCGCTCAGCGTGCGCACAACATGGCCCAGCGTTCCGAACTGCGCACCGCCATCAAGAAGGTTCGCGCCGCCATCGCCGCCGGCGACACGGCTGCCGCCGCCGGCGTGTTCCAGGCGTCCATGAGCGTGATCGACCGCATCGCCGACAAGAAAATCGTCCACAAGAACAAGGCTGCCCGCCACAAGAGCCGCCTGGCCCAGGCCATCAAGGCCATGGCCTGATCGGACGGCTCAAGCCGGACAAAAAAACGCCGCTCGATGCGGCGTTTTTTTATTGTCTTGCGAAAGGCCCGTCAGGCACGCGTCAAAGGTTCGACCCTCAGATCGTTGTCGCGCGCAAAGCCCATGATGAAGGCCCAGGCGCGGGGGTCGAGCTGTTCCAGCCGGGGGTCGACCACCAGGCACTTGAGCCTGTCGCAGCTCACCGGCTGCAGATAGGGTGAATAGTTGAGGCGGGAATCCACGCTGAAAACGGAAAGCACGCCTGCGAGTCGTTCAGCCCAGTCGCTGGGGCGGAAGGTCTGCCCGGTGGAGGTGACTCCGCGAATGATGAGCTGCTTGGTCGACGGCTCCGGCATGGTCGTTGCGCACTGGACATGAATGGAAATTTTAACATGCCCGGCCACCCGCGCCGCCGACAGCGGCGCGGGCGGGGGGCATGGAAAATTCGGGCCTGGAAAACACGGCCGAACCGGCCTCGAAAATACTCGACGGATTCAGTCAACTATTGCCCGTGACCTCCACGGCGGCTAGAATGCATTCACCCATCAGGTTTCAAGCCTTCGGGAACCCTCGCGTTTACCCTGCGAAATCGTCTCGCAGCCGCAGGCGGCCAGCGGCGATCGCGCGGGGGCCCGTAATCCCGACACTCACCGCCCGGAGAGAACAATTGAACACCAATTGCCCGCTTTGCCTTATGCCAAGGATGCGCTCGCGCCGCACATGAGCGCCGAGACCTTCGACTACCACTACAGCAAGCACCACCAGGCCTACGTCACCAACCTGAACAATCTGATCAAGGGCACCGACTTCGAGAACAAGTCGCTGGAAGACATCGTCAAGAGCGCGCCTGCCGGCGGCATCTACAACAACGCCGCCCAGGTCTGGAACCACAGCTTCTTCTGGAACTGCATGAAGCCGAACGGCGGCGGCGCGCCCGGCGGCGCGCTGGCCGAGGCCATCAACAAGAAATGGGGCAGCCTCGACGAGTTCAAGAAGGCCTTCCAGGCCAGCGCCGTGGGCAATTTCGGCTCCGGTTGGACCTGGCTGGTGAAGAAGGCCGACGGTTCGGTCGACATCGTCAACATGGGCCCGGCCGGCACCCCGCTGACCACCGGCGACAAGCCCGTGCTGACCATCGATGTCTGGGAGCATGCCTATTACATCGACTACCGCAACCTGCGCCCGAAGTTCGTCGAGACCTTCCTCGAGCATCTGGTCAACTGGCAGTTCGCCGAAGCCAACTTCGCCTGAACTCGCGCAGGCGGCAGGCCTCGCCTGTGCGCGGCGCGCCGGTTTTCAGGCCACGGGCCTGAAGCCGGCCGGGCCGCAGGGGACGACAAGATCAAAAGCCTTACAGGGGGACATCCATGAAAAATCCGCTCGATTCGCTTTGGGGCACCTTCATATCCGGACTGGTGCTGACCGCCGTGCTGTATGTCGTCGTGAAGAACTTCTTGATGTAAGAGGGAATGACCATGGAACTCGTACTGGCGCGCTGGATACACATCATGGCCGGGGTGATGTGGATCGGACTGCTGTATTACTTCAATTTCGTTCAGGCCGGCGCGCTCAAGGCGGCGACCGCGGATGGCACCGCCGCCGGCATCAACAAGCATGTGGCGCCGCGCGCACTGTTCTTTTTCCGCTGGGCCGCCGTGGTGACCTGGCTCGCCGGCGCGGCCCTGCTGGGCGGCCACTTCACCGCCGCCTTCACCCTGCAGCCGGGCTGGGCCGGCATCGGCATCGGCGCCTGGCTGGGCACCATCATGCTGTTCAACGTGTGGGTGCTGATCTGGCCCAATCAGCAAAAGGCCCTCGGCATGAAGCCGGCCACGGACGAGGAAAAGGCCACGGCCCGCAGGGTGGGCTTCCTGGCCTCGCGCACCAATACCATGCTGTCCATCCCCATGCTGTTCTTCATGTCCTACGGCTGGCAGCATGGCGGCGTGATTTTCGGCTAGAATAGGGCGAAAATAGTCACGCACGGCGGCTCAGGCCGCCGTGTTGCATTTAAGTTTGGATAATCCCATGTCATATTTGATGAACACGTATGCCCGCCAGCCCATCGCATTTGTGCGCGGCGAGGGCGTCTACCTCTGGGACGAAGACGGCAAGCGCTATCTCGACGCGGTGGCCGGCGTGGCGGTCAATGCCCTGGGCCATGGCCATCCGGGCCTGGCCAAGGCCATTGCCGAGCAGGCCGCCTCGCTGATCCACACTTCCAATCTGTACCGCGTGAAGCGCCAGGAGGAACTGGCCGAGCGTCTGTGCGGCCTGGCCGGCATGGACAAGGCGTTTTTCTGCAATTCCGGCTGCGAAGCCAACGAGGCGGCGATCAAGCTCGCGCGCCTTTACGGCCACAACAAGGGCATCGCCAACCCGACCATCATCGTCACGGAAAAGTCCTTCCATGGCCGCACCATGGCGACCCTCACCGCCACCGGCAGCCGCAAGATCCAGGCCGGCTTCGAGCCGCTGCTGTCGGGCTTCGCGCGCGTGCCGTTCAACGACATCGCCGCCATCCGCCAGGTGGCCTCGACCAATCATGACGTCGTGGCCGTGCTGGTCGAGCCCTTGCAGGGCGAGGGCGGCATCAATATCGCGGCCGGCGACTACATGGCCGAGCTGCGCAGGATTTGCGACGAGTTCGGCCTCCTGCTGATGCTGGACGAGGTGCAGACCGGCATCGCCCGCACCGGCGCCTGGTTCGCCTTCCAGCACAGCGGCGTGATGCCGGACGTGATGGCGCTGGCCAAGGGTCTGGGCGGCGGCGTGCCGATCGGCGCCTGCTTGGCGCGCGGGGAAGCGGCCGAGGTGTTCAAGCCCGGCAACCACGGCTCCACCTTCGGCGGCAACCCGCTCGCCTGCGCGGCCGCGCTCGCCACCCTGGACGCGGTGGAAAAGCAGCACCTGCGCGAGAACGCCGAGAAGACCGGCGGCTATATCCTGGCCCAGCTGAAATCCATGCTGGCGGATACTGCCGGCGTCACGGAAATTCGCGGCCAGGGACTGATCATCGGCATCGAGCTCGATCGCCCCTGCGGCGACATCGTGAGCAGGATGCGCGATCGCGGTTTCCTGGTGAACGTGACTTCGGACAAGGTGATCCGGCTGGTGCCGCCGCTCATTTTCAGCCAGGCGAACGCGGACGAGCTGCTGCCGCCCCTGGTCGAGGAAATCAAGGCCATCCTGGCGGCATAGACCATGATCAAGCACTTCCTGCAATTCAAGGATTTCACGGGCGAGGAACTGGGGTATCTCTTCGAACGCACCCGTGTGATCAAGGATCGCTTCAAGCGCTACGAAAAATATCATCCGCTCGAAGACCGCACCCTGGCGATGCTTTTCGAGAAAAGCTCGACGCGCACGCGCCTCTCGTTCGAGGCCGGCATGCACCAGCTGGGCGGCGCGGCGATCTACCTCAACACGCGCGACACCCAGCTGGGCCGCGGCGAGCCGGTGGAAGACGCCGCCGAGGTGATTTCGC
>JANJWO010000023.1 GCA_024709485.1 Hydrogenophilaceae bacterium | reverse complement strand
GGCCGACCGGCGCGCGGCGCCGCCGCCACCGCAGCTCGCGGCGCAGGCGCCTGCGCTCCAGCCCGGCGAGGCGGTCGCGCCGCCGCCGACCGCGGCACCGCAGCCCGTGGCCGAGGCGCGCGCGGAGCCGGCCCCGCCGCCGCCGGCCGGTCCGGTGCTGCTGGACGGCGAGCTGGCCGTGGCCTGCCCGCAACGCAGCGCGCCCGCCTATCCCCCGTATTCGCGCAGACTGGGCGAGGAAGGGAAAGTGCTATTGCGCGTGGAACTGGACGAGGAGGGGCGCGTGGACCGCGCCGCCGTCAAGACCAGCTCCGGTTTCGCGCGCCTGGATGACGCGGCCTTGCGCGCCGTGAAGGCCTGGCATTGCAATCCGGCGCGGCGCGACGGCATCGCCCAGCGCGCCGTCGCGCTCCAGCCTTTCAACTTTGTTCTCGAAGGACGATGACATGGAAACCCAGATAGGTTTTGCCCATTTTCTCAGCCAGGCCGACGCGCTTGGCAAGGTCGTGCTGCTGCTGCTGCTGGCGCTGTCGGTCGCCAGCTGGTATCTGATCGTCACCAAGTCGATCTCCAATTACCTCGACAAGCGGCGCGCGGAGGATTTCCTCAGGCAGTTCTGGGCGGCCGACTCGCTGGGCGAGGTGCGCGCCGCCTTGTTGCAGCGCGGCGTGGACAACGCCTTCGCCGGGTTGGCGAAGGACGCGCTGGATGCCGCCGCCGGCTCGGAAAAACACGGCATGCAGAAGCTGGCGGCGGCGGGCGGCCTGGGCGAATTCCTCACCCGCCTGCTGCGCAATGGCATCGACCAGGAGGCGACGCGGGTCGAGCACGGCCTCACCGTGCTGGCCTCCGCCGGCTCGGCCGCGCCCTACGTCGGCCTGTTCGGCACGGTGTGGGGTATCTACCATGCGCTGGTCAACATCGGCCTGTCCGGACAGGGCACGCTGGACAAGGTGTCCGGCCCGGTGGGCGAGGCGCTGATCATGACCGCCATGGGCCTGGCGGTGGCGATTCCCGCCGTGCTGGCCTTCAACGCCTTCAACCGCCGCAACCGCGTCTGGCTGGCGAAACTGGATGCCTTCGCGCATGACCTGTACGCCAGCATCACCGTCGGCGAAAGGGCCGATGCCGGCCCGGCGGGCAAGGCGCGCACGCTGCAAGCCGTGAAGGGGGGCTGAAACATGACGATCGGGAGCTTCGATCAGCGCTGCCGCCAGGGGCCGATGGCGGACATCAACGTGGTGCCGCTGGTGGACGTGATGCTGGTGCTGCTGGTGGTCTTCATCATCACCGCGCCGCTGCTCACCAATGCGGTGAGGATCGATCTGCCCAAGGCCGACAGCTCGCCCAACATCGGCAAGGCCGAGCACATCGAGTTTGGCATCCGCGAAAACGGCGCACTGTTCTGGAACGGCGAGCCGCTGAGGCCGGATCAGCTGGCGCCGCGTTTTGCCGCCGCCGCCAGGCAGCAGCCGCAGCCCGAACTGCATATCCGCGCCGACCGCCATGCGGAATACGACCATGTGGCCAAGACCTTGGCGCTGGCCGCGCAAGCGGGGCTCACCCGCATCGGCTTCGTCACCGATCCGGCGGCGGAAACCCGCTCGCGGGGCGAATGAGGCGCGGCCGGCGCGCTACTGCTTGACCGGCTTCTTGCCCAGCTTCCGCTGCAGCGTTCTGCGATGCATGTGCAGCGCGCGCGCGGTGGCGGAGATGTTGCCGTCGTGTTCGGCCAGCACGCGCTGGATGTGCTCCCATTCCAGGCGGTCGACGGAGAGCGGCTGGTCGGTGACGGGCAATTCCGGATTGGGCTGGTCGCTTTGCAGAGCGTTGAGAATCTCCGACACGCCCGCGGGCTTGGGCAGGTAGTGGGTGGCGCCGAGCTTGATGGCCTCGACGGCGGTCTGGATGCTGGCGTAGCCGGTCAGCATGAGGATGCGCATGTCGGGGTTGATCGACTTCAGTTGCGGGATCAGCGCAAGGCTGGTTTCGTTTTCCAGTTTCAGGTCCAGCACGGCGGCGGCGAAGCGCTGCGCCGCCGCCAGCGCCAGCGCGGCCGCGCCGCTGGCGGCGGTGCGCACTTCCAGCCCGTGCTGGGCGAGCGACTTCGCCAGCACGCGGGCGAACACCTCGTCGTCCTCCACGATCAGCAGAGGCGAAAGCGTCACGTTCATGGTTGCGCGCCTTGATGCGCCTGCGGCCCCGGCGCGGGCTGCAGGCCTTGCAGGGGCAGCCATATGGAGACGCAGGTGCCGCCGCCGCCACGCTCCGAGAGGACGACGTGGCCGCCCAGGCTTTCGATGCTGGCATTGCTGAGGAAGAGGCCGAGCCCCAGGCCGTTCTTGCTGGAGCGGCCGGGCTCGGCCATGGCGCGCAGGGCCGGCGTGGGCCCGGGGCCGTTGTCCAGGATATCGATGCACAGGCCTTCGGCATCTAGCCGGCCTTCGATCTTCACCGTGCCGGGCGCGGCATCGGCGGCATTGTTGAGCAGGTTGATCAGCGACTGGTCGAGCTTGGCGGGCGGCAGGATGGGGAGCGCCGCCTGCGCGCCGGACCAGCGCGCCTGCACTTGCGCCGCGGGCCGCAGCAGGCGCCATTCCTCGCACAGCTGCTGCAGGTAGCGGTCGGCCGCGACCGGCTCGCCCGCGGGCGCGGCCTGGGCGGTGCGCGACAGGTCCCGCAGCAGCTCGCGGCAGCGCTCGATCTGCGTGCGCATCAGTTCCAGATCCTCGCGGGTCTCGCCGTCGGCGTGGGCGAGCAGGCTTTCGTTCAGAATCGCCAGCGTGTTGAGCGGCGTGCCGAGTTCGTGCGCGGCGCCCGCCGCGGTCAGCGCCACCGCCACCACCTGCTCGTTGCGCAGATTGTCCTCGCGAAAGGCGGCGAGTTCGCGCTCGCGGTCGGCGAGACGGGTGCGCAGCTTCAGCACCATGAAGACCACGACGACGGCGCTGGCGGCGAAGTTGAACCACATGCCGGAGACATGCAGGGAGAAGGCCTTCCCCGCCGGCAGCACCAGCGGCAGATTGACGAAGGCAAGCAGCGTGTAGGCCAGCACCGCGAGCCCGCCGGTGAGCCAGGCCATGAGGGGGGGGAGCAGGAGCGCGGCCATCACCACCGGCAGCAGCAGCAGCGAGACGAAGGGGTTGGTCCAGCCGCCGGCAAACAGCAGCAGCACGGTCAGCCCGGCGAGATCGGCCAGCAGGTTGAGGAGGATTTCGGACGGCTGGGTCGCCGCCGCCTGCCTGAGCCGCAGGGCCGTGAACGCGTTCAAGGCGGCCAGCAGCAGCAGCGTAATGCCCATGGGGAGCCAGGGCAACTGCACGCCGATGTACAACTGCGACCACAGCATCAGCAGCAGCAGCCCGGTCAGCAGGAAATTTCTCAGCCACAGCAGCCGCGCGAGAGGCGGTTCGGCGGTTGGGGAAAGCCGAGTTGGGAAGTGCATGGCGGCATTTTACTTGGATTGCCCCAAGCCTTGGCCTGGCGCGGGGGGGGGGGGGGGGGGGGGGGGGGGGGGGGC
>JANJWO010000062.1 GCA_024709485.1 Hydrogenophilaceae bacterium | reverse complement strand
CTCTCCCCCTCCCAGCCTCCCCCCACAGGTGGGGGAGGAGCGAGATGTGCGGGCTGGTCCGCGATATGGGCGCTGCGCGAGGTCATCCCTGACCCGCTTCGCGCCTGCAGGCAGCGCCCGGCCTCGGGCCGCTCCGCCCGCTGCGCGGATTCCTAGATGCTCAGGCTGGCGATCAGCCCGCCGCCCTCGCGCAGCCTGAGGCTGAGCCGCCAGCCGTTGCTGTCGGCGAGCTGCTTGGCGATGGCAAGCCCCAGCCCGCTGCCGCCGGTCTCGCTGTTGCGCGACTTTTCCACGCGGTAGAACGGTTCGAACACCGCCTCCAGCTCATCGGCAGGGATGCCGGGCCCGTGGTCGGCGACGCTGATCGTGAGGCGCTTTCCCTCGCGCACGCAGGCCAGTTCGACCGGCTCGCCGCCGCCGTAGCGCACTGCATTCTCCAGCAGATTGGCGAGGATGCGGCGCAGCGCCGTCGGTGATGCCTCGCGCATGCAGGCGCGGCAGGCCCGCCAGCGGATGTCGCCGCCGCCGCGCCGTGCGTCCTCCACCAGTTCCCCGATGAGTTCGCTCAGGTTGATGGGCCGGCTGGCGCGCTGCTCGACGCCGCGGCTGAATTCCAGCGACTGGTTTACCAGATGGGTCATGTTGTCGAGCGCGCGCAGCATGCTGCCGACCATTTGCGGGTCGGCCGAGGGCGGCAGCATTTCCAGAGCCAGGCGCATGCGCGTGATCGGGGTGCGCAAATCGTGCGCGATGCCGGCCAGCAGGATGGTGCGGTTGGCGAGCAGCGCCTTCACCTGATGGGCCATCTGGTTGAACGTTCGCACCAGGGTGACGACCTCGCCGGGGCCGACCTCCGGCAGGGGCTCCGGGCTTCTGCCCTGGCCGATGCGCTCGGCCGCGGCCGCCAGCTGCGAGAGCGGCTGGGTCAGGCGCCGGGCCATGACCAGGGTGGTCGCCAGGGTCAGCACGAGCCCCAGGAGCAGGATCAGGAAAATCGCCGGCGGCGCGTGCACGCCGATGCGCTGGGCGGAGAAGCCGGCGCGGAAGCGCTGCTGGCCCGACACGAAATCGACCCAGTACCACGGCGCGCCGTCGCGCGACTCCACGCCCATCTGCACCGGCTGCCGGGTGCGCTCGGCGAGCGCCTTGCCGAGCAGGCGCACGTAGGGCAGGTACACCCTGGACTCGGGCAGGGGGCCGCGCGCCGGTGCCAGGATCAGGCCCTTGTGCGCGCGCAATTCGCCCTGGTAGCGCGCCCGTTCGCCTTCCGGCAGGCTCGTCCAGACGCGCGCGGACAGCAGCAGGAAATCGGTGAGGTCGCTCGCCGCGCGCTGCGCGACGGGAACCATCATGTAATAGGCGATCACCAGGGTGGTGAACACCTGGAACAGTACCAGCGCCAGGCCGAGCGTGTACGCCGTCTTGCCGAACAGGGTGATCGGCAGGCGCAGGCGCATCAGCGGAATTTCCCGTTCGGCGTGAACAGGTAGCCCTCGCCCCTCACGGTGCGGATGTATTGCGGCACGGCGGGGTTGTCCTCGATCTTGCGGCGCAGCCGGGTCACCGCGACATCGATGCTGCGGTCAAACGCCGCGCAGTCGTAGCCCTTCAGCATGTTCATCAGCGCATCGCGGGTCAGCAACTGATAGGGGTGCTCGACGAACAGGCTCAGCAGCTTGAACTCCGCGGCGGTCAGCGGCACCTCGACATCGTCCCGCGCCAGATGATGCGCCCGCAGATCGAGGCTGAACGGCCCGAACTGGAACGTCTGCGCGGCGGCGAGCGCCTCCTTCGCCATGCCGCCCAGCCTGCGGCGCAGCACCGCGCGGATGCGCGCCAGCAGCTCGCGCGGGTTGAACGGCTTGCCCAGGTAGTCGTCGGCGCCGACCTCCAGGCCGACGATGCGGTCGATGTCGGCGCCGTGCGCCGACAGCATGATGATCGGCAGGTCGCCGCGGCTGCGCAATTCCCGCGCGATGGTGAGGCCGTCCTTGCCCGGCAGCATCAGATCGAGCACGACCAGATCGGGCGGCTGCGCCAGGAGCTGCCTGTCCATCGCCGCCCCATCGGCCACCGCGCTGGCCTCGAAGCCGTTGCCGTGCAGGTAGCGCACCAGCAGCTCGCACAGCTCCGCATCGTCGTCCACCACCAGCACGCTGCATTGCCTGCCGAGGCCGGTGCAGCAAGTCGGCGACAGGGCATCCGCCCCTTCGAGTACCGGGCTCATGTGTTTTCCTCCCCGGCGGGCGCCCTGTGGCAACGCGCCGGCATCGGACCGGTCTTGCCGCGGAAACGGACGCGCAGCCGTGGACAGGGAAGAGAAGGGCCGAGGCGGGGTCGGCCGGTCAGGGCGCCGCCCGGCGCGGCACGCGCAGCGCAGGGGGGCAGACGAGTTGCGATGACATCCATGGCGAGCACCAAAAGATAGTAATCGATTACTACCTTAACAAAACGAAACGGGCGCCACAAGTGGCGCGGCCGCGCTAACCCGGCGCCGCAGCGCCATGCCCCGCCCGCACGGGGTGCGCGATCCCCCTCCCTGCCTCCCCCACAAGTGGGGGAGGGGCGAGGATGCGCGGCGGTGCGGGTTGGAGGCTTCGCACGCATTTTGATGACTTCCCCAGGGCTTACCCCCTCCCCACTTGTGGGGAGGGTTGGGGTGGGGAAGGAGGTCGGCGTGGGGAAGGTTTTTGCATCCCTCCCCCTCCCGGCCTCCCCCACAGGTGGGGGAGGGGCAAAAGACGCGGTGGGGCGGGTTGGGGGCTTCGCACGCATTTTGATGATTCCCCCAGAGTTCACCCCCTCCCCACTTGTGGGGAGGGCTGGGGTGGGGAGGCGGCGCCTAATTTTCAGGCGAGCTTTCCGGGCGTGGGGTGGAGCATGTGGCCAGCAAAATTTTTATCGTTGCCTAAAAACAACAAATACCCCTATTTGCCGCAACAAAACAACATATTGATTGGAAAGGGTTTTTGCCGGAAATTTTATTCGGCGTGGCTTTTTGCCCACAGAATGGCTTGGTATTTTCCGACTTGCCGGCCCATTTCCTTGAAGCTGCCTTGTCCGGGCGACCATAATTGCCCTGTCCATTAGCGGACAGCTCTGCAGAGCTTTCAAAAATTCTGTAAAAGGAGAATGTAATGCAAAAGAAATTGATTGCCCTGGCCGTGGCCGGCATGTTCGCCGTTCCCGCCGCCTTCGCAGCCACCTCCAACGTTGACATCTACGGCAAGTTCCACGCTTCCGTGAACGTCTACGGCGGCGACTATGACGACAATGCCATCAACAACGTCGGCATTTCCAACAACGCCAGCCGCATCGGCTTCAAGGGCTCGGAAGACCTGGGCGGCGGCCTGTCCGCCATCTGGCAAGTCGAGACCTCCGTCAACCTCGACGAAGGCGGTGGTGCTAACGGCAGCGGCCGCAACACCTTCATCGGCCTGGCCTCCAAGTCCATGGGCACCCTGACGCTGGGCAAGCAGGACACCCCGCTGAAGCTGGTTGGCCGCTCCGTTGATCTCTTCGGCGACACCATCGCCGACTCGCGCAACGTGCTGGGCGGCGGTTCCGACACCCGCACCGACAACACCGTGATGTACGTGTCGCCCGACTTCAGCGGCTTCAGCCTGGCTGCCGCCTACATGACCGATCCGAACGTTGGCAGCACCGCTGGTCCTGTTACCAGCACCAATGCCGCTGATCGCGAAGACAGCTCCGCCTACAACCTGAGCGCCGCCTACAGCAACGGCCCGATCTACGTCGGCCTCGGCTACGGCGACGGCGACGCGCTGGAGAACAGCGGTATCGACGACCACTGGCGCGTGGCTGGTGCCTTCACCATGGGCGACCTCAAGTTCGTGGCCCAGTACGACAAAATCAATAGGGAAGCCGCGAACAGCGATTTCGACGCCTGGATGCTCGGCGCGCAGTACAAGATGGGCAACATCGTGCTGAAAGCCAACTACATGGATGGCAACCAGGACGGCACCGGCACCGTCGATCCCAAGCAGTGGACCGTGGGCGCGGATTACCTGCTGTCCAAGCGCACCACCGTGTACGCCCTGTACGCCAACGGCGAGAACATCGCCCTGGGCGCTGGCGCCGGCATCAACGACCAAGTCGGCCCCGAAGCCGGCAAAGAAGACGTCTCCGCCTTCTCCGTGGGTGTGGTTCACTCCTTCTAATTTTCCGCCGGCCATGGCCGGTTGAAATTGGAAAATTGACGGGCTCCTTCGGGAGCCCGTTTTTTTGCGCCCGTTTTTCGGCGGGTTTTTTGAGTTGCCTTTTTGCGCGCGGCGGCAGCCGTTGTACCATTGGCCTCTTTGCGCGGCCGCGGCGGCCGGCGCTGAACCAGAGCAAGACATGTCAGTGTTCTCCCCGTCCTCTTTCCCGCCCGAGCTGCAGCAGGCCCTGGCCATGGCGCAGGTCTATCGCCAGGGCGGGCGCGCGGCCGAAGCGGAGGCGCTGTGCCGCCAGCAGCTTGTCCGTTATCCCGGCCAGCCCGCGCTGCTGGCCGCGCTGGGCGAGCTCCTGCTGCAGCGCGGCGACGCCGGCGCCGCGCTGCCGCTGCTGGAGCAGGCCTGCCAACAGGCGCCGGGGGCGGGCGCGCACTGGCTGCTGCTGACGCAATGCCTGCTGGCCCTGGAGCGGCACGGCGAGGCCAAAAAATGCATCGGCGAGGCGATCGGCAAGGGGCTGCGCCATCCGCTGGCGGACGAACTGCTGCGCCAGGCGCGCGCCGGCGGCCGCAAAAAACCCGCCGGAGCCGCGCCTTCCGTGCCGCTCGGCGAACGCTTGCGCCAGCTCGACGCCTGGTTTCGCGCGGGGCGCCATGCCGAGGTGGAAAAATCCGCGCGCGAACTCCTGGCGCGCCACCCCGGCTCGTCCCAGGCCTGGTTCCTGCTGGGCATGGCCGTGCTTTCGCAAAGACGCTTCGAAGACGCGCTGACGCCCTTCAGGCGGGCGCTGGCGCTCGACGGCGGGCTGGCGGCGGCGCATTTCAATCTGGGCTTTGCCCTGGAATCGCTCGAACGCCTGGATGAGGCGCTGGCGGCCTATCGCCTGGCCGCCGCCGCCAACCCGCGGCTCGCGGACGCGCACAACAATCAGGGCAACGTGCTGCAGAAGCTGAAGCGGCACGCGGAGGCGCTGGCCGCGTACGACAAGGCCGTGGCGCTGATGCCGAAATTCGCGCCCTTCCGCATGAACCGCGGCGATGCGCTGCGCGATCTGGAGCGCATGGACGAGGCGGCCGAAGCCTACCAGGCGGCGGTCGAGCTCAACCCCGGGCAGTTCGAGGCCTATGTCAGCCTGGCCTATGCCTGCCTCGAGCTTGGCCGCCTGGAAGACGCGGTATCCAATCATCGGCGCGCCCTCGCGCTGCGGCCGGATTCGGCCGACACCCATGCCGAGTTGGGCCGGGCGCTGGGGCGCCTTGGCCGGCACGAGGAGATGGCCGAGAGCTTTCGCCGCGCCCTGCAGCTCAAGCCGGGCGATGCCAGGATCGGCATGCGCTTTGCCAAGGCGCTGGATGCGGCGCTGCGCGTCGAAGAGGCGCTGGCGGTGGCGCGGCCGCTGCTGGAGGCGGACCCCGGCTCGATTGCCGCCACCAATCTGGTGGCGGGCTTGCTGCGGGATGCGGGCCGGGAGGAGGAGGCGCTCGCCCTCGTGCGCCGCGGCATGGCGCTGAATCCGCAGGATTGCGGCCTGCATGGCAATTATGTTTTCCAGTTGAATTACCAGCCGGGCGTCAGGCCCGAGGCGCTGCTGGCCGAGGCGCGCGCCTATGGGGAGAAGGCGGCCGGCGGCGCGACCCCCTTCCTGCGGCACGACAATGCACCGCAGGAAGGGCGGCGCCTGCGGGTGGGCTTCGTGTCCGGCGACCTGGGCCAGCATCCGGTCGGGTTTTTCCTGCGGAATGTGCTGCAGAACATCGACCCGGCAACACTCGAGCTGTTCGCCTATGAGACCCATGGGCGCAAGGACGAGGTCAATCAGGCGCTGCGCCAGGCCATTCCGAACTGGCGCCGGGCCGACGCCGCGAAAATGAGCGACGAGGCGCTGGCGCACCGGATTCGGGCGGACGGCATCGACATCCTGGTGGACCTGGCGGGGCATACCTCCTACAACCGGCTGCCGGTGTTCGCCTGGAAGCCGGCGCCGCTGCAGGTGAGCTGGCTGGGCTATCTGGGCACCACCGGCCTTAAGGCGATGGATTATATTTTGGCCGACGCGCGCGCGCTGCCCGCGGGCGAGGAAGCGCAATTTGTGGAAAAGGTCTGGCGGCTGCCCGACACTTATTTGTGCTTTTCCCCGCCGCAGGCCGGGATCGAGGTCGGCGGCCTGCCCGCGCTGGAAAAAGGCTGGGTGACGTTCGGCTGCTTCAACAACCTGCACAAGATCAATGGCGGGGTGCTGGCCTGCTGGGCGCGCATCCTGCGCGCCGTGCCGGATGCGCGCCTGTACGTCAAGACCCGGAACCTGGGCGCGGCCGAGGTGCGCGAGAAATTCACCGCCGATTTCGCCGCCCACGGCATCGAATCGGAGCGGCTCGTCCTGGAAGGGCAGTTCGCAAGCCATGAAGAGCACTTCAGGGCCTATGACCAGGTGGACATTGCACTGGACCCCTTCCCCTACCCCGGCATCACCACGACGGTGGAAGCGCTGTGGATGGCGGTGCCCGTGCTGACGCTGAAGGGCGACCGTTTCATCAGCCACCAGGGCGCGACCATCCTGGGCAACGCGGGGCTGGCGGAATGGGTCGCGGAAGATGTGGACGATTATGTCGCCAGGGCGATTTCCCATGCCGGCGACATCGAGGGCTTGTCCCGCTTGCGGGCAAGGCTGAGACAGCAGGTGCTGGCGTCGCCGCTCTTTGATGCGCCGCGTTTTGCGCGTAATCTGGAAGCGGCATTCCGGGAAATGTGGCGGGAATGGTGCGCCACACAACGCGGCGAAGAGGGCTCCGCAAACGCCTAGGCGCGAAATTGGCGCCGGCCCGGACGGCGTGCGGGCGAGGCTTGAGACGGGCAGAAATTGAGACGGGCAGAAATTGAGACGGGCAAGAAAATGAATCTGGATAAGCTGATCACGGTTTTCGACAACAGCCTGCGCACGGTCTTCGCGCCGGCGCGATCCGCGCGCCCCAACCCCGCGGCGGATCTGCCGGAGCCCGGCCTGAACGAGGTCGAGAAACGCGCGGCCGAGGCGCTGATGCGCGTGAACCACGTGGGCGAGGTGTGCGCGCAGGCGCTGTACCAGGGCCAGGCGCTGACGGCGAAAAACCCCGAAGCCAGGCTCGCGCTGGAAGAGGCGGCGCGCGAGGAAACCGATCATCTGGCCTGGTGCGAGAACCGCATCGAGGAGCTGGGCGGGCGCAAGAGCCTCTTGAACCCCCTGTGGTACACGGGCTCGTTTGCCCTGGGCGCCACCGCCGGCGTTCTCGGGGACAAGTGGAACCTGGGCTTTCTGGCCGAAACCGAACGCCAGGTGGAAGCGCATCTGGACGAGCATCTGCGCCAGTTGCCGGAACAGGATGCGAAAAGCCGCGCCATCGTCGAGCAGATGAAAGAGGACGAAATCCGCCACGCGCAAACCGCGGTGCGCCATGGCGCCGCCGAATTGCCGGGGCCGGTGAAATTCGCCATGCGCGGCATGTCCCTGGTGATGAAGCGCATCGCGCACCGCATCTGATGGCCTTCAAGGACAATCTCGCTGCCCTCCCCGCAGCGCAGGGCGGCCGGCTCAGGCTGCATGACGAGCAGGGCAGGGAAGTCGCAGTGATCGAAAACGCGCCGGGCACGGCCGGCTCATTTCGAATTTATGCGTACCTGGCAGGCAAGCATGGCGCGATCGATGCGGCGGCGGCGGAAGAGGGGCTGGCGATTTATGCCGAACACACCGAGGATGCCCGCCTCAACCCCGGCAAGCATCCCAACATCGACCGCCTGTTCGATGTGTTAAAGACCGGAGCGGCACTGCGCGTGGCAGTGGAGTAAGTCACGCGATAAAGGTGCGTCACCGCGAGCGCCGCAGGCGCGGGCGATCCGGTCAGACAAGGCCGGGCCTAAATTTGACTGGATTGCCGCGTGGTTCCGTCTCCCCGCAGTGAGGCGGCGGTTGCCTTAGCCTTCCGCGATCTCGAAATCGTGGGTGACCTCGGCGACCTTCCCCAGCATGATGCTCGCCGAGCAGTATTTCTCGGCCGACAGCTTCACCGCCTGGTCCACTCGCTTCGGATCCAGTCCTTTGCCGGTGATGATGAAGTGCACGTGAATCCTGGTGAACACCTTGGGGTCGGTGGCGGCGCGCTCGGCGTCGATTTCGGCTACGCAGTCGGTCACCGGCTGGCGGCTTTTTCTCAGGATGTGCACGACGTCGAAGGCGGTGCAGCCGCCCATGCCCAAGAGCAGCATTTCCATGGGACGCACGCCGAGGTTCTGGCCGCCGGCCTCGGGCGGGCCGTCCATGACCACGGTGTGGCCGGATTCGCTCTGGCCGGCGAAGCTGACGCCTTCTATCCACTTGATGCGGGCTTTCATGGGGTCTCCAGTCAAAATCGTTCCCGCTTCTTATACCATAGGGCGCCGGAAGTTTTGGCCGATCACCGGCCGGCATTGACACGTTCCGGGTTTGCCCCGTAAAATCTCGCACTTTTCGAGTGCCGCCCTGTTGGCGGTGCCATAGACTTGGGAATCAGGGGTTGGGATGAAAACCTTTTCCGCAAAACCGCATGAAGTGAAGCGCGATTGGTTCGTGGTGGATGCCACGGACGCCGTGCTGGGCCGCCTGGCCGCTGAAATCGCCCGCCGTCTGCGTGGCAAGCACAAGGCCATCTACACCCCGCACGTGGACACGGGCGACTACATCGTCGTGGTCAACGCCGACAAGATCCGCGTTACCGGCAACAAGGAACTGGACAAGAAGTATTACCGCCACACCGGCTATCCGGGCGGCATTTACGAAACCACCTTCGGCAAGATGCAGGCCCGCTTCCCCGGCCGCGCGCTGGAGAAGGCCGTCAAGGGCATGCTGCCCAAGGGTCCGCTGGGCTACGCCATGATCAAGAAAATGAAGGTCTACGCCGGCGCCGAGCATCCCCACGTTGCGCAGCAGCCGCAAACTCTCGAAATCAAGGCTTAACCAAATTAAGGCATATCGACCATGATCGGTAACTACAACTACGGTACCGGCCGCCGCAAGGAAGCGGTGGCCCGCGTGTTCATCAAGGCCGGTTCCGGCAACATCGTCGTCAACGGCAAGCCGGTGGACACCTTCTTCTCGCGCGAGACCGGCCGCATGATCGTGCGCCAGCCCCTGGTGCTGACCGAGAGCGCGGACAAGTTCGACATCATGGTCAACGTCACCGGCGGCGGCGAATCCGGCCAGGCCGGTGCGGTGCGCCACGGCATCACCCGCGCGCTGATCGACTACGACGCAACCCTCAAGCCCGCGCTCAAGGCCGCCGGCCTGGTGACCCGCGACGCCCGCGCGGTGGAGCGCAAGAAGGTCGGCCTGCACAAGGCGCGCCGTCGCAAGCAGTTCTCCAAGCGTTAATTCGCATTGGTTCGAAAAAAGCCACCTGCGGGTGGCTTTTTTTACGTCCTGCGAACCGCGTTTCTTGCCATAATCTCAATTTCATCGTTCCATTATTTATCCCCTCTCCCTTTGCGGGAGAGGGCTAGGGTGAGGGGTAATTTAATGATCAAAGTAGGCATCGTCGGCGGCACCGGTTATACGGGCGTGGAATTGCTGCGCATACTGGCGCGCCACCCCCGGATTGCACTGACCGCCATCACCTCGCGCAAGGAGGCGGGCATGAAGGTGGCGGACATGTTCCCCAACCTGCGCGGCCGCGTTGATCTGGCGTTTTCCACCCCGGAGGAAGCCGGGCTGGAAAAATGCGACGTGGTGTTTTTTGCCACCCCCAACGGCGTGGCCATGCAGCAGACCCGCGCGCTGCTCGAGGCCGGCGTGAGGGTGATCGACCTGGCGGCGGATTTTCGCATCAAGGACGTCAAGGAGTGGGCGTCCTGGTACAAGATGGAGCATGCCTGCCCGGACCTGGTGGGCGAGGCGGTGTACGGCCTGCCGGAAGTCAACCGCGAGGCCATCAGGAAGGCGCGCCTCATCGCCAACCCCGGCTGCTATCCGACGGCGACCCAGCTCGGCTTCCTGCCCCTGATCGAGAACGGTCTGGTGGACACCAGCCATCTGGTGGCAGACTGCAAATCCGGCGTGTCCGGCGCCGGGCGCAAGGCCGAGACCCATATCCTGTTCGCCGAGGCTTCCGACAACTTCAAGGCGTATGCCGTGGCCGGCCATCGCCACCAGCCGGAAATCCGTCAGGGACTGTCGCTCGCCGCCGGCCATGACGTGGGCCTGACCTTCGTGCCGCACCTCACGCCCCTGATCCGCGGCATCCATTCCACGCTGTACGCCAGGCTGACCCAGGACGCCGACCTGCAGGCGCTGTACGAAAAGCGCTACGCCGACGAGCCGTTCGTCGACGTACTGCCGCCCGGCTCCCATCCGGAAACCCGCTCCGTGCGCGGCGCCAACGTCTGCCGCATCGCCTTGCACCGCCCGCAGGGAGGGGATGTGGTGGTGGTGCTGGCGGTGATCGATAACCTGGTCAAGGGCGCGGCCGGCCAGGCGGTGCAGAACATGAACCTCATGTTCGGCTTCCCGGAAACCACGGCGATCGACGATATCGGCCTGCTGCCCTGAGCCCGCCCAAAATGCCGGAACTTCCTCAATGGAAACAAGGTCTTTGCTTGACTGCCCCCGTGCTTTGCGGATAATTAAGCGCTAATTTACTCAAGGAGTACCCAAAATGAACGCCATGACCGAAACCCCGCTGAATTTCACCGACAGCGCGGCCAACAAAGTGAAGAGCCTGATCGACGAGGAAGGCAATCCCGACCTCAAGCTACGCGTGTTCGTCACCGGCGGCGGTTGCTCCGGCTTTCAGTACGGCTTCACCTTCGACGAAGTGCAAAACGACGACGATACCGTGATGCAGAAGAACGGCGTGACCCTGCTCATCGATTCCATGAGCTTCCAGTACCTGGT
The DNA here is from genome assembly GCA_024709485.1 of Hydrogenophilaceae bacterium. GTDB lineage: Bacteria > Pseudomonadota > Gammaproteobacteria > Burkholderiales > Thiobacillaceae > UBA6918. The sequence goes on along the minus strand of JANJWO010000062.1, from coordinate 4,954 downwards.
GGGCGCGGAAATCGATTACAGCGAAGGCCTGGAAGGCGCGCAATTCGTGATCAAGAACCCGAACGCGAGCACCACCTGCGGCTGCGGCTCTTCCTTCTCGGTCTGAAGGCTGCCGCTTTTTCCCAAAAAAGGACTCCGGGCGAGTCCTTTTTTATTGGCCGGAGGCGTTTTGTTTGTCAGCGCGCGGATGATCCGGGCGCGCGATCAAAGCCGGGGTGAGTCGAATGCTGAGAACACTTGAGCCCGAACTGATGCGGGAGCCTGAACAGGCGCAGGCCTATGCCGAGGCGGATTTCTCGGAAACGGACGAGCGCTTCGTGCAGCGCTTCGGGCAACTGGCTGGCCCGGATTTCGCGGGCGAGATCGTCGATCTGGGCTGCGGCCCCGGCAATATTGCCCTGCGCCTGGTGCAGGCGTTTCCACGCTGCACGGTGACGGGCGTGGATGGCTCGGATGCGATGCTGGCCATCGCCCGCAAGCGCGCCGCCGCGCTGCCGCCGGATGCGGCGTTCAGGATCCGTTTCGTGGAGACGATGCTGCCTACCGCCGTACTGGGCAGGCATAGCGCCGAGGCGGTGGTGAGCAACAGCCTGTTGCACCATTTGCACGATCCTTCCGTGCTGTGGCTGACGCTCAGGCAGGTGGCCGTTCGCCGCGCGCCGGTGCTGATCGTGGATTTGCGCCGGCCGGAAACGGAAGCCGGGGCGCGGCGGCTCGTGGACGCCTGCGCGCAGGCCGCGCCCGAGGTGTTGCGCAAGGATTTTTATAATTCGCTGCTGGCCGCATTCGAAGTGGATGAGGTGAAAGGGCAGCTGCAAAGCGCGGGCCTGCCTGGCCTGGAGGTGCAGGCCGTGGGAGACCGCCATCTCGAAGTGTGCGACCGCATGCCCGGCTGAGTGGACCAAAGCGCAATGCGCGCCGCTCAGGCGGGATAGATCGCCCCCAGGATGCGCGGCCCGCTTGCGCCGGTGACGGCAGGCAGGTTGCCGGGCTTGCCTTCCAGGCATTGCCGCGCCAGCCAAGCAAACGCCAAGGCCTCCATCCAGTCGGGATCGATGCCCAGCACCGCGGTCGAATGTACCGGCCTGCCGGATAGCGCGCCCAGCCTTCGCATCAGCGCGCGGTTATGCGCGCCGCCGCCGCAGACATAGAGCGCTTCGCATCCCCGGCAAAATTTTTGCGCCGCATCGGCGATGCCGCGTGCGGTCAATTCCAGCAGGGTGGCCTGTACATCCTGCGCCGCCTCGTCTCCGGAAAGCATGCCCTGCAGCCAGTCCCGGTTGAATTGCTCGCGCCCTGCGCTCTTGGGGGGATGGGCGGCAAAAAAACCGTGCGCCAGCATTCTTCCCAGCAGTTCGGGCAGGACCTTGCCGCTTGCGGCCCAAGCGCCGTCTGCGTCGATGGGTTTTCCCAGGTGCCGGGCGGCCCAGGCGTCCATGAGCAGGTTGCCGGGGCCGCAGTCGAAGCCGGTGACGCGGCCGCTCGCGGGCAGGTCGGTGAGGTTGGCGATGCCGCCGATGTTGACGATGACGCGATGCTCGTTTTTGCTCGCCAGCATGGCGGCATGGAAAGCCGGCACCAGGGGGGCGCCCTGGCCGCCGGCGGCGATGTCGCGGCTGCGGAAATCGACGATGCTGGCGATGCCGGTGAGTTCGGCAAGGCGCGCGCCGTTGACGAGTTGCACGCTGTAGCCCGCTTCGGGGCGGTGGCGGATGGTCTGTCCGTGGCAGCCGATGGCGGCCACCCGTTCAGGAGCGAATCCGGTTTTTTCCAGCAGGGCATGCACGGCCTGGGCGTACAGCGCGGCCAATTCCAGCGCGAGACGGTGGGCCAGGTGGAGTTCGTCGGCCTGCGGGGTGTGCAAGGCCAGAAGGCGCTCCCTCAGTTCCGCGGCGTAGGGAAGATAATGGGTGCCGATCAGGCTGGGTGCGCCGTGGCCTGGGCCGTGTCTCGGAAAGCTGGCGAGGACGGCATCCACGCCGTCGAGGCTGGTGCCGGACATGAGGCCGATGTGGAAATCGGCCTCATGAGGTGCCGCGTCGCTCAATCGAGCGCGGCGAGATTGGTGCCGCGCAGCTGGTCGAGCAACCGGGTCCAGGCCGCGGTTTGTTCCTTGAAGTGCTGGCGCTGGGCGACCGGCAGCGGCGGCGAGCCGGGCAGCTTGGCGGTGACGGGATTGCGCGGCTGGCCGGCGATGCGGACTTCATAGTGCAGGTGGGGGCCGGTGGCGGTGCCGGTCATGCCGACAAAGCCGATGATGTCGCCCTGCGAAACCGAACGCCCCGGACGCATGCCGCCGGCAAAGCGGCTAAGGTGCGCATAATAGGTTTCGATGCCGTTGCGATGCCTGAGAATCACGATGTTGCCATAGCCGCCCTTGCGGCCGGCGAAGGCGACTGTCGCATCGCCGGTGGCACGGACGCGGGCGCCGGTCGGCGCGCCGAAATCCGTGCCGGTATGGCGGCGATGGAAGCCCAGCACGGGGTGCAGGCGGGAGTTGCTGAACCCCGAGGTGATGCGCGAAAACTCCAGGGGCGAGCGCAGGAAGCCCTTGCTGAACGATTCGCCATTGGGACCGTAGTATTCCTCCCTGCCCGAGGGGGTGCGGTAAAGCACGGCGCGATAGGCCTTGCCGTCATTGACGTATTCGGCGGACAGGATTTTGCCGGTGCCGGTCGGCTCGCCGTTGCGATAATCCATCGCATAGACGATGGAGAAGGTGTCGCCCTTGCGCAGGTCGCTGCGGAAATCCAGCTGGGTGCCGAAAATGTCCGCCATTTTCACGGCCACGCTGTCGGGCAGGCTGGCGGCATCGGTGGCCGCGAAGAGCGAGCTTTCGATGCGGCCGGAGCGCATCACGATGCGGCTTTCCAGGACGGCCTGCGGCTGGTCCAGCACGAAGCCGTCGGCCTGGCGGGAAACGCGGTTGAGGCTGCCGTCCGGGCCGGTCAGGCGCAATTCCTGGAGGTCGCCGTTCTCACTGATCTCGGCCTGCACGCGCTGACCGGAGCGCAGGCTGCGCCCGATTTGCGCAGCCGACTGGCTCAGCAGCAGCGCGGTGTCCTGTTGCGCGACGCCAAGGCGGGTGAGGAGCGCGCCCAGCGTCTCGCCGGAGAGCACTCTTTCTTCATGGTGGAAGACTTGGGCGGTTTCGCCTTGGTTCGCCGCGAGCTGGGGCAGCGCCAGATTCTGGATCAGGGGCTGGACCGGGATGTCGCGGGTATTCGTGTCCGGGGCGATGCCGTAGGCGGTGACCATCCCGAACAGCGGCAGCAGCGCCATGGCCAAAAGGCCGCGCACCGGCGATTTCCGCTTCAGTGGGGAGGTGGGATGGGTTAAACTTTCGAGCTTTTGTTGCTGCATGGAATGCGCTGCTTCCCTTTCGGATCAGGCGGCAAGTGTAACAAAAAAGGTTGGACGGGCAAAAACAACAAAAGGTAAAAGGTTATTGTTTTTCTCTATCGATTCGGCGCTTCAGGAAACCAAGGTAGCAATACGGCGGTTTGAGGGCCTTTCTTGAGTGTTGACATGGAAGACATGCTGAAAGAAATCAAGCGCGGGGCGGATGAACTGCTGGTCGAGGCCGAACTCAGGCAAAAACTGGCTGCCGGCAAGCCGCTGCGGGTGAAGGCCGGTTTCGACCCGACCGCCCCCGACCTGCATCTGGGCCATACCGTGCTCATCAACAAGCTGCGCAGCCTGCAGGACATGGGGCATCACATTCTGTTCCTGATCGGCGATTTCACCGGCATGATCGGCGACCCGACCGGCAAGAACGCGACGCGTCCGCCTTTGACTCGGGAGGCGGTGGCGGAAAACGCCAGGACCTATACCGAGCAGGTGTTCAAGATCCTGGATCCGGACAGGACCGAGGTGGTGTTCAACTCGACCTGGATGGGCAAGATGGATGCGACCGACATGATCCGCCTGGCGGCCACCCACACCGTGGCGCGCATGCTGGAGCGGGACGACTTCCACAAGCGCTATAGCGGCGGCCAGCCCATCGCCATTCATGAGTTTCTCTATCCGCTCATCCAGGGCTATGACTCGGTGGCCCTGAAGGCGGACCTGGAGCTGGGCGGCACCGACCAGAAGTTCAATCTGCTGATGGGGCGCGAACTGCAGGGGCATTTCGGCCAGCCGCGCCAGTGCATTTTGATGATGCCGCTTTTGGAGGGCCTCGACGGCGTCAACAAGATGTCCAAGTCGCTGGGCAATTATGTCGGCATCAACGAGCCGCCCAACGAGATCTTCGGCAAGCTGATGTCGGTGTCCGATACCTTGATGTGGAAGTACATCGAGTTGTTGTCCTTCGAATCGCTGGCCACCATGGAGAAATGGAAACAGGAAGTCGCGGGCGGACGCAATCCGCGCGACATCAAGGTGGGTTTCTCCCAGGAAATCGTGGCGCGCTTCCACGGCAAGATGGCGGCCGAGGCGGCGCTGGCCGACTTCGAGGCGCGCTTTCGCCAGGGCGCGTTGCCCGAGGACATGCCCGAGATCAGCGTGCCGGCGCCGGCCGGCAGCCTGCCCATCGCCAACGTCATCAAGGAGGCGGGATTGACCGCCACCACCTCCGAAGCGCTGCGCATGATCCAGCAGGGCGGGGTGAAACTGGACGGCGAGAAAGTCGGTGACAAAGCGCTGCAACTGGCCGCTGGCGCTAGCGTGGTGCTGCAGATCGGCAAGCGCAAATTCGCCCGGGTGAAAATAATTTAAAAATTTTTCGAATGAAGTGTTGACGAATTTCTATGGCTCTGTAGAATGCGCGCTTTCTCGAAACGCACAGCGACAAACGCAACGCGAATCGAGCTGCTCTTTAAAAACTTAACAGCCGATAGGTGTGGGCATCTTGGTTGCCTGTCTGGTTTGACTGGATGGAAGTCTGGTTTGATCGGATGGGGGATAAATTGAAGATGCTCATACTTGAAGTAATTGATTAATGTCAATGATT
>JANJWO010000007.1 GCA_024709485.1 Hydrogenophilaceae bacterium | reverse complement strand
GCGCCCCCCCCAACCCGGAGGGCTGAGGCGCCGTGGGGCGCATTGCGTTGTTGCGCGCCGCTTGTTTGGATGACCAAACGGCGCGCCGCGCGCCTAGCACTGTGCCCCACGGCGCCTCAGCGCGAGGTATAAAATCTGCTGAAATAGGTTCTAAATCCGGAAATTCTACATGTTTCTGCCGCTGCAACTGACCCTGCGCCCGTCCCGGATTTATGCGGCGGCGCTGGCCGGTGCGCATGGCTTCGCCCTGCTCGGGGTCTGGCGCGCGGTGCTGCCGCTGTGGCTGCAGACGGCGCTGAGCCTGGCCCTGGCATCCAGCCTGATTTGGGCGTGGCGGGAAATTTCAAGCGGACCCACGGGTTTGCGCATCAGCCAGTCCGGTCAGGTCGAGGTGTTGGAGCGGGACTGGATGGCTGCGCGGATCACCGAGCGGCCGGTGGTGCTGCCGTGGCTGGTGAGCCTGCGGCTCGAACTGGACGGCGGTCAAACGCGGCGGATGAGCTTGCTGCGGGACAGCGCCGACGCCGACGACTTGAGAAAGCTGCGTGCCTGGCTGAAATGGGGCGCGCCTGGCTGAATTGAGGCGCGCCGCCGGGCCGAGCGCTACAGCTCCGGCATCAGCACTTCGCACACCCCCGGGCAGACCAGGCCGGGACGCGGATTGATGACGGTGTTGCCGCCCACCGGCATCATTTCCGGGTAGTCGCGGCTGTAATGCAGTCCGCGGCTTTCGTGGCGCAGCATGGCCGAGCGCACGATCAAATCCGCGGTCATGACCAGGTTCCTCAGTTCGATGAGGTCGTGGGTGACGCGGAAGTTCTGGTAGAACTCGTCGATCTCGTCCTGCAACAGGCGGATGCGGTGCGCGGCGCGCGCCAGGCGCTTGTTGGTGCGGACGATGCCGACATAGTCCCACATGAAGCGCCTGAGCTCGGCCCAGTTGTGCGAAATGACGATGTCCTCGTCGGCGTCGGTGACGCGCGACTCGTCCCATTCCGGGATGGTGTCGGACTCCGAAGGGCTGTTTTCCAGGATGTGGCGCGCGCAGGCGCGGCCGAACACCAGGCACTCCAGCAGCGAGTTCGAGGCCAGGCGGTTGGCGCCGTGCAGGCCGGTGAAGGCGACCTCGCCCACGGCGTAGAGGTTGCACAGGTCGGTGCAGCCCCACATGTCGGTGACCACGCCGCCGCAGGAAAAATGCGCGGCCGGCACCACCGGGATCGGCTCCTGGGTCATGTCGATGCCCAGCTCCGAGAGGTGGCGGAAGATGTTGGGGAAATGCTCGATGATGAACTTGGCCGGTTTGTGCGAGATGTCGAGGTAGACGCAGTCGAGGCCGCGCTTTTTCATCTCGTAGTCGATGGCGCGCGCCACCACGTCGCGCGTCGCCAGCTCGGCGCGCGCATCGTGCTCGGGCATGAAGCGCGTGCCGTCCGGCAGCTTGAGCACGCCGCCCTCGCCGCGCACCGCCTCGGTGATGAGGAAGGATTTGGTCTGCGGGTGGTAGAGGCAGGTGGGATGGAACTGGATGAATTCCATGTTGCCCACGCGGCAGCCCGCGCGCCAGGCCATGGCGATGCCATCGCCGGTCGAGGTGTCGGGGTTGGTGGTGTAGAGGTAGACCTTGCCGGCGCCGCCGGAGGCCAGCACCACGTAGCCCGCCGAAAAGGTTTCCACCCGTCCGGTGGCGTTGTTGAGCGCATACACGCCATAGACGCGGCGCTCGTCGTCGCCGGTGCGGCGCCCGGTGATGAGGTCGACGGCGAGGTAGTTTTCCAGCAGCGTGATGTTGGGGTGGCTGCGGATGCGCTCGGCGAGCGAAGTCTGCACCACGCGCCCGGTGGCGTCGGCGGCGTGCACCACGCGGCGCTCGCTGTGGCCGCCTTCGCGCGTGAGGTGGTAGCTGGCGGATTCGCGTTCGTGGGTGAACACCACGCCCTGCGCCGCCAGCCAGTCGATCATTTCCTTGCCCTGGCTCACCACGAAGCGGGTGACGTGCTCGTCGCACAGGCCGGCGCCGGCAATGAGGGTGTCGCGGATGTGGGCCTCCACCGAGTCGTGGCTGTCCAGCACCGCGGCGATGCCGCCCTGCGCCCAGGCGCTGGCGCTGTCCAAAAGCTCGCGCTTGGTCAGGATGGTGACATGCTTGTGCTCCGCGAGATGAAGCGCGGTGGTGAGGGCAGCCAGGCCGCTGCCGATGATGAGGACTTCGCTGCTGAACATGATTGGTTGCTAATCATAACGGGGAAAGGGCCGGAAGCTTAGGCCGGCTGAACTTTTTTTGCGGCCACGGGTCGGAAAAGGCGTAATACGCTCGCATATACTAAGCAAAATAAGGATGCTGTCAGGGGGAACTGTGGAACGCGAGGTTGACCAGGAACTGGTCGAACGTGCGCAAAAAGGCGACAAGCGGGCTTTTGAAGTGCTGGTGATGAAATACCAGCGCAAGCTCGCGCGCCTGCTGTCGCGCATGGTGCGCGACCCGGCCGAGATCGAGGACATCACCCAGGAGTCCTTCATCAAGGCCTATCGCGCGCTGCCCCAGTTCCGCGGCGAGAGCGCGTTTTACACCTGGCTGTACCGCATTGCGGTGAATACGGCCAAGAATTACCTGGTGGCGCGCGGACGCCGCGCGCCGACCACGACCGAGTTCAGCAACGAGGAGGCCGAAGGCTTCGAGGATGCGGAACTGCTGCGCGACATCGCCACGCCGGACGCCGAACTGCAGACCAAGCAGATCGCGGCCGCGGTGAACAAGGCGGTCGAGGCGCTGCCGGAGGAATTGCGGACGGCCATCACCCTGCGCGAGATCGAGGGCCTGTCCTATGAAGAGATCGCGCAAATGATGGACTGCCCGATCGGCACCGTGCGCTCGCGAATTTTCCGCGCACGCGAGGCGATTGCGGAGAAGATACGCCCCATGCTGGGCACCAGTAAGGACAAGAGGTGGTAATGATGCGAACCCTGCACAAACAAGCTCTGACTGAAGAAGACGCGGCGGCCGACTGGCTGTCCGGGCTGATGGACGGCGAAGCCGGCGCCCATGCGCGCGAGGAGGGCATCAGGCGGCTTTGCCGCGATGAAGCGGCCAGGGCGCGCTGGGCGCTTTATCACGGCATCGGCGACGCCATGCGCGGCATGCCGGCGCTTTCGCCGGATTTCGAACAGCGGTTTCGCGAGCGCCTTGCCGCCGAGCCCACGGTGCTGGCGCCGCGTCTGCGCCGCTATGCCGCGCCGACGGCCATGGCCCTGGCGGCATCGCTGGCGGTGGTTTCGGTGGTGGCCCTGCTGCCGCGGATAGGCAGCGATCAGGGCGGCGGCCGGCAGCTGGCGGAAAAGGAGTTGCGGCGCAACATGGAGGTGCAGATTGCCCCCTATCTGGTGGCGCATCAGGAGTTTTCGCCCATGGCGGTGGCTTCACCTTACGAGCGCGTGGTCATGACCGTGGACGAGCCGGCCAAATGAGGCTGCGGCTCGCACTGCTGTTCCCGTTCCTGCTGGCGCTGGGCGCGCAGTTCGCGCATGCCGCCGATGCCGTCGAATGGCTGGTCAAGGCCAACGAGGCCGCGCGCGAACTCAATTACGCCGGCACCTATTTCTACCGCCACGGCGAGCACGAGGAAGTGCTGCGGGTTTCGCATCGCGTGGTGGGAAAGCAGGAACTGCAGAAAATCGAAGTGCTGGACGGGCCGCGTCGCGAGTTCATCCGCATCAACGACGACGTCTACTGCCACCTGGCCGACGGCAAGACGGTGCGCATCGACAAGAGCGCGGTGCAGCGCTTCTTTCCCGCCGTCGTGCCGAACGACCCGGCGCGGCTGAACCAGTACTACAAGCCGAAACTGGGCGGAAGCGGCAAGGTGGCCGGACGCGACTGCCAGATCGTCATACTCGAACCGCGCGATCCGTACCGTTATACCCAGATGGTCTGGGTGGACCGCGCGACTTCCCTGCCGCTGAGATCGCAGACCGTGGGCGACCAGGGTGTTTCCTTGTCGATCTTCGTGTTTTCCGAGATCGATATCGGCAAGCGCCCCGACCGGGCGATGTTCGATGTGCGCATGGCCGGCAAGCGCACGCAGGCGGCCGGCGTGAAGCTGGGGGCGATGGATGATGTCTGGAAGATCACGCCGCCGCCCGGCTATGTCCGCATACTGGAGTCCTTGCGCCCGCTGCCGGGCATCAAGACCCCCGTGCTGCACAGCGTGTATTCCGACGGCATGAGCAATCTTTCGGTCTTCATCGAGCCGATACTCGACGAAGACGACGTGGGGCTGGAGGGCCTGTCCACCGAAGGCGCCATGAACATCTATGCCAGGCGCGTGGAAGGGCACAAGGTGACGGCGCTGGGCGAGGTGCCGCCGGCAGCCCTGCTGGAGATGGCCAATTCGGTGCAGAAGAAGTGAGAATCCTTTCACACAGAGGAAACAGAGCAAAGGCTCAAAGCGAGCAGGGCGGGATTTCCCCTGGTTCCTCTGCTGCCTCGGTGTAGATTGAATTTGGGTGTTGATAATGCTTGAACAGCACGCGATCGTGTTGAAAACCGCAGGCGATCTCGCCTGGGTGGAGGCGCGCGAATCCGGCAGCTGCGGCAGCTGCGGCTCGGGCGGCTGCTCCACGCGCCGGCTCGCCGACTTGTTCGGGCGGCGCGAACGCGCGTTCCCGGTGGCCAACGTGCTGCACGCCGCGGCGGGCGAGCGGGTCGTGATCGGCATCCCCCCGGGGGCCTTGTGGAAATCGGCGTTCAGGCTCTACGGCCTGCCGCTGCTGCTGCTGATCGCCGGCGGCCTTGCCGGCCAGCACGCCTACGGCGACCCCGGCGCCGTGCTGGGTGCGGTCGTCGGCCTGCTGCTCTCGGTGCTGCTGCAAAGAATCCGGGGCGGCGCGCGGGCATGGCAGCCCGTCATGCTGCGGCGCGCCGATGAAATCACTTTTGTCGCTAATTCCTGTGGGGGAGGCTGATCATGAAGCGTTTCATTCTCGGCGGCCTGCTGGGCGCGCTCTCGCTGTTTGCCATGCTGTCGTTCGCGGCGCCGGTCCGGGCGGCCGCGCTCGACGTGGCCGATCTGGTGGAAAGGTACGGCCCGGCGGTGGTCAACATCAGCACGACGAAAATCGTCCAGCAGCGCGAACAGAACGTCTTCCCCTTCCCCGAAGACGGCGACATGCCGGATTTCTTCCGCCGTTTCTTCCCGCCCGGAGTCACGCCCCGCGGCGCGCCGATGCGTGAAATCCCCGCGCGCGGCGAAGGCTCGGGCTTCATCGTCAGCGGCGACGGCTATATCCTGACCAACGCCCACGTGGTGCAGGGCGTGGACGAAGTGACGGTCAAGCTCACCGACAAGCGCAAGTTCACCGCCAAGGTGGTCGGCTACGACACCCGCACCGACATCGCCGTGATCAAGATCAGCGCCGGCAATCTGCCGGCGGTCACCATCGGCGACCCCGACAAGCTGCGCGTGGGCGAGGCCGTGGTGGCCATCGGCTCGCCCTTCGGTTTCGAGAACAGCGTGACCTCGGGCATCGTTTCCGCCAAGGGGCGCGCGCTGCCCTCGGAGAGCTATGTGCCCTTCATCCAGACCGACGTCGCCGTCAATCCGGGCAACTCGGGCGGGCCGCTGTTCAACCTGAAAGGCGAGGTGGTGGGGGTGAATTCACAGATCTACAGCCGCAGCGGCGGCTATCAGGGGCTGTCTTTCTCGATCCCGATCGACCTCGCCATGGATGTGGCGAACCAGATCAAGACCACGGGCAAGGTTGCGCGCGGCTGGCTGGGCGTCGCCATCCAGGAGGTCAGCTCCGATCTGGCGGAATCCTTCGGCCTCGACCGGCCGCGCGGCGCGCTGATCGCCGAGGTGGAAGAGGACAGTCCGGCGGCCCGGGGCGGTCTGAAGGCATCCGACGTGGTGCTGAAATTCGGCGGCAGGCCGATCGAGGACTCGGGCGACCTGCCGCGCCTCGTCGGCAACACCCGGCCGGGCGCCCAGGTGCCGGTGCAGGTGTGGCGCGACCGCGCGGCCAGGGAGCTGAATATCGCGATTGGCGAAATGCCCTCCGATGACAAGCTGGCAGCGCGCGCCGCGGGCCAGAAGTCCTACTCGCGCGGCGGCCTGGTGCTGTCCGAGCTGAGCGCCGAGCAGCGCAAGGAACTCAAGCTGAACAGCGGTTTGCTGGTGCAGGAATCCACCGGCGATGCGCTGCGCGCCGGCATCCGCGAGGGCGATCTCATCCTGGCGGTGAACAATACCGAGGTGCGCACGGTCGAGCAGTTCCGCAAGCTGATCGGCGCCGTGCCGGCGGGCAAGAGCGCCGCCGTCCTGATTCGGCGCGGCAATTCCTCGCTGTATGTTCCGCTGAAGATCTCCGGCAACGGCAATGGCTGAACCGCGGCCCGCGCTCACCCTGCTGGGCCGCGACGGCTGCCATCTGTGCGAGGACATGCGCGCGGCCCTCAAGCCCTGGGGCGCGCGTTTCCGGTTTGCCGTCGAGGAAGTCGACATCACCGGGCAGGCCGAACTGGAGGCCCGCTATGGCTGGGACATTCCGGTGCTGCTGGCGGGCGAGGCCGAAATCTGCCGGCATTTCCTGGACGCGGAAGCCTTGCGGGATTGGATAAACCGAAACCTCTGACAAGACAGCCACAGAGAGCACTGAGGTCACTGAGGGGGCGAGGCGCTTTTTTGAAGCGTGTGGCTATTTCTGGGCTTTTAAACTCTGTGTTCTCCGTGCCCTCGGGGGCTTGATTTTCCGGTAAAATTCAGCCTGTCTAGACATCCAACCGGGCACACGCGTTGTGCCCTTTTTGCTGTGCAAGAAAACATCCGCAATTTTTCCATCATCGCCCATATCGACCACGGCAAGTCCACCCTCGCCGACCGCATCATCCATTTGTGCGGCGGGCTTTCCGACCGCGAAATGGAAGCCCAGGTGCTGGATTCCATGGACCTGGAGAGGGAACGCGGCATCACCATCAAGGCGCAGACCGCCGCGCTGCAATACCGGGCGAAAGACGGCAAGACCTATTTCCTCAATCTCATCGACACGCCCGGGCACGTCGACTTCTCCTACGAAGTGTCGCGCTCGCTGTCCGCCTGCGAAGGCGCGCTGCTGGTGGTGGACGCCTCGCAGGGCGTGGAGGCGCAGACGGTGGCCAACTGCTACACCGCCATCGACCTCGGCGTGGAAGTGCTGCCGGTGTTGAACAAGATCGACCTGCCCTCGGCCGATCCCGACCGCGCGGCGCAGGAAATCGAGGAGATCGTCGGCATCGACGCCACCGACGCGGTGCACTGCTCGGCCAAGACCGGCTTGGGCGTGCCCGACATCCTGGAGGCGATCGTCGCCAAGGTGCCGGCGCCGCGCGGCGACGAGGCCGCGCCCTTGAAGGCGCTGATCGTCGACTCCTGGTTCGACAACTACGTCGGCGTGGTGATGCTGGTGCGCGTGGTCGACGGCGCGCTCAGGCCCAAGGACAAGATCCGGCTGATGGCCACCGGCGCCACCTACCTGTGCGAGCAGGTCGGCGTGTTCACGCCCAAGTCGCGGCAGATGGACGCGCTCTCGGCCGGGCAGGTGGGCTTCATCATCGCCGGCATCAAGGAGTTGAAGGCGGCGCAGGTGGGCGACACCGTGACGCTGGCCGAAAACCCGGCCGCGGCGCCCCTGCCGGGCTTCAAGAAAATCCAGTCGCAGGTGTTCGCCGGCCTCTATCCGGTCGAGTCGCACGACTACGACTCGCTGCGCGACGCGCTGGAAAAGCTCAAGCTCAACGATGCCGCGCTGCAGTTCGAGCCGGAAGTGTCGCAGGCATTGGGCTTCGGCTTCCGCTGCGGCTTTCTCGGCCTGCTGCACATGGACATCGTGCAGGAGCGGCTGGAGCGCGAATTCGACCAGAACCTCATCACCACCGCGCCGACCGTGGTGTACCAGGTGCAGATGAAGGACGGCTCCATGATCGAGGTGGAGAACCCCTCCAAGCTGCCGGAGCTGTCCAAGATCGAGGTCATCCTGGAGCCCATCATCAGCGCCACCATCTTCGTGCCCGAGGACTATCTTGGCAACGTCATGACGCTGTGCAACCAGAAACGCGGCGTGCAGCTCGACATGAAGTACGTCGGCCACCAGGTCATGCTCAAATACGACCTGCCGATGAACGAGGTGGTGATGGATTTCTTCGACAAGCTCAAGTCCACCTCGCGCGGCTACGCCTCGCTGGACTACGAGTTCAAGGAATTCCGCCCGGCGGATCTGGTGAAGCTCGACATCCTGGTCAACGGCGACAAGGTCGATGCGCTGTCGCTCATCGTGCACCGCACGAATTCCGTTTATCGCGGCCGCGAGCTGGCGGCGAAGATGCGCGAGCTGATTCCGCGCCAGATGTTCGATGTCGCGGTGCAGGCCGCCATCGGCGCGCAGATCATCGCGCGCGAGAACGTGAAGGCATTGCGCAAGAACGTGCTGGCCAAGTGCTACGGCGGCGACATCAGCCGCAAGAAGAAGCTGCTGGAAAAACAGAAAGAGGGCAAGAAGCGCATGAAACAGGTCGGCAACGTGGAAATCCCGCAGGAGGCCTTCCTCGCCATCCTGCAGGTGGGGGACAAGTGACATGGATGCCTTGGCAATCATTCTGCTGCTGCTGCTGATCGGGGGCGTGGCGCTGGTGTTCAAGGGCGTGGCCGGCCTGCCGTTGCTGCTGCTCCTTGCCACAGTCATCACCGGCGCCATCTGGCTGTGGGACAAGCTGGTGCTGTCGAAGAAACGCGGCAAGGACGAGGCGCGCGCGCCGGGCGTGGAATACTCGGTCAGCCTGTTCCCGGTGATCCTGCTGGTGTTCCTGTTGCGCTCCTTCCTGGTCGAGCCTTTCCGCATTCCTTCCGGCTCCATGATGCCGACCCTGCTGGCCGGCGACTTCATCCTGGTCAACAAGTACACCTACGGCATCCGCCTGCCGGTGCTCGACAAGAAGATCATCGACGTGAACGCGCCGCAGCGCGGCGAGATCATGGTGTTCCATTACCCGGAGGACCCCTCGGTCGACTACATCAAGCGCATCGTGGGGACGCCGGGCGATCTGGTGGAATACCGCGACAAGCGGCTCGCCATCAACGGCCAGCCGCTGGCGTACCGCGAGAATGGCACCTTCAGCTTTGAAACCGGCGGCCTCAACTACGTCACCGGCATCGTCTATCGGGAAAAGCTGGGCACGCACGAGCACGCGGCCATGACCGTCCCCGGCATCCCCGGCTTCATCCCGGAGCAGGCCAAGCGCTTTCCTTACCAGGAAAACTGCACCTACAATGAAGACGGATTTGCCTGCCGCGTGCCGGCAGGGCACTATTTCATGATGGGCGACAATCGCGACGGCAGCAACGACAGCCGCTACTGGGGCTTCGTGCCCGAGCGGAACATCGTCGGCAAGGCGTTCCTGATCTGGATGAATTTCGGTGATTTCAAACGCATCGGCACAATGATCGATTGAGGGAGGCAGCATGATTAATCGCCGTCGGCAGCGTGGTGTAACCCTGGTGGGCATGGTGTTGTGGGGCATCGTCGTGGTCTTCGTCGCGCTGGTGGCGATGAGGCTGATTCCGGCCTATTCGGAATTCTTCGAAATCAAGAAAATCCTCAATGACATCGGCAAAGAGGCCAACACCAACGGCATGAGCAACGCCGAAATCCGCGACCGCTTTTCGAAGCGCGCGCTGATCGACAACATCTCGACGGTTTCCGCCGCCGATCTCAAGATCGATCGCGACAATGGCCGGACGGTCGTGGCCGTCGAGTATTCCTTCGAGGCGCCCCTGGCCGGCAACCTGAGCCTGCTGGCGGATTTTTCCGCGCGTTCGGATGGCAATTGAATCTGGCGGCGCGGCAGCTTGACGAATAATCGACTCGACCGCCTGAGCGACAGCCTGGGGCACAGCTTCCGCCAGGAGGGCCTGCTCAGGCAGGCGCTCACGCATCGCAGCTACGGCGCGCAGCACAACGAACGCCTGGAGTTCCTGGGCGACTCGGTGCTCAACTGCACCATCGCCAAGGCGCTGTACGACGCCTTCCCCAATCTGCCCGAGGGCACGCTCTCGCGCATGCGCGCGAACCTGGTCAAGCAGGACACCCTGGCCGAGATCGCGGTGCGCCTCAAGCTCGGCGACTACATGCTGCTGGGCGAGGGCGAACTCAAAAGCGGCGGCTTCAGGCGCCCGTCCATGCTGGCGGATGCGCTGGAGTCGATCATCGGGGCGGTGTTTCTCGATGCCGGATTCGAGGCCGCGCAGGCGGCGGTGCTGCGGCAGTTCGAGTCCGCCATCGCCAACATCGACCCGAATGTTTCCGGCAAGGATGCCAAGACCCGCCTGCAGGAATGGCTGCAGGCGAGAAAGCATGCGCTGCCGGATTACCAGTTGTCCGGCACGCGCGGCGAAGCGCACGACCAGATTTTCGTCGTCGCCTGCCATATCCCGGCCTTGGACATTGCCGCCCAGGGACAGGGCAAAAGCCGCCGCGCCGCAGAGCAGGAGGCCGCGCTCGCCGTCTTGAAACAGGTCGGGGAAATCAGGTGAGCGGCAACGAGTCGAACGCGCCGCACCGCGCGGGTTTCGTCGCCCTCGTCGGCCGCCCCAACGTCGGCAAGTCCACGCTGCTCAACAAGCTGGTGGGGCAGAAGGTCAGCATCACCTCGCGCAAGGCGCAGACCACGCGGCACCGGGTGCTGGGCATCCGCACCGATCCCGGCGTCCAGTACGTGTTCGTCGACACCCCCGGATTCCAGACGCGCCACGGCGGACGCCTGAACACGGCGCTGAACCGCAGCGTCCGGCAGGCCCTGGCCGAGGTCGATGCCGTGCTCATGCTGGTGGAGGCCGGCCGCCTCAACCCGGGCGACCGCCAGGTGATGAAGCTGCTGCCGGCCGACCGCCCGGTATTGCTGGTGGTGAACAAGCAGGACGAACTCAAGGACCGCGCCGCCATGCTGGAATACCTGCAGAAGGTCGCGGCCGAGCACGCCTTCAGCGAGATCGTGCCGGTATCCGCCAAACACGGCGCCGGCCTCGACGAACTGCTGAAAACCCTGGCGCGCCACCTGCCGGAAGGCGAGGCGTTTTACGGCGAGGACGACGTCACCGACCAGAGCGAGCGCGTGCTGGCGGCGGAGCTCGTTCGCGAGAAGCTGTTCCGCCTGTGCGGCGACGAGATTCCCTACGCCACGGCGGTGGTGATCGACAAGTTCGAGGAGCAGGGCAATCTGCGCCGCATCTATGCCACGATATTGGTGGACCGCGACAGCCAGAAGGCCATCGTCATCGGCAAGGGCGGCGAGAAGCTCAAGGCCATCTCCACCCAGGCGCGCATGGACATGGAAAAGGTCTTCGACGCCAGGGTCTATCTGGAAGTCTGGGTCAAGGTCAAGGGCGGCTGGGCGGACGACGTGAAGATGCTGAAATCGCTCGGCATCGAGTAGTGTCAAAACTTTTAATGCTATCGACACAGAGGCAACAGAGGTAACAGAGGGAAACACAGGAATGGAAAAGTCATTTGCCTTCCTCTGATACCTCTGCTTCCTCTGTGTAAAAGCCTTCTGAGACTGAATCATGGCCCAGGCCCGCATCGACAACGAACTTGGTTTCGTGCTGCACAGCTACCCCTTCCGCGAGACTTCGCTGGTGGTGGAGGTGTTCACGCGCCATCACGGGCGTCTGGCGCTGGTCGCGCGCGGCGCGCGCCGGCCGCGTTCCGCGCTGCGCGGGCAGGTGCAGCCGTTCACGCCGCTCCTGCTGTCGTGGTTCGGCAAGGGCGAGGTGCGCACCCTGCACGGCGCCGAATGGCAGGGCGGGCTCGCGCCGCTTTCGGGCATGCCGTTGCTGTGCGGCTTTTATCTCAATGAGCTGCTGCTGAAACTGCTGGCGCGCGACGATCCGCACGAGGCGCTGTTCGACTATTACCACGCCACGCTGTCCGAGCTTGCCCGGCCGGCGGATGACAATCTGGAGCGCATACTGCGGCGCTTCGAGCGCCACCTGCTGTCGGAGATCGGCTATGCCGCCACCTTCCACGAGGAAGCCGAAACCGCGCAGCCGGTACGGGAAGAACAGGCCTATTACTTCGTGCCCGAGCGCGGGCCTTATGCGGGCAAGGGCAGCGGCATCGGCATCCCGGTGTCGGGCCGCACCCTGCTGGACCTGGATCAGGATCGCTTCGATTCGCCGGTGACCCGTGCCGAGGCCAAGCAGCTCATGCGCGCGCTCATCAACCACCATCTCGGCGGCAAGCCGCTTTATACTCGCCAGATGCTGAAGGAACTGATCGAGAAATGAAATATTTCAAGGCAAGCCACAGAGGGCACAGAGCACATAGAGCAAACCCCGTGGATTCATTGCCGGCATGCGTTTCATGATGGGAAGATCAGGAATTCATGCACCGAATTTCTCTGTGAATCGCTGTGTTCTCTGTGGCTTGAAGTGAGGTTTTGGATGATTTACCTTGGTGTCAACATCGACCACATCGCCACCCTCAGGCAGGCGCGCAAGACCCGTTATCCCAGCGTGGCGGAGGCGGCATTGCAGGCGGAAACCGCGGGTGCCGACAGCATCACCCTGCATTTGCGCGAAGACCGCCGCCACATCCAGGACGAGGACGTGGACATCCTGCGCCGCGTGCTCAAGACCAAGATGAACCTGGAAATGGCGGTGACGCCCGAGATGCTGGCGATCGCCGCGCGGGTGAAGCCGCAGGACGTGTGCCTGGTGCCGGAAAAGCGCGAGGAACTGACCACCGAGGGCGGGCTCGATGTCGCCGGCCAGCTCGGGAAGATCCGCGACGCCTGCGCGCAGATGAGAGAGGCCGGCGTGCGCGTGTCGCTGTTCATCGACGCCGACAAGAAACAGCTGGAGGCCGCGCGCGAATGCGGCGCGCCGCTGGTGGAAATCCATACCGGCCATTATGCCGACCTGGAAGACCCGGTCGCCAAGCATCATGAGCTCGACCGCATCCGCAAGGCGGTCGCCTACGGCCTCGGGCTCGGCCTCACGGTCAACGCCGGCCACGGCCTGACCTACCACAACGTGCAGCCGATCGCCGCCATCTCCGGCGTGCACGAGCTCAACATCGGCCACGCCATCGTGGCGCAGGCGCTGTTCACCGGCTGGGAGAAAGCGGTCGCGGAAATGAAGCGGCTGATGGTGGAGGCCGCGGCCCGTAGGGGCTGACCGACACAGAGGGAACGGAGGCAGCAGAGGAACAGGTTAAAGCCCCCTTTGGTTTCCTCTGCCGCCTCTGTTCCCTTTGTGTTAATCGGATTCGATCAATGTTTCTCGTCGACCATAGCGTGCCCCATGAGCTTGTCGATCAGGGCGATGCCGACGGCGGACAGCACGAAGGCCATGTGAATGACCACTTGCCACAGCATGGTCTTCTCATCCAGATTGTGCGCGTTGATGAAGGTCTTCAAGAGATGAATCGAGGAAATGCCGATGATGGCGGTGGCGAGCTTGACCTTGAGCACGTTGGCGTTGACGTGCGAGAGCCAGTCCGGTTCGTCCGGATGCCCGGATAGGCCCAGGCGCGAGACGAAGGTTTCGTAGCCGCCGACGATGACCATGATCAGCAGGTTGGAGATCATGACCACGTCGATCAGGCCCAGCACCAGCAGCATGATCTTTTCCTCGGTCAGGCGCGGGGTCTCCACCACCAGATGGGAAAGCTCCACCCAGAACAGGTAGACGTAAACCGCCTGCGCGACGATCAGGCCCAGGTACAAGGGCAGTTGCAGCCAGCGGCTGCCGAACAGGAGGGTGGACAAGGGCTTGAGTCGGGTTGTTCCGGGTTGCATGGTGTTTCGGTCTTGGCGTGAATGAAATTTTGCGGATTCTATCAGGGCGCGCCGTCCGCCGAATCGCCGTCGACATAAAACCAGCGCCCGCCTTCCCTGACGAAGCGGCTGGTTTCCTGCATCTTGAAGGCGCGCCCGTTGACCTTGTAGCGCGCGACGAATTCCACGATGGCGTGGCCGTCGTCCGGCTGCTCATGGCGCAGCACCTTGAGTCCGATCCATTTCAGCGCCGCCTGTCCGGCGAGGTCGAGCGCAGCGGGGCGGGTGGAGGCATGCCAGCTGTCCAGCAGATAGGGCGCGTTGCCCAGCGCGTAGGCGCTATAGCGCGAGCGCATGAGCGCTTCCGCCGTGGCGGGCGGCACGCCGCCATCGAGATGGCGCCCGCAGCAGGCGGCGTAGGCCTTGCCGCTGCCGCAGGGGCAGGGCTTCAGCCCTTCCTTTGCCACCGCCAGTAGAGCGCGATTCCCGCGACCATCGCCAGCACCACGGCAAGGGTGATCTGCTTGAGGTAGCGCGCGATCAACTCCTCGTTGCCGCCGATGTACCAGCCCAGGGCGGTGAGGATCAGCGACCAGACGCCCGCGCCGAGGCAGGCGTAGAAGGCGAATTTCCCGTAGTGCATGCGGGTCAGCCCGGCGGGCAGCGAGATCAGGTGGCGGATGCCCGGGATCAGGCGGCCGGTGAAGGTCGAGATGGCGCCGTGCCGGTTGAAGAACACGTCGGTCTTGTGCAGCAGCTCATGGCGCACGAAGAAATACCTGCCCCAGCGTTCCAGAAACGGCCGCCCCACCCACAGCGCGAACAGGTAATTGAGGCTGGCGCCGGCCAGGCTGCCGAGGGTGGAGGCGAGCACGATCAGTTCGAAGCTCATCTTGCCCTGGTGGGCGAGATAGCCGGCGGGAATCAGCACCGCCTCGCTCGGCACCGGCAGCACCGTGGACTCCAGCCCCATCAGGACGAAAATGCCCAGGTAGCCCCAGTCGTGGACGGTGGCGAGGATCCAGTCGATGAATTGATGCAGCAGTTCCATGGCGGTGAAGGCGGAAGGGGGAGGGGAAAGGGTGAAGGGTGGGAAGCGGGCGTTACCCTGCCCCCGTGAGCGCCGCAGGCGCGGTCCCTTCTCTCTTCACTGATTAAACCTGCGCGCCGTCCGCGCTCACGCCTTCCTTGGGCTTGTCCTCGCGCAGGAAGTGCTCGCGCTTGACGCCGAACATCAGCAGCAGCGGCGAGGCAACCAGCACCGAGGAATAGATGCCGAACATGATGCCGATGGTCAGCGCCAGCGCGAAGTTGTGCAGCGCCTCGCCGCCGAAGAAGAACATCGCCAGCACCACGATCTGGGTGGAGAGGTGGGTGATGATGGTGCGGCTGAAGGTCTGGGTGATGGAGGTGTCGATGATCTCGGGAATGCTGGCCTTGCGCATCTTGCGGATGTTTTCGCGGATGCGGTCGAACACCACCACGGACTCGTTCACCGAATAGCCCAGGATGGCGAGGATGCCGGCCAGCACGGTGAGGGTGAACTCCCACTGGAAGAAGGCGAACATGCCGAGGATGATGACGACGTCGTGGGCGTTGGCGATCATGCCGGAGACGGCGAAGCGCCATTCGAAGCGGATCGCCAGGTAAACCATGATGCCGACGGCCACCACGAACAGCGCCAGCGCGCCATTGTCGTAGAGTTCCTTGCCGACCTGGGGGCCGACGAAGTCGATCTTTTTCAGCGCCACGTCGGGGTGCTGCGCCTTCAGTGTGTCCATGACTCGGTTGCTGATCTGGGCCGCGGTGGCATCCTTGCTCACCGGCAGGCGGATCAGCACGTCGCGCGAGGTGCCGAAGTTCTGCACCGCGACTTCCTTGAAGCCGGCGTTCTCCAGCGAGCCGCGGATCTGGTCGAGCTGGGCGGGCTGGCTGTAGCTGACTTCCATCACCGTGCCGCCGGTGAAGTCCACCCCGAGGTTGAGGCCATACGCCCACAGCGCCCACACCGCGAAGATGAAGGTGCCCAGCGAAATGGTCGTGGTGGTCTTCCCGTAGCGCATGAACGGGATGACGCGGTCGACATCGAAAAAGCGGATCATCTTGCGGCCCTCAGATGGAGACTTTCGACAGGCGCGGCTTGCGCCCGTAGGAGAGGTTGACCATGGCGCGCGACACCGTCACCGCGCTGAACATGGAGGTGAGAATGCCCAGGCACAGCACCACGGCGAAGCCGCGCACCGGCCCCGAGCCCAGCCAGAACAGGGCGATGCCCGCGATCAGGGTGGTGAGGTTGGAGTCGAGAATGGTGCTCCAGGCGCGGTCGTAGCCGGCGTGGATGGCCGCCTGCGGGGTGGCGCCGTTGCGCAACTCTTCGCGGACCCTTTCGTTGATCAGCACGTTGGCGTCGATCGCCATGCCCAGCGTGAGGGCGATGCCGGCGAGGCCCGGCAGGGTCAGCGTCGCCTGCAACAGGGACAGCAGCGCGACCAGGAAGAGGCCGTTGGCCGCCAGCGCCAGCGAGGAGAAGATGCCGAACACGCGGTAGTAGAAGATCATGAAAGCCACCACCGCGATGAATCCCCACAGGTTGGAGTGGAAGCCCTTGGCGATGTTTTCCTGGCCCATGCTGGGGCCGACGGTGCGCTCCTCGACGATGGTCATGGGCGCGGCCAGGGCGCCGGCGCGCAGCAGCAGGGCCACATCGGAGGCCTCGCGCGGCGACTCCATGCCGGTGATCTGCACGCGCCCGCCGCCGATTTCCTCCTGGATGGTGGGCGCGGTGATGATCTCGGTCTGGCCGTGTTCGATCAACAGGATGGCCATGCGGCGGCCGACGTTCTCGCGCGTGACATCCTTGAAGATGCGCGCGCCCTTGCCGTCCAGACTGACGTGCACCGCGGGGCGGTTGGTCTGGCTGTCGAAGCCGGGGGCGGCGTCGGTGATGGAATCACCGGTCAGCACCACGTCTTTTTTCACCAGCACCGGATAGCCGTCGCGGCTTTGGTAAAGCTCGTCGCCGAAGGGAATCTGGCCCGCGGCGGCGGCATTGACGTCGGCCTCCTCGTCCACCAGGCGGATTTCCAGGGTGGCGGTGCGGCCGAGGATGTCCTTGGCCTTGGCCGTGTCCTGCACCCCGGGCAGTTGCACGACCACGCGGTCGAGGCCCTGCTGCTGGATCACCGGCTCGGCCACGCCCAGTTCGTTGACGCGGTTTCTCAGGGTCTGGATGTTCTGCTTGACGGCGAATTCCTGGATGCTGCGCTCGGCTTCGGGCTTGAGGGTGGCGACGAGGCTGAACTCGTCGGCGCCATCGGTGCTGACCAGGTTCAGGTCGGGATAGGCGCCGGCGATCCTGGACTGGGCGGCATCGCGCTGGTCGCGGGTGGAGAATTTCACCTCCACCTTGCCGCCCGCGCGCGCGATGCGGGCGTAGCGGATCTTCTCGTTGCGCAATTCGGTGCGGATATCGCCCTGGTAGCCGATCATCCTGCGTTCAAGCGCGGCTTTCATGTCCACTTGCAGCAGGAAATGCACCCCGCCCCTGAGGTCCAGGCCCAGGTACATCGGCAGCGCGCGGATGGACGCCAGCCAGTGCGGCGAGGCCGAGAGCAGGTTGAGCGCCACGGTGTTGCGGTCGCCCAGCGCCGCCTGCAGCGCATCCTTGGCCTTGATCTGCTCGTCGGTGCTGGCAAAGCGCAGCTTCACGCTGTTGTCGTCGAGGAAGGCGCTTTCCGCCTGCACGCCCGCCGCGCGCACCGCAGTCTCGGCTTCCTTGAGCAGGGCCTGGTCGGCGATTGCGGTACTTTTCAGCGGCGAAACCTGGACGGCGGGCACCTCGCCGAAAAAGTTGGGCAGGGTGTAGAGAAAGGAGGCCACCAGCACAAGGCCGATGAGGATGTTTTTCCAGAGCGGGAAACGGTTCATTGTTAGGCTAGGGGCTAGGGATGGGAGTGGGGACCGGGGCGGGCGTCGGGGGGCAAGGAATGGCATGCAGACGGCTCATTCCTTTCCCCTGATTCCCGAATCCTGTTCCCTCAAATGCCTTTGATCGTGCCCTTGGGCAGCAGGACCTGCACCGACTGCTTCTGCACGTGGGTGATGACGCCGTCGGCGATCTCGAGGGAAACGTACTGATCGCCGATCTTGGTGATCTTGCCGACCTGGCCGGCGCCGGTCACGACTTCATCGCCCTTCTGCAGGCCTTCCAGCATCTTGCGCTGCTCCTTGGCGCGCTTCATCTGCGGGCGGATGAGCATGAAATAGAACAGCACGAAGATGATGATGAGCGGCAGGAAGCTGGTGAGCGGGTCCGCTTGCGGGGCGGCCTGGGCGTGGGCGGCGGCGGGCGCGAAGGCGGCAAGCGTCGCGGGCAGCAGTTTTCCGGCTGAAATCTTTCCGGTCGAAATCATGGCGTTCTCCATAGTCCTCTAATTTGCAAATCCATGGATTCTAACATCCGGCGGCGCGGCCTTCATGAAACCCCGCCCGCCAGTCGGCAAAGCGGCCGGCCTCGATGGCGCGGCGCATCTCGCGCATCAGGTCCTGGTAATAGGCCAGGTTGTGGAAGGTGGCGAGGCGCGCGCCGAGGATTTCGCCGCAACGGATGAGATGGTGTACGTAGGCGCGGGAAAAGTTCCGGCAGGCGTAGCACTGGCAGGCGGCGTCGATGGGCGCGGGATCGTTGCGGTGCACCGCGTTCTTGATGCGCAAATCCCCGTTCCGCGTGAACAGCACGCCGTGGCGGGCATTGCGCGTGGGCATCACGCAGTCGAACATGTCGATGCCGTGCGACACCGCCTCGACGATGTCCTCCGGCGTGCCCACCCCCATCAGGTCGCGCGGCCGCTCCTGCGGCAGCTGCGGCGCGGTGTGGGCGAGGATGCGCAGCATGTCTTGCTTGGGCTCGCCCACGCTCAGGCCGCCGATGGCGTAGCCGTCGAAGCCGATGTCGGCGAGCCTTTCCAGCGACTGGTCGCGCAGGTCCTCGTACATGCCGCCCTGGACGATGCCGAACAGCGCGTTGGCATTGCCTTCGTGCGCCTGTTTCGAGCGCTCCGCCCATCTGAGCGAGAGCTGCATGGAATGGGCCGCGGCCTTGCGCTCGGCCGGGTAGGGCGTGCATTCGTCGAAAATCATCACGATGTCCGAATTCAGCGCCTTCTGGATGCGCATCGACTCTTCCGGGGTCAGGAACAGCCGGTCGCCGTTGATGGGCGAGGCGAACTTGACGCCTTCTTCGCTGATCTTGCGCAGTTTGCCCAGGCTGAACACCTGAAAACCGCCGGAATCGGTCAGGATCGGCCCGTCCCAGCCCATGAATGCGTGCAGGCCGCCGAAGGTCTCGACCACTTCCAGGCCGGGCCGCAGCCACAGATGGAAGGTGTTGCCGAGCACGATCTCGGCGCCGATTTCCTTCAGTTCGGCGGGCGACATGGCCTTGACCGTGCCATAGGTGCCCACCGGCATGAACACCGGGGTTTCCACGGTGCCATGGGCAAGGCTGAGGCGGCCGCGGCGGGCGGCGCCGTCGGTTTTGAAAAGCTCGAATTTCATCTGGTTTTCAAGGGAAAGCCGACGCAGAGGCCGGCGAAACCGCCAATGATAACCCGGCCGCCCGAGCCTTCCCTGGTTGCCGGGGTTTCACCTGCTAACTTGAATACAGGGCGCGGCGCCCGCCGCGCCCTGCAACGAGAGGAGACCGTCATGAGCGTGATAAAAGTCATCGAAGTACTGGCCGAATCCAGCCAGAGCTGGGAAGAGGCCGCCAACGTGGCCATACGCAAGGCGCAGGAGTCGCTGCACGGCATCAAGTCCATCTACATCCAGGATTTCGAGGCCAGGGTGGAAGACGGCAAGATCGTCAAATACCGCATCAACGCCAAGATCTCCTTCGCGCTCGATTGATCCGGCAAGTCAGGCGGCGGGGGCGTTTTCGATCAGCATGGCGTCGCCATAGCTGAAGAAGCGGTAACGCGCCGCCACGGCGTGGGCGTAGGCGGCGCGCAGATGATCGTGGCCGCCGAAGGCCGACACCAGCATCAGCAGCGTGGACTTGGGCAGGTGGAAGTTGGTGAGCAGGCGCTCGACCACCCGGAAGCGGTAGCCGGGGGTGATGAATAGATTGGTGTCGCCCTCGCCGGCCTGCAGTTCGCCGTCGCGCGCCGCCGATTCCAGCGCGCGCAGGCTGGTGGTGCCCACCGCCAGGATGCGGCCGCCTGTTTCGCGCGCTTCGCGGATGGCCGCCACCGTGGCCTCGGGGATGAAAAAGCGCTCGCTGTGCATCCGGTGCTCGGCGATGTTCTCCACCCGCACCGGCTGGAAAGTGCCGGCGCCCACGTGCAGGGTCACCGTGGCGCGCGTGACACCCAGGGCGTCGAGCCGCGCCAGCATGGCCTCGTCGAAATGCAGCCCGGCGGTGGGCGCGGCCACCGCGCCGGGCTGGCTGGCGTACACCGTCTGATAGCGGGCCTCGTCCAGCGTTTCCGGGGCATGCGCGATGTAGGGCGGCAATGGCAGCCGGCCGTGGCGCTCGAGCACTTCCAGCAGGCTGTCGCCGCCATGGCAGCGCAGGCGGAACAGGTCGCCCTGGCGCGCCAGCATCTCGAACTCGACGCTGTCGCCGATGACGATGCGGGAACCCGGCTTCGGCGTCTTGCTGGCGCGCACGAAGGCCAGCGCGTCGTGGTCGTTGAGGATCCGCTCGACCAGCACCTCCACCTGCCCGCCCGTGGGTTTCTGGCCATAGAGCCGCGCCTTGATCACGCGCGTGTCGTTGAACACCAGCACGTCGCCTGGGCGGAGAAATTCGGGCAGCTCGGCGAACATGCGGTCGGCCAGATGCGCGCCGTCCACATGCAGCAGGCGGCTGGCGGTGCGCTCGGCGGCCGGAAACTGCGCGATCAGTTCCTCCGGCAGGGGGTAATCGAAATCGGAAAGCCGCATCGGGCAAGCCTGGCTACGTCGGAAAGCCGGCATTATAAGGTCTGCGCCTTGCCCCTGCCCGGAGCCTTGGGCGATAATGCGCGGCTTCATGCCTCCTTGCCGGGATGGCGGAATCGGTAGACGCAGCGGATTCAAAATCCGCCGCTGGAAACAGTGTGGGGGTTCGAGTCCCCCTCCCGGCACCAAATCACGCGTTCATGTTTTGTCGCGTCGTTATCAGCCATCGCCCGTTCAAGCCCCTGGGCCTGGCTTAGCCCGCGCCCATACGGCGCTATGATGGAATTGTCCCCAGCATCCGACTGTCGCCATTTCCCATGAAGCGCAGCATTCCGCTCGACCGTCTCGAAGGGCTGGATAGCTCCCTGCGGGGACTGTCCGTTGCCGAGATTTCGGCGCGGCGGGCGCGTTACGGCGACAACCGGATCGTCGAAACCATCGAGGCGGGCTGGCTGCATTTGCTGCAAGAAACCCTGAAGGACCCGATGCTGTGGTTCCTCCTCGGCACCAGCCTGTTATTCGGACTGATCGGCGAACGCACCGAGGCAGTCATCCTGCTGGTCGCGCTGATTCCCTTTCTGGCCATGGACGCCTTCCTGCACCGCCGCACCCAGGCCTCGACCGCAGGGCTGTCCAGCCATCTGGCCAGCCATGCCCGTGTCGTTCGCGACGGGGTGGAAACGCTGGTCGACGCCGCCGCCGTGGTGGCGGGCGAACTGGTGCTGCTGCGGGCGGGCGAGTTTCTGCCTGCAGACGGGATGCTGGTGCAGGCGGACAACCTGCAACTCGACGAATCGGCGCTGACCGGCGAGGCGTATCCGGTGCGCAAGTCTGCGCTGGGCAAGCTTGACCGGCTCGACGGCCTGGCCCAGGTCGAGGACGCGCACTGGGGCTTTGCCGGCACGCGCGTGCTCACGGGCGAGGCCGCCCTGCGGGTCGTGCAGGTCGGCGGCGAAACCCAATACGGCGAAATCGTGCGTTCCGCCATCCGCGGCAGCCATGAGCGCACGCCGATGCAGCGCGCGGTGGCCGATCTCGTCAAGGTGCTGGTGGTGGCCGCGGCGGTCGTGTGCGTATTCCTGGCGTGGGTGCGGTTCCGCCAGGGGCATGGCCTGGTGGACGCCTTGCTCAGCGCGCTGACGCTGGCGGTGGCGGCGCTGCCGGAGGAGTTTCCCGTGGTCATGACTTTTTTCCTCGGCGTGGGCATTTACCGCCTCGCCAGGCGCCAGGCTCTGGTGCGCCGGGGCGTGGTGGTGGAGAACATCGGCCGCGTCACCTGCATCTGTTCCGACAAGACCGGCACGCTGACCGAAGGCAGGCTGTCGCTGGCGCATCGCTATCCGGCAAGCGCTCAGGACGAAGCGGAGCTGTTGCTGATCGCGGCGGCGGCTTCGCGCAGGGAGAGCGCAGACCCCATGGACCTGGCGATTCTGCAGGCGGCCAGTGCCAGCCCAATCGAACGCGAGGCGAGCTTCCCATTCACTGAAGACCGCAAGCGCGAGACGGCCATCATCCGCCGGCAGGGCGTTCTGTGCGCGGCAGTGAAAGGCGCGCCGGAAACGGTATTCGCGCTGTGCGCGCTCTCGGCAGCGGAGCGATCGCACTGGCAGAACCTCACCGCGAAACTGGCCGAGGGTGCGCACAAGGTCATTGCCTGTGCCGTGCGCGAACTCGACGGCGATGCCTGGCCGGGCGGCGAGCCCGAGCATGGCTTCCGTTTCGCCGGGCTGCTGGCGTTCGAGGACCCGCTGCGCGAGTCAGTGCAACAGGCGGTGCGCAGCTGCCGCGATGCCCGCATACACGTCATCATGGTCACCGGCGACCACCCGGCCACCGCTGCCGCGGTGGCGCGGGAAGTCGGCCTCGGCGGCGAGGCGCCGGTGGTGCTGACGGGCGATGAAATGGAGCGCCGCATCGCTGCCGAAGGCGGCGCGTTTCTGAATGGTGTGGATGTCATCGCGCGCGCGATTCCGTCGCAGAAGCTGGCCCTGGTGCGCACCCTGCAGGGGCAGGGCGAGATCGTCGCGGTGACCGGCGACGGGGTGAACGATGTGCCGGCCCTGCAGGCCGCCGACATCGGCATCGCCATGGGCCGGCGCGGCACGCGCAGTGCGCGCGAGGTCGCCGCGATCGTGCTGCTCGACGACAACTTCCGCAGCATCGTGCAGGCCATCGCCGAAGGGCGGCAGCTGTTTCGCAACCTGCAGCTGAGCTTCGCCTACCTGCTGATGATCCACCTGCCGCTGGTCGCCACCGCGGCGATGATCCCGCTCGCGGGCTATCCGCTGCTTTACCTGCCGGTGCACGTGGTGTGGCTGGAACTGATCATTCATCCCACGGCCCTGCTGGTGTTCCAGAACCTGCCGGCGGGCGAAGCCTTGCGCCCGCGCCAGCCCAGTCCGGAACTGCGCTTCTTCGATCGGCCCCAGTGGCTGTCCATCGTCCTTACCGGCGTCGTGGTGGCGGGCGTGGTGATGGTGAGCTACGACCGCAGCCTTGGCGCCGGCTACGACGTCGCCCATGCCCGCGCCATGGCCCTGGTTGCGCTGACCATGGCAAGCGCCGGCATCACCGCGGCCCTCAGCCGCCTGCACGGCCATGCGGCGAAATGGGTGGTGGCGGCCACCATCGGGCTGTCGCTGCTTCTGGTGCAGGTGCCAGCGTTGGCGCAGTACCTGCACCTGCGCCCCCTGCATGCCGACGACTGGCTGATCGCGGCCGCAGGCGGCCTGCTGGCTGCGCTGCTGCCGGCCCTGGGGCCGCTGTCGCGCGCATCCCGCCGATGACAGCGCCGTCTGCGCGGTCTGCATGAACGAAACCGTCGTCCTCGTGCACGGCCTGTGGATGAAGGGCCTGGAACTGCTGCCCTTGGCTTGGTCGCTGAAGCGCGCCGGTTACGCGGTGCGCTTTTTCCGCTATCCCACCCGGCAGCCGCTGGCGCCCCACGCGAGCCGGCTCGCCGCGCTGCTGGGCGGGCTCGAGCCGGGGCCGGTGCATCTGGTCGGGCACAGCCTGGGCGGGCTGCTGTTGTGCCATCTGGCCGCGCAGGGCGGGCTGCCGGAAAACGGCCGCGTGCTGATGCTGGGCACGCCGCTTGCGCCCAGTCGTGCGGCCCTGGCCTTTGGCCGCTGGAAACTGGGGCGCTGGATGTTGGGGCCGCATACGCACAAGGCCTTGCTGGGCGAACGACCAGCCTGGCCGGGGAATCGTCCGCTGGCCTTGATTGCCGGTGTGCGCGGGATCGGGCTGGGGACGCTGGTGGCAGGGGGGCTGCCACGGCCCCACGACGGCACCGTTTGTGTGGACGAAACGCTGACGCCGGAGGTGACGCATCATCTGCTCGTGCCGCACAGTCACTTCGGCATGCTGGGGGCGCGCGCGGTGCATGCCCAGGTGTTGCGCTACCTGCGCACCGGCAGCTTTCGGCCGCAGGGCGCATAATGCCGGCAACGTCCATGGACAGGAGAACGCGTCATGATCCATCTGCATTACTGGACCACACCCAACGGCCACAAGATCACGATGTTTCTGGAAGAGGCCGGCCTGGAATACCGCGTCGTGCCGGTCAACATCGGCAAGGGCGAGCAGTTCCGGCCCGAGTTCCTGCGCATTTCACCCAACAACCGCATCCCGGCCATCGTCGACGATGCGCCGGCAGACGGCGGCGAGCCTGTTTCGGCCTTCGAGTCAGGCGCGATCCTGCTGTACCTGGCGGACAAGAGCCGTCGTTTCATCCCCCAGGATCTGCGCGGCCGCAACCAGGCGCTGCAATGGCTGTTCTGGCAGGTCGGCGGCCTGGGGCCGATGGCCGGGCAGAACCATCATTTCGTGCAGTACGCGCCGGAGCCGGTGCCTTATGCGATCGAGCGTTACGTGAAGGAAACCGCCCGGCTGTACGGGGTCTTGAACAGGCATCTTGGCGATGGGCGCGAGTTCATCTGCGGAGAGGAATATTCCATCGCCGACATGGCCTGCTACCCCTGGATCGTGCCGCATGAGAAACAGCGCCAGAAGCTGGAAGAATTTCCCCGCCTCGCGGCATGGTTCGAGCGCATCCGGCAAAGGCCGGCAACGCTGCGAGCCTACGCGCTGGCGGACGCAATCAACCCGCAGCCGGTGATGGACGAGGCGGCAAGCAAAGTGCTTTTCGGTCAGGACGCCTCAAGCGTGCGCTGAAAGGTTTTCGCCCAGCCGGTCGATCATCGCTGCCTGCGCCGCGGACATCGACAAAGCCACGAGGGCGACCGGGGCCGGGAAATTCAGGCGGCCTGGACGGGGATGTGGTTGCGCGAACCGGTGATGCGGTTTTCCGGGTTCACGTACACCAGATTGGGGACGTAGCGCGCCAGTTCCAGTTCGCTGTACTGGGCGTAGGTGGCGATGATGACGATGTCGCCGGGCTCGGCCTTGTGCGCGGCGGCGCCGTTCACGGAAATGATGCCGGAATTGCGCTCGGCGCGGATGGCGTAGGTGGTGAAGCGCTCGCCGTTGCTGACGTTGTAGATCTGGATCTGCTCGTATTCGCGGATGTCGGCGGCTTCGAGCAGCGCCTCGTCGATGGCGCAGGAGCCTTCGTAGTGCAGCTCGGAGTGCGTGACGTGCGCGCGGTGCAGCTTGGATTTCAGCATGGTTCGGGTCATACGGCTCTCCCGATGAATCTATAAAGCTGAATTATAAGGGAATTGGGCGGCCTATTGGCCGGCCTCGACGTTGTCGATGAGCCGGGTCTTGCCCAGCCAGGCCGCGCCCAGCACCACGAATTGCGCATCGCTTTCGGCTGGCAGGGAAAGGTCGGGGCGGCGGATGCTCACGTAATCCACCTTCCAGCCGTGCCGGTAGAGTGCGTCCAGCGCCTGCACTTCCAGTTCCTCGAAATCGCGCCGGCCCAGGGCCAGGGCGTCGGCGATGAGCTTGAGGTTCTGATACAGGCGGGGCGCTTCCTGGCGCTCGGCCTCGCTCAGGTAGCCGTTGCGCGAGGACAGCGCGAGGCCGTCTTCCGCGCGCGTGGTCTCGCCGGCTTCGATGCGGATGGGCAGGTTCAGCTGCTCGCGCATGCCGCGGATCAGCGCCAGCTGCTGGTAGTCCTTCTTGCCGAACAGCGCCACGCGCGGCTCGACTAGGTTGAACAGCTTCAGCACCACGGTGAGCATGCCGCGGAAATGTCCGGGGCGGAACTTGCCGCACAGCTCGCTGGCCAGCGCCGGCGGCTCGACGAAATAGCCTTGCGGCTGCGGGTACAGGTCCTCGAGCGCGGGCGCGAACACGGCGGCGCAGCCGGCATCCCGGAGTTTCGCGCAGTCGGCGTCGAAGGTGCGCGGATAACGCGCGAAATCCTCGCCGGCGCCGAATTGCAGCGGGTTCACGAAAATACTGGCGATCACCGGCAGTCCGGACAGGCGCGCCTGTCCGATCAGGGAGAGGTGACCCGCGTGCAGGTTGCCCATGGTCGGCACGAAGGCGCAGTCAGGGTGGGCGGCTTTCCACAGCTTGAGTTCCGCATTGCTGCGCAGGATTTGCATCAGAAACTGTGCTCGGCAGCCGGAAAGGCGCCGGTTTTCACCGCCTGCACGTAGGCATTGAACGCGGCGGGAACGCTGCCCGCGCCGTCCATGAAGTTTTTCGAAAACTTGGGCGCGTGCGGGTAGAGCCCGAGCATGTCGTACATCACCAGCACCTGGCCGCCGCAGTCGACGCCGGCGCCGATGCCGATGGTGGGAATGGCGAGGCTGCGCGTGAGTTCGCCGGCGAGCGCGGCGGGGATGGCCTCCAGCACCATCAGCCCGGCGCCTGCCGTCTCGAGGGCCTGGGCGTCCGCGATCAAGCGTTTCGCTGCGGCCTCCTCGCGCCCCTGCACGCGGTAGCCGCCCAACTGGTTGACCGACTGCGGCAGCAGGCCCAGGTGCGCGCACACCGGAATGCCGCGGCTGGTGAGGAAGGCGATGGTCTCCGCCATCACCGCGCCGCCCTCGAGCTTGACCATGTGCGCGCCGGCGGCCATGAGCCGCGCGGCCGAGGCGTAGGCCTGCTGCGGGTTTTGCTGGTAGCTGGCGAAGGGCAGGTCGGCGACGATGAAGGCGCGTTTCACGCCGCGCGCCACGCAGCGGGTGTGGTAGCACATTTCCGACAGCTTCACCGGCAGCGTCGAAGCATGGCCTTGCACCACCATGCCAAGGGAGTCGCCGACCAGCACGGCGTCCATCCCGGCCTCGTCCATCAGCCGCGCGAAGCTGGCGTCGTAGGCGGTGAGCACGGCGATCTTCTCGCCGCGCGCGCGCATGGCCTTGAGGGTGGAGAGGGTGACGGGTTTCAGTGGCTCACTCATAAGGAAAATCTTAACAAGGAGGGCAAGAGGACAGGAGGAAAGCCTCTCTGCCTGTCTTCTTTTTATAGCCCTCTTGTCCTCCTGTCCTCTTTGTAAAGGAAGTTCAGGCAGCGCGCGAGAAGAACTCGCGCGGGCCGCGCATCTTGTCCATGCGCTCCAGCAAAAGCTCGAAGTCATCGGCGCTGCTCACGAAATTGAGGTGCTCGCTGTTGACCATGAGCACGGGGGCAGCGTCGTAGTGGTGGAAGAATTCGCTGTAGGTGGCGGCGAGGCGGTCGAGGTAGTCGCTGCTCATGCCCTGCTCGTAGTCGATGCCGCGGCGCTTGACGCGCTCGCGCAGCTTGTCGAGCGGCGCCTGCAGGTAGATCACCAGGTCGGGCGCGGGCGACTGCAGGGCGAGGTCGTCATACACTTTTCGATACAGCGCGTACTCGTCGCTGTCGAGGTTGAGGCGGGCGAAGAGGCGGTCCTTGTCGAGCAGGAAGTCGGCGACGATGCTGTGGCGGAACAGGTCGCCCTGGGCGAGCTGGCTCACCTGGCGCGCGCGGTCGAACAGGAAATGCAGCTGGGTGGCCAGGGCGTATCGTTTCGGGTCCTGATAGAAGCGCGGCAGGAAAGGGTTGTCGGCGGCGTTTTCCAGCAGCAGTTCGGCCTGCAGATGCTCGGCCAGCCGGCGCGCGAGGCTGGTCTTGCCCACGCCGATGGGGCCTTCCACCACGATGTGGCGGTAGCGCGGGCGCGGCATCAGACGGCTCCGGTCGCCACTTTCAGCGGCGGCTGGTAACGGCGCACCGATTGGTCGCTGCACCGCGCGAGCAGCGGTGCGGCGCGGTCGTGGCCGGGAATGACGAGCTCGGGCGCGAGTTCCAGCAGCGGCAGCAGCACGAAGGCGCGCTCGTGCATGCGCGGATGCGGCAGGGTGAGGTTTTCCTCGTGGAAATGCGCGGCGCCGTACAGCAGCAGGTCGAGGTCGAGCGTGCGCGGGGCGTTGCGGAAGGTGCGGTTGCGGCCGTGATGCTGCTCGATGCCGAGCATGGCTTCGAGCAGCGCGCGCGGCGACAGCCGGGTCTCCAGCGCGGCCACGGCGTTGATGAAATCGGGCTGCTCGGCGTAGCCCACCGGCGCCGAGGCATACAGCGATGAACCCCCGAGCCAGCGGCTCTGCGGCAGGCGCGCGAGTTCGTCCATGGCCCGTTCCACCTGCGCGGCCGGATCGTCGAGATTGGCGCCAAGACCGATGTAGGCGGTGACCATCATGGGCTTGGCGTTTCGGCGGCCGCCGCCGCGGCCTTGGGCTTGCGCCGGCGCTTGCGCTTGGGCTTGGCTTCGGTGTCCGCGACCAGCATGGATTTGCGCGTGGCGTCGTCGGCGTCCTGGAAGGCGGTCCACCAGTCGCCGAGTTCCTGGGGCACCTCGCCGCTTTCCGCGCGGATCAGCAGGAAATCGTAGCCGGCGCGGAAGCGCGGATGTTCCAGCAGGCGGAAGGGGCGGCTGCCCGCTCGCTGCTCGAAGCGCGGCTGCAGCGCCCAGATTTCCTTGATCATGCCGTCGAAGCGGCGCGGGATCGCCAGCAGCTCGCGCTGCGCCTCCAGCACTTCGTCCATGGCGAGGAACAGCGCGGGGATGGGGCGCTCGCCGCCGGCCTGGATCGCGTCCCAGCGGCGCCGCACCTGCGGCCACAACAGGCAGGCGAACAAAAAGCCGGGCGAGGCGGGCTTGTCCTGGTGGATGCGTTCGTCGGTGTTTTTCAGGCCGGCTTCGATGAAGCGCCTGCCCTGGTCATCGTCGAGGATGGTGTCCAAAAGCGGCAGCATGCCGTGGTGCAGGCCCTCGGCGCGCAGCTGGTGCACGCCGCGCAGGGCGTGGCCGGACATCAGCAGCTTCACCGCCTCGTCGAAGATGCGTGCGCGCGGCACGTTGTCGAGCAGGCCGGCCAGTTCCGCCACCGGCTTGCGCGTGGCGGAGTCGATGCGGAAATCCAGCTTGGCGGCGAGACGCGCGGCGCGCAGCATGCGCACCGGATCCTCGCGGTATCGTGTGGCCGGGTCGCCGATCATGCGCAGGGTTTTCCTGCGGCAGTCCGCGACGCCGTTGAAATAGTCGTGAACCTCTTCGCGCAGCGGGTCGTAATACAGCGCGTTGACGGTGAAATCGCGGCGCGCGGCGTCCTCGGCCTGGCTGCCGAAGACGTTGTCTTCGAGGATGCGGCCGGACTCGTCGGTGGGGCGCTCGTCCTCCTCGTCGCCGCCGAGGCTGCCGGCGGCGCGGAAGGTGGTGACTTCGACGGTGTCGCGGCCGCACATGACGTGGACGATGCGGAAGCGGCGGCCGATGATGCGCGAGCGCCGGAACAGCCGGCGCACCTCCTCGGGGGTGGCGTCGGTGGCGATGTCGAAATCCTTGGGTTTCTGCTCCAGCAGCAGGTCGCGCACCGCGCCGCCGACGACGAAGGCCTTGAAGCCCGCGTCCGCCAGCGTTTCGCAGGTCCTGAGCGCGCAGGCGTCGATGTCGTCGCGCCTGATGCCGTGCTTGCCGCGCGCCAGGATCAGCGGGCCGCGGGCGGGTCTGCCCGTCTCGGGCTTGCCGGAGGTGCCTAGTACGCGCTGGATGAAACGACGGATCATTGAGAAAAGTCAGGACGAGGAAGCCCGAATTATATCAGCCGGCTTTTGTCCAAAACCTTATTCACAGGCAGGCGGGGTGAGGCAAGGGCGGGAAAACCAAATGAAACAGGCCTGCCGTTCCTCCCTTGAGCGCCCCGGCATCGATTGCGACCTCAATTGCGCAGGCTGATGATCGGCCAGCCGTTGAGCCTGGCATGCGCTTCCAGGGTGTCGTCCGGGTCCACCGCGACCGGGTGCGTGACCCTGGTCAGCAGCGGCAGGTCGTTCAGCGAATCGCTGTAGAACCAGCTTTCGCTGACGTCTTCCCACAGCAGGCCCTGCTCGGACAGCCACATCTCCAGGCGGGTGATCTTGTGCTCCTTGAAGCAGGGGATGCCGGCGCCGCGCCCGGTGTACTGGCCGTCGATCTCCTCCACCTCGGTGGCGATCAGGTGCTCGACGCCGAATTCCCTGGCAATCGGCCCAGTGACGAAGCGGTTGGTGGCGGTGATGATGGCGACCGCGTCGGCTTCCTGCCGGTGTTTCTGCACCAGCGCGCGGCTCTTCGCGGTGATCATGGGCAGGATGCGCGTGGCGAGGTATTCGCGATGCCAGGCTTCGAGCTGCTCGCGCGGATGGCGGCCCAGCGGCTTCAGCTGGAAGTCGAGGAAGGCGTGGATGTCGAGGGTGCCGGCCTTGTAGTGCTCGTAGAACTCGCGGTTTTTCGCTTCGTGCACTTCGCGGTCGAGCACGCCCTTGCTGATGAGGAACTGCGCCCACTCGAAGTCGGAATCGCCGGCGAGCAGGGTGTTGTCGAGGTCGAACAGGGCTAACTTCATGTGCTTTTGCCGCCAAATAAAACGGGAAGTATAGCCGCAGTTAGAATATCGCCATGGACAAGGGAATCTCGGTTTTTGCCGACAACTGGCATGCGCTGGGCTGGGCGGGCGTGGCCATCCTGCTGTGGTTCGCCTGGCGCTCGGGCGACCTCGCGCGGCTCAAGGACGCGGCGCGCCTCAACCTGTTCCTGGGCGTGGCGGTCGGGCTGATGGTGCTGTGGCAGATCCGCACCGGGGTGAAGCCGGGGCTGTCGTTTCACATGCTGGGCGCGAGCCTCGCCACGCTCATGTTCGGCTTCTGGCGCGGCTGGCTGGCGGCGAGCCTGGCGGCGCTGGCCGCGGCGTTGACCGGCAAGGGCAGCCTGGCCGGGCTGGGCCTGGAGTCGCTGCTGTTTTGCGCCGTGCCCGCCGCGGTGACGCACCAGCTGTACCGCCTGGTGGACCGCAAGCTGCCCAATCATTTTTTCATCTACGTGCTGGCCAACGGCTTCTTCGGCGCGGCGCTCGCCATCGGCGCCGCCGCGCTGGCCTCGACCGCGGTGCTGGCGCTGTCCGGGGCCTATCCCTTGTCCTATCTGCTGGGAAACTACAGCGTCTACTTCATCCTGCTGGCCTGGTCGGAGGCGCTCACCACCGGCATGGGGGCGACCCTCTTGGCGGTATACCGGCCGCAGTGGCTGGAGACCTTCGATGACGAGCGCTACATCAAAAACAAGTGAGACGTGAGGGGTGAGGCGTGAGGCGTAAAGCTTCACCACCGACGGAATTTGCATGACTCAAGCTATTGAATACCCCGATCTGCCGGTAGCGCAGCGGCGGGACGACATCCTCGCCGCGCTGAAGGCCAATCCCGTGCTGATCCTGTGCGGCGAGACCGGTTCTGGAAAAACCACGCAGATTCCCAAGATGTGCCTGGAGGCGGGGCTGGCGGAGGCGGGGCTGATCGGCTGCACCCAGCCGCGCCGCATCGCCGCGCGCTCGGTGGCGAGCCGCGTGGCCGAGGAGCTGAAAAGCGAGTTCGGCGGCCTGGTCGGCTACAAGGTGCGGTTTACCGATAAATCCAGGCGCGACACCCGCATCAAGTTCATGACCGACGGCATCCTGCTGGCGGAGAGCCAGGGCGATCCCCTGCTGTCGGCATATTCCTGCATCGTGGTCGACGAGGCGCACGAGCGCTCGCTCAACATCGATTTCCTGCTCGGCTATCTGCGCACGCTGGTGGAACTGCGGCCGGAGCTGAAAGTCGTCATCACCTCCGCCACCATCGACGCCGAGAAATTCTCCGCGCATTTCGGCAACGCGCCGGTGATCGAGGTCTCCGGCCGCACCTATCCGGTGGAGATCCGCTACCGGCCGCTGGGCGATGAGGACTTGCCCCTCGCCCCTGCGCCGCAAGGGGAGAGGGGCATTAAAAAAGCCCGGGAAAAAGAGGAGGCCGATCTCACCCAGGCCATCCTCGACGCCACCGACGAACTGGCGCGCGAGGGCTGGGGCGACACCCTGATTTTCCTGCCCGGCGAGCGCGAGATTCGTGACACCGCCGAGGCGCTGAGAAAGCATCATCCGCCGCACACCGAGATTTTGCCGCTGTTCGCGCGCCTCTCGGTGGAGGAGCAGGACCGCATCTTCAAGCCCGGCAATGCGCGCCGCATCGTGCTCGCCACCAACGTGGCGGAGACCTCGCTCACCGTGCCCGGCATCCGCTATGTCATCGATACCGGCCAGGCGCGGGTCAAGCGCTATTCCGCGCGCAACAAGGTCGAGCAGTTGTTGATCGAAAAGATTTCCCAGGCCTCCGCCAACCAGCGCGCCGGCCGCTGCGGCCGGGTGATGGACGGCATCTGCATCCGCCTCTACGGCGAGGACGACTTCAACAATCGCCCGCGCTTCACCGACCCGGAGCTTTTGCGTTCTTCGCTCGCCGGCGTGATCTTGCGCATGAAGTCGCTGGGCCTGGGCAACGTCGAGGGCTTTCCCTTCATCGACCCGCCGCAGTCCCGCTTCATCGCCGACGGCTATCGGCTGCTGCACGAATTGAACGCGCTCGACGCGCAGAACAATCTGACCAAAATCGGCGAGCGCGTGGCGAAGCTGCCGCTCGACCCGCGCATGGCGCGCATGATCCTGGCCGCCGAGCGCAGCGGCTGCCTCGCGGAAATGCTCGCCATCGCCAGCTTCCTGTCGGTGCAGGACCCGCGCGAGCGGCCGCAGGACCGCGCCGGCAGCGCGGACGAGAAGCACAAGCTGTTCGCCGACGAGCGCTCGGACTTCGTGTCGGTGGTGAAGCTGTGGCACTGGTTCGACGAGGCCATCAAGCACAAGAAATCCAACCGGCTGTTGCAGAATCAGCTCGCCGAGCATTTCCTCTCGCCGCGGCGCATGCGCGAGTGGCGCGACGTGCACGGCCAACTCGCCGCCCAGGCGGCGGAAATGGGCCTGCGCCTGAACGAGAAACCTGCCGGCTACGACGCCCTGCATCAGTCGCTGCTGGCCGGTCTCTTGGGCAATATCGGCTTCAAGTCCGACGACGTCAAGGCGCGGAAGCCGGGCGAGGGCAACTACCAGGGCGCGCGCGGCCTGCGCTTCTCCCTGCACCCCGCCTCGGTGCTGGCGAAGAAGGGCCCCAAGTGGGTGGTGGCGGCCGAGTTGACGGATGTTGGAAGGCTCATGGGGCGCATGGCGGCGGAAGTGCGGCCGGAATGGATCGAGGCCGCCGCGCAGCATGTGTTGGAGCGCAGCTATTCCGAACCGCACTGGGATCGCAAGTCGGCGCGCGTCACCGCCTACGAGCGGGTGACGCTCTACGGCGTGACGCTGGCCTCGCGCCGCCGCGTGCACTACGGCCCGCTCGAGCCGGAACTTGCGCGCGAGCTCTTCATCCGCGGCGCGCTGGTGGCGGGCGAGTACGACACGCAAGCCCAATGGTTCCAGCACAACCGCGAACTGGTGAAGCACATCGAGGAACTCGAGCACAAGGCGCGCAAGGCCGGGGTGTGGCTGGACGAAGAGCGCATCTACAAGTTCTTCGATGCGCGCATTCCGCCTGGCCTGCACAACGGCCCGGCCTTCGAGAAGTGGCTGAAAACCATCGATCCCGACACGCTCAAGCTCGCGCGCGAAGACATCGTCGCCGAGGGGCTGGACCTGTCGCAGGGCCTGTATCCGGAAACTCTCCAGGTCGACGGCGTGGCATGCGCGGTCAAGTATCGCTTCGAGCCGGGCCACCCGCTCGACGGCGCCACGCTGTCGCTGCCCTTGTACTTGCTGAACCGCGTGAGCGAGGCGCAGCTCGACTGGGCCATTCCCGGCCTGTTGCGCGAGCGCGTCAATGCGCTGTTCAAGGCGCTGCCCAAGGACATCCGCAATGCCTTGATCCCGCTGGCGCAGACCGTGACGACGTTCCTGGGCGAGGCCAAACCGGGCGCGGCGGCGCTGGCGCAGACGGTGGCGGCCTGGGTGGAAAAGCGCACCGGCAGGAAGACCGATGTGCGCGAGGCCGACATCGATGCCCACCTCAAGCTCAACCTGCGCGTGCTGGACGACGGCGGCCAGGAGCTTGCCATGGGCCGCGACCTCGCGGCGCTGAGAAAACAGCTCGGCGAGACCGCCAGCCTCGCCTACGGCAAGAGCGAGGCTGGCAGCGAGCACGAGCGCGAAGGCATCACCGCCTGGGACTTCGGCGACCTGCTGGCCAGCGTCAAGTTCAGCCGCGGCGGGCAGAAGCTCACCGGCTATCCGGCGCTGGTCGATTGCGGCGACAGCGTGGCCATGAAGCTCATGGACACGCCGGAAAACGCCGGGGTCGAAACGCGCAAGGGCGTGGTGCGCCTCGTGCGGCTTGCGCTGTCGGCCCAGTTCAGGCAGTTGGAGAAGGATCTTGCCAGGCAGACCGCGCTGGCCCTGAAATACCGCGGCTTCGGCCATGCCGACGGCTTTTTCGCCGAATTGCTCGACACCATCGCCGCGCGTGCCTGCCTCGGCGACGATGAACTGCCGCGAAAGCAGAAGGAATTCGACAAGCAGAAGGAGCGTGCCAAGCCGCGCATCGCGCCGGTGACACAGGCGCTGCTGAAATCAGTGGAGGAATGTCTGGACCTCTATCAGCAGGTGCAGGCGCGACTCGCGCAGAAATCGCCCTTCGCCCATGCGCTGAAGGACGAGCAGGCGCATCTCGCCCGCCTCGTCCATCCCGGCTTCGTCGGCGCCACGCCCTGGGAGCATTGGCAGCACCTGCCGCGCTATTTGCGCGCCATCCTGCGCCGCTTCGACAAGCTGCCCAGCGCCGGCGAGCGCGACGCGCGCCACACCGCCATCATCCAGGGCCTGGAGGCGCGCTATCAGGAGCGCCTGGCCAGACACCGCAAGGCCGGCATCCACGATCCGCAGCTCGCCGAGTTCCGCTGGCACCTGGAGGAGCTGCGCGTGTCGCTGTTCGCGCAGGAACTGAAGACCCCCTATCCGGTTTCGGCCAAGCGCCTGGAAAAACTCTGGGAGAGCGTCCAGGCTTGAAAGTGATCGGCCACGGGGACACGGGGAAACCAAAAACAAGTCAAAAAACAGAATCCACCGCGGCGTTCGCGGCATTCGCAGAGGAATGAAATCAACACCCTGCGTCCTCTGCGGTGAAACGCTTTTTGTGTTTTGATTCGTTGTTCTCCGTGGTTCAATGAGGTTTTAGGGGTTGACGCGCACATGCAGGAAAAAGCCTTCAATCTGCCCAATGCCATCACCGGCATCCGCCTCATGGGCGTGCCGGCCACGATCTGGTTCATGCTGGAGGGCCAGTGGGCGATCGCGACCTGGGTGTTCCTCGCCGCCGCGCTGACCGACGGGCTGGACGGCTTTCTCGCGCGCAGGCTCAAGCAGGCCACGGCCATCGGCGCCGCGCTCGATACCGTCACCGACAAGGCGCTGAGCCTGTCGGTGCTGGTGGTGTTGTTGAGCTTCGAACTGGTGCCGGTGTGGGTGGCGCTTGCCATCGTCATCCGCGATGCGGTGATCGTGATCGGAGCGCTGGCCTATCGCGGCATGGCGGGGCACCTGGAGATCCAGCCTACGCTGCTCGGCAAGGTCAACACTTTTGCGGAATTCGCCATGCTCGCGCTGGCGCTCGGGCATCAGGCGGCCATCGTCCCGGGCGAAGCCTGGGTGTATCCGATGTTCTGGCTGGTGTTCGCCACCACCGTGGCATCGGGCATGCAGTACATCTGGATCTGGGGCAACAAGGCGCGTCGCGAAAAAGCGACTCCGGGATAAAGACGCGTTGCCTTCGCTCAAACCCCGGCCTGCCGCCCGGGAGCCGCGGCGTAAGCGGCTGACTGTCGGGGCGTTCCGAGCGGCCCGGAATGGCTCTCGCCGGCATGCCGGACGGGGGTGTTGAATGCGGCGGAGCAAAACCAGAATCGCCGCCGCGCCCATTTGCACACCCGCCCGCAAGCCGCGTAGAATCGCGCTTCGCTTCATCCTTGCCCCCGTAGCTCAGTGGATAGAGCATCCCCCTCCTAAGGGGAGGGTCACACGTTCGATTCGTGTCGGGGGCGCCATCCTGCCGCATTGGCCGGCAGTGTCCGTTTCCGCTTCGCGCCCGCCGCCGACCGTCTTCGCCGTTGTCCGGCTGCCGTCCGGTCCTCCGCATTTGCTCACGCCCGCGCCATCCGGGCGGCATCCGTTACGCTCGATCCCTGAAAAGGGCTCAACTTTCTTCGTCGCACTGCCGATACAACTCGATGACCGAAACGCCGCGGGAAACCCTCCCTGCTCTCGGGCGAGCGCAGGCTCCGGGGTCGGCGCGGTGTCGGCTTGCGCGGTGTGCGGGGGAATAGCCCGTATCGCGGCTGCCCGGAATGCTTCGGCAGGCTGTCAGGCTGACGCGGCCGATGCGTTTGCGTGCCGCATGAAAACCTATATAAGATGGAAAACTCAAACAAGTGGTTAACAAAAAACAAGAAAAAAACGAGGAAAATCATGAAGCTGTTGCTGGTCGAGGGTAATCCCGCCGACGTGCAATGGGTGAGGGACGTGCTTGCCGATTCCGGAGGCGGTGTGGAATGGGCGCATGTCGATAGCCTGGCGGGCGCGCTCGCCGCGCTTGGCGCACAGCGCTTCGATGCCCTGCTGCTCGATCTCGAATTGCCGGACAGCCCAGCCCCGGAGGAAACCCTCGGCAGCGTGATCCAGGCCGGCAGCGGCGTCCCGGTCGTGGTGCTGACCGGCCTGGATGACGAAGATGCCGGCAGGCGGGCGGTGGCCGCCGGCGCCCAGGACTATCTGGTCAAGGGGCGATTCGACAGCGGTTTTCTGCGGCGCACACTTTTTCATGCCGTCGAGCGCCAGCGCCTGTTGACCCGGCTCGAGCGCGAAGTCGCGCTGCGCGAGGAAGCGCAGGTGGAGCTGAAGCATCTCAATGTGGTGCTGGCGGACCGCGTGCGCACGCGAACCGTGCAGCTGCTGCAGGCCAACCGCGCGCTCAGCGTCCTGAGCCAGAGCAACCGCGCCGTGCTGCGCGCGCGCGACGAACAGGCCTTGCTCGACGAAATCTGCCATCTGGCGGTCAAGGATGGCGGCTACCTCATGGCCTGGGCGGGTTATGCCCAGGACGACGCGGAGAAGCACGTGACTCCCGTGGCCAGCGCCGGCGAAGGCACCGGCTGGGTGCGGGATCTGCGATTTTCCTGGGCGGACGACGAATGGGGGCGCGGCCCGGCCGGCACGGCCATCCGCACCGGCCGCATTGCCATCGAGCGCGACGTGGAGCACAGCGAAAGCTTCGCGCCCTGGCGCGAGGCCGCGCTGAAAAGAGGCGTGCATGCCGTGCTGGCGCTGCCGTTGCACGTGGAAAACCGCGTGCTCGGCGTGCTGGCGATCGGCGCACACGCCCCCACGATTTTTGCCGATCATGAATTGAAGCTGCTCGAGGAGCTTGCCGCCGATCTTTCGTTTGGCATCGAGACCCTGCGCGCACGCGCGGCGCGGCAGGAGGCGGAAGCGAGGGCGCGCCTGTTGTCCAGCGCCATGGAGCAGACCGCCGACCTGGTGACCATCGCCGACCGCGACGGCGCCATCCAGTACGTCAACGCGGCCTTCGAGCGGGTGACCGGCTATGCCTTCGGCGAGGTGGTGGGGCGCACGTCCTCCATGCTGAAGTCCGGCATTCAGTCACCCGAGGTATATGAGAACATGTGGCACACGCTCGAGTCGGGGCAGGCGTTTCACGGCACCTTCATCAATCGCCGCAAGGACGGCAGCCTGTATTACGAGCAGAGGACCATCTCGCCCATCATCAGGGATGAGCATGGCGAAATCACGTATTTCCTGTCCACCGGCAAGGACATCACCAACGAGATCGTCGTCGAGAATCGCTTGCGGCAGCTTTCACTGCACGACCCGCTGACCGAACTGCCCAACCGCGGCCATTTGAGGGACAGGCTCGAACAGCTGCTGGAGGGGGCCGAAAGCGGCGGCGCGGGCGTTGCCGTGCTGGTGTTGAATCTCGATCGCTTCAAGATCATCAACCACAGCCTCGGCCACGATAGCGGCGACGCCTTGCTGCAGGCGACGGCGCACCGGCTGTTCGGGCTCGTCCGGCCGGCCGACATGGTTGCTCGCCTGGAGGCCGACAATTTCGTCGTTCTGATGGACGACATCCATGCCGCGGACACGGTGTCTAAGCTCGCCGACAAGCTGATTTCGGGTTTCGATGAGCCGTTCGTCATCGGCGGCGAAGAGGTTTTCGTCACCGTCAGCATGGGCGCGAGCGTGTGGCCCGGCGACGGGCGTTCCGCCGCGGAACTGCTGCAAAATGCCGAAGTGGCCCTGAATCGCGCCAAGCAGCCCGGCCGCACCCGGTGCGAATTTTACGAGCCGGCCATGAACGCGCAGGCAGCGAAGCGGCTGCCCATCGAGACCAGCCTGCGGCGCGCGCTCGAGCGGCACGAGTTCGTGCTGCATTACCAGCCCAAGGTGGACCTGAAAACCGAGCGCATGGTGGGCGCCGAGGCGCTGCTGCGCTGGCAGCATCCGGAACGCGGCCTGGTCTCGCCCGAGGAGTTCATCCCCCTGCTGGAAGAAACCGGCCTGATCGTGCCGGTCGGGCGCTGGGTGCTGGAAACCGCCTGCGCCCAGCAGCGCGCCTGGGCGGAGCGGGGTTGCGGCTTTCTGACGATGGCGGTCAATCTTTCCGCGCAGCAGTTCGTCCAGGGCGACCTGGTCCAGATGGTTGAAAACGCGCTCTCCGCCTGCGGCTTCGAAGGCAAGGCCGACTGGCTGGAACTGGAAATCACGGAAAGCGCCGTCATGCACGATCTCGGGCATACCGCCAGAACCCTGCAGCAGCTCAAGGACAGGGGCATCCGCATCGCGCTCGACGATTTCGGCACCGGCCATTCCTCGTTGAGCTATTTGACGCGGCTGCCGATCGACGTGCTCAAGGTGGACCGCTCCTTCGTCACCCATCTGCCGCACAGCCAGCAGGACAGCGAGGTCGTCCGCGCCATCATCGCGCTGGCGCGCAGCCTCGATCTGGAAATCGTGGCGGAAGGCGTCGAAACCGCCGCCCAGCAGGATTTTCTGCTGGAGCAGGGCTGCCTGTTTGCGCAGGGCTACTACTTCGCGCGGCCGTTGCTCGCCGAACGGATCGAGCCGCTGCTGGCGCGGATCGAGCATTCGGTGCGCGACGCCTCGGCCGAATGAACGCTGGCGCGGCGGCAGCGCGTGCGCGCGTCGGGCGCGGATGATGGCCTGCAGGCCAGCGGCTGCATGAACGGGCCGGCCGCGCTCGCTCGTTTCGGCGGGGGAGGCTTCACGCCGTCCCGCCCGGCGG
Source organism: Hydrogenophilaceae bacterium (assembly GCA_024709485.1). Lineage (GTDB taxonomy): Bacteria > Pseudomonadota > Gammaproteobacteria > Burkholderiales > Thiobacillaceae > UBA6918. The sequence continues at coordinate 25,293 of JANJWO010000007.1, read as the reverse complement.
CTTGCTGGCCAGCAGGTGGCCCTCGCGCTGCGGCAGCGCGACGCGGATGGCGCGCTGGCGGAAGCTTTCGATCACGGCCTTGTTCAGTTCGCCGCTGGCCGTGTAGTAGTCGGACACGCCGACCCACGGCTTCACGGCGATGTTGACCGCGGCGTCGGCCAGGCGGGCGATCTGCACATAGGGGGCCGGCTCCTGCAGCACGCGCGCATTGGCGCGCAGCACCTCGTCCACGGCGGCGAGGGCGAGATTGAGATCGCTGTCGTAGGCGATGCCGAAGCCGATGTCGAGTTGGCGGATTTCGCCGTAGTTGTGCATGATCTCGCCCGCGATCTTGCGGTTGGGGATGACCACGCGCGACAGGTCGGGGTGGCTCAGCGTGGTGCTGAACAGGGTGATGACGTCCACCCGGCCTTCCTCGCCGGCGATGGAGATGTATTCGCCGACCCGGTAGGGCCGGGTGAAGACAATGGTGAGCCCGGCGGCCAGGTTGGACAGCACGCCCTGCATGGCGAGCGCGATGCCGGCGCCCGCCACGCCCAGTCCCGCGATCAGCGGCAGCAGGTCGACCCCCAGGTTTTGCAGGGCCATGATCAGGAACAGGGCCAGCACCAGCAGGCGCGCGATGCGCACCAGCAGCACGCGGGCGGTGACGTCGATTTCGAGGTGGCGCAGCATCTTGTCCAGCATGCGCCCCGCCCAGCGCCCCGCGTAATAGCCCGCTATCAGGATCAGCACGGCCGCGAACAGCCGCGGGCCGAACGCGATGCCCAGGTCGATCAGTTTGCTTTGCGCCTGTTCCAGCGCGGCCAGTTGTTGTTTGATCGGCGCCGCTTCTATGGCCATAGGCTCGTTGGGTCAGTGGCGGACGCGCGGCTGGCAGAAATGGCAGTGCGGCGCGTCGCCGAACAGATCCCGCAGGTACTTGGTTTCCACGCGCACCAGGCGCTCGTGGTCGCCGGCTTCCAGGTAAAGGTCGGGCTGCGCCATCAGCGCGTCGTCCCACACCATCTCCACGCCCCAGGCCTGGGGCAGGCCGGGAATGACGCCGGGCTCGCAGTCGGGAAACAGCTCCTCGACACGCTTTCCCTCGGCGAGGCTGAATTCCTCGCCGTGATCCAGCCCCAGCCTGCCCAGGTGCACTTCCTGGTCGGCGGGGATCATCGCCACCATGAGGCAGTCATGGCCCGCCAGCAGCACGCCCTTGGCGAGGCGGCTGGTGTCCACGTGCGCGGAACGCGCGGTGGCAAGGCTGGTCTGGGTGTGCGGGTGGGCGACCACGTCGAATGGGATCATGCGCTCGTCCAGGAAGCGCTCGATTCTGTGCAATGCATTCATGGCCATCTCCTTCGGCAAGACATGAACTGCATTCACTATAGCGCAGGTTCGCGGCTTCATCGCGGCGTTCGCTGCTGCCGCGCCGTCGCGGCCTTGGCCGGAGCGGCGGCGCGCATGGCGCGGTCCCAGGGCGGTTCACCGCCGAGGCGCTCGACCAGGAAGTCGACGAACGCGCGCACCCGGCTCGACAGGTGGCGGGTGGGGGGATAGAGCGCGTAGGCGCTCAGTTCCGCCCAGCGGCAGTCGGGCAGGAGCGGGACAAGTTCGCCGCGCTTCACCGCTTCGGCCACATAGAAGGTGGGCAGCATCAGCACGCCATGCCCGGCGATCGCCATGCGGCAGAGGAAATCGGCGTTGTTGGCCGCGTGCTTGATGGGCACTTTCACGGCGCGGGCCGCGCCGTCGGCGGCAATGCAGGTCCACAGCCCCGGATGGGCGCGGTTGCTGTAGCCGAGCCCGGCGTGGTGGGCGAGATCGTCCAGATGCTCGGGCTGGCCGTGCCGCGCGAGGTAGGCCGGGCTGGCGCAGACGATGTGGCGGATCGTGGTCAGGCGGCGCGCGATCAGGCTGGAGTCCTCCAGCTGCGCGATGCGGATGGCGACATCGAAGCCTTCCTGCATCAGGTCGACCTGGCGGTCGTTGAAGTCCAGTTCGAACTCGATGCCCGGGTGCAGGCGGCTGAACGCGTCGATCAGCGGCGCGAGGTGCAGCAGGCCGAAGGACAGCGGCAGCGCCGCGCGCAGCTTGCCGGCGAGCGCGGCATGCACCGAGGACACCGCCTGCTCGGTTTCCTCCACGTCGGCCAGGATCTGGCGGCTGCGCTCGAAATAGGCGCGGCCGCTTTCGGTGACATTGAGCCGGCGCGTGGTGCGCTGCAGGAGCTGCACGCCGAGGCGCGCCTCCAGCTCGGCCAGGCGGCGGCTCACCGCGGACTTGGCGAGCCCCAGCCTGTCCGCGGCGCCGCTGATGCTGCCGGCTTCCACGACGCTCACGAACATCTGCATGTCGGCGAAACGGTCCATATTGTTCTCTATTTGTTAACAAACAATTCGAATAGTCCTACTTTATCCATAATAGGTAAACACACACAATGGCTCCATCGCAGGGCTTTCCCCTGCCGCCAACCAGGAGCACATGATGACAACGACCACCCAGATCCGTGAACCCCAACCCCTGAAAGTGCTGCGCATCGATTCCAGCGGGCGGCGCCAGGGCTCGGTCACCCGCGAGCTGGCCGACCGCCTGCTCGCGGAGCTCGCGAGCGAGGCGGGCGGAATCGCGCTCACCGTGCGCGACGTGGCCGAGGGCCTGCCTTTCGTCGACGAGGAATGGATCGGCGCCAACTTCACCGAGCCCGCCGCGCGCAGCGCGCGCCAGCGCCAGGTGCTGGCGTTGTCCGACAGCCTGGTGGCCGAACTGAAGCAGGCCGAGGTGCTGGTGATCGGCGCGCCGATGTACAACTTCGGCATTCCGGCCGCGCTCAAGGCCTGGATCGACATGGTCGCGCGCGCCCGGCTCACTTTCCGCTATGGTGAAAACGGCCCGGTCGGCCTGCTCGGCGGCAAGCGCGTCTACCTCATCCTGGCGACAGGCGGCGTCGCCGTCGGCAGCGGCGTCGATTTCGCCAGCGCCTACCTGCGCCATGCCCTCGCCTTCATGGGCATGACGGATGTGGCGGTGATCACCGCGGAGCGGCTCAACGTGCAGGGCGAGGATGCGCGCGCGGCGGCGGTGGCGGAAATCCTCAGGCTCGGCTGCGCGGAGCAGCGCGTGGCCGCGTGACGGTGCGGGGAGTGGGGGGATAATCGTGGTGTCGGCGCTTTTTTCCGTCCCCGCCTTTATGCCCGCTGGTGTGCAGGTTTTTCGGAAACCCAAGGAGAGAATCATGGCCATTCGCGCAATCAGGCAGCTCGTCCGCGCCTTTGAAGTCACCGAAGGCGCCGGCGTCACCGTGCACCGCACCATCGGCACCCCGGCGCTGCGGAACCTCGACCCCTTCCTCATGCTCGACCACTTCGGCAGCAATGATCCGGACGAGTACATCGCCGGCTTTCCGCCGCACCCGCACCGCGGCTTCATCACCTTCACCTACATGCTGGACGGCCACATGGAGCACCAGGACAGCATGGGCAATCGCGGCGACCTGCGCTCGGGCGGCGCGCAATGGATGAAGGCGGCGAGCGGCGTGATCCATTCCGAAATGCCCAAGCAGACCGATGGCCTGATGCGCGGCTTCCAACTGTGGATCAACCTGCCGGCGGCGCAGAAGATGTCCGATCCGGCCTACCAGGAGTTCTCGCCCGAGGCGATACCCGAAGTGCGCCAGGGGCCGGTGCGCGTGCGCCTGCTTTCGGGCCGTTATGCCGGCCAGCGCGGCGTGATCGAGGACCCCAACACCGACATGCACTACCTCGACGTGACGCTGGAACCCGGCGCCGAGTTTGCGCTGCCGCTGGCCGGCGACTATGCGGCGTTCGTCTACGTGTACGAAGGCGGCGCCAGCAGCGGCGGCAGCGAACTGCCGCAGCACAGCCTGGCAGTGCTGGGGGCGGGCGACGAGATCGCGGTCGCCGCCGGACCGCAGGGCGCGCGCTTCATCTGCGTGGCCGGCAAACCGATCGGCGAAGCCGTGGTGCAGCACGGCCCCTTCGTCATGAACACGCGCGCCGAGATCGAGCTTGCCTTCCGCGAATACCAGAGCGGGCAGCTGGTGAAGAAGAAGGCGGCGATGACGGGGGGTTAGGGGCTAGGGGGGTGAAGGCCGCGCCAAATTCATTCAGGGCGCGAAGCACATTCCTGATTTCTGGCCCCTGCGCGCTAACTCCTAGATCAATTTCCCCAGCACATAGCCGATGACGATGCCGACGATGAGCGCGACGGTCAGCCCGCGGTAAGTGAGCACATCCTTCGAATAGCCGCGGCGGATGGCGACATAGGCGACCAGGTAGCCGACGGCGTTGAGCAGCCAGACGAAGCCGATCGACAGCACCTTCACGATCAGCGGGCCGATGACCGGCACCAGGGCGATGATGCCCACCAGCCAGGCGAAGGCGTTGGACAGGATGCCGATCACCACCACGCCGCCGGCGATCACCCTGTGATCGACGTTGAAGCGCAGGCCCAGCCAGATCAGCGCGCCGATACCCAGCCACAGCGGCAGCATGACCTTCCAGTTGCGCCACCAGGGCGTGAGCGGGCAGGCCTCGCCTTTGGGCAGGGGCGGATTTTCGATCGGGCGCTGGGGATGCGCGCGCGGGTCGATTGGCGTCATGGCCGGAGATTGCAGGTTGCGCGCACCGGTTCAGCAGGGCCGGTTGTCGGGCTGGACGCATTGGCCGGCGGAAGCCCGGCTGGCGACGAGCCGCTCGAGTTGTTCCCCCAGGCTCGCGGGCGTGGCCCAGCCGGCAGCGGGAATGTCTTTGAACGGCCCCAGGCCGGCAATCAGGCTCTGCACTGCCACGGCGCAAAACAGCGGTGGCGTGGGGCCGGCCGCGGCCATGCGCGCATCCAGCGCGGCGAAGTCCGCCGGCGCCAGCCGGAAGCGGTAGATCTGGATGTTGTCGCCATCGCCCTTCTGGAATTCGACATAGTCGGCGAGGCTCGGCCCCGGCCAGTTTTCGTCCATGGCGCGCGTGCCGAGGTAGCTGCCGGCCGGATCGTTCAGCCGCATGCCCGCGAAAATGCCGACATGGGTGCCGGGGCTGGCATTGTTGTTGATGACGATCACGGCCTCGCCCGCTGCGGGTTCGCGCAAGCCTGACGAGGCGGTCACGGCAGCCTGGGCGAGCGGCGCGGTGCGGACAAAGGTCGGCGGGCTGCATGCGCCGAGCACAAGCGCGAGCATCAGTTGCGGGGCTAGCAGAGGCGTGTTGAATCGCGGCATTTGCATGCCGGCTCACGCCGGCTCGGCGGTTTCGGCCAGGGCCCATTCCAGCCGGTCGCGACCGCGGCGCTTGGCCTGGTACAGCGCCACATCGGCGCGCCTGACGGCGCTCTCCAGGCTGTCATGCAACAGCGCACGGGTCATGCCGATGGAGATGGTCAGGTGCAGCATCTGGCCATCCGGCAGGGGCATCGGGCTGGCGCGCACAAGTTCGAGCAGACGCTCGGCGACATGGCCGGCTGCTTCGTTGTCCGTGCTGAGGAAGATCAGCATGAACTCCTCGCCGCCGTAGCGCAGCACCTGGTCGTTGCCGCGCAGCGCGCTTTTCAGCGTCTTGGCGAGGTGCGCCAGGGCGGCATCGCCGGTCGGATGGCCATGGCGGTCGTTGATCTTCTTGAAATGGTCGGCATCGGCCAGGGCGATGAACAAGGCGTTGCCGCTGCGTTCGGCGTCGTTCTGGCGCACGGAGAACAGGGTGTCCAGGCCATGGCGCAGCGGCAGGCCGGTGAGCGGGTCGGATTGCGCGCGCACACGCACGAACTGCTCCTTGAGCTGGGCCAGTTCCTGCACCATTGCCGCCTGATTGTGCTCGAACGCCTCGAACCAGTAGGAGTCGACGTGCCTTTTTTCGAGCACGGCCAGGTACAGTTCGCGTATCGCGCGGTGCATGTTGGTGTGGGCGACGTCGAGATTGTGCACGCATAGCGGCTCGATCTGCTGCAGCCGCGTGGAAATGGGACCGAACCAGCGTCCGAATTCGCACAGTTGATGGGCGTTGGCCTGCAGCATGTCTTCCGCCGGCGCCTCGCCGAGCAGCGCACAGCGCAGCAGACGCTGGCTCCAGGCCAGGTGCCACTGCATGGCTTCGTCGAGACGCTGCGGCATCTCGCTGATTTCTTCGGCGGAAAACAAGGGTTCGTCGCTGGTCGGCATGGGCGCGGGCCTGTCGAATTTTTCGCCCATTCATTATAGCGCCGCGGCTTTGGCGCCCTGGCCGGACGCGGCAGGGCGTGCGCCTATTTCGCCCGCGAGGCGAGTTTGACGGTTTCGCCCGCCACCATGAAGGCGCCCATGCCGCGGTGGTGCAGGGTGCGCGGGTTCTTGACCTTGGGATCGGTCCAGGCCTTGACCACTTCCAGCACGAAGAAATTGTATTTGTTGACCATGCGGCTGTCGTAAACCCGGCATTCCAGGTTGGCGTAGCACTCGGCGATGAGCGGCGCCTTCACCTGCGCGGCGGGCAGCGGGGTGAGGCCGCAGGCTTGGAACTTGTCGATGCTCTCGCCCGAGGCATTGCCGCATTTCACCACCTGGGCGGCCAGTTCCAGGGTGGGGATGTTGATCACGCATTCGCGCGTCTTGCGCAGGATGCCGAAGCTGTAGTTGCGTCCGCTGATGACGCAGCCCACCAGCGGCGGCTCGAACTCCATCATGGTGTGCCAGGACTGGGTCATGATGTTCGCGCCCGCCCTGCCGGCGACGCTGATCAGCACCACCGGGCCCGTCTCCAGCAGGCCGTAGACCCGGGAAAGGGGGAGGGAGCGTTTGGCCATCAAGTCCTCATTTCAGATTGCTCGAGGAGAACAGCAGCACCTTGCCGCCGGCGAAAGTCACGTTGATGGAGCGTTGCTCGTCGCCCCACACGCAGTTGCGCAAGCCCATGACGTCGTCGCACTTTTCCGGCTGGCCGATGAGCTGCGTCACTTCATCGTAGCGCATGCCGGGTCCGATTTGATTGTAGTTTTCCAGCGTCAGCTTGCTGCATCCCAGCAGCGTCAGCAGCAGGCCCATGGCCCAAACGGTTTTTGCCTTCATGCGGGTTCCTTGGCGTGTCGAGAATATTGCTCCAGGCCGTCGAGTTTTTGGGCCGGGAAAGGATCAATGGCGGGCTGCTGCATGCATTGCCTGGCGGCAGTCGAGTCAATATTAACCCAACGCCGGAGCAGCCTTGATGCGTGGCGTTCGCTGCTTGCGGCTGCGTGCGCCGCGCAGTCGGCCGCGCCGGGGCTGTGCCATAATCGGCGCAGGATTTTCCCGGGACGATAAATGTCGAACAACGCCAAAACCGTCCAAGCCTCCTTCTTCGCCCTCATCGCCCTGACCGGCGGGCTCGCCATCCTGAGCTCGACCATGTCGAAGACGCCGGTGCTGCCGCTGTTCGCGGCGTCGCTCGGCGCCAGTCCGGCGGAAATCGGCTGGATCGTCATCGCCTCCACCATTCCCGGCATCCTGGTCAGCTTCCCCGCCGGCGCGCTGTCGGACTTCCTCGGCCATCGGCGCGTGCTCGTCGCCTCGCTCGTGGTGTTCGCCACGGCGCCGTTTCTGTACCTGCTCATCGACACGGCCTGGCAGCTGATGGCCGTGCGCTTCTATCACGGTTTCGCCACCGCCATCTTCGGCACCGTCGCCACCGCCGCCATCGCTGAGCGCTACAGCGCGGACCGTGCGGCGCGCCTGTCCGCCTATTCCTCCGTCACCATCGTCGGGCGCGCGATAGCGCCATTCCTAGGCGGTGCGCTGATCTCGCTGGCGAGTTTCGGCGCGGTGTATGTCGCGTGCGCCGTCAGCGGCGTGCTTGCGCTGGCCGCCGGCAGCCTGTTGCGCGATGCCGCGCCAGGGCCGCGGCGCCGGCTGCAATTGCCGCATTTCTGGAAAAGCCTCGTCACCGTGCTCAAGGATCGCGGCATCATGCTGGTGAGCCTGGTCGAGGCGGCGCAGTATCTGGTGTTCGGCGCGATCGAGGCCTTTCTGGCGCTATTCGCCGCCTCGCTCGGCATTCCCGCCTGGCAGATCGGCATCATCCTCGGCGTGCAGCTGGTCGGCATCGTGTTCATGAAGCCGCTCATGGGCCGGGTGTCGGACCGGGTGGGGCGCCGGCAGGTCATCGTCCCCGGCCTGCTGCTCGGCGCCGGCAGCGTCGCGCTGCTGCCGGCGCTGCCGAACTTCATCGGGCTGTCGGCGCTGAGCCTGGCGTTCGGCCTCGGCTTCGCCACCGTGACCTCGTCCACCTCGGCGCTGGTGGCCGACCTCACCCGCAACGGCCGCTTCGGCTCTTCCATGGGCGTGCTGCGCACGGTGATGGATGTCGGCCAGTCGATCGGCCCGGTGCTCACCGGCTGGATGGTGTCGAGCGCGGGCTATGCCCAGGCCTTTTTCCTGCTGGCGGCGATTTTGCTCGGCGCGGCGCTGCTGCTCGGCGCCGGCATGGAAAAAGAGCGGCCGGCTAGAAACTGAACAGGTAGCGCAGCCCGGCGTGCTCGAGGCCCTCGTTCTCGGCGTCGATGATCCAGTAGTGGGACATGTGGTCGTAATAGAGAGAAATCGCCGACTTGTCGTTCACGCGGTAACCTAGTTCCACGCCCAGCCGCGGCATGATGCGCACGCCGTAGCCGCAATCGCTGTCCTGCCTGCAGCCGAGCTTGTCCTTGTGCAGCGGGCCGTCATGCGCGACGGCGCCGAGGAAGCCGTCCAGCAGCCAGTTCGATCGGCGGTAAACCGGGAAGCTGAGGCCGGCGTAGACCACGTTGGTGTCCCCGGTGAAGTTCAGGGTGGCGCCCAGATGCGGACGCGGCCTGCCCCAGAAGTCGAGCGGCGAAAATTGCACTTCCAGGTTGAGATCGATGCCGTGCTCGTGGTGGTCGCTGGCCAGACCCTGATCGTGGCCGAGCACGCCGATCGCGTAGACCGGCGCATCGGCGGCCGCGAGGGGGCGGGAAAGAAGGCTGCCTGCGAGGGCGAGGCCGGCGAGGGCAGGCAGCAGCGGCATTTTTTTGAGCATGGATATCCCCCGTTCTCGAAGCAATTTTTCCGACAGGCCGGATTCGGCAAGGTTCACCCGCGGGGCGGCGCGCGTTTCGATCTTTCGCCACCTCCAGCCGCCCGCATACAGCGTCACGCCTCCCCTTGCGAGCATGTTCTTTGCGCTCTGCTAGATGAGTCGATCCATCACGAAAACCCCGAGCATGGTGAAGGCGAGCGCGATCTTCAGCAGCGCGCCGAACACCAGCCCCAGCGTCGCGCCCAAGCCGGCGTGCAGGGCTTCCCTGGCCGAAGCCCCGCCGCTGAACTCGCCGATCAGCGCGCCGACGAAAGGCCCCAGCAGCATGCCGATGAGGCCGAAGAGGAGGCCAACGAGCGCGCCCAGCGCCGCGCCCCACAGGGCGCGCGGGGAGGCGCCGAAGCGTCTGGCGCCGAGGGAGGCGGCGAGCAGATCCACGCCATGGCTCAACAGCGCCAGCACGCCCAGAACGGTGAGCGTGATCCAGCCGACATGGGCAAAATTCTCCGACCACGCCAGCACCACCAGGCCTGCGTAGATCAGCGGGATGCCCGGCAACGCCGGCAGCACCAGGCCGGCGAAGCCCGCCACGATCAGGAGCGCGGCGAGCAGCCAGAGCAGAATCGTCACCTCCATGCGGCAGGGCCCGGATAGTTCATCGCGCCGGCGCCGCCGCCTCAGAATCCGCCGAGGTAGTGGTAGCCCTCGCTCTGCAACTGGATCAGCCGCGTGTAGCCGTCGTGCACGATGCTGACGCCGGGCAGCACGTCGCGGGCCGTCCAGCCCTTGGCGCGCATCGTGCTGTGGCAGATTTCCACGCGCACCCCCAGGTCGAGCAGATCCTGGGTGATCTTGGCGTTGAGATTGACGGCGAACGCATCGTTCATGGCGCGCTGGTAGGCCTCGTCCACCAGCAGAAATTTCGCCGCATTGCCGTGCAGCACCAGGTGGATGTCGAGCTGCGCGGGTTTGACGCCCTGCTTGCCGAACGCTTCGAGCAGGCCGCGCGCGTAATACAGGCCGCGGCTGATGCCGGCATCGATCCTGTCCGAGGCGATGTCGTACACCACCTGGTAGTTTCTGTCGGGATCGACCTGCAGCATTGGGCGTTCGCCGGCTGCTGGCGCCGCGGCCATGGCCAGCGAGGCTGCGGTGAGCGTCATCGCGAAGAGGAGGGTGAGCAGGGTCTTGATGGGCTGCATGAACGACTCCGGGTTTTTTTTCAGCGGCGGCGGCCGCTTGGCGCCATCGTTTCATCTTAACCGAAGGTTGACCGCATACGGGCAAAACGTGCATGCTGGCGCCATGTTGCCAGCCGCCAGCCAGCCGTTAGAGCAGACCGACCTGCTCGCGCTCGACGCCTTCCTGCATTCGCGGGCCTGCGGGCGCGAAGCCATGAGCCTGTCGCGCGCGCACGGCTTTCTCACTGCCGCGGCCAGCGGGCCCGAGCAATTGGAGCCGGGCGAATGGCTGCGCCTCGTGTTCGACGAGCCGGTGTTCGAGTCGGGGGAACAGGCCGAAACCATGCTCGGCCTGGCCATGCGCCTGTACCACGAGATCGAGACCGGCCTGAGGCAGGCGGGCCGTTATCGTCCGGTGCTCGATTTCCTGCCGGGCGCCGGCCGCGGCGTCGCGGTGGATGCAACGGCCTGGTGCCAGGGCTATTTTTCCGGCATGTCGCTGTGCCGCGAGCAATGGGCCGTGCAGGCCGGCGCCGCGCTCAACGGCCTGCTGGCGCCGATCCACCAGCTCGCGCGCCATCGCGGGGCGGCGCGCGACGAGGCCTATCGCCGCCTGTGCGACAGCTTGTCCGGCAGTGTCGAGTCGATTTATCGCTACTGGCGCGCGCTTGACCGCCAGGCGCCGTCTTGAGCGCCACGCCCGTGCCGAAAACCTTGGCGGGCGGCTGCCGCGATCATTAAACCGCGACGGGCGGCTGCCGCGATCATTCAGTCGCCGTGCGGCCGCTCCAGCCGCTCCAGCCCCCGCACCGCATCCCCGCTTCTCACGCCGTGGTCGCGAAACCAGCCGAGCCGCATCTCCAGCGCGAACCGGGCGGGGCTGCTGGCGCAATGCAGGTCGGTGCTATTGGGCTGCATGTCCTCGATGTTGAGAATGTCGCCTGCCGCATCGATGAAGGCCACCGACAGCGGCAGCGGCGTGTGCTTCATCCACATGCAGATCATGCGGTCGTCGCCATGCACAAACAGCATGCCCCGGTGCTCGGGCAGAGCGCGGCGGTGCATCAGGCCCCGCGCCTGCTTTTGCGGGGTGTCGGCGATTTCCGCCGCGATGCGGTGCGGGCCGAGGTCCAGCTCGACAAGCCGGGAACCGGCTTGCGCCGGCGCGGCGCCGATTAGCAGCAGGATGAGCACAAGGCGCAGGGCTGTCGACATGATGGGCGTTTGTCCGTGGCGATCCGCGAAATCCTAGCACGCCGAAGCCAGGGCGCCAGGCCGGATATTGAAATGGCTTCCGGCACCAAGGAGTGGTGCAACGAGCGCTGCTACGGCAGCTTCAGCCGCACCGTTCGGCTGCCGCATGAAATCGAGGAAAAGGGCGTCGATGCCACCTATGCAGACGGCCTCTTGCGCCTGACTCTGCCGAAGAAGGCATCGAGCGTGGCCAGGAAGCTGGAAATTCACTAGACGGCGCGATTGGCCTCAGGCTGCGCGATGCGGCCTGCGCGCGAACAGACCGACGGCGGCAATGATGGCGAATGTCGCGCCGGCGAGGAAGGTGGCCGGCGCGCCGTAGGTGCTCCAGAGTGCGCCGGCGATCACGCTCGCCAGGAGCAGCGCACCGCCGGTGATGAGGTTGAACATTCCGAAGGCGGTGCCGCGCAAGGCCGCAGGCGCGCTGTCTGCGACAAGCTTGGACAGCAGACCCTGCGTGAAGGCCATGTGCAGCCCCCATAAAGCGGCGCCGGCAAACGCGGTCGGCGGCGAGGCGGCGAGTGCTAGCAGGCAGTCTGCCGCAATCAGCAGCGCCAGCCCGAACAGCAGCAGGGTGTGTGGACGCATGCGGTCGGCCGCGGCGCCGGCCGGATAGGCGGCGCCGGCATAGAAAATATTCATCACGATCATCACCGCGGGGACGTAAGCGATGCCGAGCCCCACCTCCTGGGCGCGCAGTATTAGAAACGCCTCGCTGAAGCGCGCCAGCGCGAACACGGCGCCGAGCAGCACGACCAGCCAGTAACGCCACGGCAGGCGCCTCATGTCTGCCAGCGCAATCGGCGACCGGGCGGCGGGGCCGTTGGCGGGCTCCGGCTCGCGCACGTAAATCGTCAGCACGGCCACGCTGAGAAAGGCCGGCATCACGGCAACCCACATCACCGCCCTGAGGTTGTCGGCCAGCGCCATCATGAATGCCACCGCCAGTAGCGGCCCCAGCAGCGCGCCTGTCGAATCCAGCGCCTGACGCAGGCCGTACGCCGCGCCGCGCATCGCCGCCGGCGTGATGTCGGCCACCAGCGCATCGCGCGGCGCGCCGCGTATGCCCTTGCCGATGCGGTCGGCGAAGCGTGCCGCAAACACCCAGCCCACCGACTGCGCCAACGGAAACCCCGGCTTGGTGAAAGCTGCCAGCGCATAGCCGAGGATCATCAACAGCTTGCGGCGCCCGAGATAGTCGCTGAGCATGCCGGAGAAGATCTTCACGATCGCGGCGGTGGCCTCGGCGACGCCTTCGATGACGCCGACCGTGATCATGGAGGCGCCCAGCACGCTGACCAGGAACACCGGCAACAGGCTATGGATCAGCTCCGAGGAGGTGTCCATGAGCAGCGAGCCGAAGCCCAGCGCCCAGATGCCGGCTGGCAGGCTTCGCCAGTTCGTTGCGCGTCGGGGGCGGGTCGGCTCGGGCATGGGGCGGTTCGCGGGCTTGGTTGGGGGGCGGCTACTGTCTTTCTAGCATCGCGGCCGGGTGCGCTCCGGGTGGCGACAGGGCGATTCGTTTTTGTTATGCCGTTTTCGCGCGGCGGTGAGAATCGAAAGAATCTATCCACGGCGCGGCAGTCCGGCGCTATAACGTGCTATCGCTTCGCGCAAGCGGCCGCTTGCGGCCGCCAGGCGGAAAGAGCGAATGAAAGGAGGACGCAGCGATGGAACGCAAATACATCGATTGTCGGGAATACCCGAGCGAAATGAACTGCACGGTCATGCTTTCCGCGGACAGCACCGACGAACTGCTGGAAGCGGCGGTGCAGCATGCCATTGCGGTGCACGGCGAGCGGGACACGCCGGAATTGCGCACGGAAATACGCAAGATGATCAAAGCCATGCCCGTGGCCAAGGCTGCCTGAGCTAGCGGGGGCAAGCCGGCGCTTTCGACAAACCGGGCGATTCGCAATGCCCCGTTTTTTAATGCCGCTATGCGTGGCCGCTCATTGGCATGCCGAGCCGCCCGCCGAAGGCGCCCTGAAAGGAAGCATCAGGATGCGCGGCTCCACTGCGGCACGGTATGTCGGGCCGCTCGTCAGGCCACGGCGGAATTCCCACGGCTTCGTCGTCGGAAAGACATCGTAGGCACCGCTCCATTCGGTGCGGCGCGGCCAGCCGTCCAGCTTGAAGTGGGCGCGCACGCTCCAGAAATAGCGGGCGCAGGGCTGCAGGCTCGTTTCCAGGCGGTGGCTGGGCTCGATCAGCCCGCTGCGCCGATAGATCGGCATGCCGGGCTGGTAATACAAGTCGGTGAGCCGGGCATCGAACAGGGCGATCTCGTAGCGGACATCGCTGAAGCGCGCCGCCCGGCCGCCTGCGGCAGCGACGTCGAGCGGGCGCGGAAAGGTTTCCCATTGCAGCGTCGGTTGCAGGCTGTCCACCGGCACGAACTGCAGATTGCCGAAGCTGGATTTGTACTTGTCGAGAAATGCGCCGCGCAGATCGATCGACTGGACGGGCACGGGGTAGAGCGGCTTCAACACGTAGTCGGGGACAAGCTGGCCTTTTCCCGGCTTGCCTGCAAGCGTCCCGCCCGGGTAGTACAGCAGGAACATTTCATGTACCGCCGCCCGGGCGGTGTCGCGTATCGCTTCATCCAGGGCGGCCTTGAACAGTTGCGCCTCGCCATCCAGCCATTCGCTTGCGGTATGCGGCTCGCTTTCATACACGTCGTTCATTTCGTCCATTATCTTGCGGCTTGCCGGCGCCAGCAGTCGGAGCCGGGTTTTCATGGACAGCGTGTAGTTGATCTTCTTGCTTCCCGTGCGCGGCGCGGTCTTGAACTGGAAGCCCAGGACGCTGGCTTCGAGAATGGCATCGCGGGTTTCGGGGTTCACGGATTCATAGGCCGGCGCCTCTTCCGGGGTGGCGGGGCCGACATCCCACTCCTCGGCGACATGGCTCGCCACGCCCTGCCCGGCGAGTTCTTTGGCAATGGCGGATTGCACGCTGCGCTGAAGGTCGAGCCGGGCGATGCCTGCCTGCATGGATTTTTGCCCGCTCTCGATGAGTGCGGCGGAGGCGGCGGAGGGGGCATTCGTCACCGCCCCCACGATCGCGCCCACACCCATGAAAACCGGCAGCAGCAGCAAAAAGGCGGCGCCGCAATACTGGTCGTGGCAACTGCCCATGCCCTGCATCAGTCCGCCCAGCCCCTCCAGCGCGCCGCCGCCGGCCCCGGCCCCGGCCAGCTCGGCCCGGCTGCGCAGCAGCAGGTCGATTTTGGCTTCTGGCTGGAAATGGGCGGCGGTGACGACGATGTCGCGCGGGATCGTGCGGTCGCCGGTCGGTGGGCTGGTGCCGGGCGGCAGCGGCTGGGTGGCGCAGCCGGCGAGGAAGGCGGCGAGCGTGAAAATCACGGTCGCTTGGCGCAGCGTATGTCTCGTCGTGCCCGGCATCAGCATCGCGGCGCGCCTATGGCGGTTGCTTCCATGGCTCCCCCACACTCCTCTTTCTGTTAGGGCCTGTTCACGCTAATTATTGTTCATTGCGTGAATTCAGGTAGCACAAAATTCCAAGGAGGTTTTCATGGCCAGCGCGCTTGTAACCGGGTCCAGCCGCGGCATCGGCCTGGAGTGGTGCCGCCAGTATGCTGATGCGGGCTGGCGCGTGTTTGCCACCTGCCGCCGCCCACAGGCGGCGGAAGCGTTGCAGGAACTCGCCGGTCGTTATCCCGGGATCAGCGTGCACCGCCTCGACGTGACGCAGGCGGGGTCGTTGCAGGCGTTGCGGAACGAATTGAAGGGCGCGCCCATCGACGTGCTGATCAACAATGCCGGCGTATATTTCGAGAAGTATGCCCGCATCCAGGAGATCCGCTACGAAACCTGGATGCAGACTTTCGAGGTGAACACCCTCGGGCCCATGCGCGTGGCCGAAGCCCTTGCCGATCAGGTGGCCGCCAGTTCCCGGCGCCTGATCGTCAACATGACCAGCCACATGGGGTCCATCGCCGAGATCGAGGCGCCCGGCGACTACTATTACCGCTCCAGCAAAACCGCGCTCAACGCCGCCATGAAGGGCCTGTCGATCGCGCTGAAGGAGCGGGGCGTCGGTGTGCTGCTGCTGCACCCGGGCTGGGTCAGGACCCGCATGGGCGGGAGCGATGCGCCGCTCATGCCGGAAGAAAGCGTTGCCGGCATGCGCAGCCTGGCGGAGGGTTTCGACATGAGCATGAGTGGACGATTTTTTCGCTACAACGGCAGCGAGATTCCCTGGTAGGCGCCGCGCCCGTTGCTTGCTGCCTTCGTTCGAGGGCAGAAAACCCGCTTTTCCATCCTGAGCTGCGGCGGAATTCTCAGGCACGCTTTGCCGCTTGCGGTTCGAATGGCGTGTGCTAGCTTTCAAGAACGAGCAGGCGGCAGGAATGCTCCCGCCTTGCGACCCTCGCAGGGCCTGGTCGAGCACCCGGCCGCCTGGTTTGCCGGCAAGTCCAGACAGGAGTATGAAAATGCACAGGCTTTCCAGGGTGCCGCTGCTGGCGGCGCTGTTGCTGGCGGGTTGCGTGGTGGCGCCCGCCGATCACGGCCAGGCTGTCGTGGTGGCGCCCGCGCTGCCCGCGGTGGTCGAACTCGACGTCTATCCTTACTACTTTTATGGCGGGTTCTACTACTTCTACCACGAGCACGACCACGTCTGGCGCTACGCGCGCAACAAGGGCGGGCCCTGGCAGGATCTGCCGCGCGACCGCTATCCGCACGAAATCCGGTACAAGTATCACCCCGATGGCGGCGACGGCCGCTATGACCGCGATCGGGATCGGGACCGCGATCGGGACCGCGACTATCGCCGCTAGCGCCGCCATTCGGGCGCGAGCGCGCCTCCGGGCGCGCGTTCAGGCGCGCGGCGGCCGCAGGTAAAGCTAGTAGTGGTAGAAGCTGTCGTTGAGGTAGCGCACGACGGCGTCGATCTCCTCCGCGCGCCATTGCAGCCGCGCGTATTCCGACCAGCGCACCACCGTCTCGCGCAATTGCGGCAGCGTCCTGACCGCATGGCGGCTGCGGATGTGAACGCCGCTTTCATGGCAGCTTACGCAGTGGTTTTCGTACAAAAGCTGGCCCAGGCCCACGCTTTTCCGGATGGCCGGCTGCGGCGGCGCCGCCTCCGCCTCGGGCACGTTGTCGGGCATCGGCGGCGGCGGCGGGGCATCGACCAGCTTGCCGGCAAGGGCGGGCATGGCCAGCACAAGGAGGGCGGCAAGAGAGGTTGTTCTGATGTTTCGCATGGGGAAATGAATCCGCATCATGTGGTTCGCGCAAGGCCAGCGGCAAGGCGCCGGCGGGCGGTCTGTTCCGGTTTCGGCAGGGTTCATGCCATTGCCCGGCCCAGGAACACTACGGCGATGGTCACGAGACCGAGCGCGAGGTTGACGCCGATGAGCTTGCGTATCTGAGTCAGGGCCGCGCCGCCGCCCGGCCAGTCCTGCGCTGCCACCGCGCGCTTGAGCTTCTTGTAGGGCGAAAAGAACACATGGCCGAAGATCAGCATCATGATCACGCCGAGCGCGAGCATGGTGCGCGTGTAGTGGGGGGCGCTGGCGCCGCCCATCGCGAAAAACATGTGCAGGCCGGACAGCAGGATGAGGATGACCGAGGCCCACACCCAGGGAAAGAAGCGGTCGAACACGCCGGCCCACAGGCTCAGGCGCTGCGGCGGCTCCAGCACGCTGGCGGCGACGGGGCGCAGGCACAGATAGGCGAAGAACATGCCGCCCACCCAGACGACGACGCTCAGCGCATGCAGAAACAGGGACAGGGTCATGATGGTTCCTTATCGTGTTCGGGGATTTGCGGCCTGGCCGCCCGGAATGTGCAGATTGTAAACAATCGCGCCGCCTTTCGATGCCGGACGAGGCGCCGGCCAGGGATTCCCGCCCTGGCGCGGGGTCGGCGCCGTTCCCGGAAGCCGGTTACGGCGCCGGGAGGCGGGAATTGCAGCGGTCAGGCGGCGTTCCAGGTGCCGATGCGCTGGCCGAGCTTCACCGGCTCGCCTTCGCGCATGGCGGCATCCAGCCGCATGGCGTTTTCGGCGAACAGCAGGATCACCGTCGAGCCCATGTTGAAGCGGCCCATTTCCTCGCCGCGCGCCAGCAGGATCGGCTCGTCATGCAGCGCGTAGTCCGCGTATTTCGCGCCGGCGTGCGCATGCGGCCGGTTCGCTTCGTGCAGCTTGAGCCATGCCGGCGGGGCGCCCCACACCGTCTCCATGCTGCCGACGAACAGCGCCCCGACCAGGATCACGGCCATGGGGCCGTGCGCGGTGTCGAACACGCAGATCATGCGCTCGTTGCGCGCGAACAGCCCCGGCACCCGCTGCGCGGTGACGGTGTTCACGCTGAACAGGCGGCCGGGCACATACAGCATGCGGCGCAGCCGGCCGGCATCCGGCATGTGGATGCGGTGGTAGTCGCGCGGCGACAGGTAAATCGTGGCGAAGCTGCCGTTGGCGAAGGCTTCGGCCAGCTGCGCGTCCCCGCCCAGCAGCGCCTCCAGCGTGTAGTCGTGGCCCTTGGCCTGGTACAGCCGACCCTTCGCGATGGCGCCGGCCTGGCTCACCGCGCCGTCCACCGGACAGGCGATTTCAAGTTCACCGCCGACGACGGGGCGCGCGCCCGGCTTGAGCGCGCGCGTGAAAAAGCGGTTGAAGCTGGGATAGGCCGCAATCGAGGTTTCCGCCGCCTCGGCCAGATTGATATTGAAGCGGCGCACGAAGAGCGCAATCATCCAGCGCGTCACCGGACCCATGCGCAGGCGGGTCAGCAGCATCACCAGTCGGGACAAAAAGTGATGCGGCAGCGGATACTGCAGCAGCACGAACAAACGGTCTTTCATGTCTGGATTCTCGCTCGGCGGCGTTGACAAGGGCGGCGCAGTTTAACCAATCGCGCCGGATTGCGCGAGCAGGAAGGGCGGCGGCTGGCCGGCGGCCGATTGGGCATCTTTGCGCCTCCCTCGGATTGGCCTGGCGCGGGGTAGGCAAATCCGCCGGCAGATCGGCCTGCGGGCGTCCCGTGAACCGATGCCTATCCGGGCTAAGCGGCCATGGACGGCCGGTTTGCCGGGTGCTGGCACATAAATCAATAAATCTGTATAATCAATAACTTAATCGGGCCGCCTTGTTCAGGGCGGCCTTTGGTTTTTTTGTGGTTCCTGGCCTTCATGCAGGCGATATGCAGATGTCGTCGGCGTGGGCACTCCATTCATTTTCACTGAGGAAATCGTGATGGATAGCACTACCATTCTCCAATGCCTGAAAAAACACGGCCAGTTGCTCGATTCCGAGATTGCGGCGAAAACGGGCATTTCGCTCACCCAGGTCCGCTTCTCGCTCACCGATCTGTCGCAGCGGGGTGAAATCTCCCAGTGCAGCGTGACCCGTTTCAACAAGGGCAAGCCCATCGAGGGCTTTCTGTGCCGCATTGCCGGCTATATCCCGCCGCCGGCCGCCGGCCGCAAGCCGGCGCAAAAAAGCTAGCCTTGCCGCTGCCTTGGCGCGGCGGGTTGCGCGCCGTTTCGTGTCCCCGATTCTTGCTTGCCGCGCCGCTGCCGCACAAGCCTCGCAGCTAGGCCGCGTTCGGCCACGGCGTGCCGGGGCTCAGCGGCTTGTCCTGCGTCGGGTCGAGCGGCGGCAGGTTGTGGGCGGCGCGGGCGCGGGTGCATTTCTCGTCCGGTTGGCCGGCCGCATCCCACGGCTCCAGCTCGCGGCAGGGGCTGGGGCGCTTGGGGTAGATGGCGCAGCTCACCGCTTCCCCCACTTCCCCGTCCAGAGCGGTGCAGCGCGCGGGCGCGCAAAGCGTGCCGCGCATGGCCACGCGCTGAGGGGTCAGCGGCTCGGTCAGCTCGGGCGGCACGGTGCCGCTGAGAAAAGGCTCGGCCTCGCTCCAGTAGAACGACACGCGAAAAAAAGCGCAGCAGGCGCCGCATTGCAGGCAGGGATTGCTCATGGCGCGCCGGGAAAAGAGGGAGCGCAGGCTATGAAGTCGATGGCGCGCGGATTTTAGAGGGAAGGCAGCGTGCAGGTAAAGGGGCGAAACGTTTGGCGTCCGCCGGTCCGGATGGCCAGGGCGGCGCTGATATAATGCATCCAGTTGCAGACTAGCCAAGCGCCGCGTGCGCGACCGATGTTCGCCCGTACCATTGCCCTGCTGTTTCTGCTGTTCACGAGTCTGCTGCAGGGGGTGGCCGCGGCGGGCGCGCCCATTTCCGCGGCGCACACCGGCACCGAAGCGATCGGCCGCCAGGCCGATTACCTCCAGGAAAGCGGCGGTCCGCTCACCCTGGCGCAGGCCGTGGCCGCCCAGCGCGCCGGCAAATTCACCCCCAGCCCTTCCGGTTTTCTGAACTTCGGCATCGGCGCGCGCCCGGCCTGGATCCACTTCAGCGTGGACAACCCCGCCGCCGCCGCGGCGAGGCTGCGGCTGTCGGTGGAAGCGGCCTGGCTCGATCGGGTCGATGTGCATTTTGTTCGGGACGGCAGGCCCGTCGCCGAGTACCGCAGCGGCGACCGCAGTCCCTTGGCCTCGCGCCCCGTGGACAGCCGCTATTACGCATTCGATCACGACTTCGCGGCGGGCGGCACCGAGGTCTTCATTCGCGTGGAAACGCCCGATCCGATGATGGTCCCGCTCTACCTCATGAGCGCAGCGCAGGCGCAGGCGCGCGAGCAGCTCGAAACCTACAGCTACGGCTTCCTGTACGGCTTCCTGTTCGCGCTGCTGGTCTACAACGCCGTGCTGTCCGCCGGCCTGCGCGACAGCCGCTACCTCGCGTATTCCCTCTATCTTGGCGCCTTCCTGTTGATGAACGCCGCCT
Source organism: Hydrogenophilaceae bacterium (assembly GCA_024709485.1). Lineage (GTDB taxonomy): Bacteria > Pseudomonadota > Gammaproteobacteria > Burkholderiales > Thiobacillaceae > UBA6918. The sequence continues at coordinate 5,043 of JANJWO010000007.1, read as the reverse complement.
ACACCGGGCACGGCTTCCGCTGGCTGTGGCCCGACCACTTCCAATGGGCGCAATGGTCCAATCCCGTCCTCATGGTGCTCTACGCGACGAGCGGCCTGCTGTTCGCCCTGAGTTTCCTGGATGCACGCGAGCATTTTCCGCGCATGTACAAGGCGGTGCTCGCCTACATCGCCGCCGCCGCTTCCCTGCTGCTCGTTACCGTGCTGATGGACAGCCAGCTTTACGCGCTGCTGCTGGCGTTCGACGTCACCCTGCTGTTTCCCGTCATCATGCTCGGCATGGGCGCGTGGGCGGCGCGCTCGGGCAAGACGCCGGCCCGCTATTTTCTGCTGGCGGCCATCGCCGCCATGATCGGCGCCGCCGTCACCGCGCTCGCCGTGCGGGGCGTCATCCCGGCCAACGTCTGGACCTATCGCGCGGTCGACATGGGCATCCTGGTCGATGCCACCCTGCTGGCGCTGGCGCTCACCTACCAGCTCCGCATCGGCCAGGAGGAAAAGCTGCGCGCCGAGCAGCTGGCCACGCTCGACCCGCTCACCGGCATGCACAATCGCCGCGCCTTCTACGCCAAGGCCACGCCAATCTGGAATATCGCGCAGCGCAACGGCCGCGACCTTGCCGCCATCCTGCTGGACATCGATTCCTTCAAGCACATCAATGACGCCTACGGCCACGCCGCCGGCGATGCGGCGCTGACGGCCGTGGCCCGGGCGGTGAGCCAAGCCATTCGCCAGCAGGATGTGGCGGCGCGCTGGGGCGGCGAGGAGTTCATCCTGCTGCTGCCCGAAACCAGCCTGGACGAGGCAGCCGCGCTCGCGGAAAGGCTGCGCGCCGCCATCGCCGCCATCCGCCTCGAACACGCCGGCGCCGAAATCGCCATGACCGCCAGCTTCGGCGTGGCCCAGCGTGAGCCGCATTACCCCAACCTGGACGCGCTCATCTCCGCCGCCGACAAGTATCTCTACCAGTCCAAGGCAGGCGGACGCAACAGGATCAGCTGCGCGCTGGAGGCGGTTGCGGCGTAGCGCCCCGTGCCGCCGCATGTTGCTTCGAAGAAACAGATATCGAGGGACCGGCTATGGCGTTTTGGATGATGCGAGTGCTGCTTGGGGTAAACTTGCCGCGAACCTCAAGGCCCTTGCCCCGTTTGCTTGTGACCACGGCTTGCGCGGCGGGCATGCGCCCAGCTTGTCTAGGTGACGAACAACCGGCTCGCCTGCGGACATTCGGCCAGCCGCCAACCAATAATCGGAGAATAAAACATGCAGCCAAATCTTTGCACTACCATCCAATTGCTGATCGCGGGCACGCTGCTTTCCGCGCCCATGATTGCCGGCGCGGCAGACCGTTTTCAGGGGCCTTACGTTGGCGCCTATCTGGGCTATGTTGACGGCCAGGACGACGGCAAGGAGTACTCGAGTGGCACGCCCAATGGCTGGACCCAGGAAACTACGCCCAAGGGTGCGGTCTACGGCCTGCTGGGCGGCTACCACACGCGTGTTGGCGGCAATCTCGTGCTTGGCATGGAGGCGGACTTCGAAGGGCGCAGCGCCGACGACAAGTCTCCGCAGAAGGACGAAGGTGTTCCGGACCCTGATTACCCCGTCAAAACCGAGTTGAAGGAAGCCGGCTCCATCAGGGCCAAACTGGGCTATGTGCTCAACGCTGGCCAGACCCTGGCTTATGCAACAGCGGGTTATGCGGCGGCCAACATCAAGCGGACATATTACAGCCTGCCTGATTCCGCCTCGGACACTTCCTGGCAGCATGGCTGGACGGTTGGCGCGGGCGTCGAGCACTTCGTCGGTAAGCAGTTGTCGATGCGTGCCGAGTATCGCTATGCCGATTACGGCAAAGAGGATGTCACTGCCGTTCGGGCCCTCTGGGCAGGCTACAAGGAGCGCCAGGAATACGACGAGCACACCTTGCGGGTCGGCGTGATGTATCACTTCTGATTGGGTGCTGCCAGCCAAGAAAAAAGCCGCCGGCGAGGCGGCTTTTTTGCGGGCGCAGCGCCCTGAAGTTTCGACGGGCTTGAGAATTTGGGCATAATACGCGGCCCGCTAATCACTCATCGGTCTCGCCACGCGGAGGCCATCGTTTGTAGGTCCAAGCATGCTCCCCACCATCGAACAACGCCTCGCCGCCGAACTCGCGGCCAAGCCCGCGCAGATCGCCGCCGCCGTCGAACTCCTGGACGAGGGCGCGACCGTGCCCTTCATCGCGCGCTACCGCAAGGAGGCGACCGGCGGCCTCGACGACATTCAGCTGCGGCAGCTGGAAGACCGCCTGCGCTACCTGCGCGAGCTGGAGGAGCGGCGCAAGGCCATCCTCGACTCCATCACCGAGCAGGGCAAGATGACGCCGGAATTGCTCAAGGCCATTTCGCTCGCGCCCGACAAGACCCAGCTCGAAGACCTGTATCTGCCTTACAAGCCCAAGCGCCGCACCAAGGCACAGATCGCGCTGGAGGCCGGCCTGGAGCCGCTGGCCGATGCGCTGCTGGCCGACCCCCGGCTCAATCCCGAAGAAGAGGCGGCCAAATACCTGCGCGAGCCCTTCACCACCGAGCAGGGCGACAACCCCGGCGTGGCCGACGCCAAGGCCGCGCTCGACGGCGCGCGGCAGATTCTGATGGAACGCTTCGCCGAGGACGCCGGCCTCTTGCAGGCGCTGCGCGAATACCTGCAGGAACACGGCGTGGTGCAGTCGAAAGTGCGCGAAGGCAAGGAGGCCGCAGCGGAAAAGTACGCCGACTATTTCGATTACGCGGAGTCCATCAACACCGTGCCCTCGCACCGCGCGCTCGCCGTGTTCCGCGGCCGCCGCGAGGAAATGCTCGACGTCTGGCTGCGCCTCGACAGCGAGGAAGAAAAGCCTTCCTGGGGCGCGCCGCCCAACGCCTGCGAATCGCGCATCGCCGTGCGCTTCGGCATCGCCGATCAGAACCGCCCCGCCGACCGCTGGCTCATGGACAGCGTGCGCTTCGCCTGGCGCGCCAAGATTTCCATGCATCTGGAAACCGAGCTGATGGGCGCATTGCGCACCCGCGCCGAAACCGAGGCCATCAACGTGTTCGCGCGCAACCTCAAGGATTTGCTGCTGGCCGCACCCGCCGGCCCGCGCGTGACCATGGGCCTCGACCCCGGCATCCGCACCGGGGTGAAGGTCGCGGTGGTGGATGAAACGGGAAAAGTCGTCGATACCGCCACCGTCTATCCGCACCAGCCGAGGAACGACTGGGACGGCGCGCTGCACACCCTCGGCAAGCTTGCCGAGCAGCACCGCGTCACCCTCATCGCCATCGGCAACGGCACCGCCTCGCGCGAAACCGACAAGCTCGCGCGCGACCTCATCAGGCAGCGGCCCGAGCTCAACATGACCAGCATCGTCGTGTCCGAAGCCGGCGCCTCGGTGTATTCCGCTTCCGAATACGCCTCGCAGGAGTTGCCCGAGTTGGATGTCTCGCTGAGAGGCGCGGTGTCGATCGCGCGCCGCCTGCAGGATCCGCTCGCCGAGCTGGTCAAGATCGATCCCAAGTCCATCGGCGTCGGCCAGTACCAGCACGACGTCAGCCAGTTCCAGCTGGCGAAGTCGCTCGATGCCGTGGTGGAAGACTGCGTCAACGCCGTCGGCGTCGACGTCAACACCGCCTCGGCGCCGCTCTTGGCGCGCGTCTCCGGTTTGAGCAGCGGCGTGGCGCAGTCCATCGTGACGCACCGCGACGCCAAGGGCCGCTTCGCCAGCCGCGCCCAGCTGATGGATGTGCCGCGCCTGGGCGAGAAGACCTTCGAGCAGGCCGCCGGCTTCCTGCGCATCATGGGCGGTGCCAACCCGCTCGACGCCTCCGCCGTGCACCCCGAATCCTATCCGCTGGTCGAGCGCATCCTCGCCGACATCAAGCAGGACTTGAAAGCCGTCATCGGCAACGACGCGCTGCTGAAGAAACTCAGCCCGGCCAAATACACCGACGACAAATTCGGCCTGCCCACCGTCAGCGACATCCTGAAAGAGCTGGAAAAGCCCGGCCGCGATCCGCGTCCCGAATTCGTCACCGCGAGCTTCAAGGAAGGCGTCGAGACGCTCGCCGACTTGAAACCCGGCATGATGCTGGAAGGCGTCGTCACCAACGTCGCCGCCTTCGGCGCCTTCGTCGATATCGGCGTGCATCAGGACGGGCTGGTGCACATCTCCGCGCTGTCCAACAATTTTGTCAAAGACCCGCACAGCGTGGTCAAGGCCGGCCAGATCGTGAAGGTGAAGGTGCTGGAAGTGGACGAAAAGCGCAAGCGCATCGCGCTCACCATGCGCATGGGCGATGCGCCGGGGCAGGCGGGCGGCCGGCTGCAGGGCGCGCCGCGCGACAGCCGCGGCCCGAACAGGGGGCCGGGCAAGCCCGGCCGCGAGCCGGCGCCCGCGGGCGGCGCCATGGCGGCGGCGTTTTCCAGGCTGAAGGGCTAGCCGGAAGCGGGCCACGCCCCCGCACTGACGCGGCGGCTGCGCCGCCTAAAATTTCCCCCTGACTATATTTTTCATAGCTGGTAAAGTTCGGTTCTTTTCATTTTTTTAATAGAGCTGATCCAGCATGAAATACCAGAACCCGGACGAATTCCTCCGCCGTGCCGCCGAGCATAACCCCGGGCAGCCGGAGTACCTGCAAGCCGTCACCGAAGTCGTGGAAAGCCTGTGGCCGTTCATCACCGAGCACCCCAAGTATGCCGAGCACGGCCTGCTGGATCGCCTGATCGAACCGGAGCGGATCGTCATTTTCCGGGTTTCCTGGGTCAACGACCATGGCGAAGTCCAGGTCAACCGCGGCTATCGCATCCAGCACAGCATGGCCATCGGCCCCTACAAGGGCGGCATCCGTTTTCATCCCTCGGTCAACCTGTCCATCCTCAAGTTCCTGGCCTTTGAGCAGACCTTCAAGAATGCCTTGACCACGCTGCCCATGGGCGGCGGCAAGGGCGGCTCGGATTTCGACCCCAAGGGCAAGTCTCCCGGCGAGGTGATGCGCTTCTGCCAGGCCTTCATTGCCGAACT
>JANJWO010000058.1 GCA_024709485.1 Hydrogenophilaceae bacterium | reverse complement strand
ATCTCCGCCCTTATCCACGCCGCCACAATGGTGACGGCCGTCATCTTCATGGTCGCGCGCATGTCGCCGCTGTTCGAACTGTCCGACACCGCGCTGTCCTTCGTCATTGTGATCGGCGCCATCACCGCGCTGTTCATGGGCTTTCTTGGCATCATCCAGAACGACATCAAGCGCGTGGTCGCCTATTCCACGCTGTCGCAGCTGGGCTACATGACCGTGGCGCTGGGCGCTTCGGCCTATTCGGTGGCGGTGTTCCACCTCATGACCCACGCCTTCTTCAAGGCCCTGCTGTTCCTCGCCGCCGGCTCGGTCATTATCGGCATGCACCACAACCAGGACATCCGCTACATGGGTGGCTTGAGGAAATACATGCCCATCACCTGGATCACCTCGCTGATCGGTTCCCTGGCGCTGATCGGCACGCCTTTCCTGTCCGGCTTCTATTCCAAGGAAAACATCATCGAGGCGGTCAAGTTTTCCAACCTGCCGGTGGCCGGCATCGCCTACTGGGCGGTGCTGCTCGGCGTGTTCGTGACCGCGTTCTACTCCTTCCGCATGTATTTCCTGGTGTTCCACGGCAAGGAGCGCTTCCGCAACGCGCACCACCAGCATCACGACGTGCAGGAGCACGCCGACGATGATCGACATGGCCACCAGCACGACCACACCCCGCACGAGTCGCCCTGGGTGGTGACCATTCCGCTGCTGGCCCTGGCGGTGCCCTCGCTCGCCATCGGCTACATGACCATCGGCCCCATGCTGTTCGGCGACTATTTCGGCAATGCCATTTATGTCGCCGACCGCCACCCGGCCATGCAGGAACTCGCGCGCCATTTCCACGGCGCCGCGGCCATGGGCCTGCATGCCGTGGCCACGCTGCCGTTCTGGCTGGCTGTCGCGGGCGTAGGCTTGTCATGGTTCTTCTACATGAAGCGTCAGGACATCCCGGCCATGCTGCAGAAGAAGTTCAGCCTCATCTACGCCATCCTCGAACGCAAGTACGGTTTCGACGACTTCAACGACTGGTTCTTCGCCGGCGGCGCGCGCAAGCTGGGCGGCGGCCTGTGGCGGCGCGGCGATCAGACCGTGATCGACGGCTGGCTGGTGAACGGCTCGGCGAAACTGGTCGGCTGCGCTTCGCGCCTCATCCGCCTCGCGCAATCCGGCTACATCTACCACTATGCATTCGCCATGATCATCGGCGTGTTCGTGCTGGTGACCTGGTTTGTCAGGGCCAGCGCCTGATCGGGCTCGGGGACTGAAGAAAGAAAACAATGTTTGGAATGCCGCCTCTCAGTCTAGTCATTTGGGTGCCGATTCTCGGCGGCCTCATCGTGCTCGCCACCGGGGGGGACAAGAACGCGCCGCTCGCGCGCGTGCTGGCGCTGATTGCCGCCGCCCTCGGCTTCATCGTCTCGATCCCGCTCTACACCGGTTTCGACCTCCACACCAGCGCCATGCAGTTCGAGGAGCTGGTGCCGTGGATCTACCGCTTCAACGTCAACTACCATCTGGGCGTTGACGGCATTTCCATGCCCTTCATCCTGTTGAACAGCTTCACCACGCTGCTGGTGGTGATGGCGGGCTGGGAGGTGATCCGGAAGAAGGTCGCCCAATACATGGCCGCTTTCCTCATCATGTCCGGTCTCATCAACGGTGTGTTCGCTTCGCTCGACGCGGTGCTGTTCTACGTGTTCTTCGAGGCCATGCTGATTCCCATGTACCTGGTGATCGGGGTGTGGGGCGGGCCGAACCGGGTGTACGCGGCGATCAAGTTCTTCCTCTACACCCTGCTGGGTTCGCTGCTGATGCTGGTGGCCTTCATCTACCTGTACTTCCAGGCCGGCAACAGCTTCGAGATCCTCGACTACCACAAGCTCGCCATCGGCATGACGGCGCAGGAACTCCTGTTCGTGGCCTTCTTCCTCGCCTTCGCGGTCAAGGTGCCGATGTGGCCGGTGCATACCTGGCTGCCCGACGCGCACGTCGAGGCGCCCACCGGCGGCTCGGTGGTGCTGGCCGCGATCACCCTGAAAGTCGGCGCCTACGGCTTCCTGCGCTTTTCCATGCCCATCGTGCCGGATGCGAGCCATGAACTGGCCTGGCTGGTGATCACGCTGTCGCTCATCGCCGTGGCCTATATCGGCCTGGTGGCGCTGGCGCAGGCCGACATGAAGAAGCTCATCGCCTACTCGTCGATCGCGCACATGGGCTTCGTGACCCTGGGCTTCTTCCTGTTCAACCCGCTCGGCATCGAAGGCGGCCTGGTGCAGATGATCTCGCACGGCTTCATTTCCGGCGCGCTGTTCCTGTGCATCGGCGTCATGTACGACCGTCTGCATTCGCGCCAGATCAAGGACTACGGCGGCCTCGTCAACCGGATGCCGGTGTTCGCCGCCTTCTTCATGCTGTTCGCCATGGCCAATTCCGGCCTGCCGGCGACCTCCGGCTTCGTCGGCGAATTCATGGTCATCATGGGCGCCGCCAAGGTCAATTTCTGGTATGCCTTCGTCGCCGCCACCACGCTGATCACCGGCGCCGCCTACACGCTGTGGATGTACAAGCGCGTGGTGTTCGGCAAGGTGACCAGCCCGCAGGTCGAGGAGATGCAGGATATCAACAAGCGCGAATTCCTCATCCTGGGCGTGCTGGCCGTGTGCGTGCTGGGCATGGGCCTGTATCCGAAACCCTTCACCGACGTCATGCACGCATCGGTCGACAACCTGATTGCCCATGTGGGGCAGAGCAAACTGCCCTGAGGACATCGCATGAATTTCAGCCTAGCCGAACTCGTTCCACTGCTGCCGGAAATCTTCCTGCTGGCCATGCTTTCCCTCATTCTCATCGTCGATACGATGCTGAAGGACGAGCAGCGCACCGGCACCTACGTGCTCACGCTGCTCACCCTCGCCGGCTGCGCCTGGCTCACGTTCAGCGGCCATCGCGCCGAGCCGGTGCATGTCTTCTCCGGGATGTTCGTCGACGACACGCTGTCCGACGTGCTGAAGCTCGCGCTGTATCTGGCGGTGGCCTTCATGCTGGTGTATTCGCGCGGCTATCTGCAGGCGCGCGGCCTGTTCAAGGGCGAGTACTACGTGCTCACGCTGTTCGCCACCCTCGGCATGATGGTGATGATCTCCGCGAGCCATTTCCTCACCCTGTATCTGGGCCTGGAACTGCTGTCGCTGTCGCTCTATGCCATGGTCGCGCTGCCGCGCGACTCCGCCACCGCCACCGAGGCGGCGATGAAGTATTTCGTGCTCGGCGCCATCGCCTCGGGCATGCTGCTCTACGGCATGTCCATGGTCTACGGCAGCACCGGCTCGCTGATGCTGACCGACGTGTCGGTGGCGCTGCAGGAAGGCACGGGCCAGAAGGTGCCGCTGGTATTCGGCCTGGTGTTCATCGTCGCCGGAATCGCCTTCAAGCTGGGCGTGGTGCCGTTCCACATGTGGGTGCCTGATGTCTATCACGGCGCCCCGACTGCGGTCACGCTGTTCATCAGCAGCGCGCCCAAGCTCGCGGCCTTCGCCTTCGCCATCCGCCTGCTGGTGCAGGGCCTGGAAGTGCTGCACAGCGACTGGCGCGACATGTTGGTGCTGCTGGCGGTGCTGTCCATGGGCGTCGGCAACATCGCCGCCATCGCCCAGAGCAACATCAAGCGCATGCTGGCGTATTCCACCATCTCGCACATGGGCTTCCTGCTCCTGGGCATCCTCGCCGGCAGCCAGAACGGCTACAGCGCCGCCATGTTCTACAGCGTGGTCTATGCCATGATGAGCCTGGGCAGCTTCGGCATCATCCTGCTGCTGTCGCGCCAGGGCTTCGAATCGGAGGAGCTTGACGACCTCAAGGGGCTCAATCAGCGCAGCCCGTGGGCGGCTTTCCTGATGCTGCTGCTGATGTTCGCCATGGCCGGCATTCCGCCGACCGTGGGCTTCTATGCCAAGCTCTCGGTGCTGCAGGCGGTGGTGGAGGCCGGCTTCGTGTGGCTGGCGGTGGTCGCCGTGCTGTTTTCGCTCATCGGCGCGTTCTACTATCTGCGGGTGGTCAAGCTCATGTATTTCGACGAGCCCCTGCAGACCGCGCCCATCGAGGCGCCCGGCGACATGCGCCTGGCGCTGTCGGTCAACGGCCTGGCCATGCTGGCACTCGGCATTTTGCCGGGTCCGCTGATGGCCGTGTGCCTGATTGCCGTACAATCCTCGCTTTGATTGCGTCTGGATTGGTATGGAAGTCATTCTGCTGCTGGCAATTGCCCTGATTGCCGCCAACCTGCCGTTCTTCGTGGAACGTCTGTTCTTCGTCAAAAGGCTGGCCGCGGGCAAGCACCTGGGCTGGCGTCTGCTGGAACTGGTGGTGCTGTATTTCGTGGTCGGCGGCGTCGGCCTGTTGCTGGAAAAGAAGGGCGGCGACATTCATTCCCAGAACTGGGAGTTCTACGCCGTCACTGCCTCGCTGTTCATGGTGTTCGCCTTCCCGGGATTCATCTACCGCTATCTGTGGCGCAAGAAGGGCACCTGAGGGAGCTCGGCGCAAGCCGTCGGCGCGCAGGCGCGACGGCGCTTCCGTTGCGGCGGCCGGGGGAGGCGGTCTTGAACTGCCGCCTCGCCATGACAAGCCTGATGCCGTTGCCGGCCCTGCCTAATGGGCATTGCCGGCCAGCGCGGCCAGTTCGTAAAGTTTCTCCAGCGCCTCCTTCGGGCTGAGTTCGTCCGGGTTGAGTGCGTGCAGCGCATCCAGCAGCCCGGCATCCGGCGCTTCCGGCGCACATTGCTGCGGCTGCACGAACAAATCACCCTGCGGGCCTTGCCGCACCTGGGCGTCTTCCAGCTCCTTCAGGCGTTTTTTCGCCGCGGCGATGACCTTGCCCGGCACCCCGGCCAGCCGCGCGACCTGGATGCCATAGCTTTGCGAGGCGGGGCCGTCTTCCACGGCGTGCAGGAACACCAGATCGTCGCCATGCTCGACCGCATCCAGGTGCACGTTGACCAGTTGCCGGTGCTGCTGGGCCAACTGCGTCAGTTCGAAATAGTGCGTGGCGAACAGGGTCAGCGCGCGCGAATCGGTCAGCAGATGGCGCGCCGTGGCCCAGGCCAGGGCGAGGCCGTCGAAGGTCGAGGTGCCGCGCCCGATCTCGTCCAGCAGCACCAGGCTCTGCTCGCTGGCGTGACGCAGGATGGCGGCAGTCTCGGTCATTTCCACCATGAAGGTCGAGCGTCCGCCGGCCAAGTCGTCGGAGGCGCCGATGCGGGTGAAAATCTGATCGATGGGGCCGATCGCGGCCGACTTCGCCGGCACCGGTAATCCACAACAGCTGAGCAGGGCGATGAGCGCGGTCTGCCGCATGTAGGTGGACTTGCCGCCCATGTTGGGGCCGGTGATGAGCAGCATCTGCCGGGTAGGGGAGAGCAGGGTGTCGTTGGGGATGAAGTTGTCCACCTGCGCTTCCACCACCGGATGGCGACCGGCTTCGATATTGATGCCGGCTGACTCCGGGTATTCCGGCAGCACCCAGTCCAGCGTGGCGAGGCGCCCGGCCTGGCCCGCCAGCACGTCCAGTTCGGCCAATGCGGCGGCGGTTTTCAAGAGCGGTGGCACTTGCGGCGCGATGGCCTCGAGCAACTGCTCGAACAGCAGCTTCTCCCGCGCCAGCGCGCGCTCGCGCGCCGACAGCGCCTTGTCCTCGAAGGCCTTGAGCTCCGGGGTGATGTAGCGCTCGGCGTTTTTCAGCGTCTGCCGGCGGCGGTAGTCGTCGGGGATTTTCTCGACATGCGCGTGGGTGACTTCGATGTAGAAGCCGTGCACCTTGTTGTATTCGACCTTGAGGCTGGGGATGCCGGTGCGTTCGCGCTCGCGCGCTTCCAGGTCGAGCAGGAAGGCGCCGGCGTCCTCGGTCAGCGCGCGCAGTTCGTCGAGTTCCGCATCGAAGCCGGCGGCGATGACGCCGCCCTCGCGCAGCACCGCCGCCGGCTCCTCGCGCACGGCGCGCGCGAGCAGGGCATGCAGCTGCGGCAGCGGTGCGCAGGCGGCCCTGATCGCGACGAGCGCGGGCGCATCCAGTCCGAGCAAGACCTGCGTTTCCGGCAGCAGCGCGAGGGTGTCGCGCATGGCCGAGAGGTCGCGCGGACGCGCGCTGCGCAATGCGCAGCGCCCCGCGATGCGTTCGAGGTCGGCGCAGGATTTCAGCAGCGCGGCCAGCGCGGCACGCAGTCCGGAGTCTTCCGCAAGGGCGCGGATGGCCCCGACGCGCTGCGCCAGCAGCTGGCGGTCGCGCAGCGGATGGTGCAGCCAATGGCGCAATAGCCGCGCGCCCATGGCGGTGACGGTGGCATCGATGGCGGAGAGCAGGGTGGGCGAGGCTTCGCCGCGCAGGGTCTCGGTCAGTTCCAGGTTGCGGCGGGTGGCGGCGTCCAGGCGCACGAATTCGTCGGAGCGTTCCACCGTCAGGCCTTGCAGATGGGGCAGCGCGCTCCTCTGGGTCTGCTTCACGTAGTCGAGCAGGGCGCCGGCCGCGGCCACGGCCTGCGGCAGGCCGGCCACGCCGAAGGCGGCGAGGTCGCGGCTGCCGAATTGCCTGGCGAGATCCTGCGCGGCGCGGCTGGCGTCGAACTGCCAGGCGGCGAGCTTCTTCTGCGGGCCGGAAAAATCCAGCGCCAGGCTTTCCGGCAGCAGGCATTCGGCAGGCTTCAGGCGCGCGAGCAGCGCGGGCAGCTCGCCCGGCTGCGGCTGCGCCACGGTCATGCGTCCGGCGGCGAGATTCAGCCAGGCCGCGCCCAGCGTGTTCCCGTCCTGCGCCAGCGCGAGCAATATCGTGTCGCGGTGCTCGTCCATGAGCGAGGCATCGGTGAGCGTGCCGGGGGTGATGATGCGGGTGACCTGGCGCTCGACCGGGCCCTTGGCGGCGGCGGGGTCGCCCACCTGCTCGCACACCACCACCGACTCGCCCAGCTTCAAGAGCTTGGCCAGATACTGCTCGGCGGCGTGGTAAGGCACGCCCGCCATTTTGATCGGCTCGCCCGCCGACTGCCCGCGCGTGGTGAGCGTGATGCCCAGCAGCCGCGCCGCTTTTACGGCGTCATCGAAGAACAGCTCGTAGAAATCTCCCATGCGGTAGAACACCAGCATGTCGGGATACTGGTTCTTGATGCCCAGGTACTGGGCCATCATGGGGGTGTGCTTGGGGGATTCCACTTATGCTGATTGGCTGTTCGTGATCCCTGACATCACATGCCCTGTCGGCCCGGCTTGAGCGGCGGATTCGCAATGTCCAAGCTGATCGTCGAAGAAGAAATCCGGCTCAAACTCCTGCAAGAAAGGCCCCTTGGGCAGCCCGCCGAGAAACATGGCCTCGTCGACGGCGATATTCCAGTCCATGAGGGTCCGAATGGCGCGCTCGTGCGCCGGTGCGCTGCGGGCGGTGACCAGAGCGGTTCTTATTTTTATGGGCACGTCGGACTCGGCGGCCATCTGCAATTTTTGCAGCGCCTCCAGCAAGGGTTTGAAGGGGCCGGCGGGGAGCGGTCTGCAGGCGTGATCCCGTTCGTGGGCGACGAACTTGTCCAGCCCGCCGGCCTGGAATACCTGTTCGGCTTCATCGGAAAACAGCACGGCATCGCCGTCAAAGGCGATGCGCAATTCATGCGGATGGCGGTCCGCGTCGACCAGGGATTTGAAAAACACTTGGGCAGCGGGGAAACCGCTTCCCAATGCGGCCTTGACGTCCTCCGCGTTGGCGGACAGGAACAAATGCGCCCCCAGAGGTTTCAGGTAGCGGTGCGCGGGGCGGCCGCGCGTGAACACGCCGCGGCCAAGCTGCAAGGATTGCGCCTCTGCCGACTTGAAAACGCGCAGGCCGGAGACAGGGTCGTTGCGGGACAGGATCACCACTTCCACGCGGCGTGCGGCGGAGTTGTTGAACGCCAGCAGTTTCTTGACCAAGGGGTAGGCCACGCCTTGTTCGGCGGGCACGTCAAGACGGTCCAACTGCAACTTCATGTAAGCCTGATCGTTTTCCTGCTCGAAAACCCTGTTTTCTTCTTCGAGATTGAAAAGCGCACGGGAAGAAAGCGCGACAACCAGTTGACCATCGAGACTGACTGGCATGGATTTTCCCTTGATTCAAATATTGAATGTTCGACCGGCGGAGTTACTCGACTGCGCGGATGGCCTCGGTCAAATGCGGCGCGAACACCGGCAGCATCTGGCCGAAGATCTTGGGGTTGCCGGCGACGATGTGGCCGGACTGGAGGTAGCGGTCGTTGCCCTGGAAATCGCCGACCAGGCCGCCCGCCTCCAGCACCAGGAGCGCGCCGGCGGCGAGGTCCCATTGGCTGAGGCCCAGTTCGAAGAAGCCGTCGTAGCGGCCGCAGGCGACCCAGGCGAGGTCGAGCGCGGCGGAGCCCGGTCTTCTCAGGCCGGCGGTCTTCAGCATCATGTCGCGGAACATGGCGAGATAGGCGTCGGCATGGTGGAATTCGCGGAACGGGAAGCCGGTGCCGATGAGGGCGTCGTCCATTTTCACCTGCCTGGACACGCGGATGCGGCGCTCGTTGTGGAAGGCGCCGGCGCCGCGGCTGGCGGTGAAAAGCTCGTTGCGCGCGGGATCGTAGACCACGGCGTGCTGCAGCACGCCCTTGTGCAGCAGTGCGATGGACACCGCGTATTGCGGCAGGCCGTGCAGGAAGTTGGTGGTGCCGTCGAGCGGGTCGATCACCCACACATGCTCCTCGCCGCCGGAGCGGCCGGATTCCTCTGCTAGAATCCCGTGGTTCGGATAGGCGTCGAGCAGGATTTCGATGATGGTCTGTTCGGCGATGCGGTCGACTTCGCTGACATAGTCGCGCGGGCGCTTGGACTGGATGGTGAGGCGGTCGATGTCATTGGCGGCGCGATTGATGATCGCCCCGGCCTTGCGGGCGGCTTTCACCGCCGTGTTGAGCATGGGGTGCATGTGACGGCAACTTCTGTAAAGAGCAAAACGCCATTTTAAACGGGAAAACCAAAATTCGAGCCACAGAGATTACAGAGATCACAGAGTTGAATCCGGTTGCGCCCGTTTCCCGGGCGAGGTTGCCACGGCCGCGGATTGGGTTTTGCTCTGTGTCCTCTGTGGCTGACTTTTAACGAAGTGTCTGCACAGAATCCTCTTTCCGCTGTCCGCATCGTGCTGTGCCGCCCGAGCCACCCCGGCAACATCGGCGCGGCGGCGCGCGCCATGAAGACCATGGGCCTGTCGCAACTGTGCCTGGTCGACCCGAAGAAATTCCCCCATGCGGATGCCGAGGCCATGGCCTCGGGCGCGGCGGACGTGCTGGGGCAGGCCCGGGTGTGCGCTTCGCTGGAGGAGGCGCTCGTCGGCTGCGTGCTGGCCATCGGCACCTCGACGCGCCGGCGCGATTTGCAGACGGCGCTGCTGACGCCGGCGGAAGCGGCCGCCCAGGCGTTGGCGGAAGCGCAGGCGGGGAGCGTGGCGTTCGTCTTCGGCAACGAGAGCTTCGGCCTGTCGAAGGAGGAACTGGCGCGCTGCCAGGCGCTGATGACCATCCCGGCCAATCCGGCATACAGTTCGCTCAACCTGGGGGCGGCGGTGCAGATCGTGGCCTACGAGCTCAGGCGCCTGGCGCTGGCCGAGACGTTTGCCCAGCCCGAACTGGATGCCGCCGACCTCGCGGAAGTGGAACGCTTTTACGCCCACCTGGAAGAGACCCTGATCCGGATCGGCTTTCTCAATCCGGCCTCGCCCAAGCGCCTCATGCCCAAGCTGAGAAGGCTGTTCTCGCGCACCCGCCTGCAGAAGGAGGAAATCAACATCCTGCGCGGCATCTTGGCCCAGGTATTGCACCAGACCGGCCGCTGACGCGGAGGCCGCTACCCGCCTGCGCATCGCCGCGCCGTCATGCCGCGGCCGGGTGAAATGCCCGGATCCGCGGCCGCGAAGAAAAAGCAATAACCCCAAACATTAGGATAAAATAATCGACTGAATTAGTCGGAAAACAGCCCCCATCCATGTTTGCCAGGCTTAAAGAGGAAGTCTCCGTCGTTTTCGACCGCGACCCGGCCGCGCGCTCGCTGTTCGAGGTCGTCACGACCTATCCGGGCTTCCATGCCATCGTGATTCACCGGCTGTCCCATCGCCTGTGGGGCATGGGGCTGAAGTGGCTGGCGCGCTGGGTTTCGCATTTCGCGCGCTGGATCACCGGCATCGAGATCCATCCGGGCGCCACCATCGGCCGCCGCGTCTTCATCGACCACGGCATGGGCGTGGTCGTGGGCGAGACGGCTGAAATCGGCGACGACTGCACGCTCTATCACGGCGTGACCCTGGGCGGCACCTCCTGGAACAAGGGCAAGCGCCATCCCACCCTGATGCCCGGCGTGGTGGTGGGGGCGGGCGCCAAGATTCTGGGGCCCATCACCGTCGGCCGCGACGCGCGCATCGGCTCGAACGCGGTGGTGGTGAAGGACGTGCCGGACGGCGCCACCGCGATTGGCATTCCCGCGCGCATTTTGGACGAGCAGAGCAAGGCGCGCGACGACCAGGCCAAGAAGATGGGGTTTTCGGCCTACGCCATCTCGGCCGACATGAACGATCCCATGGTGAAGGCCGTGCATGGGCTGATCGATCATGCGGCGCACATGGACCACAAGCTGGCGGAAGTGATGGCGCAGCTGGAACAGCTCGGCGTGAAGCTTTCCGAGGCCCAGAAGGCCAAGGACGATTTCGACCCGGAACAACTGAACAAAATTGTTGACTAATTTGCTCGGGTAACTACAATAGTCGACTGAAATAATCGGGTATTCGTATTTCAGCCACTGACCACGGGTGAACCATCATGAGACTGACGACTAAAGGGCGTTTTGCGGTTACGGCGATGCTGGACCTGGCGTTGCGCCACGGCAAAGGCCCTGTTACGCTTGCGGGTATCAGCGAGCGGCAGGATATTTCGCTGTCCTATCTCGAGCAGCTGTTCGGCAAGCTGCGTCGTCACCATCTCGTCGACAGCGTGCGCGGTCCCGGCGGCGGCTACACGCTGGCCAAGGCGCTGGACGCGGTTTCCGTGGCCGACATCATCCGCGCCGTGGACGAGCCGGTCGATGCGACCCAGTGCGGCGGCAAGGAAAACTGCCACGAAGAGCACCGTTGCATGACGCATGACTTGTGGGCCAACCTCAACGTGAAAATCTACGAATATCTGGATTCGGTAACCCTGGCGGAACTGGTCGCCAAGCAGCAGAACAAGCAGAACATCGCCAAAGTGCCCGAAGGCCGCGTCGGTGCCAAGGTTGTCGCCACGTTTTGATTAAGGTGTGAAAAGCAACATGAAACTCCCCATCTATCTCGATTATTCCGCCACCACCCCGGTCGATCCGCGCGTGGCGGCCAAGATGATTCCCTGGCTGACCGAGCACTTCGGCAACCCGGCCTCGCGCTCGCATGCCTTCGGCTGGGAGGCGGACAAGGCGGTGGAAGAGGCGCGCGAAAACGTGGCCAGGCTGGTCAACGCCGATCCCAAGGAAATCGTCTGGACCTCCGGCGCGACCGAATCCAACAACCTCGCCATCAAGGGCGCGGCGCATTTCTATGCCGGCACCAAGGGCAAGCACCTCATCACCGTGATGACCGAGCACAAGGCCGTGCTCGACACCATGCGCGAGCTGGAGCGCGAGGGCTTCGAGGTCACCTATCTGCAGCCCGAGCCGAACGGCCTCGTCGATCTGGAGAAATTCAAGGCGGCGATCCGGCCCGACACCGTGCTGGCCTCGGTCATGTTCGTCAACAACGAAATCGGCGTGATCCAGGACATCGCCCAGCTGGGTGAAATCTGCCGCGCCAAGGGCGTGATCTTCCACGTCGACGCGGCGCAAGCCACCGGCAAGGTCGAGATCGATCTTTCCAAGCTGAAAGTGGACCTGATGTCCTTCTCCGCGCACAAGACCTACGGGCCCAAGGGCATCGGCGCCCTCTACGTGCGCAGGAAGCCGCGCATCCGCCTGGAGGCGCAGATGCACGGCGGCGGCCACGAGCGCGGCATGCGCTCCGGCACCCTGGCCACCCACCAGATCGTCGGCATGGGTGAGGCCTTCCGCATCGCGCGCGAGGAGATGGCGGCCGAAAACGAGCGCATCCGCATGCTGCGCGACAGGCTCTACAGGGGGCTGTCGGAAATGGAGGAAACCGTGGTCAACGGCGACATGGAGCGCCGCATTCCCGGCAACCTCAACATCAGCTTCGCCTACGTCGAAGGCGAATCGCTGATGATGGCGATCAAGGATGTGGCGGTGTCCTCCGGCTCCGCCTGCACCTCGGCCAGCCTGGAGCCGTCCTACGTGCTGAAGGCGCTGGGCCGCAACGACGAACTGGCGCATTCCTCCATCCGCTTCACCATCGGCCGCTTCACCACCGAGGAGGAAATCGACTACACCATCGACCTGGTGAAGAAGCAGGTCACCAAGCTGCGCGAAATGTCGCCGCTGTGGGAAATGGTGAAGTCCGGCATCGACCTGAACACCGTGCAGTGGGCCGCCCACTGAGATCAATATTGCAAGGAGCAAACATCATGGCATACAGCGACAAGGTTCTCGACCACTACGAAAATCCCCGCAATGTGGGTTCCTTCGACAACGGCGACGATGTCGGCACCGGCATGGTCGGCGCCCCCGCCTGCGGCGACGTGATGAAGCTGCAGATCAAGGTGAACGAGCAGGGCGTGATCGAAGACGCCAAGTTCAAGACCTACGGCTGCGGCTCCGCCATCGCCTCGTCCTCGCTGGTCACCGAATGGGTGAAGGGCAAGACCCTCGACCAGGCCATGGAAATCAAGAACACCGCGATCGCCGAGGAACTCGCGCTGCCGCCGGTGAAGATCCACTGCTCGATCCTGGCGGAAGACGCCATCAAGGCGGCGGTGGCCGACTACAAGGCCAAACACGGCGAAGCTGCTGCGCAAGCCGAGCCCAAAGCCGCCAACGCCTGAGGTGAGCCATGTCGATTACCGTCACTGAGCGCGCTGCCCAACACGTCAGCAACTTCCTCACCAAGCGCGGCAAGGGCATCGGCCTGCGGCTGGGGGTGCGCACCACCGGTTGCTCGGGCATGGCCTACAAGCTGGAGTTCGTGGACGAGGCGCAGGCCGACGACATCCGCTTCGACTGCAACGGCGTCGCCGTGTTCGTCGATCCCAAGAGCCTGGCCTACCTGGACGGCACCGAGCTGGATTTCGAGCGCGAAGGGCTGAACGAGGGTTTCAAGTTCAACAACCCCAACGTCAAGAACACCTGCGGCTGCGGGGAGTCGTTTAACGTCTAGTTTTCAGGGGCCGGGAACTAGGAACTAGGAGCTAGGGGTTGAGCGGCCCTTTGGCCGCGCAGAGTTTGGTCAAACGCGATGCAACCTGCCCTGTCACTAGTCCCTATATCCTAGCCCCTAGCCCCTAAAACATGGATTTTCACGCCAACCACTTTCAGCTGTTCGATCTGCCCGCACACTTCCGGCTCGATGCGGACAAGCTGGAGTCCGCCTATCGCAAGCTGCAGAATGAGGTGCACCCGGACCGCTTCGCGGCGGCAGGCGAAAGCGAAAAACGCCTGTCGCTGCAGTGGGCGACCCGGGTCAACGAGGCCTTCCGGACCCTCAGCAAGCCGCTGGCGCGCGGCGCCTATCTGCTGCACCTGCAGGGGATCGAGGCCTTTTCCGAGAAGCACACCAGCTTTCCGCCGGCCTTCCTCATGCAGCAGATGGAATGGCGCGAGGCCATCGGCGCTGCGCGCCAGGCGCGCAGCGCCGATGCGCTGGACAGGCTGACGCGCGAACTGCGCGCCGAGGCGCGGCGCATGGAAGAGCAATTCGCGGCCGAGCTTGACGACCGGCAGGATTACGAGGCCGCCGCCGCCACGGCGCGCAAGCTGAAGTTCATGCACAAGCTGATCGAGGAGATCGGCGATGCCCAAGAAGAGATAGAAAACGCCTGATATGGCCCTGCTGCAAATTTCCGAACCCGGCATGTCCGCCGCGCCGCACCAGCATCGGCTGGCGATCGGCATCGATCTTGGCACCACCAACTCGCTGGTGGCCTCGGTGCAATCCGGGCTGGCGCGGGTGCTGGACGACGAGCGCGGCCGCGCGCTGCTGCCTTCGGTGGTGCGCTATCGCGCCGACGGCAGGATCGATGTGGGGTACGACGCGCAGGCGCGGCAGAACGAGGATCCGCACAACACCATCGTTTCCGTCAAGCGCTTCATGGGGCGCGGGCTTGCCGATCTCGGCGATCCCGGCCGCCATCCCTACAAGTTCGTCGATGCGCCGGGCATGGTGCAGCTCGCGACCGCGGCCGGAGCCAAGAGCCCGGTCGAGGTCTCCGCCGAAATCCTCAAGGCTTTGCGCGACCGCGCCGAGCGGGCGCTCGGCGGCGAGCTGGTCGGCGCGGTGATCACGGTGCCGGCCTATTTCGACGACGCCCAGCGCCAGGCGACCAAGGACGCGGCGCGGCTCGCCGGCCTCAATGTGCTGCGCCTCCTGAACGAGCCCACCGCGGCCGCCATCGCCTACGGCCTCGACAATGCAGCGGAAGGCGTCTATGCCGTGTACGACCTTGGCGGCGGCACGTTCGACATCTCCATACTCAGGCTCACGCGCGGCGTGTTCGAGGTGCTGGCCACCAATGGCGACTCGGCGCTGGGCGGCGATGATTTCGACCAGCGCGTGTTCTGCTGGATCGTCGAGCAGTCGCACCTCACTCCTTTGAATGCAAAAGACACGCGCCTGCTGCTGACGCGCGCGCGCGCCGCCAAGGAGCAGCTGACCGAGCATGACGAGGCGCGCATCACCGCGCTCCTGTCCACCGGCGAACTGGTGGACCTCAACCTCACCAGCGCGGTGTTCAACGAGATCAGCGCCACCCTGGTCAACAAGACCCTGGCGCCCACGCGCAGGGCGCTGCGCGACGCCGGCCTCGCACCGGAAGACGTCAAGGGCGTGGTGATGGTGGGCGGCGCCACGCGCATGCCCTGCATCCGCCATGCGGTGGGCGAATTCTTCGGCCAGACGCCGCTCACCAATCTCGATCCCGATCAGGTGGTGTCGCTGGGCGCGGCCATGCAGGCCGACGTGCTGGCCGGCAACCGCGCGCAGGACGACGACTGGCTGCTGCTCGACGTGATTCCGCTGTCGCTGGGCCTGGAAACCATGGGCGCCCTGGTGGAGAAAGTCATCCCGCGCAACACCACCATCCCCGCCGCGCGCGCACAGGAGTTCACCACCTTCAAGGACGGCCAGACGGCGATGAGCTTCCACGTCGTGCAGGGCGAGCGCGAGCTGGTCTCCGACTGCCGCTCGCTCGCCAAGTTCGAACTGCGCGGCATTCCGCCCATGGTGGCGGGCGCGGCGCGCATCCGCGTCACCTTCCAGGTGGACGCCGACGGACTGCTGTCGGTTTCCGCGCGCGAGCAGACCAGCGGCGTCGAGGCGGCGATCACGGTGAAGCCGTCCTACGGCCTGTCGGACGATGAAATCGCCGGCATGCTGCAGGACGCCAACGCGCATGCCGAGCAGGACATGAAGGCGCGCGCGCTGAACGAGCAGCGCGTCGAAGGCAGGGGCCTGATCGAAGCCACCCGCGCCGCGCTCGCGCTGGACGGCGAGGCGCTGCTCGCTGCGGACGAACGCGCCGCCATCGAGGAGAACATCGCCGAACTCGAGGCCGCCATGGCGGGCGCCGACCACCATGCCATCAAGCGGACGGTGGAGGCGCTGAATCAGGCCACCTCGGAGTTTGCGGCGCGCCGCATGGATGCGGGCGTGAAAAAGGCCCTGCGCGGACACAAGCTGGACGAACTCTCCCTGTAACGAATAGCCCTTATTTCTATGCCCCAACTCATCGTATTGCCGCATGTCGAGCTGTGCCCGGAAGGCGCGGTCATCGAAGCCAGGAGCGGCGAGACCATCTGCGACACCCTGCTCACCAACGGCATCGAGATCGAGCACGCCTGCGAGAAATCCTGCGCCTGCACCACCTGCCACGTGATCGTGCGCGAAGGCTTCGACTCGCTCGAACCCTCGGAAGAGAAGGAGGACGACCTGCTCGACAAGGCCTGGGGGCTGGAGCCCAACTCGCGCCTTTCCTGCCAGGCGAAAGTGGCCGATGCCGACCTCGTCGTCGAAATCCCCAAATACACCATCAACATGGTGAAAGAAGGCGGCCACTGAACAGGAGACGCAGCATGAAATGGACCGACGTGAACGACATTGCCATCGAGCTGTGCGAAGCCCATCCTGACGTGGACCCGCAGTATGTCCGCTTCACCGACCTGCACGCCTGGGTCATGGCCTTGCCGGGGTTCAGCGACGACCCCAACCATTCCAACGAGAAAATCCTCGAGGCCATCCAGATGGCCTGGATCGACGAAGCCGGCTGATTTCCGCCCGCGGCGGCCGGCCGCCGCGGGAACGCCCCGCCTTTCAGCCGGGCTTGCCGTCCGCCCGCCTGTGCCAGAGCATGGGCCCGTATATCGCCACGAACACCGCGAATGACGCCATCCACAGGCCGCCGCCAAGCTGGTGCAGCACGGTTACGTGCTCGGGAAGGAGCAGCGGGCCGAATACCCGGACTGCGGCCGCGAGATTGATGAGCCCGAACACCCACGGCATGATCCTCGGCGCCTCCAGCATGCGTCCGGTGTGGCCGAGCGAGACGCGCGACATCATGCCCAGGGTCAGTACGCCGATGCCGCCGGTGGCGTAGGCGTGCAGCGCCAGGAAAGGCGGCACCCATCCGGCGGCGTGGAGCGCGTCGAGCGCGAAGCCGACCACCAGCCAGCCATAGCCCAGGTACAGCACCCACAGGAGCGGCACCCCCCACAGGCGCTTGTCGTGCCAGCCGGCGAGCCGGATGCCGTGCACGATGGCCGCGGCGGCGGCGAGCAGGGCCGGCAGCGCCTGCCCGACCTGCGTCAGCTGGGCGGCGAACAGCACCGCCAGCAGCGCGATCGCCGTTGCCGGCGCCAGCCATTCCACCGCCGTCCATTTTTGCGTGGTCGAGTTGAGGCGCCGCTCGATGAAGTAGGGGATGACGCGTCCGCCCATCACCACGATCATCAGCACGATGAGGTAGAGCGCGAGGCTGAGCCCGGCCATGGCGTAGGCGGGATCAAGCCCCAGCGCCGCGGCCTGGAACAGGGCATTGGCTGCGGTCAACCCCAGCAGCATGACGGAGAATGCGTAATTGCGCACCTGTTTTACGCGCAGCACGGGACGCAGCACCGCCACCAGCAGCAGCGGCAGGAATAGCAGGTCGACGCAAGCGGCAAGGAGGTAAGGCACGGGCAGGTAGGGCAGCACGCGTCCCGCCAGCCAGAGCGCGAACAGGGCGGCGAGCGGGCCGCCCTTGGGCATGGGAATGCTGGTCCAGTTCTGCGTGGCCGTGAGCAGGAAACCGCCGATGACGGCAACGGCATACCCGAACAGCATTTCGTGTCCATGCCAGGCGACCGCCGGTATTTCGCCCGGCGTCGCGATCGCGCCTTGCAGGGAAGCGAGCCAGAGGCCCATGAAAATCACCGCGAAGACGCCTGCCGAGAGAAAGAACGGCCGGAAACCCAGGGCGAAAAGGGCAAAGCCCTTGGAAGGAGAGGTTTGTTTGGATTCTTCTATCGAAACCAGCGCCATGCGTAAAGCCTTTCGGTAAAGGCCGGGAACCGTCCCGGCGGGAGTGAGTAAGCTGGATTGTCCATCAAACGGCGCTTCGCGCCGCCTGATGAACATGGGATCAAGCCTGCAATGCTCAAGTCTGCGGCGGCAAGCGGCATCAGGAGCGGCCCCGGCCCGCCGCGCGCAAGGCCGGCAAGGGCGCGCCGCCCAGGGTGGGCGGGGGGAAAAACGCGGGGGGGAAATGCGCCCGCCCGGCGGCGCCAATCCTGAGCTTTTTCCGGTTGTTGCGGAGCATGTCAGCCATCCGTGCAGACGGTTCGTCGATCCAGCGCAAAGCATACGCTGTCGCACGATCAGGTTCGAGGTTTTTTCGACCCCGGAGGAGGCATGGTTTTGGGCGCAAGCCCGCAGGAAAGCCGGTCTGGCGTGCTAAACTCGCCTGAATGTTGAGGGGGAGCATGGCTGAGGAAAGCGATTATTCCCGTACCGAGCCGGCCAGCGAACAGCGCCTGGCGCAAGCCAGGGCGGAGGGGCGCGTTCCACGCTCGGCGGAGTTGTCCGCGCTGCTGGTTTTGGGGACGATGGCCGTCGGCCTGGCGGTGTGGGGCGCGCAGCTCTTTGACCGCCTGCGGCAAATCTTTTCCGGGCATTTCGCCCAGGTCGCGCAACTGGCGCCCGAGTCCGCCTTTTCACTGGTGCGGCAGAGCGCCGTCGAAATCCTGCCTTTTCTGCTGGCCTTGTTTCTGGTCGCGCTGCTCGCGCCGCTGCTGCTGTCCGGCTGGGTGTTCGCGCCGCTGGTCGCGCGCTTCCGCGGCGAACGGCTGAACCCCTGGCCCGTGTTCGCGCGCCCGTTCTCCTCAGGCGGCTTGTTCGACGGCTTCAAGGCCGTTCTGAAAATCGCCGCGCTGGCGCTGCTGCTGTTCGTCTGCTATCGCATGAATCTGCAGACCCTGGCCGGCCTGCCGGCGTTGCCGCTGGCGCAGGCCGTTGCGGTGGCGGGCGGCGTGCTCGCCGAGGGCCTGCTGCTGCTGTTGGCCGCCGTGCTGCTGGCGGCGCTGTTCGATGCGCCCTGGCAATGGTGGCGCCATCTCAGGGGCCTGGCCATGACCCGCGCCGAGGCGCTGGCCGAGGCGCGCGAGGGGGAGGGCAGTCCCGAACTCAAGGCGCGCCTGCGGGCGCGCCGCCAGGGCATGCGCCAGGGGGACGGTGAATGAGCGCCATGGCGGTGGCGCCGCGCGGACGCGGTCTGGTGCATCTGGCCGGCACCGTGCTGGTGCTCCTGATCCTGGCCATGATGGTGCTGCCGCTGCCCACCTTCATGCTCGACATGCTGTTCACGTTCAACATCGCGCTGGCGGTGATCGTGCTGTTGGTGAGCCTGAACGCCAGCCGGCCGCTGGATTTTTCCGTGTTTCCCACCGTGCTGCTGGTGACGACGCTGCTGCGGCTCGCGCTCAATGTGGCCTCCACCCGCATCATCCTCATTCAGGGGCATACCGGCACGGACTCGGCCGGCAAGGTGATCGAGTCCTTCGGCAATTTTCTCGTCGCCGGCAATTACACCGTGGGCCTGGTGGTGTTCGTGATCCTGATCATCATCAATTTCATCGTCATCACGCGCGGCGCCGGGCGCATCGCCGAGGTGGCGGCGCGCTTCACGCTCGACGCGATGCCGGGCAAGCAGTTCGCCATCGACGCCGACCTCAATGCCGGCGCCATCGGCGAGCAGGAAGCGCGCCGGCAGCGCGCCGAAATCGCGCGCGAGTCGGATTTCTACGGCGCCATGGACGGCGCCTCCAAGTTCGTGCGCGGCGATGCCGTCGCCGCACTCATCATCCTCGCCATCAACCTGGTCGGCGGCATCGCCGTGGGCGTGTTCCAGCACGGCATGGGGCTGGCCGAGGCGCTCGACCGCTACGCCTTGCTGACCGTGGGCGACGGCCTGGTGGCGCAGATTCCGGCGCTGGTGATTTCCACCGCGGCCGGCATCGTGGTGTCGCGTACGTCCAACGAACAGGACCTCAACCGCGAATTCGTGGCGCAGCTCTTCGGCCGCCCGCAGATCCTGTACGTGGCCGCCTCGGTGCTGGCGGTGCTGGGCGTCATCCCCGGCATGCCACATGCCGCCTTCCTGCTGCTGGCGGCGATCCTCGCGGCCACCGCTTATTTCGTCGATCAGCGCCAGCGCGGCCGCGAAGTGCTGGAACCGGAGCTCGAAGAGGAGGAGGCCGAGGCGCCCACCGAACTGAGCTGGGCCGACCTGCCGCCGGTCGACGTGCTGGGGCTGGAGGTCGGCTACCGCCTGATCCCGCTGCTGGATCGCAGGCAGGGCGGCCAGGCGCTCAAGCTCATCACCGAAGGCCGCCTGCGCTTCGCGCTGGAGATGGGCCTGGTCGTCCCGCCGATCCGGGTGCGCGACAACATGGAGCTCAGGCCGACCCGCTACCGCATCAGCCTCAAGGGCGTGGAGGCGGCCAGCGGCGAGGCCTACCCGGAAATGCTGCTCGCGATCGAAACCTCCGACATGATGGGCAAGCTCAAGGGCGAGCCCGGCATCGATCCTCTGACCGGCGCGACCGGCATCTGGATCGGGGCCGACGAGCGCGAGCGCGCGCTGATGCGCGGCTATCAGGTGATCGACGCCGGCCACGCCATCGCCCGCCATGTCGAATCGGTCTACCGCGCGCGCGCGGGCGACCTGCTGGGCCGCGCCGAAATCCAGCAATTGCTCGACAGCGTGAATGCGGCCACGCCGGGGCTGGTGGAGGAAGTCACGCCGCGCCTGCTGCCGCTGACGGCGGTACAGGCGATCCTGCAGAACCTGCTTGCCGAGGGCGTATCCATCCGCGACACCCGCAGCATCCTGGAGAGCCTCGCCGCGCGCGCGAGCCGCAGCCAGGATATCGACGAGCTAACCGAAACCGTGCGCGCCGCGCTGGGCAGGCATATCGTCGATCGCCTGTTCGAGGGCGCCGAGACCTTGTATGTAATCGGGCTGGCGCCCGAAATCGAGGAGCGCCTGCTCGCCGAGATGGGCGAAGAAGGCGAGGCCATGGTCTCGCCGGAGCTGGTGGAGACGCTGCCGCTTTTGGCCGAGCGCGCCATGGGCCGGCAGGCGCAGCGGGGCGGGACGCAGGTTGTGCTGGCCGCGCCGGCGCTGCGCGCGCCATTGTCGAGGATGCTGCGCCGCACCGGGCTGCCGGTGCTGTCGTATGCGGAGATCCCGGCCGACAAGTCTTTGCAGATCACGACCCTGTTGGGCATGGAGGAAGAGCGGGAGCATGAAGCTGCGCAGGTTTCTGGCGCCTGATGCGCGCACCGGGCTGGAACGCATACGCCGGGAACTCGGACCCGACGCGGTCGTGGTTTCCTCGCGCAAGACCGCGGCGGGCGTCGAGTTCATGGCAGGCCGCCACGACGGGCTGGAAGAACCGGGCGAGGCGGGCGCGGACGGGCGCGACGACGGCGGCCGGCTGATCTGGCGCGAGCTGTCGCGGCTGCGCGCGCTGCTGCAGAACCAACTGGCCGGCTTTGCCTGGTCCATGGAAAAGCGCCGCCATCCCGTGCGTGTCCAGGTGCTGCAAAAAATGCTTGCCGCCGGTTTCAGCCCCAAGCTGGCGCGCCAGCTGGCGGCGGGCCTGCCGAAGCAGCATTCGGCCGCGCAGGCCGATGCCTGGATGCGCCAGGTGCTGATCCGCAACCTGCGCGCAGCGGCGCCCGCCGACATGCCCGGGCTCAAGCCCGGCGTCTGGGCGCTGGCCGGCCCCACCGGCCACGGCAAGACCACCACGCTCGCCAAGCTCGCGGCCACGGCCGCCTTGCGGCATGGGCCGCAAAGTGTCGCACTGGTTTCGGCCGACGCCTATCGCGTCGGCGCGCAGCAGCAGCTTCAAGCCTATGCCGGCATGATGGGCGTGGACTTCGTGGGCCTCGAGGAAATTGGCCGGCTGGGCGAAGCGCTTGCGAATCTTAGGGACAAGGCCTGCGTCATGGTGGACAGCGCCGGCTTCGCGCCCGATGACGAGCGTTTTGCCGCGCAGCTCGCAGCGCTGCGCCAGGCCGGCGCCGCCTGCCTGCTGACCCTGTCGGCGTCCACCCAGGGCGGCCTGGCGGAGCGCCTGATCGCGCGCCATCGCGGCTGGAAGGGCGTCATCCTCACCAAGCTCGACGAAGGCGGCGCGTGCGGGGCGGTGCTGGATTGCCTGATGCGCTACCGCCTGGAACTGGCTTGCCTGGCAACGGGGCAGCGGGTGCCTGAGGACATTCACGCCGCCCATGCCAGCTACCTCGTGGACCGCGCCCTGCGCGCCCGCGAAGCCGACGGCTTCGCCATGCGGGAAGAGGACTGGGCGGCCTACGCCGGCATGGAAGCCGAGCTGGAATCGCGGCGCAACGCGGGATAGCATGCACCAGGCAGGGGGGTTGCAGAGGCTGTTTTCCGGCGAGGCGATGCGCGTCGCCAGCGTGCTGGCGGGCCCCTCCGCGCCGCCCAGCCAAGGCTTCGCGCTGGCGCTGGCCGCCGCCTGGGCGAAGACGGAAAGGCGGGTATGGCTGGCGGCGGCGGGCGCGGGGGAGCTTGCGCAAGCGCTCGGCTATCTGCCCCTGCGGCCTTGGCGCGCAAGCTTGCCGCTGGCGCCGCAGGTCATCCAGGCCGGCGCCTACGGGGTGATCCACGCGCCCGGTGCGCTGGCCGGAGAGGCTGCGCTGACGGACGCGGCCGCGCAAAGCCGGGCGTGCGATTGCCTGCTCTTCGCCGGCCGGCGGTTCAGCGCGAGCGAGGCGCCGCTCGTCCCGAGCGCTGCGCAAACCCTGATCGTTCTGCTGGGAAAACGCGATGCCGAGGCGGGCTATGCGCTGGTCAAGGGGCTGGCGGTCTCGCATTCGCCCGCGCACGTGCTGCTTCTGGGGGCGGTCGCGGAGCGGGTCGCGCAGGCGGCCAGGCAGTTCCTGAATCTGGAGCTGGCGGGCCGCCACATGGCGGCGGAGGTGTGTCAAATAGGCAACAGACCGGCAGGGACTTCAAGTAATACATTAAGTTTCGACTCCAATTTGACATGGGTTGTGTCTAGAATCATGCAAAACGACCAACCGAAGGTGGGGTATGGGGGCGGCAGTAAGCGTGCAGAAGAAGTCTACGAATGATGACGTGATCCGGCAGTATCTGCCGCTGGTCAAGCGTATTGCATATCACATGATGGCGCGGCTGCCGGCCAGCGTCGAAGTCGACGACCTGATCCAGGTCGGCCTGATCGGCCTCATGGACGCGGTAGACCGTTTCGACGGCAGCCAGGGGGCGCAATTCGAGTCCTACGCCACGCAAAGGATCCGCGGCGCCATGCTCGACGACCTGCGCGACGCCGACTGGCTGCCGCGCCATATCCGCCAGAAATCGCGCCAGATCGAAACCGCCATCAACAAGCTGGCGCAGCGCCACGGGCGCCCGCCGAACGAACTGGAAATCTCGGCGGAACTGGGCATTCCCCTCGCCGATTACCAGAGCATGCTGGGCGACGTCAAAGGCAACCAGCTGCTGTACTACGAAGATTTTTCCGATGAGGAAAGCAGCGCCTTCCTCGAGCGCTACCTGGTCGACGACGTGTCCGATCCGCTGTCGCTGCTGGAAGACGACGGCTTCCGCAAGGGCCTGATCAGCGCCATCGACGAGTTGCCCGAGCGCGAGAAGAACCTGATGGGCATGTACTACGAACAGGACATGAACCTGAAGGAAATCGGCGCGGTCATGGGCGTGTCCGAATCCCGCATCTGCCAGCTGCACTCGCAGGCGGTGGCGCGGCTGCGCACCAAGATGAAACCCTGGAAGTCCTGATCGGGACTTCCCCAAACATGGACGCCAGCGCCGGCCCGGCCCAATCCGCCATCGAAGAAAAGTTTCCCCGCATTGCCGCGGCGCTGAGCGAGCTTTGGGGCAAGCCGGAGTACACCCCTTATCTACGCAGCCTGGTG
Organism: Hydrogenophilaceae bacterium; assembly: GCA_024709485.1. Classification (GTDB taxonomy): domain Bacteria; phylum Pseudomonadota; class Gammaproteobacteria; order Burkholderiales; family Thiobacillaceae; genus UBA6918. The sequence goes on along the minus strand of JANJWO010000058.1, from coordinate 42,155 downwards.
TTCGACGAACGCGGCAATCGCCAGGGCTTTCCGCCTGATGTCAGCAGCGAACTCTTCCTGCTGTATGGCCTGCTCGACCACCAGACCGAGGGCGATGTCTGGACGCGGTCCGATCAGCGCATCTGATCCGCCAGCGGCTTGCGTTTTCTCAACAGCAGGGCATTGGTCACCACCGACACCGAGCTCATCGCCATCGCCGCGCCGGCGAACACCGGGGAAAGCAGGCCCAGCGCCGCGAGCGGTATGCCCAGCACGTTGTAGACGAAGGCGAAGAACAGGTTCTGCCTGATCTTCTTCAAAGTCGCGCGCGACAGCGCGACGGCCTCGGCCAGCCCCGCGAGATCGTGGCGCGCCAGGGTGATGTCGGCGGTTTCCTTGGCGATGTCGGCGCCCATGCCCATGGCGAAGCTGGCATCGGCCTGCGCCAGCGCGGGGGCGTCGTTGATGCCGTCGCCGGCCATGCCGACTTTCCTGCCCATGTCCTGCAGGCGCTTGATGGCGGCGGCTTTGTCCTGCGGCGCCTGGCGCGCATGAAAATCCGCAATGCCGAGCTTTTCCGCCACCGCGCGCGCCACCGACTCCTGGTCGCCGGTCAGCATCACCACGTCCACGCCCATGTCGCGCAAGGCTTGCAGGGACTGCGGCGTGTTGCTGCGCAGGGTGTCGGTGAGCCACAGCGTGCCGAGGTGGTGGCCGTTGCGTGCGACCAGGATGGGCGTGGCGGCTTCGACGTGGGTGTGCGCGGCGAGGCGCAGCTTCCTCGACTGCAGAAAATCGGCGGTGCCGGCGAGCGCGGACTCGCCGGCGATATTGCCGCACACGCCCTGGCCGGGCAGGGCGGAAAACTGCTCGACTGCTTCGAGCGCAAGCCCCCGTTGCTGCGCTGCCTTGACGATGGCCTTGGCGAGCGGGTGTTCCGAGCCCTGTTCCAGGCAGGCGGCGGTGGCGAGCAGGGTTTCCTCGCTTACCCCGGGCGCGGGGCTGATCAGCGACAGGCCGAAATCGCCCGTGGTCAGCGTGCCGGTCTTGTCCACCGCCAGGGTATCGAGGCGGCCGGCGGTTTCCAGCGCTTCCGCGTTGCGGAACAGGATGCCGTACTGCGCGCCCCAGCCGGTGCCGGCCATGATCGCGGCCGGCGTCGCCAACCCCAGGGCGCAGGGGCAGGCGATGACCAGCACGGTGACGGCGCGGATCAGGGCTTCGCTCCAGTCGCCCAGCCACAGGCCGGTGGCGAAGAGGGTGATGAGCGCGATGCCGATCACCACCGGCACGAAGATGCCCGAGACCTGGTCGGCCAGTTTCTGGATCGGCGCCTTGGAGCCCTGCGCGGCCTCGGTCAGGCGGATGATCTCGGCGATGCGGGTGTGCTCGCCCACGCCGGTGGCGCGGAGGATCACGGCGCCGAGGGTGTTCTGGGTGGCGGCATAGACCTTGTCGCCGGCGCGCTTCAGCACCGGCAGCGACTCGCCGGAGAGCGCGGCTTCCTCGACTTCGGATTCGCCGGATTCCACCGTGCCGTCGACCGGCACGCGCTCGCCGGGGCGCACGCGCACGCGGTCGCCGGCCTGGATGTGGGCGATGGGCGTTTCCACGAATTCGCCGTTCCGGTCCACCCACGCGGTCTGCGGCGTCAGCGCCAGCAGTTTTTCGATGGCGTCCAGGGTCTTGCGCTTGGCGCTTGACTCCAAAAGCTTGCCCAGCCTGACCAGGGTGATGACGGCCGCGCTGGCCTCGAAATACACCGGCTGCGCCTGCAGGTCCATGAAGCTGACGACGCTGGAAAGCCCCCAGGCCATGCTGGTGCCGAGCGCCACCAGCACGTCCATGTTGGCGCCGCCGCCGCGCAGGGCGTTGAAGCCGCCGCGGTAGAAGCGCCAGCCGGCGATGAACTGTACCGGCGTCGCCAGCAGGAATTGCAGCCAGCGCGGCAGCCATTCGTGATGCATGCCGAAAGGCATGCCGAGCATGGGCAGCACCAGCGGCAGGGTGAGCGCGGCCGCGCCCCAGAACACCAGCCACTCCCTGTGCGCGGCCTGCGCATCGCGCGCGCGCGCCTCCTCGCGGTTCTTTTCGTCCCAGACTTCGGCGCCGTAGCCGGATTTGGCGATGGCATGGATGAGATCGCCGACTTCCACGCCCGGCTGCAGCACGGCGCGCGCGGTTTCCGAGGCGAGATTCACCGCGATGTCCATGCCCGGCTGCTTGTTGACCACATTCTCGATGCGCGCCGCGCAGGAGGCGCAGGTCATGCCGGAGATCTTCAGCATCACATGGCGCGGCGGCACCTCGAAGCCGGTCTTGCGGATGGTGTCGAGAATCTGCGCCGCAGTCGTTTCCGCGGTGCGGAAATGGATGGTGGCGGTCTCGTTCGCCAGGTTGACCGCCGCTTCCACGCCCGGCAGCTTGTTCAACTGCTTTTCCAGGCGCGTCGAGCAGGACGCGCAGGTCATGCCGGAAACGGGAAGGGAGAGTTTCTGTTCGCTCATGTCATTGGGGCGGTGGGTTCGACAGGATTCAAAATCATATATGCATACCCAGCGGCAGCAGAGGGAACAGAGGAAGCACAGATCAATTGGCTCTGATACCTCTGCTTACTCTGTGTCTGGGCTGTCAGCGCTTCCGCTCTCGGCGGGCTTCGCGCAACAGGAAGCGGGCCGGATCGACGGCCTGCCACAGGTCGCGCGGCAACTGCCAGGGTTCATGGTCCAGTCTAGCCGCCAAGGCCTCGGCGAGGAAGGGCGCCCACACCAGTCCGCGCGCGCCCAGGCCGCTCAGCGCCTGCAGTCCCGGTTGGCGCCGGATGCCGGCAAGCGGCGTTTCCGGCCGGATGTCGGCGCCTGCCTGCGCGATCGCGCCGGCAAAGGGCAGGCGGTCGGGGGTGGCGGCGCGGAAGCTCACCCTGGCATCAAGTGAACTGACTTCCAGCGCGGGCGGAAGTTGCAGCAGGCGCGCGAGCCGCGCCAGGTTGGCTGCCTGGTCGGCGGCGCGCGGCAGAGGATCGTCTTCGAAGCCGAAGCTCGCGCCGAGGTTGCCAATGCCGTGCGCGGCTGGCAGCACGTAGCCTTCGCGCGTGACCGGAATCTTCAGGCCGGGCAGGCAGCCGTCGGGCAGGGCGGTGATCTGGCCGCGCACCGGGGTGAGCGGCAGGTTCGCGAAAGCCGCGGCCTCGTGCGCGCCGGCGAGGATCACATGCGCGGTTTCCGCGAGCAGGGTGTCGTTTTCCCAGACGCACCAGCCGTCCGCGGTGCGTTCCAGCCTGGTCGCGGCGCGCGCGAAGCGCCGGCTGAGCGCTGCGCCGCAGTGTTCCAGCAAGGCCGCGCACACACGCGGGCCGGACATCCAGCCGCCGCGCGGGAAATACAGGCCGGCGGCGGCGACCGCCACGCCGGCGAGTGCGCCGGCCTCCTCCTTGCTCACCCAGCGCGCGAATTCCGCAGGATAGCGGTGCGCGGCCAGCATGGCCTGCATGTGCGCGGCGTTTTCCTCGTCGCGCGCAAGCTGCAGCACGCCATTGAAGCCATGTGAGGCATGCGGCGCAAGGTGCAAGGCGGAGACCAGCTTCACGGTGTGCAGAAAACACTGGCGCGAAAGACGGCCGTTGAAACTGTCGTCCAGCGCCAGCTGCGGGCGCACCACGCCGGCGGGGTTGCCGGAAGCGCCCATGGCGGGCGCAGGGTGGCGTTCGATCAGCGTGACCTGCCAGCCGCGCTCGCACAAGGCGCGGGCGAGTGAACTGCCGGCGATGCCGGCGCCGACGATGGCGGCGGTGTTGGCCAGTGAAGGCTGCGGACCGGGGGCCGAGGATTGGGCAAAGCGCGCTTCGAGCCTTTCCTTCTTGTGGCCGAAGCCGGGCTTGCGCTCGACTTCGAAGCCGGCTGCCTGCAGCGCCTGGCGCACCTTGCCGGCCACGCACCAGGTGGCGAGCCGCGCGCCGGGGCTGGAAAGCTGCCTCAGCTGCGCGAGCAGTGCAGGCGACCAGATGTCGGGGTTTTTCGCCGGCGAGAAACCGTCGAGATAGATGGCGTCGGCCTTGGCTTCCAGCTGCTTCAGCGCGGCATCGGCGTCGTCGAAGATCAGCGTCAACTGCACGCGGCCGTCATCGAAGCACAGGCGGTGGTAGCCCGCCACCGGCAGCGGCCATTGGCTTCTCAGCGATGCCGCCAGCGGCGTCAGCTCGGGCCAGGCGGCGTGGCAACGCGCCAGGGTTTCTTGCGACAGCGGATGTTTCTCGACCGAGATGAAATGCAGGCGGGCGCAGCGCCCCGGCTGTTCGCGCCAGGCCTGCCAGGTGGCGAGGAAATTGAGCCCCAGGCCGAAGCCGGTTTCCAGGATGACGAAACGCTCCGCGTCCTGCCAGGCCTGCGGCAGGGCGCAGCCTTGCAGGAACACGCTCTTCGCCTGCTGCAGCCCGCCGTCGGCGCTGTGGTAGATGTCGCCATAGGCCGGGCTCGCCGGAACACCGTTCTCACCGAATGCGATGTCGCCGGGAACAATCGGCATTGCCTTTATCCTCAAAACTGCACTTCAAGCCACAGAGAACACAGAGAAAATCTTGCGCTTGATACAAGTCTTCGGTTTTCCCTCTGTGTTCTCTGTGGCTGATTGCTTTTCCGAATTTATTCCGCCTGCATCAGGGCATTACGGATTGCCGGACTCCGGCCGCATGTGCGGGAACAGGATGACGTCGCGGATGGACGGCGAGTTGGTCAGCAGCATGACCAGGCGGTCGATGCCGATGCCGCAGCCGCCGGTGGGCGGCAGGCCGTACTCCAGGGCGCGGATGAAGTCGGCGTCGTAGTACATGGCTTCCTCGTCGCCGGCTTCCTTGGCCTTGACCTGTTCCAGGAAACGGTTGGCCTGATCCTCGGGGTCGTTCAGCTCGGAGAAGCCGTTGGCCATTTCGCGTCCGGTGATGAAGAGTTCGAAGCGCTCGGTGATGTCCGGCTGCTTGTCGGAGCGGCGCGCCAGCGGCGAAACTTCGGCCGGGTAGTCGATGATGAAGGTGGGCTGCACCAAGAGCGCCTCGGTGGTTTCCTCGAAGTAGGTGAGCTGCAGGCCGCCGAGACCGTCGTGCTTCTTGTAGGCGGCCTTGCGCAGGTGGAACTGCTCGATCAGCCAGTCGCGGCTGTTCAGCTGCTCATCCGTGGTTTCGGGGTGGTATTGCTTGATCGCGCCGGTGATGGTGAGGCGGTCGAAGGGCTTGGAAAGGTCGATGCTCTGGCCCTGATATTCGACGACGGCGCTGCCGGTCGCGGCGATGGCGGCATCGCGGATGATGGCCTCGGTGAAGTCCATGAGGTAGCGGTAGTCGCGGTAGGCCTCGTAGAACTCCATCATGGTGAACTCGGGATTGTGCCGCGTGGACAGGCCTTCGTTCCTGAAGTTGCGGTTGATCTCGAACACCTTCTCGAAGCCGCCCACCACCAGGCGCTTGAGATACAGCTCGGGCGCGATGCGCAGGAACAGCTCCATGTCGAGCGCGTTGTGGTGGGTGATGAAAGGCTTGGCCGCGGCGCCGCCGGGGATGGGATGCATCATCGGCGTTTCGACCTCGAGGAAGCCGTGGCCGGTCATGAAGCTGCGGATCGCCTGGATGATTTTCGAGCGCGCGAGGAAGGTTTTGCGCGTCTCCTCGGCCATGATCATGTCGACGTAGCGCTGGCGGTACTTTTGCTCCTGGTCGGTGAGGCCGTGGAATTTTTCCGGCAGCGGGCGCAGCGACTTGGACAGCAGGCGAATGGACTTTGCGTGGATGGTCAGTTCGCCCTTGTTGGTCTTGAACAGGGTGCCGGACACGCCGAGGATGTCGCCCAGATCCCAGTGCTTGAAGGCTTCGTGCGCGGCCTCGCCGCTGACGTCGTTGGAGACGTAGACCTGGATGCGCCCGCTCATGTCCTGCAGCGTGGCGAAGCTGGCCTTGCCCATGACGCGCTTCAGCATCATGCGGCCGCCCAGCTGCACTTCGATGTTTTTGCCCTCGAGTTCGGTCTTGTCGAGATGGCCGTACTCCGCCTGCAGCTCGCCGGCGTAATGCACGCGCTCGAAATCGTTGGGGAAGGCGGTGCCGCTCTCGCGCAACCTGGCGAGCTTTTCGCGGCGTTCGGCGATGATCTGGTTGTCGTCGGCGGGAATGACGGCAGGCTGAGTGATGTCAGTCATGATGAGGCTGAATGGCGGTCAAAAGAGCTAAAGCGTTAATTTTCGCATATTCCGGAGTGGCCCCGGCTAGCTGCGGAAGATGAAATACACCGCCCCGATCAGGCACAGCCCGGCCCACAGGTAATCGAGCTTGAGCGGCTGCTGCATGTACAAGACCAGGAAGGGCACGAACACCAGCAGTGAGATGACTTCCTGCAGGATCTTCAGCTGCGGCAGGCTCATCGCGGCGTAGCCGATGCGGTTGGCGGGCACCTGCAGCTGATATTCGAACAGCGCGATGCCCCAGCTGACGAAGGCCGCGATCCACCACGGCTTGTCGGCGAGGTTCTTCAAGTGGGCGTACCAGGCGAAGGTCATGAACACATTGGACGCCACCAGCAGGCCGATGGTCATGACCAGCCTGCCGTCCATGCGGCTACACCCGCTGCTTCAGGCTCGCCTCGATGAAGGCATCGAGATCGCCGTCCAGCACCTTCTGCGTATTGGAGATTTCCACGTTGGTGCGCAGGTCCTTGATGCGGGAATTGTCCAGCACGTAGGAGCGGATCTGGTGGCCCCAGCCCACGTCCGACTTGCCCGCCTCCAGCTTGTCCTGCTCGGCCTGGCGCTTGCGCATTTCCGCCTCGTACAGCTTGGATTTGAGCATGGCCATGGCCTCGGCCCGGTTGCGGTGCTGCGAGCGGTCGTTCTGGCACTGCACCACGATGCCGGAAGGCGCGTGGGTGATGCGCACCGCCGAGTCGGTCTTGTTGATGTGCTGGCCGCCGGCGCCGGAGGCGCGGTAGGTGTCGATGCGCAAATCCGCCGGGTTGATCTCGATCTCGAAGGACTCGTCGATCTCGGGGTAGACGAAGACGCTGGCGAAGCTGGTGTGGCGGCCGCCCGAGGAGTCGAACGGCGACTTGCGCACCAGGCGGTGCACGCCGGTTTCGGTGCGCAGGTAGCCGTAGGCGTACTCGCCCTCGATCTTGATCGAGGCGGAACGGATGCCGGCGACATCGCCCTCGGTCTCTTCCAGCACCTCGGCCTTGAAGCCCTTGCGTTCGGCATATTTCAGGTACTGGCGCAGCAGCATCGAGGCCCAGTCGCAGGCCTCGGTGCCGCCGGCGCCGGCCTGGATGTCGATGAAGCAGTTGTTGGGGTCGGCCGGGTTGGAGAACATGCGGCGGAACTCCAGTCCGCCCACTTCCGATTCGATCGCGTCGACGTCGGCGATCACCGCGTTGAGGGTGTCCTCGTCGTTCTCGGCGCGCGCCATTTCGAACAGCTCGCCGGCGTCGGACAACTGCTGGCCGACCTGATCGAGCGCAAGCACCACGCCCTCCAGGCTCTTGCGTTCGCGCCCGATGTCCTGCGCCTTCTTGGGGTCGTCCCACAGGCTGGGGTCTTCGGCGAGTTTTACGACTTCTTCCAGACGCGCTTTTTTGGCGTCGTAGTCAAAGATACCCCCTCAGGGACTGGGCGCGGTCGGCGAGATCCGCGAGCTTCCCTTCGAGCTGATTGAGGACTTCCGGTTCCATCATGATGCGTAGAGGCGTGGTGATTCGGCAAAGGCCGGATTATACGGCCTTTGCCGCCTGCACGGCGAGCCTGGCCGGGCGCTCAAGGCCCGAGCAGCAGCCAGCCGACGGCCAGGCCGGCCGCGACTGCCGCCATGGCCGCGATGACGTGGCGCGCCATGCCCCAGCCGCCGATGACCCATACCAGGCCGGACTTGAATACCAGGTTGGCAAAGAAAGCGAGCAGGATGGCGGCAATCGCTTCATTGATGCTGACGCTTTGCAGGTTCAACAGGCGCAGGGTGGACAGCGTGATGGCATCGACATCGGTCAGGCCGGAAATCGCCGCCACGGCATACAGACCGCGCGGACCGGCCAGGTCGGAGAGCCAGGCCGAGGCCAGCAGCACCACGGCATAGAGGGCTCCGAAGGTCATGGCGATGCGGATTTCGGTGGGGTTGGAGAGGTTGAGTTCCGGCGTTTCGCCGGAAGGCTTGAGCTTGTACAGCCCGTACCACGCGGCGAGCAGGCCGATCGCGAGGCCAAGGGCAAGAATGGGCGCCAGGGCCCGGAAGGCGGCGCCGGACAGCACCCCCACGAGCACCGCCAGGCGCACCAGCACCATGAGGTTGGCCAGCACGATGACGACGATGGACAAGTGCCGCATCGCCGCGTCGTCGCGGGCATGGCGCGAGAACGACAGCGTGGTGGCGGTGCTCGACACCACCCCGCCCAGCAGGCCGATGAGCAGGGTGCCGCGGCGCTGGCCCACGATGCGCAGCGCCGCATAGCCGGCCAGACTGATGCCGGAGATCAGCACCACCATCCACCAGATTTGGTGCGGGTTGAGCGCGCCGTAGGGGCCGAAGCCCTGGTTGGGCAGCAGCGGCAGCACGATGAGCGAGAGCACGGCGAACTGCAGGATGGAAATCAGGTCGCGGCGCGTGAGGGTCTGGCTGATGCCGCGCAGCTCGGCCTTGAAGTACAGCAGCACGGTGGCGCCGATGCCCAGCATGGCGGCGAGCTGCAGCTCGCCCAGCCAGCACAGCACGCCCAGGCCGTAGCAGATGAGCACGGCGCTCACCGTGGTGGTGCCGGGGTCGCCGCTTTCCACCGGCTGGCGCAGGTAGGCGGCGATGATCATGCCGCCGGCGAGCAAAAGGCCGGCGACGATGAGCCAGGGCGAGCCGATCCTGTCCGCGAGGTGCGAGGCCAGCGCGCCGAACAGCGCGGTCAGCGCGAAGGTGCGCAAGCCGGCTTTGGCGGTGGGGTTGCGTTCGCGCTCCAGGCCCATCAGCAGCCCCAGGGCGAGCGCCGCCAGATAGCGGGGCAGCACGGCCAGTTCGCCGGGGAGCAGGTCCGCAATCATTGCCGCGCCTCCCAGTAATGCAGCTTCAGCTGGATGGAAAGCCGTCCATTGAATTCGTTGAGCATGGGGGCGTAGACGCCGACAAAGCGCGCCGGCAGCGAGTCGCTGTGGAAAAAGGCCATGGCTTCGAAGCGCGTGTCCTCGACGCTCACGTCCAGTTTGAGATGCTTCTCGCCGACCACGCGCTGGCTGACCACCGAGAACTCGCCCTGAAACAGCGGGGCCGGAAAGCCTTGCCCCCACACGCCGTTCTCCAGGGTTTTCACCAGTTCGAAATCCAGTTCGCCGGGGGCGAGCTCGCCGTCGGTCTCGATGACCTCCTCGAGATCGGCCGGCGACAGCCACGCGCGCGCCAGCGCATCGAAGGCATCACGGAATTCGGCGAAGCGCGCTTCCCGGATCGACAGGCCCGCCGCCATGGCATGGCCGCCGAACTTGAGGATGAGGCCGGGGTGCTGGCGGTCGATCCAGTCGAGGGCGTCGCGCAGGTGCAGCGCCGGAATGGAGCGCCCCGAGCCCTTCAATTCGCCGTCGCCGCCGGGCGCGAAGGCGAAGACCGGGCGGTGGTATTTTTCCTTGAGGCGCGAGGCGAGGATGCCGATCACGCCGGCATGCCATTCGGGATGATGGATCGCGAGGCCGTGCATGCCGCTGCAATCGACGTCCTGCAGCAGCGCCAGCGCCTGTTCCTTCATGTCGGACTCGATGTCCTTGCGCGACTGATTGATCTCATGCAGGCGCTGCGCCAGCGGCAGCGCGGCTTCGAGATCTGGCGCGAGCAGGCATTCGATGCCGAGGCGCATGTCCTCCAGCCGCCCGGCGGCGTTGAGGCGCGGTCCCAGCATGAAGCCGAGGTCGAACACGCTGGTCTTGTCCAGGCGCCGCCCGGCCACCTGCATCAGCGCCTGGATGCCGGCCGAGGCCAGTCCCGCGCGCATGCGCTGCAGGCCCTGGTTGACGAGAATGCGGTTGTTGGCGTCGAGCTTGACCACGTCGGCCACCGTGCCCAGCGCCACGCGGTCGAGCAGCACGCGCAGGTCGGGTTCCGGCCGGCCGTCGAAGGCGCCGCGGCTGCGCAATTCGGCGCGCAGCGCCAGCAGGAGGTAGAACATCACGCCCACGCCCGCCAGATGCTTGCTGGGAAAGGCGCAGCCCGGCTGGTTGGGATTGACGATGCCGGCGGCCGCGGGCAGCGCCTCGCCCGGCAGATGGTGGTCGGTGACGTAGACCGGGATGCCGAGCTCGTTCGCCGCGGCCACGCCGTCGATGGCGGCGATGCCGTTGTCCACGGTGATGAGGGCGTCCGGCTCCAGGCGCGCGGCTTCCTCGACGATGGCCGGCGACAGTCCGTAGCCGTGCACGGCGCGGTTGGGCACCAGGTAATCCACGCGGGCCCCGAGCATGGAGAGGCCTTGCACGCCGACCGCGCAGGCGGTGGCGCCGTCGGCGTCGTAGTCGGCGACGATGAGAAAGCGCGCGCCGGCCTCGATGCCGTCGGCCAGTTCCGCCGCCATGTCGTGGATGCCCTTCATGGTTTCGAACGGCAAGAGGCCGGTGAGCCGCCCCTGCAGCTCTTCGGCATTGCCGACCCGGCGCGCCGCATAGAGGCGCGAGAGCAGCGGGGCGACGCCGGCCCCGGCCAGGCTTGTGTAGGCGTCGGCGTCGATTTCGCGTTTGAGTATTCTGGGCATGGAGATTGTGGGAGAGGTACGTCGTGGCGCGTGGGTCACCAGAAAGCGTTTACAGGAAGGGGGGAGAGGATAAGAGAGGATAAAACTCTCTTGCCTTTTTTAACCGCTCTGTCATCGATTTTTTGCGCCCTGCGTGCAATGTTTGCGCCTTTCTGAATCTTATGTGCGAATCTTTTCATACACGTCGAGGTACTGCTGCGCGCGCCCGGCCCAGCCGAAATCGCGCGCCATCGCGCTGCGCATGAGCTTTTCCCAGGCGCGCGGCTGGCGATAGAGAGCCATGGCGCGGTGGACGGCATCGACCAGCGATGCGCGGTCGAGGCGGTCGATGACGAAGCCGGTGGCTGCCCCGCTTGCCAGGTTTTCCGGGCTGGCGTGGGTGACGGTGTCGGCCAGGCCGCCGACCCTGTGCACCACGGGCGGCGTGCCGTAGCGCTGGCTGTACATCTGGTTCAACCCGCAGGGCTCGAAGCGCGAGGGCATGAGAAAAATGTCGGCGCCGGCCTCGATGCGGTGGGCGAGGCCCTCGTCGTAGCCGATTTTCACCGCGATCCTGCCGGGGTGCGCGGCGGCCAGCCGGCTCCAGGCGTTTTCCAGTTCGATTTCGCCGCTGCCCAGCACGGTGAACTGCGCGCCCAGCTCGATCAGCTGCGGCACGGCTTCGACAACGACGTCCGAGCCCTTTTGCTGGGTCAGCCGCGACACCATGCCAAGCAGCGGCGCATGGGCATCGGGCCCCAGGCCCAGCTCGTCTTGCAGCGCGCGCTTGTTCGCCAGCTTGCCGTCGAGCTTGTCGGCGGAATAGGGCGCAGGCAGGTGCGGGTCGTGCGCCGGATCCCATTCGCGCAAGTCGATGCCGTTGAGGATGCCGGTGAGCTCCTGGCTGCGCGCCGCGAGCAGGCCGTGCAAGCCCATGCCGCAGGCTTCGGTCTGGATTTCGCCGGCATAGCTGGGGCTCACGGTGGTGAGGCGGCTCGCGTAATACAGCCCGGCCTTGAGGAAGGAAATATTGCCGTAATACTCCACGCCGTCGATGGAGAAGCTTTCCGGCGGCAGGCCCAGGGGCTTCAGGACATCGGGCGGGAAGATGCCCTGGTAAGCCAGGTTGTGCACGGTGAAGACCGTGGGCGTGGGCCGGGCGGCTTCGTAACGCAGATAGGCCGGGGCCAGCCCGGTTTGCCAGTCGTTGCAGTGCAGGACGTCGGGCTTGAAGTCCAGCGGCGATCCGGGGCCGGCGAGCCAGGCGGCGAACTGGGACAGCAGGCCGAAGCGCATGGCGTTGTCGGGCCAGTCGTGCGCGGCTGCGTCCTGATAAAGCCCCTTGCGCGCGTAATAGCCCGCATGCTCGATGAAATAGACGGGCGCGCCGTCGCCCGGAAACCGGCCCTGCAGCAGGCCGATTTCCCCGTGTTCCGGCAGCCTGATGCGGAGTATCCGCGTGAGGTCGTCGGCCTTCTCCAGGGCGGCGGGATAGCCCGGCATCAGCACGCGCGCGTCGACCCCGAGGTCCCGCAGCGCGGCGGGCAGCGCGCCGCTGACGTCGGCCAGCCCGCCGGTCTTGGCAAGCGGATGGGCTTCGGAGGTGGCGAACAGGACTTTCATTGAAGCGTTTGCAATCAAAAGCGCAGTATAACGGCCGGACGTTCCATCTTATCGGCTGTCGGCGCGCCTGATTTTTGCTTGAAACATTCAGGGCGCAAGCTGCCTGCGCTATGCTGAACGGGCAAAGGAGAAAAACATGCAGGAAATCGGACTGATCGGACTCGGGCGCATGGGCGCCAACATGGCGCGCCGGCTTGCGCGCGCCGGCTTCAAGCTCGCGGTCTGCAACCGCACCGCCGAGGTGGCGCACAAGCTGGCGGAGGAGGAACGCAATCTGCGCGCGGTCGACAGCTACGCGGCCCTGGTCGCGAGCCTGCCGGCGCCGCGCATCGTGTGGCTGATGCTGCCGGCGGGCGAGGCCACGGCAACGGCCCTGCGGCAGCTTGCCGGCCTGCTGTCCGCGGGCGACCTGCTGGTCGACGGCGCCAATGCCTACTATCAGGACAGCATGCGCCATGCCCGCGAACTGGCGGACCAGGGCATCGAATTCGTCGATGCCGGCGTGTCGGGCGGGGTGTGGGGCCTGGACAACGGCTATGCGCTGATGCTGGGCGGCGCGCCCGGCTCGGTGGCGCGCCTCAAGCCGCTGATCGAGGCGCTGGCGCCGGGCGCCGAGCGCGGCTGGGTGCACTGCGGGCCGGCGGGCGCCGGGCATTTCGCCAAGATGGTCCACAACGGCATCGAGTACGGCATGATGCAGGCGCTGGCCGAGGGGCTCGCGCTGATGAAATCCAAGACCGAATTCGGCTTCGATCTGGCCGAAGTGGCCGAAGCCTGGCGCCACGGCAGCGTGGTGCGCTCCTGGCTTTTGGATCTCACCGCCGAGGTGCTGAAGCAGGACCAGGCGCTCGACGCCATCCAACCTTATGTGGCGGATTCCGGCGAAGGCCGCTGGACGGCGCTGGAGGCCATCAACCAGCGCGTGCCGGCGCCGGTGATGTCGCTGGCCCTGATGATGCGCTACGCCAGCCAGGGCAGCAACGACTACCCGGCGAAGCTGCTGGCCATGATGCGCAACGCCTTCGGCGGCCACAAGGTGGAATCTGGAAGCCGCTAATGAGCGACGCCTTCGACACGCCCTGCGCGCTGGTGATTTTCGGCGCGACCGGCAATCTCGCCAGCCTCAAGCTCATTCCCGCGCTGTTCCATCTGGAACAGGCCGGCCGGCTGCCGGATCACCTGTCCATCATCGCCTTTTCGCGCCGCGACTGGGGCGACAGCGAGTGGCGCGCGCACTTGCGCGAGGTGCTGCGCGACCGCATCAGCGAGCAATGCCCCGAGGCCACCTGCGAGCATTTCCTGTCGCGCTTCAGCTACGTCAAGGGCGAGTTCCAGGATCCGGCGGCTTATGCGCGGCTGCTGGAGGCGCTGGCGCAGCCGCGCATGGGCGCCTGCTCCAACGTGGTGTTCTACCTCGCGATCAAGCCGGCGGAATTCCCCGCCGTGATCAAGAATCTCGACGAGGCCGGCCTCAACAAGCCGCGCGGCCTGCATCGCATCGTGGTGGAAAAGCCCTTCGGCGAGGACCTCGAATCGGCGCAGATGCTGAACCAGATGCTGCACCGCAGTTTCAATGAAGAGCAGATCTTCCGCATCGATCATTACCAGGGCAAGGAGACGGTGCAGAATTTGTTGGTGTTCCGCTTCGCCAACACCCTGATCGAGCCCTTGTGGAACCGCAACTTCATCGACCATGTGCAGATCACCGTGGCGGAATCCATCGGCATCGACGGGCGCGCCGACTATTACGACCGCGCCGGCGCGCTGCGCGACATGCTGCAGAACCACATGATGCAGCTTTTGACCCTGGTGGCGATGGAGCCGCCGCCCGCGCTCGAGCCCGACGCGCTCAGGGACGAGAAGGTCAAGGTGCTGCGCTCCATCCGCCCCATCACGCGCAAGGCGGTGCATGCCCATGCCTTCCGCGCCCAGTACGCGGCCGGCAATATCCAGGGGCAGAGCGTGCCGAGCTACGCCCAGGAGGCGGGGGTGGAGAAGGGCTCGACCACGGAAACCTTCGTCGCCGCCAAGTTCTACATCGACAACTGGCGCTGGCGCGGCGTGCCCTTCTACCTGCGCACCGGCAAGCGCCTGAAGGAGCAGCAGTCGATGATCGCGATCCGGCTCAGGCATCCGCCGCAGCAGTTGTTTCGCGAAACCCCGCTGGAGACGCTGGAGCCCAACTGGATCCTGCTGTCCATCCAGCCGCAGGAATCCATGCGCATGGAGATCCACGTCAAGCAGCCGGGTCTGGACATGAACACGCGCCTGCTGCAGCTGCACGCGGGCTTTCGCCCGATGAACGAACGCGTGCTCGATGCCTACGAGGCCCTGCTGCTGGATGTGATCGAAGGCGACCGCACCCTGTTCATCCGTTTCGACGAAGTGGAATGGGCCTGGCGCGTGGTGGACCCGATCCTGAAATACTGGGCCCAGGAGCGCGAGTTCATCCACACCTACGCGGCGGGCACCTGGGGTCCGCAGGAGGCCAACCGCCTGTTCGACGCGGAGGATCAGGAGTGGCGCAACGGCTTGTAACGTGGCTCTGCCTGCTGCTGCTGGCGGGCGCGGCGCAGGCCGGGCCGGCGCAACTGCACAACCGGCTTGCCCGTCATCCTTCGCCCTACCTCGCCCTGCACGGCGCCGACCCCGTGGCCTGGCAGGAATGGAATGCCGAGACCGTGGCGCGCGCGAAGCGCGAGGACAAGCTGCTGTTCGTGTCGGTCGGCTACTACGCCTGCCACTGGTGCCATGTCATGCAGCGCGAATCCTACAAGAACGCCGAGATCGCCGGCCTGCTCAACCGCGGCTTCATTCCGGTCAAGGTCGACCGCGAGCTCAACACCGGGCTCGACGACGCGCTGCAGGAATTTTCCGCGCGATTGACGAAGGTTTCCGGCTGGCCGCTCAATGCCTTCGTCACCCCCGAGGGCTACCCGGTCTATGTCGTGCTGTACGCGCCGCCGGACGATTTCCGGAAAGTGCTGGAACGGCTGGCCGAACGCTGGGAAACGGACCGCGCGGGGCTGAAGAAGTTGGCGCGGGAAGCCGCGCCGCGGCAAACGCAAACCCTGCAGCGCCAGACGCTCGATGCCGCCCGGCTCGCGCGCTGGGAGAGCGGCTTCCTGCAGCAACTGCGCGCGGAGATGGACGAGCTGCACGGCGGCTTCGGCGAGGTCAGCAAATTCCCCATGGCGCCGCAGCTGGCCTTGGCGCTCGAACTCCAGGCCGAGAAACCGGACGCGAAGCTGGAAAGTTTTCTGCGGCTGACGCTGGATCAGATGGCGGCGCGCGGCCTCATGGATCATGTCAACGGCGGCTTCTTCCGCTACACCACCGATCCCGGATGGGAGACCCCGCATTTCGAGAAGATGCTGTATGACAACGCCCAGCTCGTGCCGCTCTATCTGCGCGCGGCGCAGGTGTTGAAGGTGCCGCGCTACCGGGTAGTGGCATTGCGGACGGCGGATTTCATGCTGGATACGCTGGCGGCGCCGGCAGGCGGCTTCTATGCCAGCACCTCGGCGGTCGATCAGGCGGGCAGGGAAGGGGCGTATTACCTGTGGAGCCGGGAGGCGCTCGAGCGCTTCTTGAGCGCGGCGGAGTTCGCCGCCGCGCGCCGGGTGTGGAAACTGGACGCGCCGCCGCCGTTCGAGCTGGGCTTCCTGCCGGCGGAATGGACGGCGCCGACCGCGGCCGAGCGGCCACTGCTGCAAGCGGCCGCCGGCAAGCTGAGCCGGCAGGCGCGCAAGAGCCGGCAACTGCCCAGGGACGACAAGCGCAACGCCGGCCTGAACGGGCTGGCGCTGTCGGCGCTTGTCGCCGCCGCGCGCGTGGCGCCGCGCTACCGCCGGGCGGCCGACGAGGCCTATCGTTTCCTGCGCACGCAGATGATGGGGCCCGACGGCCTGTACAAATCCACGGCGAAGGGGCAGAAGCTCGCCGGCGCCGAGCTGGAGGACTATGCCTTCGTGGTCAGGGGGCTGCTCGATTACGCCGACCTGAGTGGCGACAAGCGGCCCCGCAAGGCGGCGGCGGAACTGGCGCAGACAGCCTGGCAGCGGTATGCCGACGCGCGCGGCTGGCGCAGGGAACGGCAGCCGCTGCTGGCCACCGTGCGGCCGGAAGCGGCATTGGCCGACGGGCCGCTGGCCTCGCCTTCGGCGGTGCTGGCCAGCGCTTCGCTGCGGCTGGACGATGCGCAATTGGCCCGGCGCGCCCGCGAGGCGCTGCGCTGGTACGCGCAGGAAATGGGCGAAGACCCGTTCAGCTACGCCACGCAGATACTCGCCTGCCGGCAGGCGGTGACGGGCAGGGAGTGAGGCGCGGCCACACGGTTCCTGCCCCCGGCCCCTAGTTGCCGCCTTCCCCCGGCTGCTGGGCCAGCTGCGGCGGGCGGCGCGCGACTTTCACGTCGAATTCCATGTTGCTGCTCTTGCGCGCGACCGACAGCCGCGCGCTTTCGCCGGGCTTGAGCACGGCGATCAGGTTGAGCAGCGAGGAGGAATCCGATACCGGCTTGCCGTTGACCGCGATCAGCACGTCGCCCGGCTTCACGCCCGCAAGATCGGCGGGCCCGCTTTTCAGCACGCCGGCGATCAATGCGCCTTCGCCGGTCTTCAGGTCGAACGACTCGATCAGTTCGGGCGAAAGATCCTGCACCTCGATGCCCACCCAGCCGCGGGTGACGCTGCCTTCGCGGATGATCTGCTCCATCACCTGCCTGGCCAGGCTGACCGGAATGGCGAAGCCGATGCCCTGCGAGCCGCCGGTGCGCGAGTAGATCGCGCTGTTGATGCCGACGAGATTGCCGGCGGCATCGACGAGCGCGCCGCCGGAATTGCCCGGATTGATGGCGGCATCGGTCTGGATGAAGTTCTCGAAGGTGTTGATGCCGAGGTGCGAGCGTCCCAGGGCGCTGACGATGCCGAGCGTGACCGTCTGCCCGACGCCGAAGGGATTGCCGATGGCGAGCACCCAGTCGCCCACGCTCAGGCTGTCGGACTGGCCGAAGGTGATGGCGGGGAGGCTGGCCGCCTCGATCTTGAGCACGGCGAGATCGGTTTCCGGGTCCGTGCCCACCACCTTGGCGGGCAGCGTGCGGCCGCTGGACAGCGCGATCTGGATCTCGTCCGCGCCGTCGACGACGTGGTGATTGGTGAGGATGTAGCCATTGGCGCTGACGATGACGCCCGAGCCCAGGTTGGCCACCTCCTGCGGGCGCGGATCGAAGCGGTCGCCGAAGAAATGCCGGAACACGGGGTCGTCCATCAGCGGGTTGCGCGCGCCGCGCACCTGCTTCTTGGTGAAGACGTTGACCACCGAAGGGATGGCATGCCTGGCGGCGCCGGCGAAGGAGTTGGTGGACCCCGAAGGCGTCCCGCCCGCCACCTGGCGGATGGTCAGGCCGTCCGTGGCCAGTTGCGGCTGCCAGCGCAAAAGCTCGGGTTTGAACAGCACCAGGACGAACAGCACGGCCAGCGCGATGGTGACGCCCTGGGCGAACAGCAGCCAATATTTGCGCATAAGTTCCTGCAATTAAAGGAAATAAGAAAATTATAACCGCCCCGGTACGATAATTAATGGCGGTCCGTGCTTCCAGTCAGAATGCGAAATTAGTTAGAATAACGGAATTTTGTAACCTACCTGATCGGGTTGAACTGATGAGCCAACAAGAAGTGGATCGAGAAAGGCGCAAGTTTCTGGTTGCAGCGACGGCGACCGTAGGCACTGTGGGCGCCGCTGCCGTAGCCTGGCCGTTTATCGCAAGCATGCTTCCCAGCGCGCGCGCCAAGGCGGCCGGCGCGCCGGTTGAAGTGGATATCAGCAAGATCGAACCGGGTGCGATGCTCGCCGTGGAGTGGCGCGGCAAGCCGGTCTGGGTCGTGCACCGCACCAAGGAGATGCTCGACATGCTCGGCAAGCACGACGATCAGCTGGCCGATCCGGCGTCGGACATGCCGCAGCAGCCCGACTACTGCAAGAACGCCAACCGCTCCATCAAGCCGGAATACCTGATCGCAGTCGGCATCTGCACGCACCTGGGCTGCTCGCCGACCTACCGCAAGGAAATCGGCGCGGCTGACCTTGGCGCCGACTGGCCCGGCGGCTTCTTCTGCCCCTGCCATGGTTCGCGCTTCGACCTCGCGGCGCGCGTGTACAAGGGCGTGCCGGCCCCGACCAATCTGGAGATCCCGCCGCACAAGTATGTCAGTGATGCCCTGGTGCTTGTGGGCGCCGACAGCGAAGCTTAAAGCGTAGGAGCCTAAATATAATGAATGCCTTGCAAAAACTTCTTGGCTGGGTGGATGACCGATTCCCGCTCACCGCCACCTGGAAAGCGCATCTGTCCGAATACTACGCGCCCAAGAACTTCAATTTCTGGTATTTCTTCGGATCGCTGGCGCTGCTGGTGCTGGTGCTGCAGATCGTGACCGGCATTTTCCTGGTCATGCACTACAAACCCGACGCCTCGCTGAACGCCGCCGGCGTGCCGGTGGCCTTCGCCTCGGTCGAGTACATCATGCGCGATGTCGACTGGGGCTGGCTGATCCGCTATTTGCATTCCACCGGCGCCTCGGCGTTCTTCGTCGTGGTGTACCTGCACATGTTCCGCGGCCTGATCTACGGCTCCTACCGCAAGCCGCGCGAACTCATCTGGATCTTCGGCGTCATCATTTATCTCGCGCTGATGGCCGAAGCCTTCATGGGCTACCTGCTGCCCTGGGGTCAGATGTCCTACTGGGGCGCCCAGGTGATTATCAATCTGTTCGCCGCCGTGCCCTTCATCGGCAACGACCTGTCGCTGTGGATTCGCGGCGACTTCGTGGTCGGCGACGCGACCCTGAACCGCTTCTTCTCCTTCCACGTCATCGCCGTGCCGCTGGTGCTGCTGGCGCTGGTGGCCGCGCACCTGGTGGCGCTGCACGAAGTCGGCTCCAACAACCCCGACGGCGTGGAAATCAAGAAGAAGAAGGATCCGCAAACCGGCATTCCGCTGGATGGCATTCCCTTCCATCCCTACTACACCGTGAAGGACATCCTCGGCGTGGTGGTCTTCCTCATCGTGTTCTCGGCCGTCGTGTTCTTCGCGCCGGAGATGGGCGGCTACTTCCTGGAAGCCAACAACTTCATTCCGGCCGACCCGCTGAAGACGCCGCCGCACATCGCTCCGGTGTGGTACTTCACGCCTTACTACGCCATCCTGCGCGCGGTGCCGCCGCTGCTGGGATCGCAGTTCCCGGGCGTGCTGCTGATGGGCGTGGCCGTGATGATCTTCTTCGCGCTGCCCTGGCTCGATCGCAGCCCGGTGAAGTCGATCCGCTATCGCGGCCCGATCTTCAAGTGGTTCCTGGCCGCCTTCGTGGTTTCCTTCATCGGCCTGGGCTGGCTCGGCATCCTGCCCGCCACCCCGCTTTACACCTGGATTGCGCGCGGCCTGAGCGTGGTGTACTTCGCGTTCTTCCTGCTCATGCCCTGGTATACCAAGATTGACAAAACCA
Source organism: Hydrogenophilaceae bacterium (assembly GCA_024709485.1). Classification (GTDB taxonomy): domain Bacteria; phylum Pseudomonadota; class Gammaproteobacteria; order Burkholderiales; family Thiobacillaceae; genus UBA6918. The sequence continues at coordinate 22,333 of JANJWO010000058.1, read as the reverse complement.
AACCCGAACCGGAAAGGGTGACTGGCTAATGAAACTCATCAAGAAACTTCTCACCGTCCTGGCCTTTGTGCCGCTGGCCGCCGCCGCTGCCGGCGGCGCCACAGTCCACCTGGACAAGGCGCCGGTCAACCTGTCTGACAAGGCCTCGCTGCAGCGCGGCGCGAAAATATTCGTGAACTACTGCCTGAGCTGCCATTCGGCCAGCTACATGCGCTACTCGCGCCTGCAGGACATCGGCCTCACCGAAGAGCAGATCAAGAGCAACCTGCTGTTCGCCGGCGACAAGGTCGGCGAAACCATGACCGTGGCCATGAACTACAAGGACGCCAAGGCCTGGTTCGGCGCCGCGCCGCCCGACCTTTCCGTGGTCGCGCGCTCGCGCGATCCGGACTGGCTGTACACCTACCTGCGCAGCTTCTATCGCGATGAAACCCGCCCCACCGGCTGGAACAACATCGTCTTCGACAAGGTGGGCATGCCGCATGTCCTGGCCGACCTCCAGGGTGAGCAGGTTGCGCGCTTCAAGAAGGAGAAGGACCACGAAGGCACCGAACACGAAGTGTTCGAGCGCTTTGAGCTGACCAAGCCGGGCAGCGTCACGCTTGCGCAATACGATTCCATGGTCGGCGATCTGGTCAACTACCTGACCTGGATGGCCGAGCCGGTCAAGACCAAGCGCATGCAGTTAGGCTTGCTGGTGCTGGCTTTCCTGGCGGTGTTCTTCGTGATTGCCTATTATCTGAAGAAGGAATTCTGGAAAGACGTGCATTGAATGCAGCGCCGCGCGGCGGCCCGCCGCCCGCTGCTCCCCTCGCGGGAGGGCGCGGGTTGACGGGTCGGCCGTCCGGATTTGTCCAACCCGGACCTAGGTCCGGCTATCGACTTTATTGAAGCCGAACAAGAAACAGGAATCCAAGTCATGATGAGACTTTATTCGGGGACCACCGACCCCTACAGCCACCGCTGCCGCATCGTGCTCTACGAGAAAGGCATGGATTTCGAAGTCATCGACGTCGATCTGCACAACAAGGCCGAAGACCTGGCGGTGATCAACCCCTACGGCAAGGTGCCGGTGCTGGTCGAGCGCGACCTCGTGCTCTACGAAGCCAACATCATCAACGAATACATCGATGAACGCTTTCCCCACCCGCAGCTGATGCCGCCGGACCCGGTCATGCGCGCCCGCGCCCGCCTGGTGCTGCACAATTTCGAGAATGACCTGTTCGTCCAGGTCAATGCCATCGAGCATGGCGGCAAGGCCGCGGCCGAATCCGCGCGCACCGCCATCCGCGACAGTCTGACCCAGCTCACGCCCATCCTCGAAAAACAGAAGTACCTGATGAACGACGAGTTCTCCATGCTCGACGTGGCGATCGCGCCGCTGCTGTGGCGCCTGGAGCACTACGAGGTCCAGTTGCCCAAGCAGGCGGCGGCGGTGCTGAAGTACCGCGAGCGCCTGTTCTCGCGCCCGGCCTTCATCGAGGCGCTGACGCCGACCGAGAAGGCGATGAGGAAATAAGCCACAGGCCGGCCGATGCTTTCCACGCGTCCCTATCTCATCCGCGCCATCTACGAGTGGTGCGGCGATGCGGGCTTCACCCCCCACATCCTGGTGCAGGTGGACGAGCACACCAAGGTGCCGGCCGGCCACGTCAAGGACGGCCAGATCGTGCTCAACATCGGCGGCAACGCGGTGCGCGACCTCGCCATCGACAACGACTGGGTGCTGTTCTCCGCGCGCTTCTCCGGGGTGTCGCAGGAAATCGCCGTGCCCATCCATCGCGTCGCCGCCATCTTCGCGCGCGAGAACGGGCAGGGCATGCATTTCGACGTGGCGGAAGCCGGCGAAGAGCAGGCCGGCGCGCCGGAAGCCCCCCCGGAAGACCAGCCGCCGGAGCCTCCCAAGGGCCGTCCTCAACTCAAGGTCGTGAAGTAACGCGAAGCGCTTTCGCGTAAAATGCGCGCCGCACGCCGGCTTAGCTCAGTTGGTAGAGCAACCGCCTTGTAAGCGGTAGGTCATCCGTTCGAGTCGGATAGCCGGCACCACCCGTCATCCCCCAACAAAATTGAAAAAGGCGATGGATCGCTCCATCGCCTTTGAGCTATGCCGCACTGGCCGGATTTACGGGTAGGGGCAGACCAGCGGGCAGGTGGCGTTGTCGGCGATGCCGTCGACCGTGCCGCTCACCAGCGGCGAGGTCGCCGTGGCGTCCACCGTGTCGGTCCAGTTCGGGTTGGCTCCTGTGCAGGCCACGGGGTTCTGCGCCGTGATGTTGCTGCCCGAGACCGCATTGGGGAAGTAGCTGCCGCTGAAGGTGGCGCATTCGCCGACCGCGAGCTGCCCTGTCGTCCCCGGGAAGGTGAGCGCGAGAGCCGCGGGGGACAAGCCGTTGTGCACTTCGGTCGCCTGCACGCTGAACAGCTTGACGGCGTCGGCAGCGGCGTTGTTGTTGCACACCGATCCCGAGTAGAACACTTCCACGTTCAGCCGGTCATCGGCGGTCGATGCCGTGCCTCTGGTGTCCACGGTCAACTGGGTCTTGTCGCAGTTCTTGGTGACCGTGAGCTGGGCGCTGGTCGGAACCGTCGGACAAGTCACCGTATCCGTGGCCGGCGCGGTGTCGGCAGTGCCGGCATGGCCGATGGCGGTGACGGTGTTGCTCTCGTTTTGCGTAGTCGTGTTGATGGTGTACTGATGCACCAGATGCCAGTTGCCATCGTTGGCGATGTTCAAACCGCTGATGGTCAGGTCTTGGGCGGTGGGCGGGTTGGTGTCGTCCAGAGTGACGCCGGTAATCGCCGCGAAACCTTCGTTCTTGATGTAGATCCCGAACGTGTCGTTGATGCTCGCTCCATTAGACGCCAGCGCCGAATCGCAGCGCTTGTCCACCGAGATCTTGCAGGTATTGATGCTGCCCAGAACGAAGTCCTTCAACTGGGCGGTTTCCGAAGTGGAGCTGCGCGATTCGATCAGAAAGCTGGAAAAGCAGGGGGTCGAGCCTAGCAGCTGGGTGATGTTGATGCCGCCCTCGAAGAAGCTGTTGTAGGGGAAATAGCCGTCGGTTCCCTGTTTGGGCGTGTAGGGCCAGGGGGACTGCTCGTCACCGGTGTTGACCGAGGCGAAATAGCCCGAGCCCGCGCCGCCCTGTCCCTTGGCCACCACACACAGCTTGGTGTTGCCGACCTGGTAGGGAACATTGGGGTCCGAGTTCTGTGCGCAAGTGGCGTCATAGCCGGGCAGGCCCGGATCGTTCCATTTGGCGATCTCCAGGCTGGACACCACGCCGCCGCCGGTGAAGCTTCCGAACCAGACGATGTCGCCGTTCTTGTGCACGCCGATAAATTGCCCGGGGTGCTCCGGATCGGGCGCGACCTCGTTCTGGAAGAACCAGGCGCCCATCAGCGCATCGCCGTCATTGGCGTAGCGGTCGGCGAACAGGTACATGATGAGCTGCTCGCCGTCGGCGTCGTTTGCCTGATAGGCGACGGCGCCGCCATGCAGGAGCTGGTCCTTGTCCGGCACGCTGCCGTCTTTCCACCACCACTGGCTGACATCGTTGGTGTCCTTGGAGCCGCCTTTCCAGAAAATGCTTTCCGGAGACGGGTCGGGGAGGATGCCGGTGGTGTTGACGAAGTTGGCGTTGAAGCCGCCGAGCGCGGCGCAGTCGGTTGCGTTATAACCGATGCCGCCCTGCTTGCATTTGTAGACCGTCTCCCAGTCGTCGCCCGCATAACCGGATTCGTCCAGGGCATTGGCGGGCACGTCGATCTCGAAGTTGGGATCGGTTCCGGGGGCGCTGGGCTGGAACCAGGCTAGTGCCGCCGGCGCATGCGCCAGCAGCAGCGCGGCGACGGCGAAACTGAACAGGAGGGGCCGCCAGCGCCGGAATTCAATACTGTCGAGCACATTCATGATGGTTCTCCCGCAACATCGTTGAAAGGAGCTACCACTGTAGAACTGTACGGCCATATAACACTGGGGTGAAAGCCGTATTTTGCCGGGGGAAAAAAACTGTAATTCGCGCAGTTCGAATCCGTTTTCGCTGTAGGCGAAAGTCAGAAAATACACGATCCACCGTACCCGGAAATACAGGATTCACCGTATAGCCCATTACGCTTCCCCGCCTATCCTGAAGCCAAGTGCCGCGCATCCGGTTTGAACGGACGCCGATCCGAGCGGCGGACCGGCAGGCGCGCCAGCATACAGGCGAATACTGGAGGGAGGCGTGAAGCGTGAAACGTCAGACGCACCCATTCGATATTTTTTCCGGCAAGACGGGCGGGTTCACCCTGCTCGAACTGCTCGTGGTCATGGTCATCATCGGGCTGCTGGCAGGGCTGGTGGCGCCGCGTTATTTCTCCCAGGTGGGTAAATCCGAGGTCAAGGTGGCGCATGCGCAGATCGCTGCATTCGACAGCGCGCTGGATCAGTATCGCCTGGATGTGGGCCATTATCCCGACACCGACCCTGGCCTGGCTTCGTTGTTGGAGCGGCCGGCGGGCGAGCCGCGCTGGGCCGGGCCGTACCTGAAGAAACAGATACCCCCCGATCCGTGGGGCAATGCCTATGTTTACCGGATGCCGGGCGAGCATGGCGAGTACGACCTGTTTTCGTTCGGCAGTGATGGCCGGCCGGGCGGCAGCGGCGAGGCCGCCGATATCACCAATTGGTAGGCAGAGGGAGGAGCGCGATGCAATTCCAGGTCAGGGTGATGCAAGAGCCGGATAAAGTGGGCGCACTCATCCTCGATGCGCGCGACGCCGAGGAAGCGGCCGGTCTTGCAACGGCACAGGGCCACGCGGTGCTGTCGGTCAAGGCGCGCGCAGCTTGGCCGAGCCTGCCGAGCTGGGGCCGCCGTTTCGGCTCCGGCTTCCAGCTCACCCTGTTCAGCCAGGAGTTGCTGGCCCTGCTGCGCGCCGGCCTGAGCCTGGTGGAAGCACTGGAAACCCTGGCGGAAAAAGAAACGCGCGGTGAGCAGCGCAAGCTTCTGCGCGGCATCATCGCCGGCCTGTATGAGGGACATGCCCTGTCCTCTGCCTTGGGGCGGTACCCGTGCTATTTTCCGGCGCTCTACGTTGCGGCGGTGCGGGCCAGCGAGAAAACCGGAGACGTGGCGGAGGCGTTAGCCCGCTATGTGTCCTATCAGGCGCAAGTCGATGTGGTGCGCAAGCGCATCGTCAGCGCAGCCATCTACCCAGCCTTGCTGCTGATTGTCGGCGGCATGGTGATGCTGTTTCTGTTGCTGTACGTGGTGCCCAAGTTCAGCCGCATCTATGAGGATGCCGGCCACGAGCTGCCTGTGCTTTCCCGGCTGCTGATGGCCTGGGGGCGCCTGCTGGAGAATAACGGACCGCTTGTCATCGCCATCATGCTGGGGTTGCTTGGCGGTCTGGCCTATGCGGTCACGCGGCCGGGCTCCCGTCGCTGGTTCATTGAGCAATTCAGCCGCTTGCCGGGCGTTGGCGAGCATTTGAGAACCTTTCACCTTGCGCGCTTCCATCGCGGCATGGGCATGTTGCTGCACGGCGGCATTCCTGCCGTGACGGCCATGGGCATGGTGTCGGGCCTTCTGCCGCCGCCACAGCGCGTCGCCGTGGAGCAGGCGGCGAAAGCCATCGGCGAGGGCAAGCCCATCTCGCTTGCCATGGAGCGCCATGGCCTGACCACGCCGGTGTCGATGCGCCTGCTGCGCGTGGGCGAGCGCACCGGCGACATGGGCGTCATGATGGAACAGATCGCCAATCTTTACGACGAGGAGACGGCGCGCTGGGTGGACTGGTTCACGCGTTTGTTCGAGCCGATCCTGATGGTTTTCATCGGCGGGCTGATCGGCCTCATCGTGCTGCTCATGTACCTGCCGATTTTCGAACTTGCAGGGAGCATCCAATGAATGGCGCGCAGGTCAAGGAAATCCGGATGCCGTCCATCGCCGGCGAGATCCTGCGCAAGGCCAGGCAACGCGCGGAACAGGAAAGCCGGCGCAGCATGGAGGTGCTTGAGGAAATGCTGGCGCTGCCGTCGGCGCAGATTGCCGGCCGGCTCGGCGCGACCCTGCACTACCCGGTGCTCAGCTTGGCCGACATGGAAGGCATGGCCTGCGATTTCGAAGCGATCCCCTTCGCGCAATCCCTGGCGCGGGAATGCATCGCGCTCCGCGACGGCAAAGGGGAGCGCACGGTGGTGTTCGGCGACCCGCTCGATGCGGGGCTGCAGGCCTGGCTGGAGGAAGTGCTGCGCGGGCCATTCACGCGCGCGCTGGCGCACCCCGCGGACATCAACGCCTATCTGTCCGAGCGCGAGGAGGGCATGCATGCCATCGGCGGCACGATTGCCGCGCCGTCTGCGGCGGTGCGCGTGGAGCGATCGGTCGAGGACCTCTCGCTCAAGCGCATCAGCGAGGACACCAGCCCGGTGGTCAGGCTGGTGCACTCCACCCTCTACGATGCGCTCAAGGGCGGCGTCAGCGACATCCATCTGGAAACCAGCCCCACCGGGCTGGTCATCAAGTACCGCATCGACGGCGTCCTGAGCCAGGCTTTCGCGGCGGAAGGACTGGAACTCGCGGAGCAGGTGATTTCGCGCATCAAGGTCATATCCGAGCTGGACATCGCCGAGCGCCGCATTCCCCAGGACGGGCGCTTCAAGGCGGTCATGCGCGGGCGCGAAGTGGACTTCCGCGTTTCCATCATGCCCAGCATCTTCGGCGAGGATGCGGTGCTGCGCATCCTCGACAAACCGGCCTTGGCCGATCAAGTCAGGGGCCTGCGTCTCGACTGCCTGGGGTTCGACGTCGAAACCATCGCGATGCTGCGACGGCTCGCCGCCGAGCCCTACGGCATGCTGCTGGTGACCGGGCCGACAGGATCGGGAAAAACCACCACGCTCTATGCCGCGATTTCCGAGATCAACCATGGCCAGGACAAGATCATCACCATCGAGGATCCGGTGGAATATCAGCTGGCCGGCGTGTTGCAGATTCCGGTCAACGACAAGAAGGGCCTCACATTCGCGCGCGGCCTGCGCTCCATCCTGCGCCACGACCCGGACAAGATCATGGTGGGCGAAATCCGCGATCCGGAGACTGCCCAGATCGCCGTGCAGTCCGCGCTTACCGGGCATCTGGTCTTTACCACGGTGCACGCAAACAACGTGTTCGACGTGATCGGGCGCTTCATGCACATGGGGCTGGAGCTGGACAGCTTCGTTTCGGCCTTGAACGGCATCCTGGCGCAGCGCCTGGTGCGCCTCAATTGCCCGCATTGTCGCGAACGCATCGCGCCCGAGCCGCGCTTGCTGAAGGAATCCGGGCTCGACCCCGAGCAATCGGCTGGCTTCGCCTTCACGGCGGGGCGCGGCTGCGAGCATTGCCGCGGCACGGGCTACAAGGGCCGCAAGGCCATAGCCGAGCTGCTCTGCCTGAACGACGACATTCGCGAAATGATCGCCGCAAGGCAGCCGGCAAGGCTCATCAAGGAGGCGGCGCGCCGCAGCGGCACGCGTTTCCTGCGGGAAGCGGCAATGGAACGGGTGCGCCTGGGCGAAACCACTTTGCAGGAGATCAACCGTGTCACTTTCGTGGAATGAATCCTTGCGGGTGGCGCTTTGCCCGCGCCGGGCCGGGCTGGTGCGGATGAGCCGCGGTTGGCGGCAGCGCATCATCGAGGGCAGCGTCACCACCCGGCCGGCAGCCGAAGCCGGCAATCCGCCATGGGCCGGCGCCGTGGCGGCGCTGTCGGACGGAATCGCCGGCATGAACGGGCATGGGGCCGAGGTAACGGTCGTGCTCTCCAATCATTTTGCGCGCTACCTGCTGGTGCCGCGCAACGACGCCCTTTCGGGGGAGGCCGAGGCGCTTGCGCATGCGCGGCATTTTTTTACCCGGGTCTACGGCGCGATCGCGGAATCGTGGGATATCCGTCTCAGTTCCGCCAATGGCGGTCCGCAGGTCGCCTGCGCGGTCGATGCAGAGCTGTTGGACGAGCTGGATCAGGCAATCGCCGCCAGCGGGCGGCGGCTGGTTTCGGTCCAGCCCTATCTGATGTCCGCCTTCAACCGCTGGCGCCGGGAATTGCTCGACCCCGTGGCCTGGTTCGTGCTGGCGGAGCAGGATCGGATCTGCCTGGCCGCATTCAAGGACGGGCACTGGCGGCAGCTCACCAATCTGCAAACCGGGTCCGACTGGGCCCGGCGCTTGCCCGAATTGCTGACCCGCCAGCGCAGATTGAGCGGACTCGATGAGGTGCCGGGAAAGGTATACCTGTTTGCTCCCGACGAGCATGCCGAACCGGTCCTGCAGCGCGCGGGCGAGGCGGTGCGCAGCCTGCGCGCGAAACAACAAGCGTCACGGCCGGAACTTTCCGCTGGCGAGGCCGCCTGCCTCGAGATGGCGCTGAATGGGTAAAGCCATGCGTGCGCTGAAACTTGATTATCGACGCAAGAACGGCTGGCCGCTGCGGGCGGGCTGGGCTTTGCTGCTGCTGGCCTGCCTGGCTTTGGCCGATCAGGGCTGGCAATACCGGCAGTTGAACCTGGGAATCGAGGCCGGCCAGGCCGAGCTGGCCCGCCTGAAGGGGCAGTTGCAGCCACAGGCGAGCCGCGATTCCCGCGCCGGAAAGAGCATGGAAGAAGAGATGGGCTATGCCCGCACGGTGCTGATGCAGCTCGACGTTCCCTGGGTGGGGCTGTTCGAGGCGGTCGAAGCATCGGTCAACGCAGAAGTGGCCTTGCTGGGCATCGAGCCCGATCCGAAGCAGGGAACGGTGCAGATCATTGGCGAGGCAAAGAACTACCCGGCGGTGGCCGACTATATACGTCGGCTGGAAGCGAGCGCGCCCTTGAGCGGGGTCTATCTGCAAACGCATCAGATCCGGACGGAGGAGAGCGAGCGTCCGGTGTATTTCGTGCTCGGCGCCACATGGCGAGGCCGGCAATGAAGGCCTTGATCGTCTCCCTCAGGCGTTTGCAAAACTGGCTGAGCTGGCCCGCGCTGGCCGCGGTGGGCGTGGCCGCTTTTGCGGCAAGCCTCCACATCAGCGCAGTGCGCCCCGCCCAGGACAGGATGGAAACGCTGCAGCGCGCGATGAGCGAGTTGCGTGCACAGTATCAGCTCAACGACCCCGCCTCCAGGCAGAATCCCCGCCTGCAACTCGTACGCTTTTATGAAAGCTTCCCCTCGCTGGCGAGCGCGCCCAACTGGCTGAAACAGCTTTACCTCGCCGCACAGGCCAACCACCTGGAATTGATGCGCGGCGATTACCGCATCTTGCGCAAGGAACATGAGCAATTGTTCCAGTACCAGATGACTTTGCCGCTCAAGGGGAGTTATCCGAACATCCGCGGATTCCTCAACACCGTGCTGTCCGAATTCCCCGGCATATCCCTGGACAATGTGGCGTTCGAGCGCCAGAAAATCGGCGAGGCCGACGTGCAGGTCAGCGTGCGCCTCACGCTCTATTTGCGAGACGGGCCATGAAGCTTCATTCAAGGTCATTTCTGCTTTTCTCCCTGGTTGCCACGGCGCTGATGGTGTTCACCGAGGGGGGCGGCATCTGGGAGCCGAAGCTCGCGCTCAACATGACGCCGGACAGCACCGGGCGGAAACCCGCTGCCGCCCTGCGCCAAGAACTCGCGGCGGCGGCGCAGCCCACGGAGGTGCCGGCGCAGACGCCCTTGCCGCGCAAGGCCGCGCCGAGCCTCGGTGACGAAGTCAAGCGCGTCCAGCGCGAGCGGCTTGCCTGCGTGGCCGAGCCCGGCCAGACGGCCGACATTTTCGCCAGCAAGTCCTGGTATGTGCCGCCGCCGCCTCCGCCTCCGAAGCCGCCACCGCCTCCCACGGCGCCGCCGTTGCCGTTCAGTTTCATGGGCAGCTATCAGGAAGCGGACGGCAAGCAGGTTTTTTTCCTGACCAAAGGCGAAAACCTGTACACCGTTTCCAGCGGAGACGTCATCGACGGCATCTACCGGGTGGAAGAAGCCAGCGCCGGGCGCCTAGAACTCACCTATCTGCCGCTGAACATCCGGCAGGCCATGAATATAGGGGGAGCATCATGAGACACGGCAATCCCGAACGTTTCCCGAAACCGGGGGCGCGCCGCTTCTGGCTCGCTTGCCTCCTGATCGTGGCGGCCCTGTTCGGCTGCGCCAACGAGCAGACGCATCGCCAGGGGCTGGAGCTCGTCAAGGACGGGCGTCTGGAGGAGGGGCTGGCCCTGCTCGAAAAGGCAATGCGGGAATCGCCCGGAAAACTGGATTTCCGCGCCGACTATATCCGTGAACGCGACCGGGCTATCGGCTTTCTGATCGCTCTGGGCGAGCAGGCGCTGACGGCCGGGCAGCACGACGAGGCGTCCGCCTATTTCCGCAGGGTGCAGGCGCTCGATCCGGATAACCCCAGGGCTCGCGCAGGGCTGGCCGCGATCGAGATGGCCAGGCGCCACGACGCCAGCGTGCGGGAGGCCAAGGCGCTGTTCGACAAAGGCGAACTGGACCAAGTGCAAGCGCGCCTGCGCGCCGTGCTGCTTGAAAACCCCAATCATCCCGGCGCACTCGCCTTGCAGCGGCTGATTGAAGATCGTTTCGCCGAGGAAGCGATGGCCCAGCCTGCGCTCAAGTCGAAGTTCAAGCGGCCCCTGAACCTGCAATTCCGCGATGCCAGCCTGAAACAGGTGCTCGAGGCGCTGTCGCGCACCAGCGGCATCAATGCGCTGGTGGACAAAGACGTCAAGACGGATCAGAAGACCACCATCTTCATCCGGGACGCCTCGGTGGAAGACGCCATTGATCTCATCCTGATGCAGAACCAGCTCGAGAAGAAGGTGCTTAACGACAACACGGTTTTCATCTATCCCAACACGCCGGCAAAAACCAAGGATTACCGCGATCTGGTGATCCGCACCTTCCATTTCACCCATGCCGATGCCAAGGAAATGCTGGCCATGATCAAGACGCTGCTCAAGACGCGCGACATCTTCATCAACGAAAAAACCAATTCGCTGGTGATGCGCGACACACCCGAGGCGGTGCGCCTGGCGGAGAAGATGGTGGCGGCCCAGGACGTCAGCGAGCCCGAAGTCATGCTGGAAGTGGAAGTGCTGGAGGTTCTGCACAGCAGGCTCACCGAACTCGGCATCAATTGGCCCGCTTCCATCGGGCTGACGGTGAGCGGCACCCCCGCGACCACCACGACGACGGTCGGCAGCGGCGGGGCGACCGTTACCGATACGACGCCTGCCGGCGATCTTACTTTGCAGATGCTCAGGAATCTCGGCGCGTCCGACATCAAGGTGTTGCCGCTTTCCGCCACCATCAATTTGCGCAAGGAGTTGGGCGACGCCAACCTTCTGGCCAGCCCGCGGATTCGCGTGCGGCAGCGTGAGAAAGCCTCGATTCTGATCGGCGACCGGGTGCCGGTGATCACCAACTCGGTCACCCCTGTGGCGACCGGCACCCCGGTGGTGACCGGGCAAGTGCAATATCTGGACGTAGGCCTGAAACTGGAAGTGCAACCGGAAATCCACCTGGATGGCGAAGTGGCCATCAAGACCTTCCTGGAAGTGAGCTCCATCGCGCGTGACGTGACGAACACCGCTTCCGGGACGGTGGCCTACCAGATCGGCACCCGTACCGCCACCACGACGCTGCAACTGAAAGACGGCGAGACCCAGGTGCTGGCGGGCCTGATCAACGACGAGGAGCGCAAGAGCGCGGCCAGGATACCCGGACTGGGCGATCTTCCCTTGCTGGGGCGGCTGTTCTCCAGCGACAAGAATGACAAGCGCAAGACGGAAATCATCCTGTCCATCACCCCGCGGATCGTGCGCAACACGCGCCGGCCCCGCGCCGACATCCTGGAATTCTGGTCTGGCACCGATACCACGCCGCGCGATCTGCCCTTGACGTTGCAGCCGGTACAGGCGGCCAAGACCGGCGTTGCCGGCAACATGCCGCAATCCATGCCGCAATCCATGCCGCAATCCATGCCGCAATCCATGCCGCAACCCATGCCGCAATCCATGCCGCAATCCATGCCGCAATCCATGCCGCAATCCATGCCGCAATCCATGCCGCCCCCGGCCGCGATGCCGGCGGTGCCGGCCCCGCCGGCGCAGCAACCCGCGGCGGATGCGCCATGAACGCCCCTGGCCGCTCAAGGCGCGGCGGGTTCACGCTGATCGAAATGGTGGTGGCGGCCGCACTCGTCGCCCTGCTGGCCACGCTGGCGCTGCCCCTGGCCGAACTGGAAGTGAAGCGTGCCAAGGAGCAGGAACTGCAGCGCGCCTTGCGCCAGATACGCGGCGCGATAGACGCCTACAAACAGGCGGTGGAGGAGGGCCATATTCCGAGCACGGTCGATGCCTCCGGCTACCCGCCCAGCCTGGTGGAATTGGTTGATGGCGTGAACGATGCCGCCAGCCCGAAGCCGCGCAAGATCTATTTTCTGCGCCGGCTGCCGCGCGATCCCTTCGTCACGGATCCGCAGTTGCCGGCTGCTGAAACCTGGGGGACGCGCAGCTATGCAAGCCCGCCCGATGCGCCGCGGGCGGGCGAAGACGTGTTCGATGTCTATTCCCTGTCCGAGGGCAAGGGGATAAACGGCATACCGTATCGGGAGTGGTGACGATGCATGCGCAAACGCAAGCGCCAGGAACGAGGCTTCGAGGCGGGCGTGCTTCACGCCGCCTGCTGCGTCCTGCCGCAGGCCGTTCCGTCTTCGGATTCACCCTGATCGAGCTGCTGGTCGTCATGCTGATCATCGCCACCTTGCTCACCCTGGCGGTGCCCTATTACTTCGGCAGCCTGCAAAAATCGAGGGAAGCGGTGCTGCGGGAGAACCTGGAATTGATGCGCGGCACTTTGGACAAGTTTTACGGCGATACCGGGCACTACCCGGCCACCCTCGACGACCTGGTTGAAAATCGCTATCTGCGCCGCATCCCCCAGGACCCCATCACCGGCAGCGCGGCTACTTGGGTGAGCGTTCCGCCACAGGACCGTTCTCAAGGCGGGGTCTATGATGTGCGGAGCGGCGCACCCGGTAATGGCGTGGACGGCTCGCCGTATTCGGAGTGGTGAGATGCGATGCGCGCAGGCGGCGAGGCGCTTCCAGACAGGCTTCACCTACCTGGGCGTTCTGCTGGCCATTGCCTTGCTGTCCGCCGTGCTCGGCAAGAGCGTGGAAGTCTGGCGTACCGAGCGGGCGCGCGAACAGGAGCGCCAGCTTTTGTTCGTGGGGAACCAGTACCGGCTGGCCATCGAACGCTATTACCGCAACACCCCGGGGAGCGTGAAGCAATTTCCGCCCACCCTGGAGGCGCTGCTCGAGGACAAGCGATTGCCCGGCATCCAGCGTTATCTGCGCCGCCTCTATCCCGATCCCGTCACCGGCCGGAGTGAATGGGGGCTGGTGAAGGTGGGCGAGGGAATTCGCGGGGTGCACAGCCTTTCCGGGGAAAAGCCGTTCAAGACTTCCGGGTTCGGCCGCGAGGACATCGCGTTCGAAGGCGCCGGGCACTACTCCGACTGGGTTTTCTTCTTCCGCTCGGAGCAGCCAGGCTCCCAGCGCAAGCCTGGGGCAGGCGGCAAGCCGGGCTTGAACTAGAATGGGTAGTCGACAACCATGGGCCCCCCAATGATCAAGCCTAATCGCATCCTCATTGCGGAAGACCATACCTTGCTCAGGCAAGGCTTGCTTGCCATGCTTTCCGCAGACCCTGCGCTGGAGGTGGTGGGCGAGGCCGAAGACGGCTTGCAGGCCATGCGCCTGGCGGGCAGCTTGATGCCCGGCCTGGTGTTGATGGATTTATCCATGCCCGGCGTGAACGGCACCGAGGCGCTCGCCGAGATCAAAAGACGCTACCCGGATATCCGCGTGCTGGTGCTCACGGTGCACAAGGCCGAAGAATACATCCGCGCCGCGCTTCAGGCCGGCGCGGACGGCTATGTGCTCAAGGATGCCACCCGGGACGAGCTCATGCTGGCCGTCCACAGCATTCTCAACGGCAAAACCTACCTCAGCCCGGATGTTGCCGATCTCGTGGTCAATGGCTATCTGGACGGCGGCGAAGGCATGAGCCCGAATTCGCTGCTTGAGCGCCTGACCTTGCGCGAGCGCGAAGTGCTCAAGCTCGTGGCGGAGGGGCACGCCAACAAACACATTGCCGGCCTTCTGTGCGTGAGCGTGAAGACGGTTGAGAAGCACCGCTCCAACCTGATGAAGAAACTCGACCTGCACAATGCCGCCGCGCTGACGGCGTTTGCCATCGAAAGAGGAATCACGTCGGGCGACTGAAGGATTGCCGCGGAATTTTTCGCGGAATTTTCAAGCTTTCATTGCCTGGCCCCGGATGGCGGAGTCAGGCCAGAACACGCGGATGCAGGTTCCTTGGCCCATGGCGCTGTTCAGCAGGAAGTTGCCGCCGGAATGCTGGCTGCGTTCGCGCATGCTCACCAGCCCGGAGCCGCCCGAGCCGAGTCCGCGCCTGGCTGCGATTTCAGCGAGATTGAAGCCGACACCCTTGTCCAGGATTTCAAGTCTGATGCCGCCTTTGATTTTTCCCAGGCTGATTCGCACATGGTCGGTTCGGGCGTGCTTGGCGGCATTGTTGAGGGCTTCCTGCACGATGCGAAAGATCACCGCCTTGAGCGGAACAGGGATGCCGGCTTCGCGCACACCGATGCGCAGTTCGATTTGAACGTTCCCATAGACGGCCTGGAATTCGCGGCAAAACCAGCCGAGCGTGGCGAGTATGCCGAGATCGTCGAGAATCGAAGGACGCAAGTCCATGGAGATGCGCCGCACTTCCTCGATGGCGCCTTGCAGCTTGGGAATGATGCTGTCGAGGAGGGCGGCGCAATGCTCGACCGTGCCGCTTCCCGGTTGCGCCATGGCGGCTTCCATGTGGAACTTGATCGCGCTGAGCGTCTGGCCGATGCCGTCGTGTAGTTCGGCGGCAATGCGCTGCCGTTCCATTTCCTGGGCCGAGAGCACGCGGGCCGAAAGCAGCCGGAGTTCCCGTTGCGAGGCTTGCAGCCTGGTCTGGGCCTGTTCCCGCACCCGCGCTTCCTGACACAACTGGCGATTGATTTGTTCAAGCTCCGCCGTGCGAGCCTTGACTCGCTGATCGAGCTCGCGGGCGATGGTCTGCAGGCAAGTTTCTGCGGCCTTGATCTCGGTGATGTCGGATATGACCGCCACCGCGTGGCTGTCCCGCGGCCACGCTCCATGCGGGTTGCTGCGCCGGTAAGGATGGATCTGGATGTCGAGAAAGCGGCCGAGCGTGGAATCCTCGGCCTGGCAGCGGGCGTCCGAGCCTTGCCACAGGCCGGCGAAGGCATCGGCGAGAAAATACTTCAGGTAGCACGTAGACTCGCCGCAGCCCGGATGCATCAAATCATGCAAATCCCGCCCGTGCGCTTCGGTCACCCGGCCCAGCCCCCAGCGCTCCATGGTGCGGTTGCCGCGGGTGATGCTGCCCGAGGTGTCCAGGAGGCAAATGAGCTCGGGCAGAACGTCGGCGGTGGATTCCCATTCCTGCTTGATCTGCTCGACATGGCCGCAAGCGGACGCAAGCAGGGCGGGAAACGCGTTTTCCAGGCTTTCAGGGGGGCGGACGGGAGGCGCTTGCCTTCCATGAGCAGGGCTTGTCGCCGGCTGAACGCCGGCAGCCATTTTGACCTTTGCCATATGCCAAAATCCTCCCCGGCAATCGCGCATCGGAACATGTCCGCGCCAGGATGCTGCGGCTCGGGCAACGATATCCATTCAGAATAGCCGGATATTTCGCCGCGTCCAGGGAGCCTTGAGCCGGCGGCTTGCGCTGGCCGGCGTCAAGGTGGAACGCGGCTGAATTTCCGGTAGAACTTGAGAACGCGATCGACATATCCCCGCGTCTCGCGGAAAGGCGGGATACGGTTGTTGTAGCGCACAACGGCATCCTCGCCCGCGTTGTAGGCGGCGAGGGTGAGCGGCAGATCGTTGTTGAAACGCGACAGCAGTTCCTTCAGGTAGCGCGCGCCCCCCTGGATGTTCTGGCCGGGGTCATAAATATCGGCCACGCCCAAACGCCGGGCGGTCTCCGGCATCAGTTGCATGAGGCCTGCGGCGCCCTTGTGCGAAACCGCTCGGGGGTCGTAGGACGATTCCGCCATGATGACGGCGTGGATGAGGGCGGCATCCACTTCGTGGCGGCGGGCGGCTTCCGCCACCAGGGGAACATAGGTTGCGGGCGGGTCGGTCTGGGGCGCGCCGCCGGCGCGCGCCGGTTTGCCTTCAGCAATCAGCAGCGTATCGCGCTTGTCCTGGCTGAAATCGCTCAGGTGCAGGCTGCCGTCCTCCTCCATGCGGCCATAGATATCGGCCTGGGCGGATGTGGAAAGCGCGAGGCCAGACAGCAGGGCGAGGCAGCAGGCCAGGCGTCTTGAAGCCGGATTCGTCCTGATCGCCTGATCTCGGGGCTTTGGGCAAGGCATTGTGTTCCCTGGTTTTCTTTGGGCCGCGCCAATCCGCACACGGCCTTTGCATTCGTGGAAGGCAAACCGATAAGGCCATTCCAGCACAGGGCGGGAAGGGGCCCAATACAGTCAACACCCCATAGTGAGGTAGTGATATGCCGTAGGCAGGAACTCGGATGGTTTGCGCCGGCCGAGTCGCCCAGGCCCGGCAATGCAAGGATGCGCAGCACGAGGCTTGCGCCAAAATTCGCATCGCAAGCGACGCCTCGGGTTAGGCCGGCGGTGAGGAATCGGCAGCTGCTTGTCGCTGTCCGTCACGGCGGGCGCCGCGGGCGGAGTGAGGCATTTGCGTGTGCCGACGTATGCCGATGTTTCATTCGTCATGCAGGCGCCGCTCAAGTATTGTCGGCGTGAATTATTTATTCATGCCAATGAAATTGAGTTAAGCTTTTTGACAAAGGCGGTTTTTTTTATGGGTCTTTTGCGAAGAGCAATGAATAAATTGATTAAGGATCTGACCATGCTACATCGAGTGCAAACCGCGGTTGCGGGCCTGGCGGCGGGTTTCATCATGCTGGCTTCGGCATCCGCGACGGCTGCCATGTCCACAGAAGATTTGACCAGACTGAAGGCCTCCGGCCTGGGCGAGAGCGTCATACGCATGATGGTTGAGAACGACTACCTGGACGTCGACCGGATACTGAAACTCAGGTCGGCCGGCTTCACCGATGAAACGATCTCGGTCATCATAAAAAACGATCTCAAAGCGCCGGGCAAGCCCGCGCCGCAGGCGCAGATGCAGCCGCAGACGCGCGCCGAAAAAATCAGGGCTTTCCAGGCCATGAACCGGCCCGCAAGCGCGCCCGATGCAAAAGCGGTCATGCAGACCACGGGCGAGGTGAAGATCGAGCAGTATGTCGCATTGGGCGATCCGATCGTCCAGGAAAGCCTGAAAATCCAGAATGCGTCCATCAGCCTGCTGTCCGACAGGAAATTGAAGATTGAGTGGGACGAAAGCAAGATCCCGCCGAGCATAAGCAATCCGTTTGGGGGCGGGGCCTTCCCAAGCCCGTTCTATTGGGATATCGAGAAAGGCGACCGCCTGTTCACCTCGGACGGCAAAAGCAATACCTTTACCCTGCGCACCGGCAGGACGCATCAGGGCGATCCGTCGACGAACAAGACGCGCTACTGGCTCATCGAGCTGTCCCCCCAGGATGCGGAACTCCTGCGCCGCGTAAAATCGCTCATCGCGGAATAACATCCAAACGAAAACCTGGCGCCGGCACGGATTTTTTGCTCTTCCGGTGCGCCGGCGCCAGGATTCAAGGCACGCGCAATTCTTGCGAAGCCTCTTCAAGCCAGGATGTGTCCACCCCGGCTTCATCTCCACGAAATGGGCGTAACACGCCCTCAATCATAAAGGCCGCAGCAACAGATCCGGCTTTTCTCTCGGGCGCGCAGGCGGCGGACCGGATGCCGGACTAAGCGGCTGAAGGGTTTGCCGCCATGGCGTGCGGGCATGGGCCCGGAGCGGAGCGCCCAAGCCGTTGCAAAAGCCAAGCCTTGCCGGGCGGCCATCCCCGCAAATTGCATTTTTTTTTCCTGCCCGTCCCCCATTTTTTTGTAAGTGACTGATTTATAAAAACAATAAAACCTGGCACGCTATCTGCTTACATGTCTGGACAAGTATGTTGGCTCAGCCACGAGGAGTCACCGCGGTGTTTGGGTTTGGAAGCAAAAAAGTCAGCCCGGTTTTTAGCGAGGCGCGTGTGGCCGAGGTGCCGGGGCACGGAATGCTGCGAATCATGCGTTCCGCAGACTGCCTGGGCGCCGTGTGTCCGCGTCCCCAGCTGCTTGCCATGAAGCTGCTGAGCGAGGTTGGGCCGGGCGATGTCGTGGAGCTGGTGACCGACAACCCGACGGCGGTGGAAGGGTTTGCCCCGCTTGCGGAGATCCTGGCTTGCACGCTGCTGGCGGTGGTGAAAGAGGCGGGGGTGTGGCGCATCTACCTGCGAAAAAGCCAGTAGCGGCTGGCCCGGCGCCTGCCGGTTCGGATTTGATTGTGTGTGGCTGCGGCCATTAGATTCATAAGGGGAAATGCAGTGAATGCAGTAACGGAAAATGTAGGCGCGAACCCGGGCGGGCTGTTGCGCAAGAGCATTCTTCAATCCATGGCGGTTGTGCTGTTCGTGATTGCGGGTTCTGCCGTGGCCCTGTCCATCGACACGCGTTTTGTCTACCTGCTGGTGTACGTGTGGTTCGGACTGGCTTACGGAATCCTGCTGCAGTACGGCCGGTTCTGCATGGCGTCGGCGGTGCGCGACCTGTTTGCCGTGAAGGTGCCGCGAATGGCGGTCGGGGTGATGATCGCCGTGGCGCTCTATTCGATTGTCGCGGCCATCGTCACCATCAGCGGCTTCAGCACTTTCCACCCCAACGCCATGGGCTGGCACATCGTCATCGGCGCCGCCATTTTCGGATTCGGCATCGTGTTCACCGGCGGCTGCGCTTCCGGCTCGCTCTACAAGGCCGGCGAGGGGAACATGAACTCCATGCTGGTCATCGTCGCGATTTCCTTTTCGCAGGCCATTGTGGTGACGGCGAGCGGCTGGTGGGACAACCTGGTGCCCCAGCACTGGATAGATTCCGCCATGGCGAAAGGCATGCCGGAAGAACTGTCGGTGACCAAGGGCTGGTTCGACATCTTCACCGCGGGCTATGTGTGGGATCTGAAGGGCACGACGACCGCCGAACTGCTGGGCGCGGCCGGCACCAAGACCGGGGTGATCGTGTACAACACGCTGATCACGGCCATTCTGCCCGTCATCGTCATTCTGGTTGCGCTTTACCTTCTGTACTACCGGAAAAGCTATCTGCGCCGCACCAAAAACGCCAATCCCGCGCTGAAGGACGAATTCGCCGGAATCTGGGCCATGTGCACCTCGTCCAAGAATACCGCGATCGCGGGCATCGGCCTCGGCATACTCGCCGGCCTGCACATGTATGTCACCGGCGCCCTGCGCGAGCATTACGGGATTTTCAACTTCGGCGAGCTGCTCACCGCCATGGGCTACACCGGCGGCCTGTCCATCCAGGACACGGTGTTTGATCCGGGCTACTGGTACATCACCACCCAGGAAGCGCAGTGGGGCGGCTGGGTGCTGCACAAGCTCGGCATTGAGAACATGGACAGCATCTACTTCGGCCTCGACAACGGCCTGCCCAACCCCCTGCTCAATGCGCCCGGCTTCATGTCGATCGGCATCATCCTGGGCGCGGCGGTCATGGCGCTGGCCCGCAAGGAATTCAAGTGGAAAACCCCCACCCTGGAGACCGCCTTCTTCGCGATTGTCGGCGGTACCCTGATGGGCATCGGCGCGCGGCTCGCCATGGGCTGCAACATCGGCGCCTTCTTCGCCACGGTCACCAATGGCGACCCCAGCGGCTGGGTGTTCCTCATCGGCATGACCATTGGCGCCTATCTCGGCGTGAAGGTCTTCACCTGGTGGATGGACCGGGCTGCGGCCAAGATGGAAGCGGGCTGCGGCCTGTAGCGCCTGCGCGCGACGCGGGTTTGTTGGTGGATATTTTTGTTTCAAGGAGTGGAAGTAAATGGCAATGAGTTTCAACCAGACCAGCGAGCATGAGTGGAAGCTGGACGTGTGCGGCTACACCTGCCCGCATCCTCAGATGTACACCAAGAAGGCCATGCAGAAGATCGCTGCCGGCGATGTGCTGACGCTGGTTTTCGACAACCCGTCCTCGGGCGAATCGATCGCGGCGATGTGCGAGGCGGAGGGCAATGACCTGTTCGAGCGCACGGAGGAAGGCGGCTCCTTCGTCTGGAAAATCAGAAAAGGCTGACCGTGAAGCTGGGGATCGTGATTACCGACGAGGGCCACCTCGCCCTGGTCAAGCAACTGTTCGACGCGGCCGTCGGCCGCGGCTGGCAGGTGTTCTGCTTCCTGACCGACACCGGGGTCAACCTGCTGGCGGACGGGGATTTCGTGCGCCGGGCAAAGGTGCATCCCAATCATGTCTCGCTTTGCGAGCACAGCGCGGAGCGCTATGCGCAGGGCGGGTATGACCTGGGCGTGCTGGGCAGTTATGTCGTGGTCGGCGGCCAGTATCAGGATGCCGAGCTCGTTCGCAACTGCGACCAAGTGGTGGTTTTATAGGGCAGGGACATGGCGGAACAGAAAAAAATTCTCATGATCGCGGCGCAGAAAAAAATCGAGGCCTTGCGCATGGCCAGCGGCCTGACCTTGCTCGATGACGCCGTATCCATCGCCAGCATGGGCCAGCTTCCCGAGGGGCCCGAAGCGGCGGAGCAGCTGGAGGCGCTCGAGTTCGCCGACGTGCCGATCGAAGCCGTGGACGCCGGCGAGGGCGGCCTCCAGGCGCTGGCTTTACGAATCATTGATAGTGACGTGGTGTTTTGCGTATGAGCGTGAACAAGAAAGTGCTGTTGCTCGAACTGCCGGGGCGGCAGGCCATGCCGGGACTGGCGGAAGCCTTGCAGCAAGCCGGGGCGGAAGTGATGCGGATGGGGCTGGAAGACTGCAACACAGTGCTCGATGCGCTGGAGCAGGGCTGGATGCCGGTCGTGCTCAAGCCGCCAGTGGATGCTTGAAGAACAACGGCCTTGTGTTTGGCCAGATATTGGCCGTGTCTGTCGTCGGGCGGTTTCGGCGGGCCGGTCAAGTTGAGGGGCGTGGCTTGGCCGTCCGGCGGGCAACGTAGCTTGTAAATTTGATAAAGGATCATTTATGAAAATGCACTTGGGCAGGAGCTGGACCGGTGTCGCTGTCCTGGCGATGCTGCTGGGGCTGCAAGGCTGCGGCGGCGGAGGCGGCGGCGACTCGACCGCGCAATCGGCTGACAGCATCAAGGTCAGCGCGGTGACGGACATTCCCCAGACATCCGCTGACGACTACAACGACAACGTGAACGGCCTGATTACCGGAGCCACGCTCAAGGGCTGGATGGACGACTGGCTGGCCAACCGCCCCGCCGGCATCACCGGTAAGCTGGTGATCCTGCAGGCGACGGAAGGTGAAACCAATAGTGCCAGCTTTACTGGCTCGATCAGTGGCACCACGCTTACGATTACCAGCGAGCCAGTGTCGGGAACCAGCAAAGTCTCAATAAACAAGGGCATGATCCTTACAGGGACGGGCGTGGCTGCAGGCACCTATGTCGTGGACCAACTGACAAACACTAACGGGAGTTCGACTCCTTGGCGTGAAGGGACCTACCTGATCAGCAAATCACAGGCTGTCGCGAGTATGACGCTCACCGGCACTAATGCTGCGAAATATATCAAGCCCAACGGGGGCAGCGTATACACCTATCTCAGCCCTTCCAGCGAGTGGATCCAGACGCGCGACAATGGCGTCATCGAGACCCCGAGCATGGTGCCGGACGGCGCCGCCATGGATGCGCTGCTGAAAAAATACGCCATCGACCCGAGCAAGGACATGATCGTCATTTCCATGGGCACTGCCTCGACCAGCAATGCCATGGCGCAGGGCCGGATCTGGTATGCGTTGCGCTACTGGGGCGTCGCCAAGGAGCATCTGGCCATGTTGAACGGCGGCAACAAGTGGCAATTTGACAGCGGCGCCTTGACAGCCGCGTATTTCGCCGCCAGCGGCAGCACCGCGCCCAACAACGGCACCGCTTCGGTGAAGGATCTCAAGGTCGACAACACCATCCTGCAGGCGACTTTCGAAGACATCATCAACGTGGCGAAAGCCACCGATGTCAACGACAAGAGCGACGGCGCCCTCATTTGGGATGCGCGCAACCTTGGCCAGTACAGTTCCGGTGAATACGTTGAGTCTGGCGAGGACACCGACACCAACACTGCCGGCACGC
>JANJWO010000009.1 GCA_024709485.1 Hydrogenophilaceae bacterium | reverse complement strand
TGCTGTCGATGATGACGCCGCTCGGCTGGCTGGAGCGCGTGCCGACCTACAAGGACCAGCAGGAAAAACTCACCGACAAGGACCTCTCCACCTACGGCTTCCTCGGCTATCCGCTGCTGCAGAGCGCCGACATCCTGATCTACCGCGCCAACCTGGTGCCGGTGGGCGAGGACCAGGTGCCGCACATCGAGTTCACGCGCGAGATCTGCCGCCGCTTCAACCATCTCTACGGCCGCGAGCCGGGCTTCGAGGAAAAGGCGCAGGCCGCGATCAAGAAGCTGGGCGGCAAGAAGGCCAAGCTGTACCAGGAGATGCGCACCGCCTACCAGGAGCAGGGCGACGAATCGGCGCTGGAGTCGGCCAAGGCCATGCTCAACGACGCGCAGAACCTGTCCCTGGGCGACCGCGAGCGCCTGTTCGGCTATCTCGAAGGCGGCGGCCGCATGATCCTGGCCGAGCCCGAGGCGCTGCTGACCGAGGCCTCGAAGATGCCCGGCCTCGACGGGCAGAAGATGTCCAAGTCCTATCACAACACCATTGCCTTGCGCGAGGATCTCGACAGCGTGGCGAAGAAGATCCGCACCATGCCCACCGATCCCGCGCGCGTGCGCCGCACCGATCCGGGCGATCCGGAAAAGTGCCCGGTGTGGCAGTTTCACCAGGTGTATTCCGACGCGGGCGTGCGGGACTGGGTGGTGAAGGGCTGCACCAGCGCCGGCATCGGCTGCATCGAGTGCAAGCAGCCGGTGATCGATGCCGTGCAGCGCGAGCTCACGCCCATTCACGACCGCGCCCGGCACTATGAGGAAAGCCCGGACCTGGTGCGCAACATCATCGCCGACGGCTGCGAGAAGGCGCAGGAACTGGCGCGCGAAACCATGCGCGACGTGCGCGATGCGATGGGGCTTGATCTGGACTGACTTGAAATCCATGCAAGCGCCCTAAATTTTTTCTGGAAAGTTTGAGGGCGAACATGAACGAGCAAGACTATCCCCAGGCCCTGGAAGGCGAGATCGTCGAGGGCGAGACAGAACAGAAACTGCTGCCGGCGGAATCGCGGCCGGCCGAGCTTTACCTGCTGCCATTGAGCGAAAAGCCTTTCTTCCCGGCGCAGACGCTGCCGCTGGTGATGAAGGAAGCGGCCTGGCTGGAAACCGTCGAGGCCATCGGCGAGACCCCGCACCACATGGTGGGGCTGGTGCTGACCAAGCCCGAGGACGCGGACAAGGCCACGCGCGAGGATTTCTACCCCATCGGCACCATGGTGCGCATGCACCATCCGGCCCGGAACGAGGGCCGCATCCAGTTCATCGCCGAGGGCCTGCGCCGCTTCCGCATCGTCAAGTGGCTGTCGGACAAGCCGCCCTATCGCGCCCAGGTCGAGTTTCCCAACGAGCCCGGCAAGCCCGAATCCGAGGAAATCAAGGCCTATGCCATGGCCATCATCAACACCATCAAGGACTTGGTGCCGCTCAATCCGCTGTATTCCGAGGAACTGAAGTTCTTCCTCAACCGCTTCAGCCCCAACGAGCCCTCGCCGCTGGCCGATTTCGCCGCCAGCCTCACCACCGCCAGCAAGCAGGAGCTGCAGGACGTGCTGGAATCGCTGAGCCTCAAGCGGCGCATGGAGAAGGTGCTGGTGCTGCTGAAGAAGGAGCTCGACGTGGCCAAGCTGCAAAGCCAGATCCGCGGCCGCATGGAAGAGAAGATGTCCGAGCAACAGCGCGAATTCTTTTTGCGCGAGCAGCTGAAGGCGATCCAGAAGGAGCTCGGCCTGTCCAAGGACGACAAGACCGCCGAGCTGGAAGCCTTCAGGGCGCGCATCGGCAAACTGATCCTGCCCGAGGCCGCGCAGAAGCGCATCGACGAGGAGATGGCCAAGTTCTCGGTGCTGGAGCCCGGCTCGGCCGAATACACGGTGTCGCGCAACTACCTCGACTGGCTCACCGTGCTGCCCTGGGGCGTGCATTCGCAGGACAAGCTCGACCTGAAACGCGCGCGCAAGATCCTCGACCGCGACCATGACGGCCTCGACGACGTCAAGGACCGCATCATCGAATTCCTCGCCGTCGGCGCCATGAAGGGCGAGGTCTCGGGCTCGATCCTGCTGCTGGTGGGGCCGCCCGGGGTGGGCAAGACCTCCATCGGCAGGTCGGTGGCGGAAGCGCTGGGGCGCAAGTTCTACCGCTTCTCCCTGGGCGGCATGCGCGACGAAGCCGAGATCAAGGGCCATCGCCGCACCTACATCGGCGCCATGCCGGGCAAGTTCATCCAGGCCTTGAAGGAGGCCGGCACGTCCAACCCGGTGATCATGCTCGACGAGATCGACAAGATCGGCGCCTCCTACCAGGGCGACCCGGCCTCGGCCCTGCTGGAAGTGCTCGATCCCGAGCAGAACGTCGATTTTCTCGACCACTATCTCGACGTGCGCTTCGACCTGTCCAAGGCGCTGTTCATCTGCACCGCCAACCAGCTTTCCATCCCCGGGCCGCTGCTGGACCGCATGGAGGTGATCCGCCTGTCCGGCTACATCACCGAGGAAAAGCTCGCCATCGCCAAGCACCACCTGTGGCCCAAGGTGCTGGAAAAATCCGGGCTGAAGAAGAATCAGGTGACGATCAGCGAATCCGCCATCCGCCATGTGATCGAGGGCTATGCGCGCGAGGCCGGCGTGCGCAACCTGGAAAAACAGCTGGGACGCGTGGCGCGCAAGGCCGTGGTGCAGATCCTCGACGGCGCCGCCACGCCGATCAAGGTCGGCGTCAAGGAAATCGAGTCCTATCTCGACAAGCCTGTGTTCCGCAAGGAAAAGCCGCAAAGCGCGGTGGGCGTGGTGACCGGGCTGGCCTGGACCGCCATGGGCGGCGCCACCCTCGACGTCGAGGCCACGCGCGTGCACACGCTGAACCGCGGCTTCAAGCTCACCGGCCAGCTCGGCGAGGTGATGAGGGAGTCCGCCGAGATCGCCTACAGCTACGTCGCCAGCCATCTCAAGCAGTACCAGGCCGATCCGGCCTTCTTCGACTCCAGCTTCGTGCACCTGCACATTCCCGAGGGCGCCACGCCCAAGGACGGCCCCAGCGCCGGGGTGACCATGGCCACCGCGCTGCTCTCGCTGGCGCGCAACCAGAAGCTCGCCAGGCCGCTGGCCATGACCGGCGAGCTTTCCTTGACCGGCCAGGTGCTGCCGGTGGGCGGCATCCGCGAAAAGGTGATCGCCGCGCGCCGCGCCGGCATCATGGAGCTGATCCTGCCCGAGGCCAATCGCCCGGATTTCGACAAGCTGCCGGATTACATCAAACAGGGCATCACCGCGCATTTCGCCAGCAGATACAAGGACGTGGCGAAGCTCGTTTTCCCGGGCTGAGAACCGGCAATTCGCCCGGCAATCGCGCCGGGCGGGTGGTAGAATGCCGCCATGGAAGCGCTACAGGCCGAACTCCCCATTGCCCGCGTCAAGGGCGAGCCGCTGGCGGAACTGCCGGTCGACCTCTACATCCCGCCGGACGCGCTGGAGGTGTTCCTCGAAACCTTCGAGGGCCCGCTCGACCTGCTCTTGTACCTGATCCGCCGCCACAACCTCGACGTGCTCGACATCCCCATGGCCGAGCTCACCCGCCAGTACCTGGCCTATGTCGAGGCCGCGCGCACCTCGCGCCTGGAACTGGCGGCGGAATACCTGTTGATGGCGGCGATGCTGATCGAGATCAAGTCGCGCATGCTGCTGCCGCGGCCGCCGCGCGCGGACGAGGGCGGCGAGCCGGAAGACCCGCGCGCCGAACTGGTGCGGCGCCTCTTGGAATACGAGCAGATGAAGCTGGCGGCGCAGCGCCTCGACAAGGTGCCGCTGGCCGGGCGCGATTTCCACGTCATCTCGGTGGCGGTGGAATCCGCCGCGCGCAGGCTGCCGGAAGTGCGCGCCGAGGACCTCTCCGCCGCCTGGCTCACCATCCTGTCGCGCGCCAAGGTCAACAAGCACCACCGCATCAGCCGCGAGGAGCTGTCGGTGCGCGAGCGCATGACGCGCATCCTGAAATCCCTGCAGCCCGGCCAGTTCCTGGAGTTCGCCAGCCTGTTCCGCGCCGAGGCCGGCGTGGCCGAGCTGGTGGTGACCTTCCTCGCCATTCTCGAACTGGCCAAGGAAACCCTGGTCGACATCACCCAGGCCGAGCCGCTGGCGCCGATCTATGTCCGTTTGCACGAAGAAAGCCTGACTGTTGATGAGTACGCCGATGAACACGACGATCAACAATCTTGAGGAACTGAAGCGCATTCTCGAAGCTGCGCTGCTGGCGGCGGACACGCCGCTCAGCTTGCGCGAGATGAAGCGCATGTTCGAGCAGGAGCTGTCCGAGGACATGCTGCGCCGCGCGCTCGACGGGCTGAAATCCGACTGGGATGCCAAGGCCACCGAACTGGTGCAGGTGGCCGAGGGCTGGCGCTTCCAGACCCGTCCCGAGATGCAGCCCTACCTCGCGCGCATGCGCAACGAGAAGCCGCCGCGCTACTCGCGCGCGGTGCTGGAGACGCTGGCCATCATCGCCTACCGCCAGCCGGTCACACGCGGCGACGTCGAGGACATCCGCGGCGTGTCGGTGAATGCGCAGATCGTGAAAACCCTGGAAGAACGCGGCTGGATCGAGACCGTCGGCCACCGCGACGTGCCGGGCCGGCCCGCCTTGCTCGCCACCACGCCGCGCTTTTTGTCCGACCTCGGCCTGCGTTCGCTGCAGGAACTGCCGCCGCTGGAGGAGCTCGGCAACCTGCTCTCGCCCGATACCGCCGCGACAGCGGAAGAAATCGAGGAGGTGCGCGAGGAGCTGGCCGCCGAGGA
Organism: Hydrogenophilaceae bacterium; assembly: GCA_024709485.1. GTDB lineage: Bacteria > Pseudomonadota > Gammaproteobacteria > Burkholderiales > Thiobacillaceae > UBA6918. The sequence goes on along the minus strand of JANJWO010000009.1, from coordinate 94,015 downwards.
CGGGATCGCGCGCGCGCCGGAGGCCGCTGCCGAAAGCGCGCCTGCGGAGGACGCGGAGGCGCTCTCCGCCGAGGTGCAGCCGGCGCCCATGACGGGCAACGAACCCGAAGCCGCCGCGGACGACGATGCGGAAAACGGCCCCCAGTCGCTGGCGGCAGCCCCCGCCGGCTCTTGAGAAGAACCTTGTATCAGCCGCGGCGTTCGCCGCGGTTAATCACGCTCCTGTCTTCCGTGTTCCACTAATTCATCACTGATCGAGGCCCGTAATGCCCACTCGCCGCCGCAGCCCTCTGCGTCCCCCCAGCAAGCCCGCCGTGCGGACTCGGCCGTCGCCGGCCGCGAGCGAGAGTCCTGCCGTCCCCGAGGACGAGGATGCCGTCAGGCTGCACAAGGCGTTGGCCGATGCCGGCATCGGCTCGCGCCGCGAGATGGAGGCCTGGATCGCCGAGGGCCGCGTCACGGTCAACGGCGAGACCGCGCAGCTCGGGCAGCGCGTCACGCCGCGGGATGTCATCAAGGTGTCAGGCCGCCGCGTCTACCTGCGCGCCGCGGAAACCAAGCGCGTGCGCGTGCTGCTCTACCACAAGCAGGAGGGCGAGATCGTCAGCCGCGACGACCCCAAGGGACGCGCCACCGTGTTCGAGCAGCTGCCCAAGATCCGCGGCGCCAAATGGGTGAGCGTGGGGCGCCTCGACTTCAACACCGAAGGCCTGATGATCTTCACCACCAGCGGCGAACTGGCCAACCGCCTCATGCACCCGCGCTTCGAGGTCGAGCGCGAATATGCCGTGCGCGTGCTGGGCGAACTCACCCCGGAGATGCAACAGCAATTGCTCGACGGCGTGGAACTGGAGGACGGCGAAGCGCGCGTGGAAAGCCTGGCGGAGGCGGGCGGCGAGGGCGCCAACCGCTGGTGGCGCGTGGTCATCCTGGAAGGACGCTATCGCGAAGTGCGGCGCCTGTTCGATGCCGTCGGTGTCAAGGTCAGCCGCCTGATCCGCACCCGCTACGGCCCGGTGGCGCTGCCGCCGCAACTGAAGCGCGGGCAGAAGCACGAGCTCGACGAGACCGAGGTCAAGCGCCTGCTGCGCTGGGCGGACATGCCCATCCCCGACAGCCGGCCGCGTCCCGCCGGGCGCAATGCCCCGCGCAAGCCGGCACCTGGACGTTCACGATCCTAGTTGATAAAAGCATGGACACAGCGGTAATGGAGGTCGCAGAGGAAAGCAATAAAAGGTTTCCTCCGTTCCCTCTGCTTCCTCGGTGTCAATGATTTGACAGATGACCGGCCATTTCCTGCTGCTCCATCCGAAGAATCCCGCCTGGGCGCCGGCCAGCCTCGCGCCTTTGCTCGATGCGCTCAAGGCGATCGGTTTTCTCGGCGCGGAACGCGGCGCCGGCCGGTACAGCGCCGGTCCCGACTATCTCGGCCTCATCACTTATCTCGGCTGCTCGCCGCAGATTGCGCTGGGCGACAACGAAGCCGCCACCGCCATTCGCATCGCCGGCATTTTCGAGGTCCCGCAGTTCGTGCAGGGCGGCAACCTCAAGGCGCCGCGCTGCCCGCAATGCCGCAAGACCCTGCACAAGCCGGCTGTTTCACTGGAGGCAAAAGGCGAACTGCAATGCAGTCATTGCGGCCATGCCGCCAGTGCATGCGCATTCGACTGGCGGCGCAGCGCGGCCTGCGCCCGCCTCTTCATCGAAATCTCCAACGTGTTCGAATCCGAGGCGGTGCCCGGCGAGGCGCTCGCCGCTTGCCTGCAACAGGCAGGCGGCGAGGTCTGGGATTACTGCTACGTGCGCAAAGCCGGCTGAATCGGCTTCATTTCTTCTCGGTCAGCCGCTTGATGACGCTGGCGGCCCAGTCCCTGCCGCCCAGGCCGAAGGCGATGGCGAGGGCCAGGCCGATGGCGCCGAAGCCGATCTGGAAGGCGGAGATCAGCAGATGGGTGCCGATCTGCAACTGTTCCAGGGCGACGAACACCACGAAGATGATCACGGCGTATTCGGCCAGCGTGCTCAGCGTCAGCGCGCCGTCGACGCCCATGTTGTTGAGGTAGGCGAACACCAGGCGGTTGATGAAGCGCGCCACCATGACGCCGAACACCAGCACCAGCACGGCGACGATGATGTTGGGCAGGTAGAAGACGACTTTGTTGAAGAGCTCGGCCACGTTGGTGAGGCCCAGGCTGTTGGCGACGGTGACAATGACCACCAGCAGGATGATCCAGTAGATCAGGTTGGCGATCAGGCGCGACAGCGTGAGGTCGATGTTGCCCTGGCGCATGAAGGCCTCGATGCCGGTTTTCTTGCCGAGTTCGTCGAACTTGAGCGTATCCAGGATCTTGCTGGTTGCCGAGCGCACGATGTTGGCCAGTATCCAGCCCAGGAAGAGCAGGATCAGCGCGGCCAGCAACTGCGGGACGAATGCGGCCAATTGGGTCCAGAAAGAGGTGAGCGATGCGACAAATACGTCGAGCTGCTGTTGCATGGGGTCCTCCTTGCATTACTGATTCGGCCCTGAATTATAAACCACCGCGTTTGAGGTCCTCCTGGCGCAGCAGGAACACGTATTCGTCGCCGCCGCTGGTTTCCAGCCAGACGAAAGGCAGTGCGGGGAATGCGGCTTCCAGCGCAGCGCGGTTGTGGCCGATCTCGGCGATCAGCAGCCCGCCGGGATTCAGGTGCTGCGGCGCGCCGGCGAGTATGCGCCGGATGTGGTCGAGGCCGTCCTCGCCGCTGGCCAGCGCCAGCTCGGGTTCGCACCGGTATTCGTCCGGCAGTTCCTGCATGGAGGGCGCGTTGACGTAAGGCGGGTTGGTGACGATGAGGTCGTATTTCCGGCCCTTGAGTTTTTGCAGCAGGTCGGACTGGACGATGCGGACCCGATCCTGCAGGCCGTAAGCGTCGATGTTCTTTCTGGCCACGGCCAGCGCATCCTTGGAAATATCCACGGCATCGACCTCGGCCGCGGGGAAGGCGAGCGCCGCCAGGATGGCGAGACAGCCGGAGCCGGTGCAGACGTCGGCCACGGCATGGACGGCGTCGGGATCGTCCACCCAGGGCGACAGCCGCTCCCGCAGCAGTTCGGCGATGAAGGAGCGCGGCACGATCACGCGCTCGTCCACGTAAAAGCGGTACTCGCCGAGCCAGGCCTCGCGCGTGAGATAGGCCGCCGGCACGCGCTCCTTCACCCGGCGTTCGATGACGCGCTTGAGCTGATCGGCTTCGCCATGCGCGAGGCTCGCGTCCAGGAACGGCTCCAGCCGGTCGAGCGGCAGATGCAGGGTGTGCAGGACGAGATAGGCCGCCTCGTCGAAGGCGTTGTCGCTGCCATGGCCGAAGAACAAGCCGGCTTCGTTGAAACGCGAGACCGCGAAGCGCAGCCAGTCGCGCACGGTGATGAGGGATTCGGTGTCCTGGAAGGGGTCGGGAGCTTTTTTCATGCGGGTATTTTATGGGCATCCGCCGCGGGCGCGGAAATTTATTGGCTGTCCGCAGGGGGGTGCGCAGGCGGTTCGCCCGCCGCATGGCGCGCCCAGATCAGCTTGCCGTCGCGCCAGACTTCGCGCACCCGGTGATAGGGGATGCTATGCGCGACGCCGTCCTCGTCCATCAGATCGAAGAAGGTCGGATTGTCGCGATCCCAGGAAATCTCGCGCAGATCGGCATGCAGCACCTTGTGCTCGATGCGGTCCCAGTAGCCGATGACGAAGCGGCTGCGGGCATAGTTCTCGTCCCAGCGGATGCGCGAGAGCAGTTCGTGGATCGGGATCATGATCGACTATATCCCCTGAATCCGCGCGCTTCCAGGCTCGCGCCGGACGGCGTTGAGCGCTGCGGCGCATCGCCGCCCCCATGGGCACGGCACAGGGGGCGCGCACTCGTGCCCATTCAGCCCGGTGGCGCGGGCGGCTGCTGCACCATGGCGTGTGGGCTGATGTAGTCGCCGACGGTGGTGCGGAAGGCAAGGTTCAGCCGATTCCAGCCGTTGATCGCGATGATTGCCAAGGTGAGATTGACCAGCGCCTTTTCGTCGAAATGGCGGCGGGCCTCTTCGTACACGGCGTCCGGCACGTCATGCGCGTCGGCAATTCGAGTGACTGCCTCCGTCCAGGCCAGGGCGGCGCGTTCGCGCTCGCTGTAGCAGGGCGCCTCGCGCCATAGCGGCAGGAGATACAGGCGCTGCTCGGTTTCTCCACGCGCGCGCGCATCTTTGGTGTGCATATCGAGACACCAGGCGCAGCCATTGATCTGCGAAGCGCGGGACTTGACGAGTTCCAGCAGGGACTCCTCCAGGCCGCTTTCATGAACCTGCTGCTCAACATGCAGCATGGCCTTGAAGGCATCCGGCGATGCGAGCTTGTAGTCGAGACGTTGGCGCATCATGCTCTCCTTTTCGTGGTGGCTGGCCAGCTGCGCTGCCTCAAATCTGATGAGCAGCAACCAGATTGGAAAAACAACACGGCATCATTTGAGCGCCGGCGGCTTGCTGCCGGGCGCGCGCCCGCCGGACAGTCAGCCCAGCAGCTTCTCCAGGGTGCGCTGGTAGATCGCGCGCAAGGGCTCGATGTCCGCCACCGGGATGTTCTCGTTGAGCTTGTGGATGCTGGCGTTCATGGGGCCGAACTCGATGACCTGCGGGCAGATGTCGGCGATGAAGCGGCCGTCCGAGGTGCCGCCGCTGGTGGACACGTCGGTGGTAAGGCCGGTCACTTCCCTGATGGCCTGGGAAATCTTCTCCACCAGATCGCCCTTGGGCGTGAGGTAGGGTTTGCCGCCTTCTTCCCAGATCAGCTCGTATTCGAGGCCGTGCTTTTGCAGGATGGCGTGCACCCGCTCCTTGAGTTGCGCCTTGCTGCTGGCGGTGGAATGGCGGAAGTTGAAGCGGATCTCGACTTCGCCGGGCACGACGTTGGTGGCGCCGGTGCCGCCGTGGATGTTGGACACCTGCCAGGAGGTGGGCGGGAAGTATTCGTTGCCTTCGTCCCACACCGTGGCCGCCATTTCGGCGATGGCCGGCGCGGCCTGGTGGATGGGGTTCCGCACCAGGTGCGGGTAGGCGATGTGGCCCTGGATGCCCTTGACCGTGAGCTTGCCGGAAAGCGAGCCGCGGCGGCCGTTCTTGATGGTGTCGCCCAGTTTCGAGACGCAGGTGGGTTCGCCGACAATACAGTAGTCGATGGTTTCATTGCGCGCGGCCAGGCTTTCCACCACCTTGACGGTGCCGTCGGTGGCCACACCTTCCTCGTCCGAGGTGATCAAGAGCGCGATCGAGCCCTGGTGATTCGGGTGCTGGGCAAGAAAGCCCTCGATGCCGGTGACGAAGGCGGCGATCGAGGTCTTCATGTCCGAGGCGCCGCGCCCGTACAGCACGCCGTCGCGGATCGTGGGCGTGAAGGGGTCGGACAGCCACTGCTCGAGCGGGCCGGTGGGCACCACGTCGGTGTGGCCGGCGAAGCACACCACCGGCGCGTCAACGCCCTTGCGCGCCCACAGGTTGGTGACGCCATTGGATTCGATGGTTTCGAACACGAAGCCGAGCGGGGCGAGGCGGCGCATCAGCAGCTCCTGGCAGCCGGCGTCGTCCGGGGTGTTGGATTTCCTGGAGATCAGGTCTTTGGCGAGTTCGAGCGTGGGGGTCATGTTTTATCCACAAGGAGGACAGGAGGGCAGGAGGAAAACCGGAAGGCCAAATATTAAACCTCCTGTCCTCTTGTCCTCCTTGTTCAAATCATTTTCTGAAAATCTCGGCGTACGTTTCAGGTGAAAAGCCGAGATGATAGGTGCCGTCCACGTCCAGCAGCGGCCGCTTGATGGCGCTGGAGGTGGCGGCGAGGAATTCGAAGGCGGCCTTTTCGCTGGTGATTGCGTCCTTCACCGCGTCCGGCTGCTTGCGCCAGGTGGGGCCCTTCTTGTTGATCAGCGCTTCCCAGCCCAGCTGTTTCGCCGCCTTCTTCAGCACCTCGAGCGGCACGCCCTGTTTCTTGTAGTCGTGGAATTCGGCTTCGAGGCCGTTGTCTGCGAGCCAGGCGCGGGCCTTTTTCACGGTGTCGCAATTGGGGATGCCGTAGATCTTCATGGCTGTGTTGCTCGGGTTCCGGTATGTCAAGCCGGAATTTTACCCGCACCCGATGCCGCTGGCGGAAATCGCACCCGGCCGGCCGGGGTGGCGCTAGAACTCGAATTCGGTCTGCAGCCTGAAAGTGTTGTCGGGGGTGTGGTCGGTGAGCCCGAACAGCCAGGCGGCGTTGTACTTGATCGCGGTGTGATGGCCCATGGCCAGCTTGCCGAAGACCGCGGGCCCCAGCTTGTGTTCCTGCTCCGCGGACGGTTCCCAATGGTTCCACTCACCCATTTCGCCGAAGCCCTGCATGCCGTATTCGAGGCTGGGCAGCCAGCGGTACTTGGCCTGCCACTGGTAGCCGATTTCCGTCGGCGCGGCTTCGGCGGCGTCGAAGCGTCGTTCGAACAAGAGGTTGCCGTTCAACTGAAGTTTGCCGAATTCGCTCTGCAACAGCGGCCCGAACTTGAATTCGATGCCTTCGTCATTGTTCCGGGGAATCTCGATTTCGGTGATGAAGCCGATATCGAGCGGGTACTTGCCGGTTTCCGTGAGCTGGAACTTGTTTTCCCATTCGAAGGCGTCGTACTTGATGCCGCTGCCTTCCTTGGCGTACTTCACGTAGGCCTCGGTGAACCACCAGTCGTTGACGCCATAGCCGAGGCCGAACGTGCCCACGCTCTTGCGCGGGCTGCCGTCCTCCGTGCCGAATTTGAAATCGAGCTCGGTCTCGCCCGCTTCCACGGTGGGCGTGTAAACGTAGTCGGCGGGGCCGGCGTGGGCTGCGTGCAGGCCGAGCATGCCCGCCAGCGCGAGCATTGCCGCATGGGGTTTCATAACGTTCCTTTCAATGAGCCGTTCGGGGGGCATGCGCCTGGCTCCAGCGCATGCCAGTCAGGATGAGCAGGAAGGCGGCGACGTAGAACAGCACCTCCATGCCGCTGGGGCTGGCGTCGTAGCCGGCCAGCAGATGCATGAAATTGCCCAGCGCCGAATCCATCGGCAGCAGCGCCGAGGTGTCCCACAGCGGCGCGGCGAGGGGCTGGATGACATCGCCTTGCACCAGGAAGCGCGCCATCTGTCCGGCCATGCCGGCCGCCATGAACAGGATGAGGGCGCTGGTGACGCTGAAAAAATGTTTGAGCGGGATGCGCGCCAGCCCTTTGTAAATCACCCAGCCCATGCCGGCGCCGCCCAGCAAGCCCAGCAGGCTGCCGGACAAAAGCGAAAGCTGCCCCATGCCGCTGCCGGCGGCCAGCCCGTACAGGAACAACGCGGTTTCCGAGCCTTCGCGCAGCACGGCCACGGCGATCAGAATGGAAAGCGTGGACATTTCCCGTTCGCCGCTGCGCACCGCCCGCCCCAAGGATTTCGCATTGGCCGCCATCTCGCGGCCATGCTTCGCCATCCAGATGTTGTGCCAGCCGAGCATGAGCACGGCGATACCGAGAATGCTGGCGTTGAACAACTCCTGCCCGCTGCCTTCCGCCAGTTCGGCGATGGTTTCCGTCAATCCCGCCACGATCAGCGAGCCCGCCAGCCCGACGCCGATGCCGATGGACAGCCACAGATTGCGTCCGCTCAGCCCGCGCGTGGCGGCGGCGATGATGCCGATCAGCAGAGCGGCTTCCAGCGATTCCCTGAATACGATGATGGCCGGGCCGAACATGGCGCGCGCCTTACTGGGCCACGAGGGCGCCGCGGGCGCTTGCCTCGTGGAACTCGCCGAAGAATTCGTATTTGCCGGCGGCCAGCGGGCCGACATAGATGATGCCCCTGGCATTGCCCGGAATGACTTTCTCGCGGTTAAGGCTGTGGCTCTCGAATTCCTCCGGGGTGCTGTCCTGGTTGAGCACGACGAGCTTGAGCTTCTTGCCCGCCGGCACCTGGATCTCGGCGGGAGAGAAGCGATGATCCTTGAGCGTCAGCTGGTATTCCCCGTCGGCGGCGAAACCCAGGGCGGGGAGGCAGAGTACGGCAAGCAGCAATTTCTTCATGGCTTTGCTCCGGCTGAACGTGTTGTTGATAAGAGCTATGATAATCATTCTCATTAACAATGCAAGCGGTTTTTGAAACAAAAAGAGGGCGCCGCGGACGTGGCGCCGGCTGCGCCGGACCGGCCTGGTCAAAAGCCGGCGGCGTGAATCCGAGCCGCGCGGCGGGGTAGAATCGGCCTAGCAGTCAGACCAGAAATGCCATGAGACACCACGCCGCGAAAAACTCCCCCCCCGGACCCGCCGACTGGCGCACCCTGAAGAATCTCGGGCCCTACCTGTGGGAGCACCGCTGGCGCTTCATTTTTGCCGTGCTGTTCCTGATCGGGGCCAAGCTTGCCACCATCGGCGTGCCCATCCTGCTCAAGCACATCGTCGACAGCCTGGACACTTCCAAGCACGCGGTGCTGATCCTGCCGGCGGCGCTGATCGTGGGCTACGGCCTCCTGCGCCTGGCGACCACGCTGTTCACCGACCTCAGGGACATGATCTTCGCCAAGGTCACCCAGGGCATGATCCGCAAGATCAGCATCGAGACTTTCCGGCACCTGCACAATCTTTCGCTGCGCTTCCACCTGGAACGGCAGACCGGCGGCGTCACGCGCGACGTCGAGCGCGGCAGCCAGGGCATCTCGGCCATCATCAACTATCTGCTGTTTCGCATTGCGCCGACGCTGATCGAGATCCTGCTGGTGGGCGCCATCCTGCTGGTGCAGTTCGACTGGGTGTTCGCGCTGATCACCGTGGGCGTGGTGGTGATCTACATGGGCATGACCATCGCGATCACCGAGTGGCGCACCAAGTACCGGCGCAAGATGAACGAGCTGGATTCCGTCGCCACCACGCGCGCGGTGGACAGCCTCATCAACTACGAAACGGTGAAATACTTCGGCAACGAGAAGTTCGAGACCGAGCGCTACAACGCCAGCATGGAAAGCTGGCAGGAAGCCGCGGTGCAGAGCCAGAACTCGCTGTCGCTGCTCAACATCGTGCAGGCCTTCATCATCGCCACCGGCGTGACCCTCGTCCTGTGGCGCGCCTCCGCCGGCGTGGTGTCCGGGCAGCTGTCCCTGGGCGACCTGGTGATGATCAACGCCTTCCTGGTGCAGATCTTCCTGCCGCTCAACTTCCTCGGCGTGATGTACCGCGAGATCAAGCAGTCGCTCACCGACATCGAGCGCATGTTCAAACTGCTGACCCAGAACATCGAAGTGCGCGATCAGCCGGATGCCTCGCCCCTGAACGTGGCGGGCGGGGCGGTGCGCTTCGACAATGTCAGCTTCGCCTATGATCCCGAGCGCCCCATCCTGCAAGGCGTGAGCTTCGACCTCCCGGCCGGCCGCACCCTTGCCGTGGTGGGCGCCTCGGGCTCGGGCAAGTCCACCGTGGTGCGCCTGCTGTTCCGCTTTTACGACGTCACCGGCGGGGCCATCAGCATCGACGGCCAGGACATCCGCAACGTGACGCAGGAGTCGCTGCGCGCCGCCATCGGCATCGTGCCGCAGGACACCGTGCTGTTCAACGACACGCTCTACTACAACATCGCCTACGGCAAGCCCGATGCCACCAGGGAGCAGGTGGTCGAGGCCGCGCGCGCCGCGCACATCCTGCATTTCATCGAGTCGCTGCCCAAGGGCTGGGACACCGTGGTGGGCGAGCGCGGCCTCAAGCTCTCCGGCGGCGAGAAGCAGCGCGTGGCGATCGCGCGCACGCTGCTGAAGAACCCGTCCATCCTGGTGCTGGACGAGGCCACTTCGGCGCTGGACTCCAGGACCGAGAAGATCATCCAGGCCGAGTTGCGCGAGGTGATGAAGCACCGCACCAGTCTCACCATCGCGCATCGGCTGTCCACCATCATCGACGCCGACGAGATCCTGGTCATGGACGCCGGCCGCATCATCGAGCGCGGCCGCCACGAGGCGCTGCTGGCGAGACGTGGGCATTACGCGCACATGTGGGAGATGCAGCAGCAGGCGATGAAGGATCAGGCCGAGACGGTTTGAGCCGGATTCTTGAACAACCGAAAAGCGAATTTACAGGGAGGATGCGAGAGGTCCAGGGAGTAAAAAAGACCTTCCTCCCTTAAGCTTCCGGTGATTGATTTTATTTAGTCAGGCATGAGAATCCACAAAGTCGACTGGGCGGAGGCGCAAGATGCGCTCTCGGCCATTCGCCGCACCGTGTTCATCGAAGAGCAGGGCGTCCCAGAAGCGCTGGAATGGGACGGCGAGGACGCGCACGCCCTGCACGTGCTGGTGACCGAGGGCGAGGCGCCCATCGGCTGCGGGCGCATGCTGGCCGACGGCCACATCGGCCGCATGGCGGTGCTTGAAAAGCATCGGGGCAGGGGCGTCGGACGGCTGATCATCAAGACCCTGCTCATGGAGGCGGACAGGCTGCGCAAGGGAAAAGTCTTCCTCAATGCCCAGACGCAGGCGGCCGGCTTCTATTCAAAATACGGTTTCATTCAGGTGGGCGGGGCGTTCCCCGACGCCAACATTCCTCACGTACGCATGGAGAAGACCTTGGACAATTTCAGCGAAACCTTGAACAGCCGCTTTGCCATTCCCGGCCGGCTGCGCTTCCAGGACAGCGGCCCCGGCATGCCGGTGGCCGAGATCACCACGCCCGACGCCATGGCGCGCGTGGCGGTGCAGGGCGGCCAGGTGCTGGAATGGCAGCCCAACGGCCACAAGCCGGTGCTCTGGGTGTCGAAGGCTGCGCTCTATCAGCCCGGCAAGGGCGTGCGCGGCGGCGTGCCGGTATGCTTCCCCTGGTTCGGCCAGCTTGGCGACAAGGGCGTGCACGGCTTCGTGCGCGCGCGCATGTGGGAAGTGCGCGAGGCCAAGGTCGATCTGGCCGATACCGTGGTGCTCAGGCTCGGCATCAAGGACGACGAATCCACCCGCGCAATCTGGGAGCATGCCTTCGACCTCGAGCTCATCGTCACCGTCGGCGCCGCGCTGAAAATGGAACTGCTCACGCGCAACACCGGCAATGTGCCTTTCACCATCACCGACGGCCTGCATACCTATTTTCGCGTCGGCGACATCGAACAAACCAAGGTGCACGGCCTCGACGGCACGGCCTATCTCGACAAGACCCGCGACTTCCGGCAATTCACCCAGCAAGGCCCGGTGACGTTTGCCGAGGAAACCGACCGCGTCTACATCAACACCGCCGCCGACTGCCTGATCGAGGACCCGGTGTTCGGCCGCACCATTCGCGTGGCCAAGTCGGGCAGCCAGTCGAGCGTGGTGTGGAACCCGTGGCGCGAAAAGGAAAAAGGCTTCGCCGACATGGCGGCCGGCGAATACAAGGACATGCTGTGCGTGGAAACCGTCAACGCCAGCCCGGATGAAATCACCGTGCAACCGGGCGGCAAGCACAGCCTGGTGGCGTTCGTCGGCGTCGAGTAATTACATATAGGCGCGGGCTTCCTCGCCCGGGTCGGGCAGGCCCGCCACGCGCCAGGCCTCGCGCGGGCCGTGGAACAGTTCTTCCAGGCACTGCGGACCCATGCCGGCGAGGTGGCAGGTGTGCGAAACGGCGGGAAGGCTGCGACAGTCCAGCCAGCTGTGCCGCAGGTGGCGGATGACTGTCCAGTGCGCTTCGGTCAGCGAACCGATGCCGTCGAGTTCGGCGATCTCGCTCGCGAGTGTTTCGTTCCAGGTGCTGGCGTCGATCAGAAAACCGGTGGCGTCGAACAGGGGCGATGACAGCTTGGCTGTGCTCATGGCCTGGCTCCTTGTCATGCGTATGTTTATGGATATAGCACACTGCGTTTGGCGCTGTTCGGACGTATTCGTGTCGCGAGGTGATCGAGCATGAAAAAGAAACAGGGCGCCCTCTGGCTTGCCTTGCTGGGGCTGGCAATTGCCGCCTGCGGCAAGCCGGCCGAGCGCTCGACGGATGCGACGGCATCGGCTTCGGCACCAGTGCGGCAGGCCGCCGTCATGCCGGACATCTGGCTCAAGCCCGAGCAGATCGAACGCGGCCGCCTGGTGTACGAGAAGCACTGCCTGGAATGTCATGGCGCGGAGGGCAGAGGTCAGCCCGGCGACTGGCGGGTGAAGCGCGCCAACGGCATGTATCCGCCGCCGCCGCTGGACGACAGCGCGCATGCCTGGCATCACCCCACGGCGGAACTGAAAAAGCGCATCAAGGAAGGCAGCCCGCCGGACGTCGGCGACATGCCGGCGTGGCAGGGCAAGCTCACCGAGGCCGAGATCGATGACGTGGTGGTCTACATCAAGTCGCTATGGTCGCCGGAGATGTTCAGGCACTGGATCGAGATCGAAATGCGCGCTGCGGCATTGAATGCCAGCTAGAGCGAATCGAGCCTGAGCGCGGAATCCACGAAGCGGATCTGCAGCACCGGCGACTCCCACAGCGGCGGATCCTGCAGCACGGCGACCTCGTCGTCGTTGAGATACAGCTCCACCCGGTAGCCCCGCGAGAAGCCGGAAGCGAAATCCGGCAGCGCCCGCTTGAGGTAATCGGCCATGCGGTCCTCTTGGCGGATGAGGCCGGCGGTTTCCAACAGAGTGATTTTCGGCCAGGGCGCGTCTTCGGCGCGTCCGTAATTGAGGACGCGCATGAACCTGCTGTAATCCGGGTAGTAATCGTCGCTGTCTTTCACCAGTTCGCCGCTGGAATAGATCGCGTCCATCAGATAGGTCAGCGAAAGGTCGCGCTTCTCCTGCCCCGCCCAGGAGGCCATCACCTCGCTTACCGTGGTCAACAGGCATTGTTCGAGGTGGCCGCCGGCCACGTAGACATGCGAGGATTGCACCTCGAAGCCCAGCTCGCCGCTGGCGGATTGGAGCCAGTATTCCGGCGCGCAGTCCTCGGTGAAGTAATCCGCCTCGGCGGCGTCATCCTGCAGGTAGACCATGGGGATGCCATGGCGTCGGGCGAATTGCGTCGCCTGGTCGACGCCTGATTTGGTGGCCAGGCGGGCATCGTAGCGGGTGCTGGCGTGGGTCAGAATCAGGAGCGAATCCTGGTCGGCCCTGACCTCGTCGGCCGTGCCCAGGGTGCGTGCCGGGCAATAGGCGTGTGCCAGGCCCGCCCACAGGGCAAAGAGGACAAACAGCAGGGTTCTCATCGCGGCGCTAGAGGGGGTCAGTTGAGATCGATGGCATGCGCCTTCAGGTCTTGCAGCGCGACGACCTTCAGCGAAGTCTGGTGGGTGGCGCCCAGCACCACCTTGGGCGCATAGCCGGCATCCAGCGCCTGCTGCCAGCGGCTGGCGCACAGGCACCAGCGGTCGCCGGGCTGGACGCCGGGAAAGCCGTATTCCGGCATCGGCGTGGACAAGTCGTTGCCGGTATAGCTGGAAAAGGCCAGAAAGGCCTCGTCCGCCACCACGCACACGCCGTGCAGGCCGATGTCCTGCGGCCCGGTGTTGCAACTGCCGTCGCGGTAGAAGCCGGTCAGGGGCTGGACGCCGCACACCTGCAGTGCCTCGCCCAGCACGTTCAAAGAGGGGTCAAGGGGGGCGTTGTCGCTCATGGCCTGGCTTGCTCTTCTTGGGCCAGCCGGCTGATGTAGCGGCTGAAATCCGGGTCCTCGCCGTGCAGCAGCACGGACAGGGCGTTCCTGAAATCCTCGCGCCCGCACCATTCGCGCATGTAGTCTTCCCACGACAGCCAGCGGCGGCGCTTCTTGTCCGGCATGTCTTCCTCGTAGGCGAGCAGGTAGGCGCGCTCGAACAGCGCGATGAGGATTTCGTACAGCACCATCATGCGCTCGCGCTGGTCGGCGCTGAGATTGGCGATGTGCGTGCGCGTGCGCAACTGCAGGTCGGGGTTGTCCAGCACCAGCTTGAGAAAGTCGGTGTAGGCGTCGGACAAGAGCTGATACGCTTCTTCGTCCTCGTTCTCGCGCTCCTTGCGCTGCTCGTACAGGAACACGCCGATGGCGAGCGGCAGGCCGACGACGGTGACGATGTAACTGGCGAGTTCCCAGGTTTCCGTGGAGAACATGGTTTTACAGTCGGTTGGGGCAGCTAAAGGATACCGGGAAGGGGATGAAACGCGAATACCCGCGTGGCGATTCTGAGGGGCAGATGCGCCAAGCCCGCAGGCTGGGGCACGGTACGGCCATGGCCGGCCAAATAGAGGCATTTACGCCTTGGTGCCCGCCCGCAAAGCAAAAAGGCAACCCGTTTGGGTTGCCTTTTTGCTTCATATTGGTGCCGGCAAGAGGAGTCGAACCCCCGACCTTCGCATTACGAATGCGCTGCTCTACCAACTGAGCTATGCCGGCGCGAGCGGCATTATACCTTGAAGCGCGCGAGTTTTCCCCGCTGGAAATTACATCCCCGGCTGCGGCAGGTGTTCTTCCAGCCTGGCCAGTACGCGTTCGCGGCCCAAGAGTTCCAGGGTGGCGTCGATGGAGGGGGTCTGCGGTTCGCCGGTGACCAGCACGCGCACCGGCATGGCGAGCTTGGGCATCTTGAGGCCGAATTCCTTGGCCACGTCCTTGACCAGGGCGCCCAGGGCTTCGCGGGTCCAGTCGCTGTTGCCGAGGCGGTCCTTCAGCGCGTGCAGGGCGGCGAGGTTTTCCTCGGTCACGTGCTGCGACAAGAGGTCGGCGCTGGGCGCGAGGTCCTGGTAGAACAGCATGGCTTCGTCGGCCAGGTCGTTCAGCGTCGCCGCGCGCTCCTTCACCAGCGCCACCACTTTCAAGGCATCCGGGCCCTGGTCGATGTCGAGGCCGCGCTTCGCCATGCGCACGCGCAGGTCGGCGACCAGCTCGGCGTCGCTGGCCTGCTTGATGTAGTGCTGATTGATCCAGCGCAGCTTCTCGGTGTTGAACTGGGCCGAGGAGGCGGTGATGTGGTCGAGGTCGAACCACTGGATGAACTGCTCGCGCGAGAAGATCTCGTCGTCGCCGTGCGACCAGCCCAGCCGCGCCAGGTAGTTGATGACGGCCTCGGGCAGGTAGCCGTCCTCGTGGTACTGCATCACCGACACCGCACCGTGGCGCTTGGACAATTTCGTCCCGTCGTCGCCCAGGATCATGGACAGGTGCGCGTACTGCGGCACCTCGGCGCCCAGGGCCTTGAGGATGTTGATCTGGCGCGGGGTGTTGTTGACGTGGTCGTCGCCGCGGATGACGTGGGTGATCTTCATGTCCCAGTCGTCGACCACCACGCAGAAGTTGTAGGTGGGGGTGCCGTCGGCGCGGGCGATGACCAGATCGTCGAGTTCGGTGTTGGAGATTTCGATCACGCCCTTGACCAGATCCTTCCAGGCCACGCTGCCGGTGAGGGGGTTCTTGAAGCGCACCACCGGCTGCACGCCGGACGGCGGCACCGGCAGGGTCTTGCCCGGCTCGGGGCGCCAGCGCCCGTCGTAGCGCGGTTTTTCGCCGCGCGCGCGCTGCGCCTCGCGCATGGCGTCGAGCTCTTCGCTGCTGCAGTAGCAGTGGTAGGCATGGCCGCTGGCCAGCAGTTGCTCGATGACTTCCTTGTAGCGCATGAAGCGGTGGGTCTGGTAGAACGGGCCTTCGTCGTGTTCCAGCCCCAGCCACTGCATGCCGTCGAGGATGGCCTGCACCGCCTCGGGGGTGGAGCGCTCGATGTCGGTGTCCTCGATGCGCAGAATGAACTGGCCGCCGTGGTGGCGGGCATAGGCCCAGGAAAACAGCGCGGTGCGCGCGCCGCCGATGTGCAGGTAGCCGGTGGGCGAGGGAGCGAAGCGGGTTCTGACCATGGGAATGCGGACTGCCGAAAACCCGCCATTTTACGCCAAAGCACGTATAAGAGTTTGACCGTAAGGGCGGCCTTGTGGTTAAATTCGCCCCGTCCGTTCGGACCGCTTCTAATCTTGGGCAGTTAGCTCAGCGGTAGAGCACTGCCTTCACACGGCAGGGGTCACTGGTTCGATCCCAGTACTGCCCACCAAGATTCTTTCGACCTGTCCAGGGTATTATTCGCGCTGGCGCGGCTTTGGCGCCCATGCGCCGGCGCTTGTGGCCCTTCAGGAACCAATCCGGCATCGCCCCGCTCTGAGGCAGGGTGCGCCCCGGCAAGGGGCCGCGCAGCGATGGCGCCCATCAGGGGACATAGCGAAGCCTTATCGGCGCCATCGGTTTTTAATTCTTTCCAGCCATGCTTTGGGCCTTTATCATATGCAACTTGGTTGCGCTAAGGCGGCGTGCCGAATATCGTTGGCTTGAGAATCTTGGAGACAAAATGAAGAAGAGGATTTCGCTGTTTTTTGTCGGCGCGCTGGCCGCCTCCACAGCCTGTGCGGAAGCGCCCATGAGCGTCGATGACGCGGGCACCCTGGGCAAGGGCGGCATGAAGATAGAGGGCGTCTGGCACCGGGATGACGAGTTGAGGGGCGGCAGTCTGGCGCTCGGTTATGGGCCGGTCGAAAATCTGGAGCTCGGCATCAGCTACGCGCATGACCGCGAGACCAGCGTCGATCCTGACATCACCCTGGAAGGCGCGGCCATCGGCGCGAAATGGGTGCCCTGGCAGAACGAACTGGGCTGGTCGCTGGGCGCGAGCCTGAGCTATGCGCGAACCCGGGTCGAGGGGGAAATCGAACATGCGTCCGCGCTGGTTGGCCTGGCGACCTATCGGTTCGCGAACCAGCAGGTGCTGCATCTCAATGCGGGCGCCACGCACGTGAAAGTGCCGGGCGACGGGGAAACATTGCGCACCTGGGGCGCGGGCTACGAATTCCCGCTGGCGCAAGGGCTGCAGCTCACGGCGGAAATTTTTGGCGAGGAGCAGTCCGGCCCGGACAAGGCCGTGGGCTTGCGCTATGAGATCCTCGACGGACTCAAGCTGTCCGCCGCGATCGGGCGCGGCAACGGTCGCGGATTCGGCCAGGCGGGTTTTGCCTGGGAGTTTTGACGCGCGGGGCGGCGCTGGACGCGGGCCTTACTGCTTCTGACTCCGCTCTTTTTCCCGATATTCGCGCTCGGCTTTTTCCCAGGCGTTCTTCAAATCCCGATAGGCCTCGGAAAAGCCTTTCTTCGTGTGCTCCCAGGCATTGGCCGTGCTGCTTTGCAGGCTGCCGTACCACTCGGCGGCCTTGATGCGCTGCCTATGCAGCGCTTTCATGGATTTTCGGGCCTGTTCGCGCGCGGACTTGCTCATCTTGTCCCAGTCCTTGTCGATCTGCGTCTCCAGCGAGTTGATGCGGGCATCCAGCTCGTCCAGCGCTTGCCTGGCCTTCTGGGCGGCTTCGTCGCGTTTTTCGATCGAGTAATTCTTGATGGCCTCGGCCGCGTCGCCGGTTTCCTGGCGCGCATCCTTTGCCGTGGTTTTGTCTGGCGCCGGTTTCCCGGATTCGGCGCCGGATGCGTCGCTCAGGGCGGGGGTGACGGAAAGCGTGAGGCCGATCAAGGCCAGGGTCGCGATCTTTTTCATGGCAGTTCCTTTCGTCGGGAGAATGGTCGGAGCAGGCCGGCCGAAGAGGATAGGGCCAATATAGTCGATGCCCGCCATTTGTCATGACGCGACTGCCAAATGAAAAAAACCGGCTGTCATGCCGGTTTTTTTCATCAGGCCCGAACGAAAAGTGGCGCATGTCCATGCGCCACTTTCGCGAGCCGCTTTCGCAATTTGCGGTTTATTTCTTCTTGGCTTTCTTGCCGGCAACCGCGGCCTTGAAGCCGGCGCCCGGGGTGAAGCGGGGCACGGTGGTGGCGGCAATCTTGATTTCCTTGCCGGTCTGGGGGTTGCGGCCGGTGCGGGCGGCGCGCTTGGAGGACTTGAAAGTGCCGAAGCCGACGAGGGTCACGGTGTCGCCTTTGGACACGGCTTTCACAACGGCTTCAATCGCCGCATCCAGCGCCTTGCCGGCGGCGGCCTTGCTGATGTCGGCTCCCTGGGCGACGGCATCGATCAGTTCAGATTTGTTCATGGGTTCTCCTTTGGTTGACGGAAGCCTGATGCTAACAGTGTTTCAGGTATTTGTGGGGGGCAGCTAGCGCAGGCGTTCAAATTGTACCTGCGTGCGCAACTCGCCCTCGAATAGTGTATCAATATTGAGGTATCCGGCCCTCTGGCTGACATGAAAGCCGGCCTGTTCCGCCGGGGAAATGTCGATTATCTGCAACAGTTGGGGCGGGTATTCGAGCTTCAGGGAAACCCGCATGGGGTAGTAGCCATCCAGGAATTTGCGCATGTAGGGGCCGTTGTTGAGCATGAAGTAGCCGTTGCCGGAGTCGTTCAGGGCGCGGGTCTGCGCCGCCAGGCACAGGTGCGCGCCGGGGCGCACTTCGCGCATCTGCACGCTCGGGCCTTCCACCCAGGCCTCGCCGATGCCGCGCATTTCCACCACGCGCAGGTTGCGGATGAAGCCTTCGCGGAAGGTGATCTGGGAGCGGGGAACGGCGTCGAGGTTGTCGTGGCATTGCTCCAACTCGGTCCAGCCGCTTTGCAGGCTGTCCTCGGTGATCCGGATGCGGTTCTGATGGTGGTGCACCGGCTTGCCGGGCGGCGCGGCGAGGAAAGTCAGTTCGCCTTCGTTCACCTCCAGGGTGCTTTTGCCATTGAACCAGGCGTCCAGTTCCTCCGCGCTCATGGGCGGAACCGCGGCCGCCCCGGCCAGCGCAGGCAGAATCGACAGGCACGCCACCAGAGCGATGCGGATTCCGGATTTTGCCATCGAGCATCCCCGCCAAATAATTTGGTTAATGAAACGAGCGGAATGCCTTAATCTTAAGGGAAAAAGGACACGGGAACACCCGATTTTCACGCCACGGAACCAACAAGACCAATGCTCTGGGAAACCATCACCGTCCTGCGCGACCTGCACCGCCTGCATGAAATCGCGTCCATCCTGATCCGCTATGGCTGGGGCGATCTGGTCAGGATACTGGGCCTGGCCAATGCGCTGGAGCGGGCCGGGCGCATCCTGCACTGGCAGGCCACGTCCGAGATTTCGCGCCTGGAGCCGGCGGTGCGGATACGCATGGCCCTGGAGGAGCTGGGGCCGACCTTCATCAAATTCGGCCAACTGATGGCCACCCGCGTGGACATGTTCCCGCCGTCCTGGGTTGCCGAATTCGAGAAGCTGCACCAGCGGGTGCCGCCTTCCGATTACGCCCTGATCCATGCCGAACTGACCCGGGCGCTGGGGAAGCCGCCCGAGGAGGCCTTCGCCCAATTCGAGGCGGAGCCGATGGCGGCGGCATCGATTGCGCAGGTGCACCGGGCCGTGCTGCATGACGGCGCCGAAGTCGTGGTCAAGGTGCGCAGGCCCGGCATCGAGGCCAAGATCGAGGCCGATCTGCGCATCCTCGAGCATTTTGCGAAGCTGGTCGAAAGCGAGATGCCCGACCTGCGCCGCTACCAGCCGGTGCGCATGGTCGGCGAGTTCCGCCGTTCGATCATCCGCGAACTCGATCTGGTGCGCGAGGCGCGCAACATCGACAAGTTCGCGCGCAATTTCGCCCAGGACGAGAACATCCATATCCCCAAGGTGTACTGGGACTACACCTCGCACAGCGTCAACGTGCAGGAGGAGATCCGCGGCATCAAGGGCGTCAACCGCGACATGCTGCGCGAGGCGGGGCTCGATCCCATCGTGCTGGGCTCGCGCGGCAGCGACGTGGTGTTGAAGATGGTGCTGCTGGACGGCTATTTCCACGCCGATCCGCATCCGGGCAACATCATCTTCCTGCCCGGCAACCGCATCGGCATCATCGATTTCGGCATGATCGGCCACCTCACCGAGCGCCGGCGCAATGAAATCGTCAACCTGCTGCATGCCATCGTGTTCCGCGATGAAAACGGCATCCGGGAAGTGCTGATCGACTGGGCGGGGGACGCCGAGGTCGACGAGGCGCGGCTATCGCACGATCTGGCCGAACTGGTGTTCAGCTACGACGACCTCAAGATCAAGGATGTCAACATCGGCGCCCTGCTGCAGGACATCACCACCATCATGCGCGACAACTCGCTGGTGCTGCCGGCGGACCTGACGCTGCTGTTCAAGACCATCATCACCCTGGAAGGGCTGGGGCAGCAGCTGAACCCGGATTACCACATGGTCGACCAGATCCAGCCCTTCATCGAGCAGGTGATCGCCGAACGCTATACCCCGCAGGTGCTGATGGCGCGCGGGCGCAAGAGCTTGCGCGAACTCGCCGGCATCGTGGCCGGTCTGCCGCGCGATTTGTCGCACCTGCTGCGCGAGGCGCGCCGCGGCCGGGTGAGGATCGATCTCGACCTCAAGCGCCTGGACCATTTCGGCTATCAGCTCGACCAGGCCAGCAACCGCCTGACCATGGGCATACTCACTGCTTCGCTGGTGATCGGCTCGTCGATCATCATGACGGTGAAAGGCGGCCCGACCCTGCTGGGCCTGCCGCTCTTCGGCCTGCTGGGCTTCCTGATCGCCTTCGTCAACAGCCTCTGGATACTGTTCTCCATCTGGCGATCGGGCAAGCATTGAGGAAGTCGTCAGTTGTCGGTAAAGGCCACTCCGCCGGCCATTTAAGCCCGACTCAATTGAACAGCGTGGCGACCTTGGCGTCCGCGGGCTGCAGCAGGTGCGGCCGATCAATGAAGAAGCCTTGGACATGGGAGAAGCCGAGGCTGACGACCTTGTCCATCATGACCTCGTCTTCCACGCCTTCGGCAACCAGGCTGTAGCCGGCATCGCGCATCAATCTGGCGAAATCCGACACGATCACGCTGGTGCGGTCGTTGTTTTTCAGCTGGTGGATGAGGGACATGTCGAACTTGATGACATCCACCGGCAGGTCGGCCAGATAGCGCAGCGGCGAGTAGCCGCTGCCGAAGTCGTCCAACGCGATCTTGAAGCCGCTCGAGCGCAGGATGCCCAGGAAATGCGTGATTTCGGCCAGTTGCGGCACCAGCGAGGTCTCGGTGATCTCCAGCATCAGCGGGTGGCTTTCGGCATGGCGGGTGAGTTCGATCAGTTGCGCGACGGCTTCCGGCCGGTGCAGGCTTTGCGCGGAGAGGTTGATCGATACGCCCGCCCCGCGCGGGATCGCCTCCGAATCGAGGCTGGCCTGCACGAGCCGGATGACGGCGAGATCGAATTCCGCCTCCAGCCGGCGGCTTTGCACCACGGGCAGGAAGCGGGCGGGCATGAGCAGGCCGCCGTTGTGGCGAATGCGCGTCAGCGCCTCCAGGTATTCGCTCCCGCCGGCGAGCGGCTGCATGCGCTGATAGTGGATTTCCATCCGGCTCGGCTCCGCCAGCGCCTGGTACAGCGCATTGGTTTCCAGGCTGGCGACCAGCACGTCTTCGCTGCTGGCCTCGCCCATGCGGTAAATCGCGATTTTCTTGCTGCCGGGGCGCTTGGCCTGATACATGGCCGAATCGGCGTGCGCCTGCAGGTAGGTCAGATCGTCGCCCTTGCTGATTTCGTCGATGGCGATGCCGATGCTGATGGAAACCGGCTCCTGCACCCCCAGCCTGCGGAAGTCCTCCTTGCGCACGCTGTCGAGGCAGCGCTCCGCGACCAGCATCGCCATGTGTTCGTCGGCGCCCCACAGCAGGGTGGCGAATTCGTCGCCGCCGATGCGGTAGAGCCTGTCGCCCGCGCGCATGACGCCGTTGACGGCGCCGGCGATGGTTTGCAGGACCAGATCCCCGACCTGGTGGCCGTAGGTGTCGTTGATGGGCTTGAAATGGTCGCAGTCGAACAGCAGCAGCGCCATCGGCTCGCTGTGCCCGGACAGCGCCCGCACCAGGTTTTCCCAGTCCTCCTCGAATGCGCGGCGGTTGTACAGGCCGGTAAGCGCATCCTGCAGCGCCTGCTGCTGGAAGGTCACGTTGCTGTTTTCCAGCTCCAGCCGGGCGTCGCTGAGTTTCTGGCGGTAATCCTGAACCGATTGCCTGACCGTGTCGAGCTCCCTCAGCATGTACCGCGATTCGAGCGCGGGCACGTAATCCATGCGCGTCTCGTCCGCCTGCAGGCCGCCGATGGCATCGGCGAGCCGGGCCAGCGGGCGGGCGAGCAAGCGTTGCACGAACAGATACGCGGTGACCGCGGAAATCAGCATGGCGAGCGCAAGAATGGCGTAGGTCCGCGTCACCGCTTCCTCGAGCCTTTCGATTTCAAGCGAGGTACGGACCGTGAAATTCAGGTTTTTTTCCAGCTCCCCCAGTTCCAGCGTGTGGAGCGGCGGATTCCGCACTGCCAGTTTCTCGGGCACGAGATAACTGAAGCTGTGCAGGTGCTTGAGCGCATGCACGAGATCGAAGCTGACCTGCGCATAGCCGAGCGGGGTGTTCTGCCTGCCTTCCGCGTAGATCGGGAACAGGTGCGAGATGCGCGAGAGGCCTTGCAGCGGGTCATAGAGGGTTTTCCCGGCGTCGGCCGGCGTGATGCTGGCTTCGCTCTTTGCGCTGCCGCCGGGAAGCAGGCGGCCTGCGCGGTCGTACAGGTCGAGATTGCTGAACGCCGGGGAAACGATCCCGGCCCGCGGCAGGCGCGATGCCTTCCAGTAGCCGTAATAATCCGGTTTGGCCAGTTGCTGGCGGGTTTCATCCCAGTTCGAGATGGCGCTGCCTTGCTGCTGCAGGTGGGCCGCCAGTTCCGACATCGCCGCAGCGAGTTCCTTTTGCGCGGAGAGCACGCGGGTTTGGTCGAGCTCGGCGCCGGTTTCGTACAGGCGGTAGAGGCCGATGCCGCACAGTGCCGCGATCGTCAGGCTGAGAACGATGAAGAACGCCGCCACCCACTGCGAGATGGAGAGCCGCACTGTATTCATCGTTTCAGTATGCCGAGGAGCGTATCGAGCATGTCGAACTCGTGGGTGCCTTCCATGAAATGGTTGGCGCCGGCGATGCGGTGGACGCGCGCGGGCGTGCCCGCAAGCCGCTCTTCCCAATTGGGCGGCGCGAAGGTGTCGGCCGTGCCCTGGATGAGATCCGTGCGCGGGCCGGTGCGTTTCAGCGCGGTCAGGATCCTGTCTGCGCTCCACTGCTTGTAGGAGGCGTACATGCTTGCCGGCGCCGTGTAGGTTTCGCAAAACGAAAGCGGCGCGCGGACCAGACTGGCGTCCGGCCGATTTCGCGCGGCATGTTTGCCGGCGGGCGGGGCGGCGGCTTCCCGGCCGAGGGGGGAGACCCCCATCAGGCTGATGCCGATCAAGTCCACGTTCCTTTCCTGGTAGCGTTCCCTCCAGGCCAGCAGTTGGGTGGCGCCGAAGCTGTGGCCCACGCCGACGATCCGTTCAACTCCCCGGCTACGCAGCCATTGCACCCACTGCTGTATTTCCTGGAGATCGCCGTTCATGTCGTGCAGATGCAAGGCTTCGCAATCGAGGCTGCGTTTGCGGTTGGATATGCCCAGCGAAAGCGTCGGGCTGAGGACGCTATAGCCATTGTCGATCAACGCATCGGCGATGGCCTTGACGATGCCGAATTCACGGGTTTGCAGGAAGCCGTGCAAAATCAGGATGACGGGTTTTGCGGCGTCGCCCTGGTGGAATTCGGCGCTGGCGACGGTTTTTTCCGCGGTGCGGATTTCGACCACGGCCGCCCCGGCCGCCGCCGGAGCCAGCAGCCAGCACATGACCAGCAAGGTCTTCAGCAGGCAGCGTCGCATGCGCAAGATCGGCTGCGGTAACATGCGGTTCTTGTATGGCGACTGAGCGCAGCGCGTGACGGCTTCCCCTGATTTGGAAAGAATCTTTTCGGCCACTGGCGTTTTTTCCTCCTGTTTGGTCAATTATCGGTTCAGATCCCAGCAACTTGATATGTCGGCTGGCGTGGCCGAGGCGCTTGGCGCCGGCGGTGTGCTGGTCGCCGAGGCCGGCACGGGCACGGGCAAGACCCTCGCCTACCTCGTCCCGGCCTTGCTGGCGGGCGGGAAAACCATCGTCTCGACCGGCACCAAGGCCCTGCAGGACCAGCTCTACCGGCGCGACATCCCGCTGGTGCTGCAAGCGCTGTCGCTGCCGCTGAAAACCTCCCTGCTCAAGGGGCGCGCCAATTATGTCTGCCGCTTCCACCTCGAGCGCAATCTGGCGGACGGCCGCTTCGCCAGCGCCGAGGAAGCCGCGACCCTGCACCGCATCCAGCGCTTCGCCGCCACCAGCGATAGCGGCGACCGCGCGGAAGCCACCGGCATCCGCGAAACCCATCCGGCCTGGAGCCATGCCGTGTCCACGCGCGAGAACTGCCTGGGCGGCGAGTGCGCGCATTTCCGCGACTGCTTCGTGATGAAGGCGCGCAAGCAGGCGCTGGAAGCCGAGCTCGTGGTGGTCAACCACCATCTGTTCTTCGCCGACCTGTGGCTGCGCGATGAAGGCGTGGCCGAACTGCTGCCGGCGAGCCACAACGTCATCCTCGACGAGGCGCACCAGCTGGCCGACACCGCCGCGCTGTTCTTCGGCCAGTCGGTGTCCACCGGGCAGGTCCTCGACCTCGCGCGCGATGCGCGCCAGGCCGCGCTGGTGTTCGCCAGGGACACGCCGGTGCTGGCGCAGGCAGCCGAGGCGCTGGACAAGGCCGCCAAGAGCCTGAGGATGTCGGTGCCGGAATTGAACCTGCGCCTGCCGGCGAAGCTCGCCCAGGCGCGCGCCGAATTCGCCGGCGCGCTGGCAGCGGCCAAGGCCGCGCTTACCGAACTCGATGCGGGGCTCAAGGCCCAGGCCGAGCGCGCCGAGGAGCTGGCGGATTGCCATGCCCGCTCGCTGGAGCTGATGCGGCGGCTGGAAAACTGGCAGGGCGAGGACGAGGCCGAGTGGGTGCGCTGGGTGGAGACGGCGGGGCGCACCCTGACCCTGCATGCCACGCCCCTGTCGGTGGCCGACATCTTCGGCGCCCAGGTCATGCAGGACGGCCGCGGCTGGGTGCTGACCTCGGCCACATTGAGCGTGGGCGGCGATTTCTCGCACCTGCTTTCGCGTCTCGGGCTGGCGGAGGCCAGGACGCTGTGCGTGGACAGCCCCTTCGACTACCCCAATCAGGGTCTCATCTATCTGCCGACCGGCCTGCCGGCGCCCAACACCCGCGAGCACACCCAGGCCGTGGTCGAAGCCGCGCTGCCGGTGCTGGAAGCGAGCGGCGGGCGTGCCTTCATGCTGTTCACCTCCTTGCGTGCATTGGACCACGCCAAGGCCATGCTGGCCGCGGCCTTCCAGGCGCGCGATCTGGATTTTCCCATCCTGGCCCAGGGCGACGAACCGAAGCCGGTCTTGCTGGAACGCTTCCAGCAATCCGGCCGCGCCGTGCTGCTGGGCAGCCAGAGCTTCTGGGAGGGCGTGGACATGCCGGGCGAGGCGCTGTCGCTCGTCATCATCGACAAGCTGCCGTTCGCGCCGCCGGACGATCCGGTGGTGGCGGCGCGCATCGCCCGCATCAACGCATCCGGCGGCAACGCCTTCATGGACTACCAGCTGCCGGAGGCGGTGATCTCGCTCAAGCAGGGCGCCGGACGCCTGATCCGCAGCGAGGCCGACCGCGGCGTGCTCATGTTGTGCGACCCGCGCCTCACCGGCAAATCCTACGGCCGCAAGGTGCTGGAGGCATTGCCGCCGATGCGGCGCACGCGCAGGCTGGAGGAGGTGCGGAGCTTTTTCATGGCCGAGGTGGCGGCATGAGGGCCTGGCTGGCGCTGCTGCTTTGCTGCCTGCTGCCCGCCGTCGGTGCGGAAACCCAGGCGCACATTCTGTTGCAGGACTCGCCGCTCGCCGGCTTCCAGTATCACGCCGGCAAGCAACTGTGGGACGAGATGAAAGTCGGCGATGCCCTGACCCTGGCGAGGGAACCGGACAACCCCTACGACGCCCGGGCCGTGCGCGTGGACTGGCGTGGTCACAAGCTGGGCTATGTGCCCAGGCGCGAGAATGCCGACATCGCCCGGCTCATGGACAATGGCGCGAAGCTGGAGGCGCGCATTTCCCGGTTGGGGGAAGCGCGCGACCCCTGGCAGCGCATACGCTTCGAAATCCTCGCGCCACTGCAAGCCCCGCAATAAAAATCGTCTTTACACAGAGTCAGTAGAGGTAACGGAGGAAGCCATAAACTGATTTCCTCTGATTCCTCTGTTGCCGCTGTGTCGAGTTGTTTTGTGTCCAGGCTTTTCAAAAAATCGGATAATGCCGGCATGCGCATTCTCGCCCTCGAGACCTCCACCGAGCACTGTTCCGTCGCCTTGCATCTGGCGGGCGAGGTGCGCTCGCATGCCGAACTGGCCGGCCAGCGCCACAGCGAAATCCTGCTCGGCATGATCGAGCGCCTGCTGGCCGAAGCCGGCTGCGCAAAGCACGAACTGGACGGCATCGCCTTCGGCGCCGGCCCCGGCTCCTTCACCGGCGTGCGCATTGCCGCCAGCGTGGCGCAGGGCCTGGCGCTGGGGCTGGATATCCCGGTCATGCCGGTGTGCACCCTGGAGGCGCTGGCGCAGGCGGCGGGCCAGGCGCGCGTCGCCTGCGCGCTGGATGCGCGCCTGGACGAGGTGTATTACGCGGCGTATGAACGCCGCGGGGAACGCTGGCACGCGATCGTCGAGCCGCGCCTGTCCGCCATCGGCGAGCTGCCCATGCTGCCGGGGCGGGGCTGGGCCGGCGTGGGCAGCGGCTTCGCCATGCTGGACAATGCGCTCGCCCGTCATCTCGGGTTGGAAGCAACCCGGCCCGGGCAATTTCCCGAGGCGGGCGCGGTGGCGGCGCTGGGCGCGCGCCTGCTGACGGAAGGCGGCGGCCTGGATGCCGCATCCGCCCAGCCCCTCTACCTGCGCGAGAAAGTTGCCATGACCACCGCCGAGCGCCATGCGCGGGGTTATAAATGAACGCCATCCTCAAGCTCGAACACAGTATCCGCCGCATGCGCGACGCCGACATTCCCGCGGTGCTGCTGGTGGAGAAGGACAGCTACGAATTCCCCTGGAGCGCCGGCAATTTCATCGATTCCATCCATGCCGGCTACAGCGCCTGGGTCTACGAAGTCGGCGGCGAGGCCATCGGTCATGCCGTGCTGATGACGGCGGTCGACGAAGGGCACCTGCTCAACATCACCATCGCCCCGGCCTGGCGCCGGCAGGGGCTCGGGCGCCGCCTGCTCGAGCACATCGTGGACACCGCGCGCGAGCAGCAGGCCCGCACCCTGTTTCTGGAGGTGCGGCCCAGCAACCGCGCCGCCATCGAGCTTTATGAACAAGCCGGTTTCGAAGCCTTCGCGCTGCGCAAGGGCTATTACCCGGCGCCAGCGGGCCGCGAGGACGCGCTGGTGATGAGGATCCGGCTGTGAGGCCGCGCGCATGAAGCTGCCGCGCGAGCAGCGCCTGAAGGAACTGGGCATCGCGCCGGTGTGGCGCCTGCGTGGCCGGTCCGCGCCCGCGACGCCGGCCTGCGCGGACGGCGCAGACGGCGCAGACCGGCACGGTCGCATCCTGCAGATGGACTGGACGCAGCTGCGGGAAGCCGTCGCCAACTGCACCGCCTGCGAGCTCTACAAGACTCGCACCCAGGGCGTGCTGGGCGTGGGCGACCCGCACGCCGACTGGCTGATCGTCGGCGAGGCGCCGGGCGCGGACGAGGATGCCCAGGGCGAGCCCTTCGTCGGCCAGGCCGGCAGGCTGCTCGACGCCATGCTCGCCGCCATCGGCCTGAAGCGCGGCGAGAACGTCTACATCGCGAACGTGCTGAAGTCGCGCCCGCCCGGCAACCGCAATCCCGCGCCGGAGGAAATCGCGGCCTGCATGCCCTATCTCGAACGCCAGATCCAGCTGATCCGGCCGAAGATCATCATCGCGCTGGGCCGCTTCGCCGGGCAAACCCTGCTGCACACGGAGGAGGCCATCGCCCGGCTGCGCGGCCGCGTGCACCGCTTCCAGGGCATTCCGCTCGTCGTCACCTACCATCCGGCCTATCTCCTGCGCAACCTGCCGGACAAGGAAAAGGCCTGGGAAGACTTGTGCCTCGCGCGCGAAACCATGAAAAAGATCGATTGAACAAGGACGGCAAGAGGGCAAGAGGAATGCAAAACACTTTTTACTCCTGCCCCGCCGTCCTCTTTGTGTATGATTTTTTCTTTGATCCGAATACAGGAGCACGGCGATGAAGAAATGGCTCGCGATCGGTTTTCTTGCCCTGAGCCTCTCCGGCTGCGGCTACAACACCCTGCAAAGCACGGACGAGCAGATCAACGCGGCGTGGTCGGAGGTGGTCAACCAGTATCAGCGCCGCGCCGATCTCGTGCCCAACCTGGTCAATGTGGTGAAGGGCTACGCCGCGCATGAGAAGGACGTGCTGACCCAGGTGACGGAAGCGCGCGCGAAAGTCGGCCAGATCCAGGCGACCTCGGATCTGGTCAATGACGCGCAGGCCTTCAACAAATTCCAGGCGGCGCAGGGCGAATTGTCCGGCGCGCTGTCGCGGCTTCTGCTGGTGGCCGAGAACTATCCGCAGTTGAAGGCCGACGGCCTGTTCCGCGACCTGCAGGCGCAGCTGGAAGGCACGGAAAACCGCATCGCCGTGGCGCGCGGCCGCTACATCAAGGCGGTGCAGGAGTACAACGTCACCGTGCGCCAGTTCCCCAGCAACCTGACCGCGATGCTGTTCGGCTTCAAGGTCAAGCCCAATTTCACGGTGGAGAACGAAAAGGCCATCGCCGCACCGCCCAGGGTCGATTTCGGTGCGGCGCCGGCGCCCGCGCCGTCCGGCGGCGGGCAGAGCCCGACGAGCGCCGGTTATTGAGCGCATGCGGCGATCGCCCCGGAGCCTGAACCTGCCTTTTGCCGCATGGCTCCTTGCCGTGCTGCTGGCGCTGGCGGCGCCTTTCGCGGCGCGCGCCGAAGTCGCGGTCCCCGAGCTCAGCCAGCGCGTCACCGACCTCACCGGCACGCTCACGCCCGACACCGCCAGCCGCCTGGAAAACACCCTGGCGCAGTTCGAGGCGGCCAGGGGCAGCCAGATCGCGGTGCTGATGCTGCCGACCACGCAGCCGGAAGACATCGCGCAATTCGGCATCCGCGTGGCGGAAAAATGGAAAGTCGGGCGCAAGGGCGCGGACGACGGCGCCATCCTCATCGTCGCCAAGGACGACCGGGCGGTGCGTATCGAGGTCGGCTATGGGCTTGAAGGCGTGATACCGGACGCCGTCGCCAAGCGCATCATCGAGGAGGACATCGTGCCGCGCTTCCGACAGGGCGATTTTTCCGGGGGCGTAGAGGCGGGCGTGTCGCGCATGATGCGGCTCGTCGAAGGCGAATCCCTGCCGCCGCCCGCCGCCTCCAAAGGCCTCGAGTCGAACCGCATGGATCTGCTGATCTGGCTGGTTTTCGGCGGCATCGTCGGCGGCAGGATACTCGGCGCCATGCTCGGCAAGGGCCTGGGCGCGTCCGCGGCCGCGGGCCTGGCCGGCGCGCTGGCTTGGCTGCTCACGAGCGTGTTCTTCTTCGGCCTCATCGCCGCCGTCTTCGTGCTCGTCATGTCCCTGGCCGGCGGGCGCGGCGGCGGGCACTGGGGCAGCGGCGGCTTTGGCGGCGGCTCCTGGGGCGGGGGCGGGGGATTTTCCGGCGGCGGCGGCGGTTTCGGCGGGGGAGGCGCGTCGGGAAGATGGTAAGCCGCCTGCTCAAACACCTGTTCATGCCGTCGTGGCGGCTGTGGAAATACTTTCCGCCGGCGCTGCTGGCGGAGATCGAGTCCGCGATCCGCGAATCGGAAACCTCGCATCGCGGCGAGATCCGCTTCGCCGCGGAGGCTTCGCTGCCGGTTTCCGCCATCTGGCGCGGCGTGAACGCACGGCAGGCCGCGATTGGGGCGTTCGGCGGCCTGCGCGTGTGGGATACCGAGGAAAACAGCGGGGTGCTGATCTATCTGCTGCTTGCCGACCGCGACATCGAAATCGTCGCCGACCGTGGCATCGCCGCCAGGGTGGAGCAGGCAGAATGGGATAACATCGCCAAGACGATGGAACGGCATTACCGGGCCGGCGATTTCCGCAGCGGCACCTTCGAAGGCATCCGCCGCGCGAGCGAATTGCTGGCGCGGCATTTTCCGCCCGGGCCGGAGAATCCCAACGAGTTGCCCAACCAACCCGTGCTGCTGAAACGATAGGAAACCCATGAGCGCTCATATCCTCTGGTGGATCGCCGCCTTCGCCCTGGTGGGCCTGGAACTGACCACCGGCACCTTCTACCTGCTGGTCTACGGCGTCGCCGCGGCGGCGGCTGGCATCGCCGCCTGGCTGGGGCTGGGCCTGGTCGCGCAACTGGTGATCGCGGCCGCGATCGGCCTGGCCGGCACCCTGGCACTGAAGAAATGGCGGCGCACCGAAGCCACTGCCGGCGATTTGCAGGACCTCGACATCGGCCACAGCGTGACGCTCGAAACCTGGCAAAACGGCAAGGGCCAGGTCAAGTACCGCGGCGCGCTGTGGGATGCCGAGGCCGAAAGCCCTGCGGTCGATGCCGGCAGGCCTTTGTACATCCGCGCCATGCGCGGCAGCGTGCTGATCGTGGGCAACTGACAGGCAAAATTGACGACTGAAAACTGACAACGAATAACTGGAGGTATTTATGGAAATCGCGGTTGCACTGCTTATTGTGGTCCTCATCGTCATCGGCAAGGGCGTGCGCGTGGTGCCGCAGCAGCATGCCTGGGTGATCGAACGCCTGGGCCGCTTCCACGCCACCCTGGCGCCGGGCCTCAACCTGGTCATCCCCTTCGTCGACCGCGTCGCCTACAAGCACATCCTCAAGGAAATCCCGCTCGACGTGCCGAGCCAGGTCTGCATCACCAAGGACAACACCCAGCTTGCCGTGGACGGCGTGCTGTATTTCCAGGTCACCGACCCGCGCCTCGCCTCCTATGGATCGAGCGACTACATCATGGCCATCACCCAGCTGGCGCAGACCACGCTGCGTTCGGTGATCGGGCGCATGGAACTGGACAAGACCTTCGAGGAGCGCGAGCACATCAACCACAGCGTGGTGGAGGTGCTGAACGAAGCCTCGACCAACTGGGGCGTGAAGGTGCTGCGCTACGAGATCAAGGATCTCACCCCGCCCAAAGAAATTTTGCATGCCATGCAGGCGCAGATCACCGCCGAGCGCGAGAAGCGGGCGGTCATCGCCACCTCCGAGGGCAAGATGCAGGAGCAGATCAACCTCGCCACCGGCGAGCGCGAGGCGGCCATCCGCGCGTCCGAAGGCGAGAAAATGGCCGCCATCAACCGCGCCCAGGGCGAGGCCGAGGCCGTGAAACTGGTGGCCGAGGCCACCGCCAAGGCGCTCTACATGGTGGCGCAGGCTACCCAGACGCCCGGCGGCATGCAGGCGGTGAATTTGAAGGTGGCGGAAAAATACGTCGACGCCTTCGGCAACATCGCCAAGACCGGCAATACCCTCATCGTGCCTTCCAACATGGCGGATCTTGCCAGCCTCATCGCCGGGGCCATGACGGTGGTGAAGGCGCAGGGGAACGAGGCGAAATAACCCCGTTAGGCGGCGGGCACCCCCCTCAGCGGCGGGCGGACGCGCGCGCGGCGCTTGTCATCCTGCGGTCAGGGCCTGTTCCAGGTCGGCGATCAGGTCATCCGCATCCTCCAGCCCGACCGAGAGGCGCAGCATGGCGTCGGAAATGCCGCGCCGCGCGCGCTCTTCCGGCGCAAGGCCGTGGTGGGTGGTGGTGCAGGGCTGGGTGACCAGGCTCTCCACGCCGCCCAGCGAGGGCGCCAGCGCAAACAGCCTGAGCGCATCGGCCACGCGCGTCGCCGCCGCGCCGCCGCCCCTGATTTCCAGGGTCAGCATGCCGCCGAAGCCGCGCATCTGGCGGCGCGCCAGAGCATGGCCGGGGAAGTCGGGCAGCCCCGGGTAGAGCACGCGCTCGATGCCGGGATGCGCGCGCATCGCCGCGGCGATTTTCATCGCGCTTTCGTTCTGGCGCGCCACGCGCACGGTCAGCGTGCGCAGGCTGCGTGCGAGCTGCGCAGCGATCTCGGGCGCGATGGTCTGTCCCAGGTTCTTGCGCCAGTTCCACACCGGCATGAGCAGTTCCCGGCGGCCCATCAAGGCCCCGGCGCTGAGATCGGAGTGACCGCCCAGATACTTGGTCGCGGAATGCACCACCAAATCCGCGCCGAGCGCGAGCGGATTCTGGTTCACCGGCGAGGCGAAGGTGTTGTCCACCGCCACCAGCGCGCCGTGGGCGTGGGCGAGCTCGGCGACGGCGGCGATGTCGAACAACTCCAGCGCCGGGTTGGTGGGCGTTTCGAAGAACACCAGGCCCGCGCCCTGCTGCAGGAGGTCCGCGAGCCGGTCGATCTCGTCGCCGAGCAGCAGATGCGTGGGGATGCCCAGTTCGGGCAACTGGCTGGCGAGCAGTTCCAGCGTGCCGCCGTAGGCGTCGCCCAGGCAGGCGATGCCCTTGCGGCCGTGGGCGAGGAATAGCGCGGACTCCGCCGCCATGCCGGAGGCGAAGGCGAGCGCGGCCTCGGCGCCTTCGATGGCGGCGAGCTTCTCTTCCAGCGCCTGGATGGTGGGGTTGAGCCCGTAGCGCGTATAGAGCGCGCCCGGCCTGCGCCCCTCCACCACGTCGAGCAGCGCGGCGGTGGAGGGAAACTTGAAGGTGGTCGTGGTGTAGAGCGGCGCGTGCGGCGAGCCATGCGGATCGTCCGGTTCGCCGGCGTGCACGCAGCGGGTGGAGAGGTCGGGTTTCATGCGCATTTCCCGTGGTGAGGTTTCAGAACGCGGGCATCCTGCCCGCCCCGAGCGGCTTGCGCTTCAGACGCTAACGGTATCAAAAAACGGCATCTTATCAATCCGGAGAGCCCGTTCCGCAGCAAGCTCGCCGCGGGCCGCCTGCGGGCGCGGGGCCGGTGTGGCCGGCCGGCGAATGGTCTTGCCATCATCCCGCGATCTGGTGAAATATCCGGGTTGAGAAAAGGCAATGAAAGGAACCGGCTCATGACGCATTGCATCGATTTTTTTGAAAAACAGTTCCAGGAGCAGACCGCCAGGGGCGACTTCGCGCTGAATCCGTTCGAGGAAGCGGTGCTGCCGCATCTGTCCGGCGGCGTGCTCGATCTCGGCTGCGGGCTGGGCAATCTTGCGATCGCCGCCGCGCGCAAGGGTTGCGCGGTCAGCGCGCTGGACGGCAGCCGCACCGCGGTGGACCGGGTGAACGAAGCCGCCAACCGCCTGGGCCTGCCGCTCGCCGCCTACCAGGTCGATCTCTCCGCCTACGCCATCGACGGCGACTACGACGGCATCGTGGCCATCGGCCTGCTGATGTTCTTTCCCAAGGCGCGCGCCCATGCGCTGCTGGACGACATCGTGCGCCACGTCAAGCCCGGCGGTATTGCCGCCCTCAACGTGCTGACCGAGGGCACGAGCTTCGTCGGCGCGCTGGAGCCGGGCAACCATTATCTGTTCGGCGAGAACGAGCTGTCTGAACCATTCAAGGGCTGGGAAATCCTGCTGTCGCGCCATGATGCATTCCCGGCGCCGGAAAACACCGTCAAGAAATTCCACACCGTGGTGGCGCGCAGGCTGGCTTAGTCACGCGGTGCCATGTGTGCACGCAGCCAGTTGGCGAAATCGGTTTCATCCATTTCGCCGGCAGCGACGGAAAACATTGCCAAAGTCGCGTCTGCCTGGGTTGCGGTCAGGCGGTAGCCGTTCAGGAACAAAAACAGACCCACGCTCAAAAAAGCCGCGCGCTTGTTGCCATCCACAAAGGGGTGATTTTTGGCGAGCCCTACGCCGTAGGCTGCGGCAAGGGCAGCGGCATCCTCGCCATACACGGCAAGGTTTTGCAAACGGGCGAGGGCGGAATCCAGCAGCCCTTCGTCACGCAGGCCGGCAAGGCCGCCATGCTGGGCCAGACTCTCGCCATGCAACAAGCATAGCGCGTGCCTGTCTGTCCAGCGCCAACTCACTTGGCCAGCTCATGGAAGGTATCGCGATACTCGCGCATGAAGGCGCGGCCGGCTTTGACCTGCTCGGCCACTTCGGGATTGAACGGCGTTACGCACAGGCCCTCAGGCGTTTCGGTAATGAACACCATGTCGCCTTTTTCAAGCTTCAGTCGCGCCAGCACTTCCTTGGGCAGGATAACGCCGATGGAATTGCCGATCTGGGTCAGTTTCAGCGCATGCATGATGGCCTCCAGCGTGTTATAACAACCGTTATATTGGCAAGCCAGACAAGGATTGCAAGCGGCAGTGATGGCGGATGCGCATCATTTATCCGGCTCACCGTCGCCGATATCCGATGTCGGGTTGAGCAGCTTGTCGAGCAGCAAAATGACGGAGGAAATGGCGAGCACCGTCACCCACCAGGGTAGCGAGAAAATCACCAGCAAGAGCAGGGCGCCAAGCACCATCAGAATCGCCGTGGCCAACATCGCGTCAATCATGCGTTCTCCCGGGCCTTCCGCACTGGATCGCTTCCCGCCAGGCCTGCGCCCTCGCGGCCTAGGGCGATGAGATGCCTAGCGTGCCCGCCTTCTCCGAGCGCGGGCTGTCGTGCCAGCTGGCGATGAAGGCCTGCGGGACATGGTTTAGTGCACCACGTCATGCCGGTGGCGCTTCCAGATCAGCGTCATCATCGCGCTGATGAACAGGCCGAAGATGGCCATGATGGTGTGGATGTGCCACTCGGCGCGGATCATCAGGGCGTAGGCGCCGGTCATCAAAAGTATGCTGATGTTCTCGTTGAAGTTCTGCTGCGCGATGGAGTGGCCGGCGCCCATGAGCAGGTGGCCGCGGTGCTGCAGCAGCGCGTTGAGCGGCACCACGAAATAGCCGGCCAGCACGCCCAGCAGGGTGAGAATGAGCGCGGCCAGCCAGAAGTCGTGCACGCCGATGAGCAGAATGGGCAGAATGCCGAGCGCGATGCCGGCCGGCAGCACGCTGACCGATTTCTTCAGCGGCACCAGCCAGCCGGCCAGCGCCGAGCCGATGGCGATGCCGAAGGCGACGAGGCCGGTGATCTGGGTGGCGAGGTCGAGGCCGAAGGAGAGATTGGCGGCGGCCCAGACGATGACCATGAGCCTGAGTGTCGCGCCCACGCCCCAGAACAGGGTGGTGACGGCAAGCGAAACCTGGCCGAGCGGATCCTTCCACAGCAGCACGAAGCTGTGCCAGAAATCGTGCAGGATGAATCCCGGCTTTTTGCTGGGCAGGCGATGGTCGATGGGCAGGCGCGGAATGAAGAGGTTGACGATCGCCGCGAGCAGGTAGAGCGCCGTGATCATGGCGATGGCGAACATGGGCGGCGCCATTTCCGCGCCGAACTGCAATTTCGCCAGGCCGGCCGCCGCCACGTGGGGGTTGATGAGCGCGCCGCCGATCACGGCGCCCAGCAC
Organism: Hydrogenophilaceae bacterium; assembly: GCA_024709485.1. Classification (GTDB taxonomy): domain Bacteria; phylum Pseudomonadota; class Gammaproteobacteria; order Burkholderiales; family Thiobacillaceae; genus UBA6918. Next base: position 58,681 of record JANJWO010000009.1, on the reverse strand, counting down.
GATGGCGGCGACGGTGAGGCCTTCCATCCAGCCGTTGGCGGCGACGAGCTTCTCCGGCGGCAGGATCTCGGTGAGGATGCCGTATTTGGCCGGCGAGTAGGTGGCGGCGCCGATGCCGACGATGGAGTAGGCCGCGAGCGGCGCGAGGCCGAGCAGCATGGCCGCGCAGCCGATGAACTTGATGGCGTTGCCGATGAACAGCACGCGCCCCTTGGGCAGGGAGTCGGCGAAGGGGCCGACGAAGGGCGCCAGCACGATGTAGGCGACGACGAAGACGCTGGCGAGCAGCGGCTGATGCCATTCCGGCGAACCGTAGAACATGAGCAGGCCGATGGCGGCGAACAGCAGGGCGTTGTCGGCCAGGGCGGACAGAAACTGCGCGGTGAGAACGGTGCAGAAAACGCGATTCACGCGGTTTTAAGGGGCTCTTAGTGGCGCAACAAGCGCTCTTATGATTAAATAAAAAACTTTTCTGGAATCGGGATTTATTGGGGCCAAACAGCTATGGCTGACCGCAGACTGCAAGTATTCTACACCGTGGCCAAGCAGCTCAGCTTCACGAAAGCGGCCGAGATGCTCTACATGACCCAGCCCGCCGTCACCTTCCAGGTGAAACAGCTGGAAGAGCATTTCAACACCCGCCTGTTCGAGCGCAGCCACGGCCGCATTTCCCTCACCCCCGCCGGCAACCTGGTCATGGGCTACGCCGAGCGCATCCTGGCGCTGGGCTCCGAGATGGAGGCGCGCGTGGCGGAGCTTACCGGCCAGGTCAGCGGGCCGCTGATGATCGGCGCCTCCACCACCATCGCGGAATACCAGCTGCCGCGAATCCTCGGCGAGTTCAAGGCGAACTATCCGGAAGTGCAGGCGCGGCTGATGGTGGCCAACTCCGAGACCATCGAGAACAAGGTCGCCGAGCACGCGCTCGACGTCGGCCTGATCGAGTCGGCGCCGCACCATCCCACGCTCAAGGTGCATGCCTGCTGCGACGACGAGCTGGTGATGATCTGCTCGCCCGACAACCCGCTCGCCAAGAAGGGCGTGGTGAAGGCCAAGGATCTGGCGGTGCAGCCCTACGTTTCGCGCGAAATGGGTTCCGGTACGCGCGAAGTGGTCGACCAGTATTTCCGCGACCACGGCATCAATCTCGACGATCTGCACATCGAGATGGAGCTCGGCAGCCGCGAGGCCATCAAGGGCGCGGTGCAGGCCGGCCTGGGGGTGGCGATCCTGTCCGCCGCCACGGTCAGCCGGGAAGTGAAGCTCGGCGAGCTGGTGGCGATCCCGCTCGATCCGCCGCTGCATCGCCCGCTTTCGCTGGTGTTCTCCCCCGACAAGTTCCGCAGCAAGCTGCTGGATGCGTTCATCAACTTTGTCGAGGAACGTTTCCGCATGTGCGAGCCCGTCACGCCGGCGAAAAAGACGGCAGCCGGCAAAGGCGGCCGGTAAGGCGTGAGCGGCGAGGGCAAAAAGCTGTTGCGGCTGTTCCGCGGCCTGTCCGACTCCCGCCGCCGGGCGCTGTTCGAATATGCCGAATTCCTCGCCGCGCGCGACGCGGCCGAGGGCCTCAACGCCGTGCCGCAGGAGCCGCTGGCGATTCCGCGCCCGGAACAGGAATCGGTGGTGAAGGCCATCCAGCGCCTGATGTCCAGCTACCCCATGCTGGACCGCAACCGGCTGCTGCACGAAACCTCCGCGCAGATGACCCGCCACCTCGTGCACGGCGTGCCGGCGGTGGAGGTGATCGACGAGCTGGAAATCATCTTCCGCCGCCATTACCAGACGCGGCTGGAGGAAAGCGGCAAGGAAGCTCAATAACGCTCGCCGCGCGTGTTTCCGCGGTGATCCGCTGGCTCAGGAGCCCCAGCCGAATCTAAGCCAGGGCCTGGCCGCAGTGCCAGCAGCTCAGGAAATTCCCGGGATTCTCCTCGCCGCATTGCGGGCAGCGCTTGCTGCCGGCGTCCTCGGCCGCATGGATCTCCTTCAGCAGCTGTATCGCCTGTTCGGCGTCTTCGTCGTCTTCCACCCACACTTCCGGCCAGATCTGCGTGGCGGCAAGCTCGCCCAGGCCGCCTGTCGCGTGGGTGTTGAAAACGTGCGCCCGGATGCCGCGCATGTTGAGCCAGTCCAGCGCAATCTGCGCATCGGCCAGGTCGGCGGCGAGATAGACGCGCTTCACTTTTCGGCCGCCTTCACGACCTTCCAGTCGTAGGGCAGCGGCTGCGCCGGCCAGGGGCCGATATCATTGATCATGGCCTGCAGCGCCTGCATGCGCTCTGCGCTCGCCGGGTGGGTGGAGAGCAGGGCGGGCGGCGCCGCGCCGTCCTGTTTGCGCAGCTTGTCGAAGAAGCTCACCATGCCCTGCGGCGCGATGCCGGCCTGCTTCAGCGCGAGCAGGCCGAGTCGGTCCGACTCGCTTTCCAGGTCGCGGCTGAACTTGAGCTCGCTCAGGCGCGCCGCCGTATCGCCCAGCATGCCGCTGCCGATTTCGCCCATGGCCAGGGCCAGGGCCGCGCGCAATCCCAGCGAATGCACGAGGTTCTTGAGGGTGTGGCGTCGCTCCACATGCTGCACCTCGTGCGCCAGCACGCCGGCGACTTCCTCCGCCGAATTCGCCGCCTGGATGAGGCCGGTATTGACCACCACGTAGCCGCCCGGCACGGCGAAGGCGTTGATGGCGGGGTCCTCGGCCACGTACCACTTGTAGGAATAGTTCGAGCCCCGGGTCAGCCTGGCGCCGATGTCGCGGATGGCATCGGCATCCATGCCGCCTTCGCGCAGCTTCATGCCGGCGGTGGCCTGCCCGAAGGCGATCTCGCCCAGCTTCTGTTCCTGTTCGATCGAGATGTGCCCGGCAATCCAGCCGGCGATGTCGTGCGACTTCCACACCATGAGCCCGATCGCCAGCAGCGGCAGCAGCAGCACGAGCCCCAGCGCGCCGAGGCCGAAACGTGAACGGCGCCGCCCGCGCGAGACGTCCTTCCGCGCACCCTGCAGCAATCCGGATAACGGAGGCGGGGCGGCCGCGATCAGCTGCGCCTGGGCACTGGCATCCACAGGACTGATGGCGTAACGGCCTTCCTCCTGATGCCAGAACAGGAACAGCTGGTCATGGTTGAAGCCGCCCAGGGTCACGCCGATGTCGGCGAGCGCGACTTCGACGCGCCGACCGTTGACGGCAAGTGCGCCGTCATCGAAGGCGGCGCGGGCCTTCTCGCCGTGCGAGGGCAGGCCGGGGGCGAAATAGAGAATGTCGAATTCGGTCATTAACCTGGTCTTGCGAAGGTTGCAAAGACAAAATAATTACACAGAGGTAACAGAGGGAGCAGAGGAAAATCCATATTCAAGCGAATTTCACTATTGGGTTTCTCTGTTCCCTCTGTTCCCTCTGTTCCCTCTGTTCCCTCTGTTCCCTCTGTGTCCAGGGTTCTTCAAGGATTTCCCGAGAGCTTTATTCCGTACGCAAGGATTCTACCGGGTCGAGGCGCGATGCCGCCCAGGCCGGCGCCACGCCGGCGCCCAGGCCGATCAGCATGGAGGCGAGCAGGGCGCCGCTCACGTAGGCCCACGGCACCTGCACCGGCAGCGCCGGCACCAGGACTTGCAACAGCCAGGCAATGGCGCCGCCGCCGGCGAGGCCGGCGAGGCCGCCGAGCAGCGACAGGCCGGCCGACTCGATGAGAAACAGCTTGCGGATGCCGCCGCGCGTCGCGCCCAGGGCTTTCAGCAGGCCGATTTCCGCCACCCGCTCGTTCACCGAGATGTGCATGAGGGTGATGATGCCGACCGCGCCGACCAGCAGCGAAATGCCGCCGAGCGCGGCGACGGCGAAGGTGAGCACATCCAGCACGGTGGACAGCGTGGACAGCATCTGCTGCTGCGGGGTGACGGTGAAATCCTCGCGTCCGTGCCGCGCGAGCATGATGCGCCGGATGTTCGCCACCACGGCGTCGACCGGCGCGCCGGCGCGGTACACCACGTGCGCTTCCATCACGCCTTCGCGGTTGAACAGCTCCAGCGCGCGCGCGGTGGGGATGTACACCGTGTCGTCGAGATCGAAGCCCAGCACCTGGCCCTTGGAGGCCATCACGCCGATGACGCGAAAGCGCATGCCGCCGACCTGGACCACCGCGCCGAGCGGGTTCTGGCTGCCGAACAGCTCGTCGCGCGCCTTCGAGCCCAGCACTGCGAAGGCGCGCGCCGAATCCGGATCGTCGGCCGGCAGGAAGCTGCCGACCGCCACCTGCATGGTGAAGGCGCGCGAGAAATCCGCTCCCTCGCCGTACACCATCACGCGGCGGCGCTTGTTGCCGGCGCGGATTTCGGCGTTGCCGGCGACCCCGCCATTGACGAAGCGCGCATGCGGCACCGCGCGCAGCGCTTCCACGTCGTCGAGCGTGATGGGGCGCGTCGACCCGATGGAGCCCACCGACACCCCATGCGTCTGGGTCTTGCCAGGCGTGACGTTGATGATGTGGGTGCCGAACTGGCTGAACTCGGCCAGCACGAACTGATGGATGCCCTCGCCGATGGCGGTCAGCAGGATGATGGCGGCAATGCCCACGGCGATCCCGCCGGCGGACAGGCTGGTGCGCAGCTTGTGCGCAGTGAGCGCGCGCAGGGAAAAGCGGAAGCTGTCGGCGAGTTTCATGCTGGCCAGGCAGGAAGAATAATCTTACAAAGCGGACAGGAGGGCAGGAGTAAAACCATAAAAAGCACGCCTCCTGTCCTCCTGTCCTCCTTGTTCAAGCAAGATTGAGCCATGTGTTTCATCGTTTCGATAGCGCCAGCACCGGATTGAGCCTGGCCGCGCGGCTGGCCGGCAGCAGGCTCGCGGCGATGCCGGTGAGGATGGCGGTGGCGATGGCGGCGAGGCTGGCCCAGGCCGGCGGGTAGGCGGGAAGCTGCGGATAGGCGAGACGCAGCCCGAGGCTGCCGGCATAGCCGAGCGCGATGCCGACGCCGGCGCCGGCCAGCGCCAGCCACAGGGTTTCCAGCAGGAACAGGCGCTTGATGTCCTGCCTGGTCGCGCCCAGCGCCTTCAACAGGCCGATCTCGGCGGTGCGCTGGCTGACCGCGACCAGCATCACGTTCATCACCAGGATGCCGGCCACGGCCAGGCTGATGGCGGCAATGCCGGAAACGGCGAAGGTGAGGGCGCGGAAGATGCGGTCGAAGGTCGAGAGCACGGCATCCTGGGTGATGACGGTGACATCCTCCTCGCCGTCGTGGCGCACGGTGAGGGTGCTGCGGATCGCCGCCTTCACCGGTTCGATCATGCTGCGGCTTTGCGCTTCGATCAGGATGCGGAACAGCGACTGGGTGTTGAGCAGCGATTGCGCGTGGTCGATCGGAATGACGGCGATCTCGTCGGTGTTGAAGCCCATGCTTTCGCCCTGCGAAGCCAGCACGCCGGTCACGCGGAAACGCCGGTCGCCGAGGCGGAGGCGCTGGCCCATGGCATCGCCCGCGGGAAACAGTTCGCGCGCCAGCGCCGAACCCAGCACGATCTCGGCCGGGTTGGGGCCGCTGCCGGCGGTGAACCTGCCTTGCGCGAACTTCATGTTGCGGATGGGGATGAGCTCGGCCGTGCTGCCCAGCACGGTGACTTCGCGCAGACGGCCGCCCGCGCTGATTTCGGATGCGCCAACATTGAGCGGGGCGTAGCGCATCACCCCGCGCAGCGTGGCGAGGCTGGCGGCATCGTCGAGAGTGAGGTCGCGCGGCGTCTGCCCCACCAGCGCGCCGGGAAAGCCGCCGGAAGTCTCGGCGCGCCCGGGCAGCACGATGATGAGGTTGGTGCCGAGCGAGGCGAACTGGCTGACCACGAAGCGCCGCGCGCCGTCGCCCAGCGCGGTCAGCACCACCACCGCCGCCACGCCCAGCGCCATCGCCAGCAGAATGAGCAGGGCGCGCAGCCGGTAGCTGACCACGGTGCGGTAGGAGAGGGTGAGGGCGTCCTTGAGGACCATCGCAAATGCGCCTTACACAGAGGAAACAGAGGGACCAGAGTAAGGCGAAAGGAATCCGAACCGCGGAATTCTCAGAGCACGCAGAAGAAAGCCGAATAAAACTCTGCGTCCTCCGCGAACTCCGTGGTTAAAAAACGGTTTTCCTCTGTTGCCTCTGCTTCCTCTGTGTTCGGTTTGTTTCATGACTCGTCCCCCACGATCTCGCCGTCGCGCATCTGGATGCGGCGGTGCGCGCGCCCGCCGAGCTCGCGGTCGTGGGTGACGACGATGACCGTGGTGCCGGCGTGGTGCAGTTTCTCCAGCAGCGCCACCACTTCGGCGCCGGTCTTGTGGTCGAGGTTGCCGGTGGGCTCGTCCGCCAGCAGCACGGCCGGGTTGAGGATGGTGGCGCGCGCGATGGCCACGCGCTGGCGCTGGCCGCCGGAGAGTTCGGCCGGGCGGTGGTGGGCGCGGTCGGAAAGGTCGATCTGCTGCAGCGCGGCTTGCACCCGCGCCTGGCGCTCGGCGGGCGGCAGGCCTTCAAGTATCAGCGGCAGCTCGATGTTCTCGGCGGCGGTCAGCCGCGGCACCAGATGGAAGGACTGGAAGATGAAGCCGATGCGCTCGCGCCGCACCTTGGCCTGCTCGGCTTCGGAGAGCGCGGTGACGTCGCGGCTTTCCAGGCGATAGGTGCCGTGGGTCGGCAGGTCGAGCAGGCCGATGATGTTGAGCAGGGTGGATTTGCCGGAACCGGACGGCCCCATCACCGAGAGGTATTCGCCCGGCCCGATCCTGAGATTGATGCGGTTGAGCGCGCGCACCTCCTGGTCGCCCATGGTGAAGATGCGGGAGATGCCGCTGAGCTCGATCATTTAAATTGGGGTCATTGCCGGGCCCTGGCCAGCGCGCCCGCCTTGATGGCTTCACTCTCGAAGCTCGACACCACGCGCTCGCCCTTTTGCAGGCCTTTGGCCACCTCGGTGTAGGCCCAGTTGGCGAGGCCGGGGGTGAGGGTTTTCTCGGCCAGCCTGCCGTCCTTTTCCAGCACCAGCACCTTGTTGCCTTCGAGGATGGCCTGGGTGGGCAGGCGCAGCACCTTGTCGCGCGCTTCCAGGATGATCTCGACGTCCGCGCTGTAGCCGGCGAGCAGATTGCGGGGCACCTCGTCGGGGTGCTGGAAATCGACTTCCACATCCACGGTGCGCGCCTGCTTTTCCACTTCCGTGACATAGGGCGCGACGCGCCGCACCGTGCCGGGAAAGGTGCGGCCGGGCAGGGCGTCGAGGGCGATCCTGGCCGGCATGCCGGGCCGGATCTTGGGCGCGTCGATCTCGTCCATGGGCGCGGTGACGTAGAGGCAGCTGTCGTCGATCAGGTCCACTGCCGGCGGCGTGGGAATGCCGGGCGGCGAGGGCGTGGTGAACTCGCCGACCTCGCCGGTGACCTGCGCCACGATGCCGTCGAAGGGTGCCACCAATACGGTCCTTTCCAGGCCGGCGCGCGCCACGCCGATCTGGCTTTGCGCGCGTTTCACCTCGGTGCGGGCGGCATCGCAGGCGGCGGTCTGCGCGCGTGCCTGGGCGCGGGCGTCGTCCACGCGCTGCGAACTGACAAAGCCTTTGGCCGCCAGCGCCTCGGCGCGCCCGGCTTCGATGCGCGCATTCTCCGCGAGGATGCAGGCCTGGCGCTGCTGCTGCTGCGCCGTGGCCAGCTGGCGCTGCGCCAGTTCGGCCTGCGCGGACAAGTCGCGGTTCCACAGTTCCAGCAGCTTCTGCCCGCGCTTCACGCGCTCGCCCTCCTTGACCCACATCTGGCTGATCTGGCCGCCTGCTGGCAGCGCGAGCTTGGAGCGGCGGCAGGCTTCCACCGTGCCGGCCCGGGTGTTGACCACGGTGGCCTCGACCAGCCCTGCATCGACCGTGGCGACGCTGACCTCGATGGGCTGGGGGCGGAGCAGCCACCAGGCGGCAGCGGCCAGGCCAAGCGCGGCGGCCAGCGCAAACGCGATCTTGATCAGGCTGGAACGGGCGATGATGGGCTCCTGTCGGGAAGTGTTAAGGGAGGAAGGCGCGCTTCAAGCGAGGGTTCGTTTCGATTCGCGCCCGTTCCTCCCTTCAACCTCGCTGTGAATTGCAGTTTAAAAAGTTAGCCGTTGTCGCCGTCGAGCAGGCCGCCGAATCCGCCCAGGATCGAGCCTTCGCCCACCTGGCGTCCGCCCGCCGCGGGCGCTGCCATGACGATGCGGTTGGCGAGCCTGGACAGCGGCAGCGACTGCAGCCAGACCTTGCCGGGCCCGGTCAGCGTGGCGAAGAACAGGCCTTCGCCGCCGAACAAGGCGGATTTGAGCTTGCCGACGTACTGGATGTCGTAGTTCACGGTGGGCGACAGCGCGGCGATGCAGCCGGTGTCCACGCGCAGGGTTTCGCCCGCGCCGAGTTCGCGCTCCATCAGCATGCCGCCGGCGTGCACGAAGGCGAGGCCGTCGCCTTCCAGTTTCTGCATGATGAAGCCCTCGCCGCCGAACAGGCCCACGCCCAGCTTCTGCTGGAAGGCGATGCCGAGCGACACGCCCTTGGCCGCGCACAGGAAGGAATCCTTCTGACAGATCAGCGTGCCGCCGAGCTGGCTCAAGTCCATGGGCAGGATGCGGCCGGGGTAGGGCGCGGCGAAGGCCACGCGGCGCTTGCCGCGGCCCTGGTTCTGGTACACCGTGGTGAACAGCGATTCGCCGGTGAGAAGCCGCTTGCCCGCGCCCATCAGCTTGCCGAAGAAACCGCCCTGCTGGGCCGAGCCGTCGCCGAAGATGGTGTCCATGTCGATGTCCGGGTCCATGTACATCATGGCGCCGGCCTCGCCGATGGCGGCCTCGCCCGGGTCCAGCTCGATTTCCACGTACTGCATGTCTTCGCCGAAAATTTCAAAATCCACTACATCCATTGCCATGATTTTTTCCTGGTTCAATAAAACAAAACGAATACGAATAAAAGAATTGTAGCCCGTGAACGTTCAGGCGGTTTGCGCCTTGCCCTGCAGGCGCAGGATTTCGCGATAGCCGCATTCGACCATGGCGCGCGCCTCGTCGAGCCGGGCGCCGGATTGACCGTCCCAGGCCGCGAGCAGTTCCGCCCAATGGGCGCGCTGGTTCTCGAGCGTGCGCGGCACCGCCAGCCCCTTTCTTTTCAAGGCAAGCTGCCGGCTGACGAGATGGCGCTTGGCAGCCTCGAACTGGGCCGGCAAAGGCAGGGCAAGATCGAATGCCAGCAGGAGGTCGGTTTCGCCGGCGGCCGGCCGGTCGAAGCGATATCCGGGCGGCGGCCGCCAGTTCATGGGCGCCTCCAGCTGCCAGGCAGCGAGATGCGGATCCTGCGGGAACTGGTAGAAGCCCCATTTCGCGCCCATCCAGCATTCGATCAATTGCTTGTCTTCCTCGTCGGTCACGCAGGCGGCGCCGGTGCCAAGGGCCGGATCCCAGGCCGGGCGCGACGCGCGCGGGTCGTTCTTCCAGCGCGGGAAATCGCGATGGGGCGGGGCGCCGTAGTCGGCTTCCAGCGCCCGCCAGGTTTGGATGAATTCGCGGTAATCCGCCTGATAGGCCGGGTTGCGGCGCAGGAATTCCCAGGCCCACTGGCCGAGGTCGAGTTGCTCGAGAGGCGAATCCATATATCCTGATGAGGTTAACATAGCGCCATGGAAGCACTGCACTGCCGGCGCTGCGGCGCCTTCAAGCGCGCGCGACAGGCTTGATGCATTGTTCGGAAAAAATAAATGGAAATCTTCAACATCTACCACGTCGAAGCCGCGCGCAAATTGCCGGGGCTGCCGGCTTCGCATCCCTGTGCGAACGTGCACGGCCATTCGTTCCAGATACAGGTCTGCGTCAGCGGTCCGGTCGATCCCGCCAGCGGCTGGGTGATGGATTTCGCCGATCTGGACGCCGCCTTTGCGCCGATCCGGCAGCAGATCGACCACCGCTATCTGAACGACATCGCGGGCCTGGACAACCCCACCTCGGAAAATCTCGCGCGCTGGATATGGCAGCGGCTCAAGCCTGCCGTGCCCGGCCTGTGCAGGATCATCGTGCAGGAAACCCAGCGCTCCGGCTGCGTCTACACCGGCGACTGAGGGCATGCAGCGCCCGCCGCCCGCCGCGTTGGCCTGGCTGACCTGGGGGCTGGTCGCAGCCCTGTTCTTCGCCGGCTTCTTCCAGCGCGTCGCGCCGGCGGTGATGGTGGGCGAACTGATGCGCGAATTTTCCATCGCGGCCGCGCTGCTGGGCACGCTTTCCGCGACGTATTTCTATGCCGAGGCCTGCATGCAGGTCATCAGCGGCATGCTGGCCGATGCCAGGGGGCCGCGCTGGCTGGCGGCGGTCGCCGCCGTGACCGGCTCGGGCGGCATCCTGCTGTTCGCCAGCGCGGACAGCCTGGGACAGGCGATGCTGGGCCGCGGCTTGATGGGCGCTTCGTTCGGGGTGGCCTTCGTCGCCGCCATGAAGCTGGCCGGACACTGGTTCCCGGCCAACCGCTTTGCGACCGTGACCGGCGTTTCCCTGCTGATCGGCAATATCGGCGGCATTCTGGCCGGCGTGCCGCTGGCCGAGGCGGTGGCCGCCATCGGCTGGCGCGCGTCGCTCATGGCCAGCGCTGCGGTCACGCTGGCGCTGGGTGGCGCCATCTGGCTGTGGGTGCGCGATGATCCGGGTGAGCGCGGCTATGCCAGCCACGCGCATCCGCATGCGCTGAACGGCGGCATGCCGCTGGGCGCCAGCCTGAAATCGGTGGTTTCCCGGCGCGAGACCTGGCTGCTGTTTTTCGCCGCCGGGCTGCTGGCCGCGCCGGTGCTGACCTTCGCCGGGCTTTGGGGGGTGCCGTATCTGACCCAGGTCCACGGCATGGCGCGCAGCCAGGCAGCGAGCCTCACCGCCGCCATGTTCCTCGGCTATGCCCTGGGCGGTCCGCTGCTGGGCGCGCTCTCCGACCGCATCGGCCTGCGCCGGCTGCCTTATGCGTGCGCCGCCGCGGCCAGCGCGGGCGGCTGGGCCGCGCTGCTCGCCGTGCCCGAGATGCCCCTGCCCGCGCGCTATGCGCTGTTTGCCTTCACCGGCTTTGCGGCGGGCGGCATCATCATCGGTTTCGCCTTCGCGCGCGAAGCCAACCATCCGGGCGCGGGCGGGACGGTCGGCGGCGTGGTCAATACCTCCGTGCTCGCCCTGACCGCGATCCTGCAAAGCGCGCTGGGCTGGCTGCTGGACCGCGGCTGGCACGGCGGCATGGCCGAGGGCGCGCGCATCTACGATGCCGGCGCCTATCGTTCCGCCTTCCTCTGGCTCGCGCTGAGCGCCTGCGGCGCCGTGCTCTGCCTGGCGCTCACGCGCGAAACCCATTGCAGGCTGCGCTTCGACCCCGCCGCCGAAACGGCTGACGGCGCCAAGGCTTGAGCCGAGGGCCTGTCAGGCCTGGTGGCGCGTGACCAGGTCGCGGTAGGCGTGCCAGGTGGCATGCCCCAGCAGGGGGAAGATGAGCGCCAGCGGAACCAGCCAGAGCAGCTGGGCCAGCAGGGTCAGCGCCCCGATCAAGAATGCCCAAACCAGCATGGTCAGGGGATTCTTACGCACCACCCAAAGGCTGGTCACGATGGCGGTGACGAAATCCACCCGGCGGTCCATCAGCATGGGCAGCGACACCGCCGACAGCGCGAACACCAGCGCTGCCAGCACGCCGCCGGCCAGCAAATAGAGAACGGTGAAGCCGAGCTGCGCCTGGCTGAACAGCAGGGCGTACGAGAATCTGCCGCCGACGAGCAGTTCGCCATTCGAGAACAGTCCCACCAGGATGGCGGAAATGCGTTCCCAGCTGCTCAGGACGAAGGCGAGCAGCAGGGCGTACATGCCGATCGATGCCGCATTCCTGCGCACGCCTTCGAAGCGCGGCGTGCGCGCTGTCTCGTGCCGGCGCGACAGCTCGTAGAAGACGATGGCGAGAAAAGGCGATATCAGCAGGAAGCCGCTGGTCAGCGTCAGCGCCAGATGCGGACGCGCCCAGGCGTATTCCATCAACAGGTAGCCGAGCAGGGTGAACAGTATGCCGGTGCCGAGAGATACAGGCCAGTTGCGCAACAAGTCCTTCCAGCCATGTTTCAGCCACAGCAGCACATGGCCCGCCTCCACGCGCCGGATCGCGGGCAGGTCGATGTTGCGGGTGTCGGGTTTGATCGAAAGCGTGCTCATGCAGGGCTCCTTTTCCGTGACCGAAGGGAACTTGAATTGATACTAGACCAATTCCGCTCAGGCATTTGAGCGGCCGCTCCTCATCCGAGTTCCGCGCCGGCCGCAGCGCTAGGCGCTGAGCAGCTTTTCGTAGACGTCGAGGCAGCTGCGCGAATGGCAGCAGAAAATGATTTCGCGGACGGTTGGGTGAATTCGAGCGGCTTCGCGGACGGCGCCCACGGCGATCCTGGCGGCCGGCTCCGCGGGATAGCCGTAGGCGCCGGTGCTGATGGCCGGAAAGGCGAGGCTGGCCAGGCCGCTTTCCGCCGCCACTTCGAGCGCGCGCCGGTAGCAGGAAGCCAGCAGTTCCGCCTCGCCTTGAGCGCCGCCGCGCCACACCGGGCCGACGGTGTGGATGACGTAGCGCGCCGGCAGCAGGTGGCCCCGGGTGAGCTTGGCGTCGCCGGTGGCGCAGCCGCCCAGCCCGCGGCATTCCGCCAGCAGTTGCGGGCCCGCGGCGCGATGAATCGCGCCGTCCACGCCGCCGCCGCCGAGCAGCGAGTTGTTGGCGGCATTGACGATGGCGTCCAGCGCGAGGGTGGTGATATCGGCCTGGAGGGCGCGCAGCCTGGCGGGCATGGTCAAGTTTCCTTGTGCCGGCCAAATTCCGCGGGCGATGCCTTCGCGCGGGCCTGCCGCTCGAACCAGTTGTGCCAGTATGGGCTGCGGCCCTGCAGCAGCTGCAGCAGGCTGGAAAGCGGGTAGGCCAGGAAGAAGAAGATGCCCCATTGCTCGTACTGGCGCACGTGGATACGCTCGTGCGCGCGCAGTCGGCGCAGATTGGTGCGGCTGGTGCCGAGTATCACGTGGCCGAAGGTGATGGCGCGAAACGGCAGCCGGCGCAGGCGCAGGCGGCGCAGCGCGGCCGCCAGCGAGATTTCGAGAACGCCGCCAACCGGCCGCGCCGTGCCGCCCAGCAGCAGGGCGGGCAGGGCCAGCGCCAGGCCCAGCGCGCTGCAGGGCGCCGCCCACACATAGCGGGCAAGCCGCATGGGCCGCATCGGCATGCCGCTTTCCCGGCTGCGGGCCTGCAGTCCCGGCCCGGAATCAGCGGATCGCCAGCAACTCCACCTCGAACACCAGGGTGGCGTTGGGCGGGATGACGCCGCCGGCGCCGCGGCTGCCATAGGCCATCTCCGGCGGAATGGTGAGCTTGCGCTTGCCGCCGATCCGCATGCCGGCCACGCCCTGGTCCCAGCCGCGGATGACCTGTCCGGCGCCGAGGCGGAAGAGGAAGGGGTCGTCGCGGTCCTTGCTGGAATCGAATTTCGCGCCGTCGGTCAGCCAGCCGGTGTAGTGCACCACGACGTTGTTGCCGGCCACGGCTTCGTCGCCGTCGCCGATGGTGAGGTCTTCGATGATGAGTTCGGACATGTGTGTTCCTTTTCTAGATGGGTAAAAAAACCAAGGTCGCCACGTTGACGACCGTGAAACGAATGGCGCGGTTGGTCTTGCCTTCCACGATGCGGGCGCCCAGATCCTGGACGGCGATCAGCTTGCCGAATTCGCGCTCGAAGCTCAAGTTGGCGATGCCGTCCGGGTCCTGGCCGTTGCTGAGCAGGAGCGGCTCGCGCCTGTCGTTTCTCGCGTTCGCCAGGCGCCAGGCGACGATCTCGATGTTGCGCGCGGCGTTGTACAGCTTTTGCGGATCGAGGCTGTCCAGGATGTAGATCTCGGTCTTGTGGCCGTAGGAGGCCATGACCATGGTCAGCAGGCCTTTCATCATGGCGGCGATGCGGTCGCCCGGGTAATTCGCATCGAAGGCGCTGTTGATGCTGGCCTGCCAGTCGAGGCTGCGGCGCGCCGACAGGTGCCAGTGGTTGAGCGGGTCGAAGATGTCGGCCATCGCGGCATCCAGGCCCTGGCGCGGGCTCTTGCCCAATTCGGACGGGTTGCGGCGGTAGAGTTTTTCGGCCAGGCGCTTCAGGCAGGCGATGGCTTCGCGCTGGGTCAGTTCGGTGATGTCGTCCACGTCGCTCTTCGCGATGCCGGACAGGCTGAGGCCGCGTTCGGAGGCGGTGCCGTCCTTGTTCCGGATGGCGTTGCCGGAACAGGCCGCAAGACTCAGGCAGAACAAAACGGTCAAAAGCGCTTTCACTAGGATGAACAGCTGACGGCGATTTCCCTCGCCCAGTCGGGCGGCTCCTTCGCATAGTCGTCGAATTCGGGCTGTTCGTCAAAGGGGCGCGCCAGCAGGCCGCGCAGGCGCTCGATCTCGGTGTAATCGCGTTCGTCGCGCGCCTTGCGGATGGCAGTTTCGGCCAGGTGGTTGCGCAGCACGTACTTGGGGTTGACGCGGTGCATCCGCGCGGCGCGGGCGGCATCCTCGCTGCCGATGGCGCGCAGGCGCGCGCCGTAGCCGGCGGCCCAGGCGTCGAACGCCTCGCGCGCGATGAACAGATCGCGCACGCCGGCGTTTTTCGCCGCCGCCCCGGAATCGAATCCGCCCAGCGCGCGGAACAGGATGGTGTAGTCGGTGCGGTTTTGCGCCATCAGATCGAGCAGCCCGGTCAGCAGCGGCGCGGAGGCTTCTTCGAAGGGCAGGCCGAGCTTCGCGCACATCAGGCGCATGTATTCGGTGGCAAAGATGTCGCCATAGCCCGACAGCGCCTCCCTGGCCTCGTCCAGCTCCATCAGCGGCAGCAGGGCCTGGGCGAGGCAGGTGCAGTTCCAGGCGCCGATCTGCGGCTGCTGGTCGTAGGCATAGCGGCCGTCGTGATCGGAATGGTTGCAGACGTAGCGCGGATCGTAGGCTTCCATGAAGCCGTAGGGGCCGTAATCCAGGGTCAGCCCCAGGATGGACATGTTGTCGGTGTTCATCACGCCGTGGCAGAAGCCGGCTGCCTGCCATTGCGCCATCAGCCTCGCCGTGCGCCGGGTGATCTCGCGCAGCAGCGCGGGGTAGGGCCTGGCCTCGTCGAGCAGCTCGGGGAAATAGTGCCTGAGCGCGAAATCGGCCAGGGTTTTGATTTCCTCATGCTGGCCGCGGTAATAGAACACCTCGAAGCTGCCGAAGCGGATGAAGCTCGGCGCAAGCCGCGTGACCAGTGCGCCGCTTTCCACGCTCTCGCGGTGCACCGGCAGATCGCTGCCGGTGAGGCAGAGCGCGCGCGTGGTCGGGATGCCGAGGCCGTGCATGGCTTCCGAGCACAGGTATTCGCGGATCGACGAGCGCAGCACGGCGCGGCCGTCGCCGCCGCGCGAATAGGGGGTGCGCCCGGCGCCTTTCAGCTGCACTTCCCAGCGGCTGCCGGACGGATGCACCACCTCCCCCAGCAGGATGGCGCGGCCGTCGCCCAGCTGCGGCACATAGTGGCCGAACTGGTGGCCGGCATAGATCGCGGCCAGCGGCGCCGCGCCGGGCAGCGGCGCGTTGCCGGAAAAAATCGCGACGAATTCCGCCGAAGCGACCGCTGCCGGCGGCAGGCCCAGCAGCTCCAGCGCATCCGGATTCCAGGCCACCAGATAAGGGGCGGGAACGGGTGTGGGTTCCAGGCGGGTGTGGAATTGCGGCGGCAGGGCGGCGAAGCGGTTGTCGAATGCAAGCTGTGCGAAAAAACTCATGCGGTTAGTTTATGGCCTGTATGCCGATTAATGACCCGATGGCCAATAGGCAGTATTCCCCCGCGGCGGGAACCCGCCGCTCTTGGCGCCAGTCCTTCCTGGTGCCGTAGCCGGCGTCGCGCCGGCAATTCCAGCGGCTAAACTGAAAATGCCTGCAACCATGAATGGAGCAATGCCATGCCGCTTTTTTCCGATCTGCATCCCCTGGGGCAGCGCATCTGGCTCGACAATCTGACGCGGGGGCATCTGCGCAGCGGCCGCCTGTCCGGGCTGATCGCGGAAGGGGTGACGGGAATCACCTCCAACCCGACGATTTTTCACAAGGCGGTCACCGAGAGCACGGATTACGCCGAGCAGCTGGACGGCTTGAGGAAATCCCAGCCGGATCCCGAGCGGCGCTACGAAGCATTGGTCGGTGAGGACATCCGCGCGGCCTGCGATCTGTTGCTGCCGGTTTTCGTGAACAGCGGGGGAGACGACGGCTACGTCAGCTGGGAAGTGGCGCCGCGCTTCGCCCACGACGCGGACATGACTGTTGCCGAGGCCAGGCGCCTGCGCAGCCTCATCGGACGCGAAAACCTGCTCATCAAGGTGCCGGGCACGGAAGCCGGCCTGCGCGCCTTCGAGCGCCTGACCGCCGAAGGCGTTCGCGTCAACGTGACCCTGCTGTTTTCCCTGCACCACGCCGCGCGCACCTTCGAGGCCTATATCCGCGGGGCGCGGCAATGGCTGGAGCAGGGCGGCGATCCGCGGCAACTGAAAGCCGTGGCCAGCCTGTTCCTGTCGCGCATCGACACGCTCGCGGACAAGAAGCTGGAGGCGATCGGCAGCGCGCAGGCCTTGAAATTGCGCGGCAAAACCGCGGTCGCCGTCGCCAAGCTGGCCTATCAGCGCTACCTGGATTTCTTCCTGGGCGACGCGTATTTCAGCGATCTGCGCGCGCAAAAGGTGCGGCCGCAATACCTGCTGTGGGCCAGCAGCAGCACCAAGAACCCGGCCTACGGCGATCTGCTCTATGTCGAACCGCTGATCGGCTCCGATACCATCAACACCTTGACCGACAGCACGCTGGCGGCGCTGGCAGGCCACGGCGAGATCGGGGCGACGCTGCATCTCGGGGTTTTGGGCGCCGAGGATGATCTGGTCGAACTGGAGTCGCTGGGCATCAGCCCCATGCGGATGGGCGAGGAATTGCAGGCGGACGGCGTGCGGCTGTTCGCGGAATCCTACGACAAGCTGATGGCGGCGATGTAAGGCGCGGCCGGCGGGCAGGCGAATCCGGGGGCTCAGGCCGCCGGGAGAGCCGAGTCTGACCGGCCAGCCGCCGGGAGACCAATTCTGACCGGCTAAGCACCGGGAGGCCGAATCTTGACCGGCTAACCGCCGGGAGAACTGATTTTGACCGGCTAACCGCCGGTCATGGACATGAAACGCACCAGCTTCTGCGGCGCCTCGCGGAATTCGTGGCGCTCGGGCTTGCGCGCGACGGCGTTCAGGATGGCCTGTTCGATTTCCGCATCGCTCGCGCCGGCGCGCAGCAGGGGGCCCAGTTCGGCCTTGTCGTCCTGTCCCAGGCACAGGTAGAGCGTGCCGTCCACCGCCACCCGCACGCGATTGCAGGTGCCGCAGAAGTGCTGCGACAGCGGGGTGATGAAGCCGATGTTGAAGCGGCCGTCGGGGCTGCCGAGGTAGCGCGCCGGGCCGCCGCCGGCGAGCGAGGCTTCGACCAGGCCGTATTTTTCCGCGAGCCGCGCCTTCACCGGCTGCAGGTCGAGGAACGAGGAAGCGCGGCCGGTATCGCCCATGGGCATGGTTTCGATGAGGCGCAGGATGTAGTGGCCGCGCATGGCGAACTCGACCATGGCGTCGATCTCGTCGTCGTTGACCCCGGCCATGGCCACCATGTTGAGCTTGATGCGCTCGAAGCCGACGCGATGCGCGGCTTCGAGCCCGGCCATGATGCGGCTGAACACGTCGCGGCCGTTGATCTGCGCCACGCGTTCGGGCCTGAGCGAGTCCAGGCTGACGTTGAGGCGGCTCACGCCCGCGTCCTTCAGGGCCTGGGCGTGCCTGGCGAGTTGCGTGGCGTTGGTGGACAGCGACAGGTCCTCGATGCCGGGCAGGGCGGAAAGCCGGGCGGCGAGTTGCGGCAGATTGCGCCGCAGCAGCGGCTCGCCGCCGGTCATGCGCACGCGCTTGACGCCCAGGCGTCCGAAGGCGCCGATCAGGCGCTCGATTTCAGCGAAATTCAGCCAGTGCCCGGGTTCCTCGAAGCCCTGGAAGCCCTCCGGCATGCAGTAGGTGCAGCGCAAATCGCACCTGTCGGTGACGGACAGGCGGACATATTCGATGCTGCGGCCAAAGGGATCGACTAGCATGAGTGAATTCTAGCGTTATATATGTGAAAATATAACCGGATTTTTTTCTCGCCAGGAAATCCCGTGCGGCTGTCTGCACAGGCTCGCTGTTCCGAGCCCAGGACGGCCAGGCGCGGAACCTGCACCCCGACTGCATGAAAATACTGGGCATTGCCGGCTACAGCGGCGCCGGCAAGACGACGCTGCTGGAAAAACTCATTCCGCTGCTGCGCGCGGAGGGCGTGCGGGTGTCCCTCGTCAAGCATGCGCATCACGGTTTCGATGTGGACCAGCCGGGCAAGGACAGCTGGCGCCATCGCAAGGCCGGCGCCGGCGAAGTGCTGGTGGCGAGCGACGTGCGCTGGGCGCTGATGCACGAGAACGAGCAGGAGGCACCGCCGCGGCTGCAGGATCTGCTGGCGCGGCTGGCGCCCTGCGATCTGGTGCTGGTGGAGGGCTGGAAGCGCGACCCCATTCCCAAGCTCGAAGTGCACAGGTCGGCAAACGCCAAGCCCTGGCTGTATCCCGCCGACGAAAACATCCTGGCGGTGGCGAGCGACGTGCAACCAAGCGACAATAAAGCCTGGCTGGCGCTGGACGACATCGCCGGCATCCGCGCATTCATCAAACAAGAAATAGGGATTTAAGTGCTAAGTGCAGCCGAACTCTTGCAGGAACTTCTCATCCGGGCACGGGTGCTCGACGAAACCGAAACCGTCAAGTTATCCAATGCTTACAAGCGTGTGCTCGCGCAAGGTCTGACCTCATTCGTCAGCGTGCCGCCGCTCGACAACACCGCCATGGACGGTTATGCGGTGCGCAGCCGCGACTGCCGCCAGCCGGACAGCAAACTGAGGGTGACGCAGCGCATCGCCGCCGGCCAGGTCGGCGAGCCGCTGGGGCATGGCGAAGCCGCGCGCATCTTCACGGGCGCGCCGATCCCGCCTTGCGCCGATGCCGTGGTCATGCAGGAAGACACGTCGCTTGAAGGCGACGCCGTCACGATCTACAAGGTGCCGCACCCCGGCGACAACATCCGCCGCGCGGGCGAGGACATCCGGCCGGGCACCGACGTGCTGACGCCAGGCGCGCGCCTGAAGGGCGCCGAGCTCGGGCTGGCCGCCTCCATCGGCTGCACCGAGGCCAAAGTGGTGCGCCGCCTCCGGGTGGCGATGTTTTCCACCGGCGACGAGCTGGCCGAACCCGGCGTGCCGCTGGGGGCAGGGCAGATCTACAACTCCAACCGCGCCACCCTGGCCGGCTTGCTGACGGGGCTGGGGGTCGAGGTCATCGACCTTGGCGTCGTCAAGGACACGTTTGAGGCAACGCGCATCGCGCTGGAAAAGGCCGCCGGGCGTGCGGACGTGGTCATGACCACCGGCGGCGTGTCGGTCGGCGAGGAAGATCACGTCAAGGCCGCGCTCGAAACCCTGGGCCGCGTCGATATCTGGAAAGTGGCGATGAAGCCCGGCAAGCCGGTGGTCTATGGCCGCATCGGCGAGGCTGACTTCATCGGCCTGCCGGGCAACCCGGTGTCGGCCTTCGCCACCTTCTGCCTGTTTGCGCGGCCCTTCCTGCTGAAACGCATGGGCGCGAGCCAGGTTCTCTATCGCGCCTTTCCGGTGCGCGCCGCCTTCGATTGGCCGCGGCCGGGCACGCGGCGCGAGTTCCTGCGCGGCCACATGGTCGCGGGCGTCGATGGCGCCGCCGAGGTCCGCATCTATCCCAATCAGGGCTCCGGCGTGCTGACCTCGGCCGTGTGGGGGGACGGCTTCGTCGATATCGCAGTCGGCCAGACCGTGCTCCGCGGCGAGTGGGTGCGCTTCATCCCCTTTACCGAGGTGCTCGAATGAAAGTAAAAGTCTTGTATTTCGCGCGCTTGCGCGAGCTTTTTGGCGTGGAGGCCGAGGAACTCGAACTGCCCGGCGAGCGCGCCTACGCCGCCGCCATCATCGATGCCCTGAGAAAGCGCGGCGATCCCTGGAGCAAGGCGCTGGGGGTCGATGCGGGCTACCGCATGGCGGTGAACCAGACGTTGGCCGGCCTCGTCACGCCCCTGCAGGACGGCGACGAAGTGGCGATCTTTCCGCCTGTGACCGGCGGCTGAGGGCATTCCCGCGCCGCTTCGCCATCGCGCCGGCAAAGCCTGCCAGAGCGGGCTATATTTCGTGCAGGCGCGTCAGCGGCGCGCGAGCGATCCGGGCTGGAATTGCCGGGGAGGAAAGATGCACAAGCACGAACCGGCGTATCTCATGGACTTGGCCAGTCGGGTCCTGGGCAGCCAGGCCAAGGCGGCCGAGTGGCTCAGGCAGCCGCGGGTCCAGCTCGGCGGCCGCACCCCGCTGGCGGCGCTGGCCACGCCCGAGGGCGCGCGCCGCGTCGAGGAGCTTTTGCGGCAAATCGACGACGACGCGCGGCTGGGATCCAAGGCGGGGCAGGGCGGGGCCGAGGCCAGCGAAGCCGATCTGGCCCAGGCCAGGCTCGCCGTCCACGCGCTGCTCGAGGAGATGGCGGTGCGCGCCCATCTCTATGCCGTCGAGCCGAAGGAAGGGCGCTGGGCGGTGATCGTGGAATGCGCCACGGCGTCGGGCTGGCAGCGCACGGAACTGGGTGCGGGCCCCGAGTTGCTGGCGGCGGGCGGCGGCGACGCCGCGGCCAGGGCCGCGCTCATCGCGCACTGGCGGCCGCGCCTGCTTGCTTGCAAGAAAGGCTAAAGATCCTTTTCCAGCGAAGCCAGCCGATGCGCATGCCGCGTGGTTTCGGGCAGGCGATAGCGGGTGGTGCAGGCCAGCGTGAGCGCGATCGCGGTTGCGAGGCTGACGCGATGCCCGGGCGAGACGTAAATCGGTTTCACGCCGACCCGGGTGCGCAGCGCCGCGCCGACGGTTTCCCCCTTATCGAGCAGCGGCGCCCAGCCGCCTTTCTCGTCCGGCGGCTCGGCATGGGCGCCAATGAGCCGGGATTTGGCGACGCCGATGGCGGGGAGGTCCAGCAGCACGCCGAGGTGGCAGGCGATGCCGAAGCGGCGCGGATGCGCGATGCCCTGGCCGTCGCAGAGGACGACGTCGGGCAAGGTCTTGAGCGTGTCCAGGGCCTCCAGCACCGCGGGAAGCTCGCGGAACGAGAGCAGGCCGGGTACGTAAGGAAAGCTTGTGGGGCGGCGGACGAGGGCCGACTCCACGAGCGTCAAGTCGGGAAACGAGAGCACCGCCACGGCTGCGCGCGTGGTGCGGCCGTTGTCCTCGAAGCCGACATCGACGCCGGCCACGTGCCGGATTGCCGGCAGGCGGTCGCTGCGCTCCACCCTTTGGCGCAACGTCTTCTGCAAGGCGATGGCTTCCGTCGGCCTCAGGTTCCAGGCGTGTTCGATGGTCCGTTGCATGCTGGCGTCTTCGGTGGTGGCGACAGGATCAACCCGGATTGTCCAACTGGCGGCGAGCCGCTTACTGGATAATCCAGATTAAAGTGCCATGGTTTAAAGTACCGTGATTTAACGTGCCGCGGTTGTTTATCGCAGTTTTTGCCTGAAATTGCCATGAAAATCCTTGTCCAGGAATCCGACTTCGACCCCGGCGCCGAGATTGCCGCGCTGCATGCCGGGCAGCCCCGGGTCGGCGCGGTGGCCAGCTTCGTCGGCCTGGTGCGCGATCTGAACGAAGGCGGGAACGTCTCGACGCTGACCCTGGAGCATTACCCGGCCATGACGGAAAAATCCCTGCGCGCAATCGTCGACGAGGCGATGCGGCGCTGGGCGCTGCTGGATGTCAGCGTGCTCCACCGCATCGGCAGGCTGCGGCCGCAGGATCGCATCGTCTTTGTCGGCGTGGCGGCCATGCACCGCGGCGCGGCGTTCGCCGCTTGCGAGTTCATCATGGATTACCTGAAAACCCGCGCCCCGTTCTGGAAAAAGGAGGGCACCCCCGAAGGCGAGCGCTGGGTGGAGGCCAGAACCTCCGACGACGCCGCCGCGGAGCGCTGGAACAAATAGGCCGGGTGGATATGGGAATCGAAAAAATCGGGCCCGGACTGGGCCGGGCCCTCAGGGCGGCGCGGCTTGCCTGCGCCTTCGGGATAACTTATTTCAACGCGGCGATGTAGGTGGCGAGCGCATTCGTCTCGGCATCGCTCAGCATGGACGCGACCGGCATCATGACGGCGGACTGCGGACCAACTTGTTTGCCGGCCTTGTAATCCGCCAGCCTGGATTTGACGGTTTCGGCCGTGAGCCCGGTAAGTTTCGGGAAGATGCTCGTGCCCTGGCCGTTGGCGCCATGGCAGTTTGCGCAGAATACGGCAAACTGGTCGGCTGCGCTCGCAGGCGCGGCCGCCGGCGGTGCGGGGTCTACGGTTGCCGGCGCGGTTCCGGTTTGGCTGTCCTCCGCCTGCCTGCCGCAAGCGCTCAGTCCCAAAGCGCCCAGCGCCGCGGCCAGCAGGATCGCAGCCGGCAGGATGCGGCGCCGGGGGTTTCCCCGCGGGCCGCGGGCAAACGGAATTGCGGCCGCAGGCGGCTTATCCTGGATTGCCATGCGCGCCGGGCCGTTCATTTCCTCGACATGCGCGCGGAAAAATCCCGCGCCGCCGCATCCAGCCACTGCCGGTGGCGCTCCTCCAGGCGCTGGTATTCCAGGATCAGGCGCCGCGCGGCCTCGGTGAGCCTGCTGCCGCCGCCCCGGGAACCGCCGCTGGCGCTTTCCACGACCGGGGCGCCCATGGCGTTGTTCATCGCATCGACGGCGTCCCACGCGCTCTTGTAGCTCATTTTCATCGCCTTGGCCGCCTTGGAGATCGATCCGGTCGCCTCGATCTGGCGCAGCAGTTCCATCCGGCCCTTGCCCAGCAGGGATTTGCCATTCATTCGGAGCCAGACGCGCCCTTGAACTTGCACGGATTTGCTTGTCATACCCGTTATTAAATCATCATTGGCGGCGGCGGCATAAGCCGTTAAGCTTTTGCCGGTCCGGACTGGAGAATGGATAATGAAAAAATTGATTGCGCCGAAACCGATCGTGCCAAAACTGATTGCGCTGGGCTTGCTGGCGCTCCTGCCCGCCCTGTCATTCGCCGCCGACGGCTATGCGGTCATCTTCAAGGCCCAGGGCAAGTATGCCGACGTGCGCGATTTCATCCACGCCGGCATCGAATCCGAAGGCCTCAAAATCAACAGCATGGGGCACATCGCCGACATGCTGGAACGCACCGGCAAGGATGTCGGCGCCGCCAGGCAGGTTTATGAATACGGCGAACAGTTCGAATTCTGCAGCGCCACGCTGTCGCGCGCCATGATGGAGGCCGACCCGCACGCCATCGCCCTGTGCCCCTTCATCATTTCGGTGTACCAACTGCCCGGCGACAAGACCGTTTATGTGTCCTACCGCAAGCCGGTGCAGACGAAAAACGCGAAGCTGAGAAAAGTGCTGGCCGACATCGAGAAGCTCGAAGTCAAGATCATCAAGGACGCCATCGAGTAGCCGCCTGGCCAGGCGGAATCGGGCATGGCGTAATTCGGCGTCCGCGGCGGTAAAATGCCGCTCATGCTGATCCACCCGTCCAATACATGAGCGGCTTTTTCGCCGTCGGAATAGGCGCGATGCTGGGCGCCTGGCTGCGCTGGGGCTTGGGCCTGTGGCTCAACCCGGCCTATCCGGCCTTGCCCGTGGGCACGCTGGCGGCGAACCTGCTCGGCGGCTACCTCATCGGCCTGGCGATCGCGTTTTTCTCGCAGCATCCCGGCCTCGCGCCGGAGTGGCGCCTGTTGCTCATCACCGGCTTCCTCGGCGCGCTGACAACCTTCTCCACCTTCTCCGCCGAAGTGGTCACCATGCTTGCGCGCGGGCAGTATGGCTGGGCGATCTCGACCGCCGCGCTGCATTTATTCGGCTCCCTGGGCGCGACCGGCCTGGGGCTGTGGACTTTCAAAATGATGCGAGGCTGATCATGAATGCCGTCATGCTGCGCCTTTTCACCGAAGAGGACCGCAAACACAAAGGCCGGCTGGTCTACGAGTGGCTGCTGGAAACCGGGCGCGAAATGGGCATCCCCGGCGGCTCGGCATTCCGCGCCATCGCCGGCTACGGCCACGGCGGGCGCATGCGCGAGGACAGCTTCTTCGAACTGGGCGGCAAGCTGCCGGTGGAAGTGATGTTCGCCGCCAGCGCCGAGCAGGCGGATGCGCTGCTGGCGAGGGTGCGCGCAGAAGGCCTGCGCCTGTTCTACATCCGCACCGCGGCGGAGACCGGCAGCACCGCTTGATTGATGGACCTCACATTACAGTTCCTGCTGTTCCTCGCCTCGCTGCTGGCCAATTTCTTTTCCGCCCTGTCCGGCGGCGGCGCGGGGCTGATCCAGTTCCCCATCCTGATCTTCCTCGGCCTCTCGTTCAGCGTGGCGCTGGCCACGCACAAGGTCGCCAGCGTGGCGCTGGGGCTGGGTGCCACGGTGCGGCACCTGAAGGAAAGCCACCTCGCCCGGCGCGAATCGCTCATCATCCTGGGCGCAGGCATTCCCGGCGTGGTGCTGGGCGCCTCCACCATCCTCAAGGTGCCGGAGGACATCGCCACCTTCTTGCTGGGCCTGCTCACCTTGAGCCTCGGGATCTATTCCATCTTCAAGCCCCGGCTCGGCATGGAATACGCGCCGCGCAACTGGCAGGGCAGCGGCCTTATCGTCGGCATGCTGGGGTTGTTCGTGGTCGGCTTCCTCAACGGCTCCATCACCTCCGGCACCGGCCTGTTTCTCACCGTCTGGCTGATCCGCCATTTCGGCCTCGACTACAAGCGCGCCGTGGCCTACACGCTGGTATTGTGCGGACTGTTCTGGAACGGCACCGGCGCGCTGGTGCTGGGTTATCTTGGCACCATCGCCTGGGACTGGATGCCGGCCCTGCTTGCCGGCTCCATCCTCGGCGGCTATCTTGGCAGCCATGTCGCCATCAGGAAGGGCAATCTGTGGATCAAGCGTTCGTTCGAGACCGTGACCATCCTGATCGGCTTGAAACTCATGCTATGAACGACACGGACTACATGCGCGAGGCCCTGGCCCAGGCAGCGCTCGCCAGGGAGAAGGGCGAGGTGCCGGTGGGCGCGGTGCTGGTGAAAGACGGTGCCATCGTCGGGCGCGGCTACAACCAGCCCATCTCCAGCCATGATCCCAGCGCCCACGCCGAAATCATGGCGCTGCGCGACGCGGCCAAGCATATCGGCAATTACCGGCTGGTCGATTCCACCCTGTACGTCACCTTCGAGCCCTGCGCCATGTGCGCCGGCGCCATCTTCCATGCGCGCGTGAAGCGCGTGGTCTACGGCGCGGCCGAATACAAGACCGGCGCGGCCGGCAGCATCGTCAACCTGTTCGCCGAACCCAGGCTGAATTTCCATGCCGAGATCGAGGGCGGCGTGCTGGCCGAGGAGTGCGGCAAGCTGGTGAGCGATTTCTTCGCCGAGCGCCGGCGCCAGAACAAGGGCGATCAGTAATGGCCAGATACTTCATCGACATCGACAGCCGGCTGCAGCGCCTGTACCTGTGGGAGCCTTATCCGGATGGCGACAGGCTGATCCGCGAATACCGCGTGTCGACGGCGAAAAACGGCTTGGGCGAACAAAGCGGCAGCTACTGCACGCCGCGCGGGCGCCACCGCATCGCCGAGAAGATCGGCGCGGGCCAGCCCTTGTATGCGGTATTCAAGGCGCGCGTGCCGACAGGGGAGGTGTGGTCGCGCGAACTGGCGCGGGACAATCCGGACCGCGACTGGATCCTTACCCGCATCCTCTGGCTGGACGGCCTGGAGGCTGGCAAGAACCAGGGCGGCAGCGTGGATACCCGCAGCCGCTACATCTACATCCACGGCACCGACGAGGAGCACCTCATCGGCACGCCGGCCTCGCACGGCTGCATCCGCATGAAGAACGCGGATGTCGCCGAGCTCTTCGATCTGGTCGAGGAAGGCGCCGAAGTGCGCATCAGCTAAAAAAATGCCCGCTTGCGCGGGCATGGATTCAAGGATGCTGTTTAAGGGAAGGTTCAGCCTTTTACCTGACGCGCCAGGTCGGGTCCCGGTGCGCTTCTCGTTATGGGCATTGCCGCAGCGGCGGTGTTAATCAATGCCCCGGTATAGGTCTAAACGGCACTTGACGAGCGTTCTTTAGGGTCCGCAGGGATCAGATGCCTCTCAGCAATTCGTTGATCCCCACCTTGCTCAGCGTCTTCTCGTCCACCTTCTTCACGATCACCGCGCAATACAGGCTGTACTTGCCGTCCTTGGAGGGCAGGTTGCCGGACACCACCACCGAGCCGGCGGGGACGCGGCCGTAATGCACTTCACCGGTCTCGCGGTCGTAGATCTTGGTCGACTGGCCGATGTACACGCCCATGGAAATCACGCAGTTGTCTTCCACGATCACGCCTTCCACCACTTCCGAGCGCGCGCCGACGAAGCAGTTGTCGCCGATGATGGTGGGGTTGGCCTGCACCGGCTCCAGCACGCCGCCGATGCCGACGCCGCCGGAGAGGTGCACGTTCTTGCCGATCTGGGCGCAGGAGCCGACCGTGGCCCAGGTGTCGACCATGGCGCCCTCATCGACGTAGGCGCCGATGTTGACGTAGGAGGGCATCAGCACGACGTTCTTGGCGATGTAGGAACCGCGGCGCGCGGCCGCCGGCGGCACCACGCGGAAGCCGCCTTCGCGGAAATCCCTGGAGTTGTAGTCGGCGAACTTGGACGGCACCTTGTCGAAGTAGTTGGTGAAGCCGCCCTTGATGAAGCTGTTGTCCTCCAGGCGGAAGGACAGCAGCACGGCCTTCTTGAGCCACTGGTGGGTCTGCCATTCCTGGCCCTGCACCCGCTCGGCGACGCGCAGCTGGCCCTTGTCCAGCATCTCGATCACGGAGAAGACGGCGTCCTTGACCTTGGCGTCGGCATTGCGCGGGGTGATGTCGGCGCGGCGTTCGAAGGCTTCCTCGATGATTTGCTGAAGTTCTTGCATGGTATTTCCTGTGAAGTGGTTATGAAAAATTAGCGGATCGCGCAAAACTCGGAATCCATCCTGCTCCAGAACAGCGCCGGCGCGATATTCGGGTGGGATTGTAAGGCCTCGACCGTGTTTCGCATGCGCCATTCCGGTTCGTTGGCGCCGAACAGCACGGTTACCTTGCCGTTCCCGGCGATTTCGTAATCGACGAACAGCGCGCCCTCCCGTTCGAGTATCCGGCCCACGGCGTATTCCAGCTCGCTTGTCTCGTCGGCCAGGGCGGGCGGGGCGGCCAGGAGTGCCATGAGCAGGGCAGGCAGTATGCGCACGGTCAAGCTTCCCGGATGAACTCCACAATGCGCTGTGCGGCGTCCTGGCAGGGGCCGAGGCCGTCGACCAGGGCGATGCGCACCATGCCCTTGCCCGGGTTCCGGCCTTTCGCTTCGCGCGCGAGGAAACTGCCCGGCAGCACGGTGACGTGCTTGCGCGCATACAGCTCACGCGCGAAAGCGGTGTCGTCGCCGCCGGGGACTTCCGCCCACAGATAGAAGGCGGCATCCGGCATGGGCGCGCGCATCGCGCCATTCAGCACGGGCTGCACGGCGGCGAATTTTTCCGCATAGAGGCGGCGATTTTCCACCACATGCGCCTCGTCCGCCCAGGCCGCGGCGCTCGCGGCCTGGATCATGGGCGACATGGCCGAACCGTGATAGGTGCGGTAGAGCAGGAATTTCTGCATCACCTCGGCATCGCCCGCGACGAAGCCCGAGCGCATGCCCGGCACGTTGGAGCGCTTGGACAGCGAGTTGAACACGACCAGCTTCCGGTGGCCGCGGCCAAGCTGCTTCGCCGCGGTGAGCGCGCCAAGAGGGGGATTCGACTCGTCGAAATGGATTTCCGAATAGCACTCGTCGCTGGCGATGACGAAGCCGTGCTGGTCGGCCAGCGCGAACAGGGTCTTCCAGTCCTCCAGGGCCATGACCTTGCCGGTGGGATTGCCGGGGGTGCAGACATAGACCAGCTGCACCGTTTCCCACAGGTCCTCGGGCACGCTTTCCCAGGCCATGCGGTAGCCGTTGTCGGCCGTGGTGTTGAGGTAGTAGGGCGTGGCGCCGGCCAAGAGGGCGGCACCCTCGTAAATCTGGTAGAAGGGGTTGGGCGACACCACGCGCTTCTTGTGGCGGGTGGGATCGACCACGGCCTGGGCGAAGGCGAACAAGGCCTCGCGGCTGCCGTTGACCGGGAGGATTTCGCTGGCCGGATCGAGTTCGACGCCGTAGCGCCTGCCGCACCAGGCCGCGATGGCCTGGCGCAATGCCTCCGAGCCCTGGGTCAGGGGATAAGAAGCCAGCCCGGCCATGTTGGCGCTCAGGGCCTGTTTGATAAACTCGGGCGTGGCGTGCTTGGGTTCGCCGATCGAGAGATTGACGTGCGCAAGACCGGGATTGGGAACAATGCCGGCAAACAGCTCCCGCAGTTTCTGGAACGGATAGGGGTGGAGTTGATCGAGCCTGGAATTCATCGTTGAAGCGTTATTTTTGAGCGCTAACTGCCTGAAACCGCGAATTTTACACTTTATGTCATTGCGTTTACTGCCCGTGCTGGGGCTGCTGTTCGGCGCCAGCATGTGGGGACTGATCTGGCATCCCTACCGGCTGCTGGAAGCGGCCGGCGTGGGAGGGGTGGTGTCCTCGCTCGCCTCGTATGCCATTCCCTTCGTGCTGGCCCTGCCATTTTTCTGGAGGCACCTGAAGAGCGCCCAGGGCCATCTGGGCTGGCTGCTGGTGCTGGGCGTGGCCGCCGGCTGGACCAACATGGGCTACGTGCTGGCGGTAATCGGCGGCGAAATCATGCGCGTGGTGCTGCTGTTCTATCTGGCGCCGGTCTGGACCGTGATCTTCTCGCGCTGGCTGCTGGGTGAAAGGCTGTCCGTCGGGGGCTGGCTCATCATGGTGTTTTCCTTCGCCGGCGCCCTGATCATGCTGTGGCCGGAAGACGGCGGCCTGCCGCTGCCGGCCAATCAGGCCGAATGGATCGCGCTTTCGGCCGGCGCCACTTTCGCCCTGGCCAATGTCGTCACGCGCCGCGTGAGCGAGGCCGATCTCTGGGCCAAGTCGCTCGCCGTCTGGGGCGGCGTGACGGTGGTCGCGCTGATCGCGCTTGTGGCCGAGTCGCGCCCCTTCGCGTTCGCCTTGCAGGCCGCACCCGCCGTCTGGCTGCTGCTTCTGGGCGTCGGCTTGTGCATCGGCCTCATGACGCTGGCGGTGCAATACGGCCTGACTCATACCTCGGCCAACCAGGCCATCGTCATTTTCCTGTTCGAACTGGTGGTGGCGGCAATCTCCTCCTGGTTTCTGGCGAACGAGGCGCTGGCCCTGCGCGAATGGGTGGGCGCCGCGATGATCATCGCCGGCAGCCTGTTTTCCGGCCGCATCGAGAAAAGACATGAGAATCCACAGCCTGCTGCATAGCTCCTTGCTGGTCGAGGACCTGGCTCGCGCCCGCGCCTTCTACGAGGGCGTGCTGGGCCTCGTGCCCAGCCCGAGGCGCCCGGCCATGAGTTTCGACGGCGTCTGGTACGAGCTCGGCTCTCGGCAGATCCACCTGATCTGCCTGCCCAACCCGGAAAAGGGCCTGATTCGCCCGGCGCACGGCGGACGCGACCGCCACGTTGCAGTAGGGGTGGACTCGGTTGCGGAACTCGCTGAACGGCTCGATGCCATCGGCATTCCCTACACTCTCAGCCAGTCGGGCAGGGCGGCGCTGTTTTGCCGGGATCCGGATGACAATGCCCTGGAATTCGTTGAAGCTCCGCTAACGGGGTACTAAGAACGGAGTGAATCCGCATCCCGCTGCGCGCGCCCGCCGCTGCGGCCAATCAGGGGGGCGTCATGCCAAGCCTGCGCACGATGACCCGCAACGCCGGCTTGCTGCTGTACAGGCGGTTGAAAAACACCTCGCTGGCGAAAACCCGGCCGTCGCGCCGGCGGGCCAGGAAGGGAATGGCGCAATGGCACAGGTGTTTCAGGCGGGGATTTATGTCGTTGCTGACGATCAGGGCGATATCTTCCAGTTTGGGCAGCAGCAGCGAGACATGCTGGCCCAGCAGTTCGGCGGCGGGGTAGCCGAACAGCTTTTCGCATGACGCACTGCATGCCTGGATCAGCCCTGCGTCGTCCAGCGCGATCGTCGCCGGACCGGGCTGCGCGTCAACGCGAACGGCGGCGGGAAGCTCGGAGAGGTTGCTCATGATGTTCATCCCGGCTTGCTGAGGAATTGCGGCTAATAAACCCAAACTAGTACGGGTTTCAGCCTTTGCTAGGGGGCGAGCCGGATTTCTGCGCAAATTTCTCAGGCGGCGCGCCGCGCGGGCGTGCCGGCGCTGCAGCGGGTTGCCTGCGTGCGCAAAACTCCTATCATGAAATTGTGAAGCGATAATGGAAAGCCGGAGAAAATGGCCCGACTCAGCCGCGAGGACAGCGAGGCAATCACCCGCAAGCTGCGCGACAGGCAAAAAGCCCTGCTCGAAGAAGTGCGGGACGAATTCGACCAGCGCGGCAACCAGCAACTGATCGAACTCATGGGGCGCGAACCCGGCGACAGCGGCGATGTTTCGATTGCGGATGCGCTGGCTGACATGAATATCCTGAGGGCCGATCGCCAGGTTCATGAACTGCGCGATATCGATGCCGCCTTTGCCCGCATGAAAGCAGGCGATTTCGGCATATGCACCGATTGCGGCGCCGAGATTCCGGCGCAACGTCTGCTGGCCTACCCGACCGCCAAGCGCTGCCTGGCCTGCCAGCAAAGGCATGAACAACTGTTTGCGCAGGACGGGCGGCCGACACTCTAGATTCGGCCTCGCCTTCCTTCATGAAACGCCGCCCGGCGATTGTTTTGAGGAGCCATCATGCAAATTCCGCTGCAAATCACTTTTCACGACGTGAGCCACTCGGACGCGCTGGAAAACCACATTCGGGAAAAGGCGCAGAAACTGGAGCAGTTCTATTCGGCCCTGATCAGTTGCAGGGTGGTGATCGACCAGCCCGGCCTGCATCAGAGCAAGGGCAAGCCCTTCAATGTCCGCATCGACCTCACGGTGCCGGGCGGCGAAATCGTCGTGGATCGCCAGAAAAACGAGGATGTGTATGTGGCGCTGAGGGATGCCTTCGATGCGGCGCGCAGGAAACTCGAGGACTACGGGCGCCGCCAGCGCCTCGAGATCAAGACGCACGATCCGGTGCTGTCCGGCCATGTGGCCAGGCTGGCGCCCGAAGCGCACTTCGGCTTCATCGCCGGCCTGGATGGGCGCGAGTTCTATTTTTCGGCCGCCAACCTGGCAAACGCCGACTATGAGCAGCTCGCGGAAGGCGACGAAGTGCACTTTCTCGAAGATGCCGCCGGCGACGGCCTGCAGGCCAAGCGCGTGACCCTGCGCAAGCACGAGGAAAGCTAGGACGCCAGGGCGGCGCCGGCGAGATCAGCCCGGCATGATGGCCGAGCCCAGGGCGGCGAGGCGTGCGGCGCCGTAGGCGGCTTCGACCTGGCTTGCCGTCTCCACCGGCACCCGCATGGCCAGATGGCGGATCCGGCGCCAGGCCGGATTTTGGGCGCCGCCGCCCGAGCTCAGGATTCTTTTCAGCGGACTGGCGCCCAGCGCCTGCAATCTGGCGTAGCCGAGCGCCTCGATGCGGGCCATGCCTTCCAGCAGGCCGTGCAGGAAATCGGCGTCGCTTGGCGGCCGCGGCGTCATGCGGGGCGCCAGCGCGGGGTCGTTGAGCGGGAAACGCTCGCCCGCAGCGGGCAGGGGATAGTAGTCGAGGCCGCTCGGCCGCTCCGGATCGATCAGGCCGGACAGGCGTTCCAGCGCGGCGTCGTCGAAAAACCGCCGCAGGACGCCGCCGCCGCTGTTGCTGGCGCCGCCGGCCAGCCAAAGCCTGCCGTAGCGGTGCGAATACACGCCGCTGGCAGGGTCGTCCAAGCGTCTTTCCGACAACAGCTTGATCACCAGCGTGCTGCCCAGCGAGGTCACCGCCTCGCCCGCTTCCCGGACGCCGGCCGCCATGAAGGCGGCGATGCTGTCCGTGGTGCCGGCGCGCACGCGACAGGCGGGATTGAGGCCGAGATGCCGCGCGACTTCCGCACGCGGCATCCCCAAGACATCCCCCGGCGTCAGCACCTTTTGCTGCCATTGCGCGCCGGGAAGCCGGCTCACCCATTCCGGCCAGGCCAGTTTTTCCACGTCGAAGCCGGATTTCAGCGCATTGTGATAATCCGTGAGGCCGCCCTTGCCGGTAAGCAGCGCCCCCAGCCAGTCGGCCTGATGAAAGCAGTAGGCGGCAGCGGGGTAATGCCGGGCGAGCCACAGGCGTTTGGCCAGCCCGGAAACGGGGCCATACTGCGGGTTGGCGATGGCCCGGGCTTCTTCCGTGGCGCGCGCATCGTGATAGAGCAGGGCGGGGCTGGCGGGTTCGAAGGCGGCATCGCTGGCCAGCAGCGTCCCCGAAGTGCCGTCGATGGCGAGCGCGGACAGGCGCGCGCGGATTTCGCGGGGCAGGCCGCCAAGCAGCCCGAACAGGGCCTCGCGCCATTGCTGCGGATCGGCGGGGTCGGCGTAGGCAACGCGGCTTTCGAACGCGATTCCGCCCGCTTCGTCCAGCACGCAGGCGCGCGCGCCCGAGGTGCCGAAATCAAGGCCGAGGAAAAAAGCCATTCAAACAAGCAGGGCCGGAAGGACGGGAGGAGAGGCTTGGCAAAGGAAGCTTTTCCTCAAGTCCTCTTTGCGAAAAAACCTCAACCGCGCGTGTTGGACTGCTGCTCGAACTGGGCGAGAGCCACCCTGGGCGCGGGCTCCCAGCCCTGTTTGCGGTGTTCGGCGACGACGTTGGTGAAAATCCCGCCGCGCACAAAGAACTTGGCGGTGAGCCGCATGAAGCGGGGCTGGGTCGCCTGCACCAGATCGTCGAGAATGCGGTTGGTGACGTCCTCGTGGAAATGGCCTTCGTTCCTGAAGCTCCAGATGTAGAGCTTGAGGCTCTTCAATTCCACGCAGGTCTTGTCCGGGATGTAGTCCAGGTGCAAGGTGGCGAAATCCGGCTGTCCGGTCTTGGGGCAAAGACACGTGAATTCAGGGATTTCCATGTGAATGTGAAAATCCCGCTCAGGTTTGGGGCTGGGAAAGGTTTCCAGTTCCTTGGAAGGGGCAGAGGGCATGGCAGGCTCGGTGTAGAATGGCTGAAAATCGCGCCAGCCTCGGAGGAGGGGCTGGATAGTTCGGGAATTATATAGAAGGGCGACCCAAAACCGCAGCGAACAGCTCGAATGCAAGGCAGGCGGCGCAGGAACCGGAATGCAATCGACAGGCATGAGGATTCCGTGCGGCGCACTACGCAGCAATCGGGACGCGCGGCAGGTTATGGCGGCGCCGTAAGAGTAGGAAGCATCCCTTGCGTCTCACATCCATCAAACTCGCCGGCTTCAAGTCCTTTGTCGATCCCACCACCATCCCCATCCCCGCGCAGCTGACAGGCGTCGTCGGCCCCAACGGCTGCGGCAAGTCCAACGTCATCGACGCCGTGCGCTGGGTATTGGGCGAATCCTCGGCCAAGCACCTGCGCGGCGAGTCCATGCAGGACGTGATCTTCAACGGTTCCTCGGCGCGAAAACCGGTGTCGCGCGCCTCGGTGGAGCTGATTTTCGACAACAGCCAGGGCAAGGCCGCCGGCCAGTGGTCGCAGTACGCCGAGATTTCGGTCAAGCGCGTGCTGACCCGCAACGGCGACTCCAGCTACTACATCAACAACCTGCACGTGCGGCGCCGCGACGTCGCCGACCTCTTCATGGGCACCGGCCTCGGCGCGCGCGCCTACGCCATCATCGAGCAGGGCATGATTTCGCGCGTGATCGAAGCGAAACCGGAAGAACTGCGCGCCTATCTGGAGGAAGCCGCCGGCATTTCCAAGTACAAGGAGCGGCGCAAGGAAACCGAGGCGCGCTTGAAGGACGCGCGCGACAACTTGAACCGCGTCGAGGACATCCGCCAGGAGCTCGACAAGCAGATCGAGAAGCTTGCCGCCCAGGCCGAAATCGCCAGGCAATACAAGGCCTTGCAGGAACAACTGACGGCATCGCAGCACATGCTGTGGTACGCGAAAAAGCGCGACGCCCAGGCCGCGCGCGGGCGCCTGGCACGCGATCTCGGCGAAGCCGGCAATCGCCTGGAAGCGGAAACCGCGCGCCTCAGGGAAATCGAGGCCCAGCTCGAAACCACCCGCAACGAGCATTACGCCGCGCAGGACGGCTTCAACGTGCTGCAGGGCGAATACTACTCGGCGCAGTCCGAAGTCTCGCGCATCGAGCAGGCGCTGGGCCACCTGCGCACCACGCGCGAGCGCCTGTCGCGCCAGCAGGCCGAGCTGGAAACCCGCAACCAGTCGCTGAACGAGCGCATCGCCGCCGCGGCCGCCGAAAAGGACAGCCAGACCGACAAGCTCGCCAACCTCGCCGACCTGCTGGCCCAGGCCGAGGCCAGGCTCACCGCCGCGTCCAGCCAGCACCTGCCGGAAAAGGAAGAGGCCTTGAGACAGGCGCAGCAGGCCGTGGGCGAGGCGCAGCGCGAACTCTCAAATTCGGAACAGAACCGCCAGGTGGACGAGGCCCATCTGTCCCATGCGAAGAAAACCCTCCAGCAGCTGGAGGAGCGCAAGGAACGCCTCGACCGCGAGCTCGTCCAGCTGCCGCGCCCGGATGCCGCCGCGCTCTCGGCCAAGGAAGCCGAGCTCGCCGAGCTTGCCGAAACCCTGGCCCAGGCCAGAGTCGAGCTGGAAATCCACGATTCCGAACTGCCTGCGCTGGACCAGGCACGCAGCCAGGCCGCGCATGAACTGGACGAGGCGCGCCGCGAATCCCACCGCCTCGAAGCCGAGCTCGGCGCGCTCAGCAAATTGCAGGAAAGCCTCAAGGCCGACGAAAAGCTCGGCCACTGGCTGGCGCAGCAGAATCTGAACGCTGCCGCCCGCATCTGGCAACGGCTGGACGTGGAACCCGGCTGGGAAGCCGCGGTGGAAGCCGTGCTGCGCGAACGCCTGCAGGCGCTGGAAACGGACGCGCGCGAAAACTGGTTTGCCGAGGCGCCGCCGGCGCGCATGACGGTGTTCGATGCTGCGGGCGCGGGCGGCGCCGCGCAAGCCGGCAGCCTGCTCGCCAAACTGGGCGCCCGCGCCGGCAGCCTGCCCGGCGCCGTGCACGACTGGCTGGCCGGGGTGCTGACCGCGGACAGCGCCGAAGACGCGCGCCGCCGGCAACATGAACTGCAGGCCGGGCAGAGTCTGGTCACGCCGCAGGGCCACGTGTTCACCCGCCACAGCGTGACCTTCCACGGCCCGCACACCGCCGTGGAAAGCGTGCTCGCGCGCAGCCGCGACATCGAAAACCTGGGCCGGCAACTGGAAGTGCAAAAACTGCGTGCAGGCGAACTGGAAGCGGCGCTTCGGGCTGCGCAGGCGACCTACGCCGCCGCCCAGCAAGCGGCGCAGCAGCTCAGGCAGCAGGTCAACCAGGCGCAAAGCCGCCACCAGGCCGTGCAGATGGAGGTCGTGCGCTTCCAGCAGGCGGTCGAGCGCGTGACTCAGCGCCGCAGCCAGATTGAAGCGGATTTGGCCGACATCGAGAACAGCCTGGTCGAGGAGCGCGCCGAGGCCGTCGCCACCGAGGAGCGCCTGCACAACCATCGCAGCGAGATCGACTTCGCCCGCGAGCGCGTGTACGAGGCGCGCCAGGCGCGCGACATCGCCGACCGCGCCGTGCACGAGGCGCGCGAGATGCAGCGCGAGGCCGAGCGCAGCCTGCAGGAAACCCGTTTCATCGAGACCACGGCCAGCAACAAGATCGGCGAACTGACCACGCTGCTGGCCGCGCTGGAAGAGGAGAAGAGCCAGTCCGCGCAGTCGCTCGCCTCATTGCAGCAGGAGCTGTTCGGGCTGGACGAAGCGCCGCTGGAAACCGGGCTGCAGCACGCCCTGGCCGCGCGCGTGGCGCGCGAGGAATCGCTGGCCGCGGCACGCAACGCCCTGGAGGAAATCACCAACCGCCTGAGGAACGAGGACGAAGCCCGCATCCAGTGCGAGCAGGGCCTGAATCCCTTGCGCGAGCGCATGGAGCAGTTGCGCCTGAAGGATCAGGAGCTCTTGCTCACCGAAACCCAGTTCGAGGAAAACCTCGTCCAGGCCCAGGCCGACCAGGAAGCCCTTAAAGTCAAATATGAGCAGGCCGGCCCCAAGGCCGGGCCTTTGCAGAGCGAAATCAACCGCTTGAGCGGCGAAGTTGCAGCATTGGGCGCGGTCAACCTCGCCGCGCTGGAAGAGCTCACCGAGGCGCAGGAGCGCGGCACCTATCTCGCCAACCAGCATGCCGACCTCCTGGAAGCCACCACTACCCTGGAAGCCGCGATCCGGAAAATCGACCAGGAAACCCGCGAGCTGCTGAAGGCCACCTTCGACACCGTCAACGCCAATCTCGGCGAGCTGTTCCCGCAGTTCTTCGGCGGTGGCCGTGCCGAGCTGGTGCTGACCGGCGAGGAACTGCTCGACGCCGGGGTGCAGATCATCGCCCAGCCGCCGGGCAAGAAGAACGCCAGCATTCATCTGCTCTCCGGCGGCGAGAAGGCGCTCACCGCCTTGTCCCTGGTGTTCGCGCTGTTCAAGCTCAACCCCGCGCCCTTCTGTCTGCTGGACGAAGTGGACGCGCCGCTCGACGACGCCAACACCGTGCGCTATTCGGAAATGGTCAAGCGCATGTCCGCCGAAACCCAGTTCCTGTTCATCACCCACAACCGCATCACCATGGAAATGGCCCAGCATCTGGCCGGCGTGACCATGAACGAGCCGGGGGTGTCGCGCATCGTGGCGGTGGACGTGCAGGAGGCGCTGCGCTTCCAGGAGGCGGCGGCCTGAACCGGAAACGCCGCTGACTTTTGCCTGTCACGGTTCCGGGCCATGCTCCACGCAATGCATGACGGCATGGCATGTGCTTGAATCACAGGAACCAGACAAAGCAGGGGACCAGGGCTTGAACCCGCTCGATCGGCTGTGCGCCCTTTACGGCGTGCACCAGGAGTACTACACCATCTGGGGTGAGCATCACCCCACCAGCGAGCGCACCAAGCGCGCGATCCTCGCCGCCATGGACGTGTCGGCCGAGGACGATGCCGCGGTGGAAGCTTCACTGAGCGCGCACCAAGACCGGCAGTGGCGCCGTCTGTTGCCGCCGGTGCTGGTGGTGCGCGAGCTTTCCGGGCCGTGCCGCATCCCGCTCAATCTCCCCGTTGCGCTCGACCAGGCCGCCTGCCGCTGGCGCCTGCGCACCGAATTCGGCCAGGAGCTGGGTGAAGAGTTTGTGCCGGCCAGTCTGGAAGCGGGCGGGCGCCACCAGTTGGACGGGGACGAGCGGGTGCGGCGCCTGCTCGTGTTCGAGCCGCCCGCCGAAACCGGCTATCACCGCCTTGCCGTGGATTGCGGCGACGGCATGCAGGCCGAAATGACGCTGATCGTGGCGCCGCACGCCTCTTACACGCCGCCCGCCATTCAGGGGGCAGGCAGGAAGTGGGGCATCGCCGCCCAGCTTTATGGCGTGCGCTCGGCGCACAACTGGGGCATGGGCGATTTCAGCGACTTGCGCGCCTTGGTCGAGTTCTGCGCCGATGCCGGCGCCGCCACCGTGCTGCTCAACCCGCTGCACGCCCTGTTCCCGGCTGCGCCCGAGCATGCCAGCCCCTACAGCCCTTCGAGCCGGGTGTGGTTCAACACGCTGTATCTGGATGTCGAAGCCATCGCCGACTTCGCCGAATGCGCGGCGGCGCGGGAAATGGCAGCCAGCCAGGTCTTTCGGCACAGGCTCGGGGCGTTGCGGGAATCAGGGCAGGTCGATTACGCCGGCATCGCCGCCGCCAAGCGCGAGCTGCTCGAACTGCTGTACCGCCATTTCCGGCAAGGGCATCTCGAAGCGGGCGGCGCGCGCGGCCGGGCGTTCCGCGCCTTCCAGGGCGCGCATGGCGCGAGCCTGCGCAAGCTGGCCGAGTTCGAGGCGCTGCAGGAACACTTCCAGGCCGCGGAGGGGGCGGCCTGGGGCTGGCCAGCCTGGCCCGAGGCCTACCGCGACCATCGCGCGGCCGAAGTGGCGGCGTTTGCCGAAGCGAACCTGGAGCGGGTGGAGTTTTACGAATACCTGCAATGGCAGGCCTGCCTGCAGCTCGAAGCCGCCGGCCAGGCTTCCTGGGAGCGAGGCCTGGGCATCGGCATCATGCTGGATCTCGCCATCGGCGTGGCCGAGGGCGGGGCGGCCACCTGGACCCGCCCTGAACTCTACGCGTTGACTGCCAGCGCCGGCGCGCCGCCGGACGAGATCAACCTCATGGGCCAGGACTGGGGGCTGCCGCCGTGGATACCGCACCGGCTGCGCGATGCGGCCTACGAACCCTTCATCGAACTGTTGCGCGCCAACATGCGTTTCGCCGGCGCGCTGCGCATCGATCATGTCATGGGCCTGTACCGGCTGTTCTGGGTGGTGCGCGGGTTCACGGCCGTGGACGGCTGTTACGTCAGCTATCCCTTCGAGGACCTGCTCGGCATTCTGGCGCTGGAGAGCCAGCGCAACCGCTGCCTGGTGGTGGGCGAGGATCTCGGCACAGTGCCTGACGAAGTGCGCCATGCCCTGCACCCCGCCGGCGTGCTGTCAACGCGGGTGCTGTATTTCGAGCGCCGGGAAGATGGCCGCATGAAGCCGCCGCAGGACTATCCCCTGCAGGCGGCGGCCGCCGTCACCACCCATGACCTGCCGACGCTCGCCGGGTTCTGGCAAGGGCTCGATATTTCACTGCGCGACCGTCTCGGGCTGTTCCCGTCCGATGAAGTCCGCGACCGCCAGATCGCGGCGCGCGCGGCCGACCGTCCGCATTTGCTGCAAGCCCTGGAACAGGAAGGCTTGCTGCCTGCCGGCGGCAGTACGCTGCCGGAGTCGTTCCCGGCCATGACAGCCGAGCTGGCGCGGGCAGTCTATGCCTATCTCGCGCGCTCGCCGGCCAAGCTGCTGCTGCTGCAGATGGAAGACGCCCTGGGCGTCGCCGAGCAGCCCAATCTGCCGGGCACCACCGAAGCGGTCTATCCCGATTGGCGCCTCAAGTTGCCCGCCGAGCTTGAGGATTGGCGCCACCACCCCTGGCTGCAAGGCGTCGTCCAGGCGCTGCGGCGCGACCGCCCCTAGGGTCCGGTCGCGCTTTCCGTGCGCGCGGATACACCGCGCAACTTGTTGCAATGCAGTTGCATATGCAACTGCATTGCATTATTATCCTGCCAGCAGGCGACACTCAGGATCGAAGGCAAGGAGGGGCGCGAGCCGCCGCCTCACATCCGGCTGCTGCAGCGGGGGCAGATGCCCTCGATGACGAGCATGGATTCCTCGAACTGGTAGCCCTTGGGCAGCCGGATCAGGTCCGGCTTGGTGCTGGACAGGCACACGGTCTGGTCGCACTGCGTGCAGTGGAAGTGGACATGGTGATGCGTTTCCTGATAGGCCGCGCTGTACCGCCAGGTCCGGTCCTTGCCGGGAATTTTGTGGGCGACGTTCTTTTCGACCAGCCACTCCAGCACTCGGTAGATCGTCACGCGATCGATCTGCTGGTCCGAGGAAAGCAGCGCCGACTCTATTTCCGCATGGCTCAGCGCATGGCTTGCGCGCAGCAGCAGTTCAAGTATGGAAATGCGCGCCTGGGTGGCGCGCCCATGTATTTTGATGAGTTTTTCGGCTTCGGGGGACATGGCATGAAGCAATGCGGAGACAGTCGAAATTCTAGCCTACATCCCGGCATGCCGCAGTCGTGCGCAAAGGGGGACACGGACAAGCGCTGCGAGATTGCCGAGCGGCTGCGCAACGAAGGGCTGACTTTCCGGCAGATCGGCATTGCGCTCAACGTCAGCCTGGAGCGCGCGCGGCAGCTGGTCCTCGGCGCAAGAAGGCTGCGGGAGCAGGAGCGGGAATACGACAGCATCCCCTGGTTCTCGCTCAGCACCCGCACGAGAAACCGCATCATGTCCGAACTGTCCAGCGGCGCTCATTCCAGGCGCCTCGATGGCTTTCCCTCGCCGCAACAGGTTCGTGAACTGGTGGACAGCGGAATCATCCCCAGGCAGCTGCCGAACTTCGGCAAGCATTCGTTCAAGGAAATCGAGGAGTGGCTGAGCCGGCACGGCGCCTGAGGCGGCCGGCGCTGCAAAGCCCTAGCGCTCCCACACGACCCGCAGCAGGTTTTCCTGTTCGTTGTAGTGGAATTCCAGTTCGCCCTGATAGGCGTGGTGCAAGGCTTCGCCAATGCCGCGCGCGAGGTGGATGTCGGTGGTGGTGACGAGCACGCCGTCTTCGCGGTCCTCGATGCCCATGATCCGCTTGAGGGGGTGTTCGGCCCTGGCCCTGGCTTCCTCGTGCCTCACCAGATGCAGCAGCTCCTCGCGGTGATCCTTGAAGAAAGCGCCGCCGATCGTCACGTAGCCGGCCGGGAATTCGTCGTGAATGCGCTGGCAGGCCGGGCACATGGCCTCGTGCGCGCCTGCGGGTTTGGGCAGCCATTGCCAATGGCCATCGTGGAACACGGCGCCGCATTGCGGGCAGACCGTGGGCTCATGCGGCTTGTGCCTGGCCTGATAGGGGTCATGCCTGAATTCTTGCAGCAGGCGATCGTGCCGTACGGGCGTAAAACCAGCAAACCGGGTTTTCATTTCGGCCTCCTTTCCGGTTTTTCAGACATCCGAGGTTTTTCCATCGAGCGAGGCGGCTTCGCCTGCACGCCGCCAATCCGGTCCGCGCCTATTCGTAGCGCAGATAATCCTCGGCCAGGGTGTCGGCGCCGAACTGCTCGATCAGCGCCTCGATCTCGGACAGCAGGGTGTCGTCCTCATCCTCATCCAGCACCCCTTCGCCGACCAGCCTCACGCCCAGGCCGGAAACGATGGCATCCTTCACCGCAGACAGCGTGGGCGGGTGTTCGCGGTTTTCATCGTTGACCAGGGTCTCGATCACGCGCGACAACTGCTCGCTGGCGCTGGCCTGCACGAAATCCACGGCAAGCGCGGTCTCGCCGTATTCCTCGATCAGGGCATCCATCTCGTCGAGTAGCGAAGCGTCGATATCGAAGTGATGCAGCCGTTCGGCTTCCCTGAAATCGACAGGCAGCAGCCCGGCCAGGAAGCGCCGGACCATGACGAGCGTGATGGGCTGCTCGCAGTCGGGATCGTTGACTCGGCTCCTGAGCAATTCCGACAGCCTGGGGCTGACCCTGCTGGCGACATCAATGGGGTGGTGGATCATGGCGTTACCCTGTCTCTCGCGCGCGGCATAAAAGCCGATGATGCTTTGATGATGCTTTTTCGATCCCGCTATCTATTTTTAATATATAGCAGACGACGCTCGGGCCCTGCCCGACCATCCTGATCCTGGGAGCACGCGAAAAAAACATGCCTTCAATCCAGCCGCTTTCACCGGACCGTCTTTGCCACGCCTGCGAAGCCGAGCGTTTCGGGTTCGAAACCACCGCCGAGCTCGAAGACCTGAGCGAAGCCGTCGGGCAGATGCGCGCGATCGATGCCGCGCGGTTC
Source organism: Hydrogenophilaceae bacterium (assembly GCA_024709485.1). Taxonomy (GTDB): domain Bacteria; phylum Pseudomonadota; class Gammaproteobacteria; order Burkholderiales; family Thiobacillaceae; genus UBA6918. The sequence goes on along the minus strand of JANJWO010000009.1, from coordinate 16,942 downwards.
GGCATCGGCATGCGGCATGCCGGCTACAACCTCTACGTCATGGGGCCGGCCGGCATCGGCAAGCGCTTCCTGGTCCACCAACTGCTCGAACAGCAGGTGCCGGGCGAGGCCAAACCCGCCGATTGGTGCTATGTCAACAATTTCAGCCAGCCGCACAAGCCGCGCGCCCTCCGGCTGCCCGCCGGCATGGGGGCGCGGCTGCAGGCGGACATGCAGCAATTGCTGGCCGAACTGCAGGCCACGATACCCGCCGTCTTCGAAGGGGAGGAATACCGTCGCCGCCTGGGCCAGATCGACGAGGAATACGAGGCGCGCCAGAGCCGCGCCTTCGGCAAGGTGGGGGACGACGCCGGCAAGCGTGGCATCGCGCTGTTGCGCACCCCGAACGGCTTTTCCTTCGCCCCGGCCAGGGGCGGCGAGGTCATGAGCCCGGAGGCTTACGACAAGCTGTCCGATGAGGAAAAAGCCGGGATCGAAGGCGAGGTCAACGATCTGCAGGCGCAGTTGGAAAAGGTCATCCGCCAGGTGCACCAATGGCGGCGCGAACGCATCGAGCGCGTGCGCAAGCTCAACGAAGAGATGGTGCTGTTCGCCGTCGGCCACCTGATCGATGCCTTGCGCGGCGATTACGCCGCATTTCCCGACGTCACCAGCTATCTGAGCGAGGTGCAGGAAGACGTCATCGTAAGCATGGACGCGTTCCGCAAGCCCAAGGAAGCTCCGTCCGGGCTCGCCATCCTCAGCGGCGAGCAGCCCAATTTCAACCGCTATCTGGTCAACCTGCTGGTGGGGCGGGATGCGGGGGAGTCAGCTCCGGTGGTCTATGAGGAGCATCCCAGCTTCCAGAATCTGATGGGGCGGGTCGAGCACATCTCCCAGTTCGGCGCGCTGGTCACCAACTTCCTCCTGATCAAGCCCGGTGCGCTGCATCAGGCCAACGGCGGCTATCTGCTGCTGGATGCCATCAAGCTGCTGAGCCAGCCGCTTTCCTGGGAGGCGTTGAAGCGCGCGCTGGCCACGCGCGAAATCCGCATCGAGTCGCTGGGGCAGATGTACAGCCTGGTGAGCACGGTTTCGCTGGAGCCGGAATCGATGCCGTTGGAAGTCAAGGTGATCCTGCTGGGCAACCGCAGGCTGTATTACCTGCTGGCCGAGTTCGATACGGAGTTCTCGGAGCTGTTCAAAGTGGTGGCCGACTTTGAGGACGAGGTCGAGCGCAGCGCCGACAACGATCTCCTGTATGCCCGCCTGATCGGCACGCTGGCGCGGCGCGAAAAGCTTCACCCCTTCGACCGCGGCGCCGTCGCGCGCGCGATCGAATACTGCTCGCGCCGCGCCGAGGACGCCAGAAAGCTTTCCACGCACATGGAAAGCCTCTCCGACCTGGTACGCGAAGCCAATTACTGGGCGGTGCAGGAGGGCAGGCAGGTGGTCGCGCGCAAGGATGTGGAGCGCGCGATCCAGGCCCAGATCGCGCGCGTCGACCGTTTGCGCGATCGCACTCAGGAAGCCATCATGCGCGGCATCCTGCACATCGACACCGAGGGCGAGAAGGTCGGCCAGATCAACGCGCTGTCGGTTTTTCTGCTGGGCGACTTCGCCTTCGCCCAGCCTTCGCGGGTCACCGCCAGCACCCGCCTCGGCGAGGGCGAGCTGATCGACATCCAGCGCGAGGCCAAGCTCGGCGGATCGATCCACTCCAAGGGGGTCATGATCCTGGCCTCTTTCCTTTCCTCGCGCCATGCCGCTGAGCAGCCCTTGTCGCTGTCCGCCAGCCTGGTCTTCGAACAGACCTATGGGCAGGTCGAGGGCGACAGCGCCTCGGTGGCCGAGTTGTGCGCGCTGCTGTCATCTCTGGCCGATGTGCCCATCCGGCAGGCGCTGGCCGTCACCGGCTCGGTGGATCAGTTCGGCCGCGTCCAGGCGATCGGCGCGGTGAACGACAAGATCGAAGGCTATTTCGACATCTGCAACAAGCGCGGCCTCGGCGGGCAACAAGGCGTGATCATCCCCGCCGCCAATGTCGAACACCTCATGTTGCGCCAGGAGGTGGTGGACGCCGCCGCCGCCGGGCGCTTCCACATCTATGCGGTGGAAACCGTGGACGAGGCCATGGAATTGCTGACCGGCCTAGAGGCCGGTGTTCCCGATGCCGAGGGCTATCTGCCCGCAGGCAGCATCAACGCCCTGGTCGCCGAGCGCCTGGCCTATCTGGCGGAATTGCGCCGCATCTATGCCATGAAGATCGAGACGCGCGCCTCCGGCAACGACGAAGCGCAAAATGGCGAAGGCGGGGATGATGGCTGATCCGCGCATCGACCGCCTGGATGGAATTCGCCATGGTTGGGACAAGCCCAGGCAAGGGCGTGCCCTGGCCATCATTGGCATCGATCCCGGCGCATCCAATCAGTGCGACGCTGGCGTCGGCATCAGCTATAAACAAAACACAGCGGGCGCGCCGAGAGGCGCAGAGGCAAGGCCGCGCGCATGCGCTGCAGCCGATGAAATCCCCGGAACTGGGCGGCGGCATGGCAGCGGCCCGGCCTCGCTGTTTTTTGCCGGCTGCCTATATTGAAGCTTTTACAGCCAGGAGAGGTGCATCATGAACAAGCGAATGCTATTGCCGGCGCTGCTGCTGGCGGTGGCCGGCGGCTGCGCCGACATGGGCAGCCTGGGCGGCCCGAAATACGGCGAGAGCGGCACCGCCGTGAGCCAGTCCGAGCGCGACGGGACGATTGCCCAATTGGAAAACATCCAGGTGGATGAAAGCTACAAGCTGGGCATGGGCACCGCCGTGGGCGCCGTGGCGGGCGGCCTGCTCGGCGCCGGGATCGGCGACAGCAAGACCGCTGCGGTGGTGGGCGCCGTGGTCGGGGGTGCGGCCGGCACTTATGCCGAGAGCAAGCTCAAGAAAAAGGATGCCCAGCGCATTACCGTGGACATGGCGACGGGCGGGCGCGTGACGATTACGCAGCCACCGGACGCGCGCCTGCAGACAGGCTTGAAGGTGCGGATCGAGGGCAGCGGAGAAAGCGCCCGCGTCGTGCCCCGCTAGCGCGCGGCCTCGACAGCCCGTCGACGCGGTGCGCCGGGCTGCCTATTTCGAGAAAAGAACATTAAGGGTGGCGGTATGACTATCGGAGAAATCTGCAACCGCGAAGTCGTCGTCGTCACGCGCGCGGCCACGGTCGCCGAGGCGGCGCGGCTGATGCGCCAGCATCATGTCGGCGATGTGGTCGTGGTCATGGAGGAGGGCGGCCTGCGCACGCCGGTCGGCATTCTCACCGACCGCGACATCGTGGTGGATGCGATCGCCGTCGGCCTTGATCCGGCGAGCCTCAAGGTGGGCGAAATCATGACGCCGGATCTGGCCACGGTGCGGGAAGATGCCGGCGTGTTCGAGGCCATCCGCTACATGCGCGACAGGGGCGTGCGGCGCATGCCGGTGGTCGATACGGGCGGCGATCTGATCGGCATCCTGGCGCTCGACGATCTGCTCGAACTGCTGGCCGAGGAACTGGGCGCGCTGACCCGCCTCATCGCGCGCGAGCGCAACAAGGAAGCCAAGTTGCGGCCGTGAGCAAAAACCAACAAACGAAAATCAACCGCAGCGTTGGCGGGGTGAACTCGGCGCGGCTCCCAAAGCTTGTTAAGTCCCGCGCATTATCCATTGTTTTTTCAAGATAAAAGGCGGGCATCGCCGCCGCTTTTCGATGAAACCGGGGCGGTTTTCTGTTGTAAGCGACCTCGGCTGAACTACGATGAAATTCCCGGTTTCTCCCGTGTGGGCGTCACGATCGACACCCCTCCGGACTTGGAAGGAAGGAGCAACAACATGAGCAAACGTATTCGCATGTCCCTCGTGGCCGTCGGCCTTTGCGGACTCCTGGGCGTGACATCGCTCCAGGCCCAACAGCCCCCCTACCCAGGCTACGGCATGGGTCCCGGCATGATGGGCGGTTATGGGCCGGGCTATGGCATGGGTCCCGGCATGATGGGCGGTTATGGGCCGGGCTACGGCATGGGCCCCGGCATGATGGGCGGCTATGGTGCAGGGCTCAAGTTGAGCGATGCGCAAGCCGAGCAAGCCGAAAAGATTCAAAGCAATTTGTGGGAAAAGCACCGCAAGCTCATGAGCCAGATGTGGGAAGAGCAGGCAAAGCTCGCCGAACTTTACGGCGCCGAGAAACGCGATCCCTCTGCCATCGGAAAAGCCTATGAAAAGCTCGCGAAGCTGCAGCGCGAGGCCATCGAGGCCCGCATCGAAGCGGACAACAAGTTCGCGGACATTCTCACCAAGGAACAGAAATCCCAGTTCCGCCGCGGCTACGGCTGGGGAATGATGGGCTATTGAGCGCACTTCTGGCCGGCTGTTCGACAGCCAGCCGAAATTATCCCAGGAGAATGCAATGATGGGTGGCTATGGCATGGGGGGGTTCGGATTTGGCGGCGTCTTCATGATCATGTGGTGGGTTTTGATCATCGTCGGCATCGTCGTGCTGGTCAAATGGTTGCTTGGTCCAAGCTCAAGCCCTGGGGGCGGCAGCGGCAGCGGCAGCGGCAGCCGAGCCCTCGACATCCTCAAGGAGCGCTACGCGCGCGGGGAAATCGACGAGCAGGAATACCGGAAGAAAAAGCAGGACCTCGGCCAGTAAACGGGGGGAAACACATGAATCGGAAACATGCTTTCTGGACCGTACTCTGGCTCGCCCTCGTCGTCATTACCGGCTATTTCGCATTCTTCCGCGCACCTTGGGGCATGGGCTACGGCCCTTGGCATGGCTGGGGGCGGGTGGACGGGCGGAGCGACGAAAGCGCACCCTATCCGGCATCCCGCGCGTGGGGCTGGCATGGCATGGGGCCCGGCTGGATGGGTGATGACAGGTGGGCTGCTGGGCGCAATTACGGTATGGCGGGCCCCTACGGCGGCGCCATGCCAGGAATGGGGTTTGGCATGCCCGGCTACGGCACGATGCCAGGCGCCTTGCCCGATCTGACGCCGGAGCAATCCCGACAGATTGAGCAGTTGCAAGCCGAGCAATTCGAACGCGGCCGCGCGCTGATGCAGCAGATGTGGCAAACCCAAGCGCGCCTCAACGAACTCTATGCCGCCGACCCGCGCGACTGGGGAGCGATCCGCGGCAGCACACAAAAGCTCTTCGAACTGCAGCGCCAACAGTATGAATCGGCCATCGAACTGCAGCGGAAAATCGACGGCGTATTGACCCACGCCCAGCGCCAGGCATTGGCGCGTTCGCAGCGCGGCTACGGATGGATGAGCAGGCAATAAAGCCTGTGGAATTTTTTCCGCCCTGACGCTGCCGCCTGGCAGGCGCACGTCTGCCGGCGTTTCCCTTGAGGGCAAGACCGATATGCTCAGAGACCCGGTGTGCGGCATGCAGGTGACAGAAGACAGCAAATATCGCTTCATTCACCAGGGCGCCACACATTTCTTCTGCTCCGAGCACTGCCTGAACAAATTCCGCCAGGCTCCGCAAAGCTATCTATCCGCCCGGCAGGCGCCAGCCGAATCCGAAAAGACGCCGTTAGCGCCGCTTTCCTACACCTGCCCCATGCACCCGGAAATCATCCGCGATCAACCGGGCAACTGTCCCATCTGCGGCATGGCGCTCGAGCCGCGCGGCGTCACGATGGAGGAGGGGGAGAGCGCGGAACTGCGCGACATGAGCCGCCGCTTCTGGATTAGCACCCTGCTGGCGGCTCCGGTCTTCCTCGGCGCCATGGCGGCGGAATTCTGGCCTGAACAAATGATGCTCATCATCGAGCCGCGCCAGCACCAATGGATCGAACTCGCGCTGGCGACGCCGGTGGCGCTGTGGGGCGGCTGGGTTTTTCATGTGCGCGCGGTGCAGTCGCTGGCCACGCGCAATCTCAACATGTTTACCCTGATCAGCCTGGGCGTGCTGGTGGCCTGGGGGTACAGCGTAGTCGCCACGCTCGCGCCGGGCATCTTCCCGCGCTCGGTGTTCAACGAAATGGGCGTGGTGCCGGTGTACTTCGAGGCTGCCGCCATGATCACTGCGCTGGTGCTGCTCGGACAGGTGCTGGAACTGCGCGCGCGCAGCCGCACCAACGCCGCCATCAAGATGTTGCTGGGCATGGCGCCGAAAACGGCGCGCATCGTGCGCGACGATGGCAGTGAGGCTGACATTCCGATCGAGCATGTAAGGCCCGGCGACCGCCTGCGCATCCGCCCCGGCGAGAAGGTGCCGGTGGATGGCGTCGTGCTGGAAGGGGGCAGCCACGTCGACGAATCCATGGTCACCGGCGAGCCGATTCCGGTGGAGAAACAGGCCGGGGCGAAATTGATCGGCGCCACGTTGAATGGCACCGGCAGCCTCCTGATGCGGGCGGAGAAGGTCGGCGCCGACACCGTGCTGGCGCGGATCGTGCAGATGGTGGCCGAGGCGCAACGTTCGCGCGCGCCCATCCAGAAGCTGGTGGACGTGGTATCCGGCTACTTCGTGCCGGCAGTGGTGCTGATCGCGCTGATCACGCTGGCCGTCTGGGGCCTTTGGGGACCCGAGCCGCGTCTCGCGCATGCGGTGATCAACGCGGTGGCCGTGCTGATCATCGCCTGTCCCTGTGCCCTGGGGCTTGCCACGCCGATGTCCATCATGGTCGGCGCCGGGCGCGGCGCCACCATGGGAGTCCTCTTCAAGAATGCCGAGGCGCTGGAAATCATGCGCAAGGTGGACACCCTAGTCGTGGATAAGACCGGCACGCTCACTGAAGGCAAGCCCAAGCTGGTGGCTGTGGAGCCGGCAGCGGGGTTCGATGAGGCAGTCGTGCTGCGGCTGGCGGCAAGCGTGGAGCGGGGCAGCGAACATCCCCTGGCCGCGGCCATCGTGCACGGCGCCGAGGCGCGCAAGATTGATTTGGTTTCCCCGCAAAATTTCGATTCCAAAACCGGGCGCGGCGTTGTCGGAGAGGTTGATGGGCACCAAGTTGCGCTGGGCAACCGCAAGCTGTTGGAGGAAATGGGCATTGATGCCGGGCCGCTGCATATGCGCTCCGATGCTTTGCGCCAGGACGGCCAGACGGTGATGTACCTCGCCGTGGGCGGCAAGGCTGCCGGCCTGATCGGTGTCGCCGACCCCATCAAGCAATCCACGCCGGAAGCGCTGAAAGTGCTGCGCGAGGAAGGTATCGAGGTCGTCATGCTCACCGGCGACAACCGCACCACGGCCGAAGCAGTCGCGCGCAGGCTGGGCATCGAGCGGGTGCAGGCGGAAGTGCTGCCCGAACAGAAGGCCGAAGTGGTCAGGCGGCTCCAAGCCGAGGGCCGCATGGTCGCCATGGCCGGCGATGGCATCAACGACGCGCCGGCGCTCGTCCAGGCCCAGGTCGGCATCGCCATGGGCACCGGTGCCGATGTGGCCATGGAAAGTGCCGGCGTCACCCTGGTCAAGGGCGATCTGCGTGGCATCGCCCGCGCTCGCCGGCTCTCGCATGCGACCATGCGCAACATCCGCCAGAACCTGTTTTTCGCCTTCATCTACAACATCCTCGGCGTGCCCATCGCGGCAGGCGTGCTGTATCCGTTCTTTGGCCTGCTGCTTTCGCCGATCATCGCCGCGGCGGCCATGAGCTTCAGTTCGGTGTCCGTGGTGGCGAACGCATTGCGCCTGCGGCGCCTGTCACTTTAGATTGGGCAAGGGGATTGCCATGCAAACCTGGTTCAAACCCGCCGGGATGGGTCTTGCCGGCAGCCTCATTCTGCTTGCCGCCTATTTTGCGATCCTGACACTGGTGTCGGGCTGGGATTATGCCCTCGGACAATTCAGCGAATTCTGGTATTTCGTGCTCGCCCTGGCCTTGGGCTTCGGCCTGCAGATCGCCCTCTATGTGCGGCTGCGGCAGGTGACGCGCCACTCCGGCGCCTCGGGCAAAGTCATGGCCGTTTCCGGCGCGACCTCCACCGGGGCCATGATCTCCTGCTGCACGCATTATCTCGCCAATGTGCTGCCGGTGCTGGGGGCAACCGGCGTCGTTGCGCTGGCGGCTCAATATCAGGTCGAACTCTTCTGGGTCGGCATCGCATTCAATCTGGCCAGCTTGCTCTACATCGGCCGCAAGACCCTGCAGGCCAGCAGGCACATGGCGCTTATGGAGGCGCACAAATGAATAAGCTCGGTGTATTGGCGAACATGTTTCTCTCGATGCTTTCGCTTGGCCTGTCCGGCCCTGCCCAGGCCGCCGATTTTGCAACTCAGACGAACCGCGAAGCTTCAGTCACGGTAATGGCGACGCCCAGGAATATTTCCCCCGCCGCGGGGAGCTGGGATTTCGAGATCAGCCTGAGCACGCACAGCATGGCGCTCGATCAAGACATGGTGCATACGGCTGTGCTGATCGTGGACTCGAACAAGCCGCAAAAGCCGCTCGACTGGGATGGCGACCCGCCGGGCGGACATCATCGCAAGGGCGTGCTCCGGTTTCGGCCTTCGCCGGCCTTTCCACAGACCATCGAACTGCATATCGACGGAGTGGGGGGCGCGAAACGAATATTTCGCTGGCGCTTGTCAAATGAAACAATGATGCCCTGACGCACCATGCACCAGCCATCGATGTAAGGAGTCCATCGTGCCCCGCGAATTCATACTCATCGAGCGCATCGCCTACTTCACCATGGAGATCGCGCTGCGCCCGGACATCCCCACCTACAGCGGCGGCCTGGGGGTGCTGGCCGGCGACACCGTGCGCTCGGCGGCCGACCTGGATATTCCGCTGGTCACGGTAAGCCTCGCCAGCCGCGCCGGATATTTCCGTCAGCGCATCGACGAGGCCGGGCGCCAACACGAGGAGCCCGACCCCTGGGATCCGGCCAGATGGACGAAACCGCTGCAGGCACGGGTTGCGGTGAGCATCGAAGGCCGGAATGTGTGGATCGGCGGATGGCTCTACGTCCTGGAAGGGCGCATGGGCGGGCGCCAGCCGGTGATCCTGCTCGACACCGACCTGGCGGAAAACAATCCCGACGACCGCCAACTGACCCACCATCTCTACGGCGGCGACGAAAGTTACCGGCTGAAGCAGGAGATCGTGCTCGGCATCGGCGGCGTTCGCATGATCCACGCCCTGGGCTTTCGCATCCACCAATACCATCTGAACGAAGGCCATGCCGCCCTGCTGGGGCTCGAACTGCTGAACGTCTACGCCTATCCGAGCGAAGACCTGCGCCCCGGCGACACCCCCTACGACATCCCGCGCGTGCGCGAGTTGTGCAACTTCACCACCCATACGCCCGTGGAAGCCGGCCATGACAAGTTCGATTACGGATTGGTGCGGAACGTGCTGGGCGATTTCATCGACCTGCCCGTGCTGAAACAGCTGGCCGGCGAAGATCAGCTGAACATGACGCGGCTCGCGCTCAACACCAGCGAGTACGTGAACGGCGTCGCCAAGCGTCACGCCGAAACCTCGCGCCAGTTGTTTCCGGGATACCGCGTGCGCGCAATCACCAACGGCGTGCACCCCTATGCCTGGACGCATCCGGCGTTCGCCCGGCTTTACGACCGGCATTTGCCGGGATGGTGTCATGAGCCCGAGTTGCTGGTCAGAGTCGATTGCTGCCTGGCCGACGATGCGATCTGGCAGGCGCACGCGCAGGCCAAGCAGGAGCTGATCGATCAGATAAAGGCGCTGACCGGCGTCGGCCTCGCCGCTGACCGCTGCATCATGGGCTTTGCCAGGCGCATGACGGCCTACAAGCGGCCGGAGCTTCTGTTCTCGGACATTGGCCGGCTCAAGGCCATCGCCGCGCAGCGCCCGATTCAAATCGTCCTGGCGGGCAAGGCGCACCCTCGGGACCAGGCGGGTAAAAATGCCATCGAGGCGCTCCATGCCCATATGCGCGAACTGGCCGGCGCCGTACCGGTGGTGTTCCTGCCCAATTACGACATGGAAATTGCCGCCGCCATGGTTTCCGGCGTCGATATCTGGCTCAACACGCCGCTGCCTCCTTGGGAGGCCTCCGGCACCAGCGGGATGAAAGCCGCCTTCAACGGCGTGCCGCATCTGAGCGTACTGGATGGCTGGTGGGCGGAAGGGCGCATCGAGGGCGTAACGGGGTGGGGTGTCGGCAACGGAGAAGCCAGCCAGGATGACGCGGCTTCGCTCTATGACAAACTGGAGCGCGTGGTGCTGCCGCTGTACTACGATGACCGGCCGGGCTGGCTCGCCGTGATGAAAGGCGCGATCGCCAAGAGCGCGTCGATCTTCAACAGCCACCGCATGATGCGCCGGTACGCGAGCGATGCCTACGTGCGCTGAGCCGCCAGGATCAAGGCGCGGAGCTGGGCTCAGTGCTCATGGCGATGGTGGATGTCGGGATAATGCGGATGTTTGTGCGTGACGCTGGCGTGGCGGTGCGAATGGCTGTGCGGTTCCCGGCCGTCCCACGCGAAATCATGCGCATGCTGGTGATGCGCATCGTGCACATGGCGATGCGCGTGTTCCAGCGCTTCATGCGTATGCTCATGAACGTGGTATTCGGTCAGGTGCAGCCAGACGCCCAGGCCCATGAGGCCGGCCGCGAACCAGAAGGGGGCAGGCGTGGGCTCGTTCAGCAGCAATAGGGAAACCGCCGCGCCGATGAAGGGCGCGGTGGAGAAATAGGCGCCGGTGCGTGCCGAGCCCAGCCCGCGCAAGGCCACGACAAAAAGCACGAGACTCAAGCCATAGCCGATGAAGCCGACTGTCAGGGCGGCGCCTGTGGCAGGCCAGGCGGGCAGGGCGGCGCCCAAGGCAAAGGCGAGGGCAAGGTTGACCGCTGCGGCAGCCAGGCCCTTGGCGCCGGCAATGAACAGGGCGTCCGAAGCCGAGACGCGGCGCGTCAGATTGTTGTCGATACCCCAGCACAGGCAGGCGGCAGCGATGGCCAGGAGGCCGATCCAATCGGGAGCCTTGGCGCCGGCGGCAGGCCAGGCCAGCGCCGCGCCGCCGGCGGCGATGAGCAGCATGCCGAGCACAACGCGCCGGCCGGCGTTTTCCCTGAATATGATCCAGGCCAGCAGCGCCGTGAAAACCGCCTCGAGGTTGAGCAGGAGCGAGGCGGCGCTGGCCTCGATCCGCGTCAGGCCGAACACCAGCAGCACCGGCCCCAACACGCCACCGAAGACGATGGCTGCGCCGAACCAGCGCCATTCCCCCTCGGACAGCCCGCCGGATTGCCAACCGCGGTCGCGCACAAGCCGGATTGCCGCCAGACCAAGGCCGCAGCCGGCATAGAGCAAGCCCGCAAGCACAAGCGGCGGGAGTTCTCCCGCCAACAGCTTGACGAAAGGCGTGCTTGCGCCAAACGACGCGGCCGACAGCAGTGCGAGCCAAACAGGATTGGAAGCACTCATCTATTTCCCTTCAGCGAGGAATTTCCTTCAGCGAGGAAATTATGCATCCGGTTTCGACATTGCGCTCCGTCACCGCTGCCGCACTTGCCGATGAGTTCTTTGAATGGCTAACCCGCGCGCAGTCCAAGACACCGTTGTCGTCGGCAAGCAGTTTCGCATTCCAGACGAGCCGAACGACTCCGAAACCGAAACCGTGTCGAATCCCTAAGCGGGGCCAGTTTGCGCAACGGGTTTTCAGGGGTGGAGAGCGCCCAAATCTTGAGCAGTCTTGCCCCCGGTTTCCCGTTGGTAACTTCGCATAATGTATATTATGTTAAATTAAATGCGAGGCAAGAAAATGGGCGGCATGCCAAGACAGCCGCCCACTGCTTGCCCTTCTCCCCGATCATTCCCACTCGATCATCAACAGGTCGCCTAAACCCGCGTGGTTAAAGGGATTGACTGTGATCAACATAAGGCGTTACCGTCACTTTTACCGTAAGAAGCGCACATCTTTTGCTGGCGCGGGAGATGGAGCGATTTGCGGGGCGGCAACTCTGGCAACACCATTGTCAACCAACGCACATCATACCGGACGTAGGACCAAACTTCAGCCCTTCGCATGGCAACGCAATCCAATTTGCGAGAACTGCCGTCATCGGTGCATTACGCAATGCGGCACTGAACCCAGCCAATAGCCCCTTCAATGAAGGACGTGACTCGGCAATCGGCGTTAGCCTGCACATATCCACAAGAATATTCGGTCAGATCGCCATCTTTGCTGTTCAGCGAATCCTGCCATTCCCGCCCCGCCCTGTGGCCGACCACCAGTGACTTGAGAAAGCGCATTCGGTCGTAGCTAGACTACGACAACAACAACTTATAGAAATCCCAAAACAATCCTCAGCGCCCTTCCGATGCTGGAGTACGCGAAGGACCCCGTCCGCCCTCCTCCTTTTGTCGCCGGAACCCTCGATCTCTGACCATGAACGCCTCAAGCATGTGCGGGATCAGCGTTGCCGCATCGACTGTTTCGCCATAGGTCTGCGCATGCAGCGCGGCGTAGCGGTCGAGGTCCGCCTTGAGGCTGGTCGGGCACGTGAAGGTCAGCTTGATGCTCTCGGTCTTGGGCAGCGGCCCCAGCCGCAGCTTGCGCGTAGTGCTCATCGCGAAGTCCCCCGATTGAAGAACAGCGGCTGATAGGGCCGCAGCACCAGATCCCGATTGACGATGATGCGCACCGGCAGGCCCGGCCGCTCCGTCAACGTGGGCTGGATGTTGAGGTTGCGCCGGGTCATCTCCTGGCCGACCTGGTTCACACTGTCCTGCAAGCTGTTGCGTCCGGCGTTGATGACGCGATCGCCGTTCTGGCGGTTCTCCGGCGCGGCCAGTTCGGCACCGACACCCAGCAGCGTCGTCAGTGCCGCGCCGGAAAAGATGCGATCCCAATGCCAATCGACGCCATCCTCCAGTCCGGAGTTGCCGGCAGGGTCGGCACCAGCCAGGTTGTCCAGCGTCAGCGAAGACGTGTCGGGCAGGATGATCCGATTCCATACCACCTGCACCCGGCTTTGCCCGTAACTCACCTGGCTGTTGTAACGGCCGAGGATGCGCGAGCCTTGCGGGATCAGCAGAAACTTACCGGTAGCCGTGTCATAGACCGGCTCCGTCACCGTGGCAATCACGTCGCCTGGCAAATCCGACTTGATGCCAGTAACCAGCGCGCCAGCGATCACCGTCCCGGCCATCACCTGATACGGCGAAGTAGGAATTTTCAGATTCCCGGAATTACGAGTTTCCGTGGAACCGGCTTTCAGGAACGCCTCTTTCTGGTCTTGCCGGTTCTGCACAGCGGTCGGGTCGGCCGGCTGAGCTGCTGTCGAGGCCGGCCCTGCGGCCATCGGATCGAAGCCAGCAAGACCGGATACCGGCGCAGTACCAGTCGCTTGTGTCGGTGTGGCAGCGGCGCGCTGGTTGCTGGAACGGAAGAACACCGACGCGCCCGCCGCCGCTTCCGCCTCCTTGCGCTGTGCATCGTGCTCGGCATTCGCCGGAGCGTGGCCGGGTGGCGTGTAGGTGGGTGCCACTGGCTGCTGCGATTTCACAATGGCCGGCCCCAAGTCGCCCGGCAGCGGCGGCCCCAGCTCTAGCACATGCGGTGGCAAGGCCTGCGGCAGTTTGGAGTAATCGGCCGGAAGCTGGTCCAGCCCTTCCGAGCGCGACACCCGATCTACGTTATAAAGCTCGGTCTGTTCGCTCGCACTGCGCTTGCGCGGTTGCAGTGACCACATCGTGGCGCCCAGCACGGCCATGGCGAGGCTGCCGACCAGGATCGCCAATGTACGCCGGTTCAGGCGTGTTACCGGCCGTGGCTGGGCGCGCAGCGCCACCGTCTCTGGAGCCACCTTGCCTGTCTGCGGCGTGACAAGGTCGGGGGTGTCGTCCTGGCTCATGCTCAGTTCCCCCGCGCTATGCCGTCCGTGCGCTCGATGCGCACCACGTTGCCCTTGTCTCCACCCAGGCGCAGTTCGCCCGCGCCGAACAGTCGATCCACGATGTAGTACGGCGAACGGAAACGGTAGTTCACCAGTTGGCCATCGCCCTGCGAGCCAATTACGAACAGCGGCGGCAGCTCGCCCTGAGCGATGCCCGGAGGGAACTGGATGTAGACCTTCTCGCCGTCATCGAAGGCGCGTAGCGGTTTCCACGGCGGCGTACTGCCGCTGATTGCATAGCGGAAGCGAATCTTCTCCAACGACAGTCCAGTGTCGATCGGCGTTATCGCCTGCGCGGCCTGTGCCTGGCGTTGCAATGCCAGCATCCGATCCTTCGGGTATTCCCACGACACCGAAGCCATCCAGGCACGTTCGGTCGAGGTCAGCTCGATCAGGTAGGTGCGCCGACTGGTAGTGATAACCAGATTGGTCTTGAGGCCCGAGCGGATTGGCTTGACCAGCACGCTGACGCGTAGCGCATCACCAGTGCCGCTTGAGGTGTCACCGACGATCCAGCGCACCGTATCCCCAGCGGCGACCGTCACCAGTTCCTCGCCGGGTTGGAGAGAAATCACCGTCACCCGTCCCGGCGCCGCATAGACCTGATACAGCGCGCCATCGGTGAAGGGCCAGACCTGAATGGCGTTGACGTAGCCCTCGCGCGTGGGCGCAATGCGCGCCTCGGCATTGGCACGCGAGACCCGGAGCTTTTCATCGGCCGGTTCTGGTGCCGTCTTGGCCTCGTTGCCCTCGGGCAGCGGTTTCATCTGCGCCAACATTGGCAGCACCTTCGGCACCTCGACCACTTCGACTGGCTTGGGCAGTTCGGCCAACGGCTGGGCCTGCACCGGTTCATCGAGTGAGATGGCCGGTGGCGGCGTGCCCTGCGTGGCGCAGCCCGACAACGCTGCAAGCGTCAACACGAAAGCGTAAAAGCGGAAAGACGGGTTCATGGCTTGGCTCCTTCGTTGGCATCGAGTTCCCGGCTCCACGACAGGCCGTTGACGTAGATACCCAGTGGGTTCTTGCGCAACCGTTGCTCGGTGCGCGGGGTTTGCAGGACGGTGGAAATCACGGCATTCCAGCGCTCGGTGCCGGCCGGCGCGCCATTGACGAAGCGCTGCTCAGTCCAGCGCACGTTGAACGACGCATCACTTGCACGCACGACGCTGATAATCTGCACCGTGACCGACTCCTTGCCGACGCGCGCGAACGGGTCATGGGTGCGGGCGTACTCGTTGAGCACACCCGCGCCGCGGTCGGTGGTGTAGTCGTAGGCATCGAACCAGTTCTGCCGCACGACGATGGGATCAATCGACAGCGAGCGAACCAGCGTGACGAAGTGCGCCAGGTGGTAGGCGATCTGCGCATCGTTCGGCCGGTACGGCGTGGCGGCTTCGCCGACGGCGCGGACCTGGCCTGCCTGGTCCACCTCCACCACATAGGGCGTGACGATGGACTGCGCAGAGCGCCAGACCAAGCCACCGGCCATCAACAACGCAAGCACCAGACAACCGAAGGCCATCAGCCGCCAGTTCTTTGCCTGCACGCGGGCCGAACCGATGCGCTCGTCCCACACCTGCGCGGCGGATTGGTATGGAGTGGCGGGCTGCGGCGTATCGGCATAGCGCACCTGCGGTCGCTTGAATCGCATGGTTTGTTCTCCTTATGAGTTGGAATCGTGCAAGCTCGGGCCGCTGCTCGAACCACCGCCGTCACCTCCACGCAGCGTGTGGGCGGCGGTCGTGGCGGCATGGTTGATCTGCTGTCGGCGGTGAAGGCGCTTGGCCCAGGCGGGTTGCTGGTCAGCAGCGCCGGCATTGGCTTCGCCGAAGGTGGATTGGCCTGGTGCGGCGGCGCCACCGGATACCGGCCCCGCATCGTCAGAACGGAAAGCGGCAGCCGCACGCTGCCCGATGGAGCGCATACCGGCGGCGGCCTTCCGGCCGACTGCCTGCGCACCGGTCTTGGCGACGTTGCCCAAGCCGGCTGCGGCGCCCTTGAGACCACTGCCGGCTGCGGCGGAACCAGCTTGATATGCCGACCGCGCACTGCCTGCGGTCGAGGCAGCGGCACGCGCGCCACTGGCGGCCATCTTGGCGGCGGCTGGTGCTATGCGCGCCCCGGCCACAACCGCGCTGCCTACGCCGGTTGCGGCAGCACCGACCGCGACGGCAGTACCGGCCGCGCCCAACGCTGCACCGGCCATCGCACCCGCGCCAAGCTGCGGCGCCCCGGACACCAGGCCAGTGGCGATGCCAGGTCCGAAGATGCCGAGCGCAAGCATGGCGAGCGAGGCCAGCATCACCACCAGCGCGTGGTCGACGGAGGGTTCATTGGGCGTGACCTGGAATTCGGCGAACAGCCCCGTACCAATACCCACGATCACCGCCAGCACCAGCACCTTGATGCCCGAGGACACCACGTTGCCGAGCACTTTTTCGGCGAGGAACGCGGTCTTATTCCAGAGCGCGAACGGCACCAGCACGAAGCCGGCAAGCGTGGTCAGCTTGAACTCGATCAGCGTGACGAAAAGCTGCACCGCCAGCACGAAGAAGCACACGATGACGATCAGCCACGCAAGGAACATCACGACGATGGGTGCGATGTTGATGAACACCTCCGGGAAGCCGGCCATCTCGCTGATCTGCTGCAGGATGGGCGCCGCAGCGTCAATGCCGGTCTTGGCGAGGCGCCCCGGCTGCAGGAAGGTCTCCATGCTCAGGGTCGAACCGGAAGCCGTCAGGCCCAAGCCAGCGAAGGATCGAAACACGATGCCGGAGAGCCAGTTGAAGGTGCCGATGATGTAGGCGAAGGCGCCGACGTAGAGCACCTTGCGGATGAGCTTGGCCATCACGTCCTCACCCTGGCCGGTGGCGTGCCCCAGCGCCCAGTAGAGCCCGGCCAGGGTCATGTCGATCGCCACCAGCGTGGCGGTCAGGAAAGCAACTTCACCCCGCAGCAGGCCAAAGCCCGAGTCGATGTAGGTGGAGAAGACGATGAGGAAACGGTCGATGATGGCGACGTCGTTCATGGTCGTTCTTCCTGCGAAGTCGTGGGGGCGTCGAAGCTGGCCGGAATCGGCGGCAGGTCGGC
>JANJWO010000073.1 GCA_024709485.1 Hydrogenophilaceae bacterium | reverse complement strand
ACGCCTTCCGCGAGCAGTGCTCGCTCCGCGAACCCGAAGTGGTTCTCTAAGTACCCATGCGAGCCACAAAACAAAAAAGCCACCCGGTTGGGTGGCTTTTTCTTTTGTTGGCGTCCCCACGGGGATTCGAACCCCGGTTTGCGCCGTGAAAGGGCGATGTCCTAGGCCTCTAGACGATGGGGACTGTAATCGTCATTTTTTGCTGAGTTGCGTCATGGTCACGCCAAGCAGCAGTAATACAAAACCGATTGGAACCAGGTTCAACCACTCCATGCCGGTTCCGCGGCTGATCATCAGGGCAAATCCGACGATCAATCCGACAATGCTTAAGACCAAGCCCAGCAAGACACTGATGACGCCTAGTTTATGCATTGCAGCCTTTGTTCGTGGTGGAGGTAAGCGGGATCGAACCGCTGACCTCTTGCATGCCATGCAAGCGCTCTCCCAGCTGAGCTATACCCCCAACGAAGCTGCGCATTATAGGGACGGGCGGGATTCTTGTAAAGCATGTTTTGCGATTTGATTAAGGCTGGGGCTTGTTTGACTGGGCTGCCGCGCTGCGCTTGCAATGACGAGGGGCGGGCTTAGTCGTCCGGGAACAGTTTGCCGGGGTTGAGGATGCCGGCGGGGTCGAACTGTTTTTTCACGGCGCGCATTAATCCCAGCGTGTCGGGGTCGATTTCCAGCCCCACGTAGGCGCGCTTTTCGGTGCCGATGCCGTGCTCGCCGGACAGCGTGCCGCCGTAGGCCAGGACGGTGGCGAAGAGTTCGTTCAGGCAGGCGCGCGCCTGGGCCATTTCCTCGGCGTCGTCGGGGTGCACCATGAGGTTGACGTGCAGGTTGCCGTTGCCGGCATGGCCGAAGCTGACGATGGGGAAGGGGTAGCGGTGGCCCTGGTTGTCGAGGAAGTCGATGAAGTCGGCGAGCCTGGACACCGGTACCACCACGTCTTCGTTGATCTTGAGCGGGGCGTATTGCTTGACGGCGTGCGACAGGGATTTTCTGGCGGTCCACAGCGCGACGGCTTCTTCGCGCGTCACGCCTTCGCGCACTTCCAAGAGGCCCTCGCCTTTCAACGCTTCCTTGAGTGCTGCGATCTGGTGCGGCACGTCGCGCACCGGGCCGTCGGCTTCCACCATCAACAGGGCCTCGGTGCCGAGGGGCAGGTCGTCGGCCGCGCCGGTGGGGCGGATGGCTTCGATGGAGCGGCGGTCCATGATTTCCAGCGCGCAGGGCAGCACGCTTTGCGCCATCACGCGCTCCACCGCCTCGCAGGCGGCGCGGTTGCTGTTGAAACACAATCTGAGGGTGGCCACGGTCTCGGGCGCGGGCACGAGTCTCAGCGTGGCCTCGGTGATGAGCGCCAGCGTGCCTTCGGAGCCGACCAAGAGGCGGGTGAAGTCGTAGCCGGTGACGCCCTTGCTGGTGCGGCAGCCGGTGGTGAGGGTCTTGCCGTCGCCGGTGACGGCTTTCAGGCCCAGCACGAAGTCGCGGGTGACGCCGTACTTGATGGCGCGCGGCCCGGCGGCGTTCATGGCGAGGTTGCCGCCGATGCGCGAATAGGCGCCGCTGCCGGGGTCGGGCGGATAGAACAGGCCGCGCGTGCGGGCGAGGGCGCCGATGTCCTCGGTGACCACGCCGGGCTGCACGACGATAAGTCTATTGGCGGGATCGAATTCGAGCACCTTGTTCATGCACTCGAAGCTCACCACCAGGCCGTGCTCCACCGGCAGCGCGCCGCCGACGTTGCCGGAGCCGGCGCCCCTGGCTACCACCGGGATGTTATGGGCATGGGCGATCTGCATCAGCGCCGCCACGTGTGCGTGGCTGGCGGGGAACAGCACCGCGCCGGGGGTGACGCGCCGGGGGGTTTCGTCGCTGCTGTAGAGCGCCAGGGTGCCGGCGTCGGAAAATACGCGATCCGGCCCCAACGCTGCGGTCAGTGCCGGGAGGATCTGCGGGGGCAGCATGCGTTAGCTCTGGGTTTCTTCCGGCAGCGCGGCGATGAGCTGCGCCACGGTGTCGGCGTCGAAGTCCATGCCGACGTCCCAGCCCGGATTGAGCGAGATGGGGAAGCCGCCGCCGATGCGGCGCAGCACCCAGGAAAACTCGGCGAGCAGGCCGCCGGTGAAGTCGGGGAACATTTCCGCGAAGGGCTTGGCGCGCTCGGGGCTGGTGAACAGCACCAGGATCTGCGTGCCTTCGTCGTCCTCGATGACCAGCGGCTGCGCCTTGGTCGAGGTCTGGAAACCGGCGATGGCGTGCTTTTCGTCCTTGACCGGCATGAACACCTGATCGCCGGCCAGGAGGCGCGCGACGAAGTCTTCCGCGGCGACGGTGCCGAGGGTGACGTCGTTGAGGAGTTTTTCCAGGTCGTTGTGGGGGACGAAAGCGTTGGGATCCATGGCGGGGTTCTGGCAGCCTGCAAACGTGCTTGAATGAGAGTGAAATTCTAACCCAGCGGGGGTGAATATGGCTGAATTGCTGTCTTGCATCGGCGGGCGTTTCGCCTGCCGCGCGTACCGGAATACCCCGGTTGCCGACGCGGAGCTGGATGCCGTTCTCGAAGCCGGGCGCATCGCGCCCTCGGCCGTGGGCATGGAGCCGTGGCGCTTCATCGTGGTGCGCTCGGACGCGGCCAGGAAGAAGGTCGCGGCCGCCTGCTTCGGGCAGCCGGCGGCGACCACCGCGCCGCTCATGATCGCCATCGTGGCTCTGGTCGATGCGCTTGCGCCCGGTTCCGCCTATGTCGAAGCGCGGCTGGCGGCCGAAGCCGGCGGCAATCCGCCGCCGCAGGAGCTGCGCGACATGTGGCAGAGCCTGTACGCGCAAAACGACCCCAAGGCCTGGGCCATCGCCCAGTGCAATTTCGCCGCCGCGCAGATGATGTTGCAGGCCGTTGCGCTGGGCCTGGCCACCTGCCCGATGGGCGGCTTCGACGAAGCGGCGCTGGGCAAGGCGCTCGCCCTGCCCAGGGGCGAAGCGCCGGCGCTGGTGCTGGCGCTGGGACACTGCGCCGAGCCGCAGGGCGAGCGGCGCCGGCGCGGGATGGCGGAGCTGCTTACAAGACTCTAGGGAAAATCATGCGGTGTTCAGGACGACGCGTCTGACTCCCTCCCCACATGTGGGGAGGGTTGGGGTGGGGAGGCTCGCAGAACCTGGCCTGGTGCTGTCGCTTCCCCCTCCCAACCTCCCCCACAAGTGGGGGAGGGGATCGATTCGTTGTTTCCCTATGACTCCCTCCCCACTTGTGGGGAGAGTTGGGGTGGGGAGGCTCGCAGGGCCTGACCTGGTGCTGTCGCTTCCGCCTCCCAACCTCCCGCGCGGAAGAGCGTCGGGGGGGGAAAGTGTGTTGAGGATTGTGGAGAACTCGGAGGTCGGCGGAGCA
>JANJWO010000065.1 GCA_024709485.1 Hydrogenophilaceae bacterium | reverse complement strand
AGCCGCCCAATTCAAGTCACCGACCGAGGTTTACCCCGCCACGATTTTCGGCGGGGCAGCACAGCGGGGCCGCCTTTCTTTGGTTACTTTCTTTGGCGGAGCAAAGAAAGTAACTTGCCGCCGGGCAACCCCCGGCCAGAGCCCCATGCAATCAGGAGATAGTCAATCTGACCAACGCTCTCCACTCATCGAACAAAAAACTGGATTGCTTCAGCTACGCCTCGCAATGACGGCAAAGGCTTCCGCAGGCAACAAAAAGGGAATCCCGAAGAATCCCCTTTTACACCTGCCGTCTCCTGCATTGGGAGCGGCATTATCGTCCTCACACCCGGATGTAAGTCCAGCCCTCCTTCATCTTGCTCACCACCTCGCCGATCACCGACGGCACCACCCTGGCTTCCTCGACCAGCCTGACTTTCTTGCCCTCGCGCTCGACCCGCGCCACCGCCTGGCCGCAGGCGATGAACTTGAGGTTGGCGTGCTTGGCGGCCAGGGCGTCGATGCGCGCGCGGTAAGGGGTGAGGTCTTCGCGCAGCAGGTTGAGGCCGTAGTTGTTGGCGACGATTTCCAGTTCGGCGGCAACGCCATCCTGCCTGGCGTTGTCGAGGATCTGGTCGGCGTAGTCCAGCACCGCGGCCATGCGCTCGGGCTTGTCGCTGTCGATGTGCAGGATGAAGCGGTTGCCCGCCGTGGCGCCTGGCTGGCTGACGTGCATGAATTCGCCTTTTTGCGCCAGCGCGGCGGGCAGGATGCCGCCGCCCATCGGGCGCAGGGTCCAGCCGAGCAGGCCGCCCAGGCCCAGCAGCAGCGCGGCGGCCATGACCTGCATGCTCCGGGAACGTGCCTTGCTCCGTTGCACGGGCCGGCTCGGCTCGACGCCTTCGTAGGCGTGCTTGAGCAGGGATTTGAGCTGGCGGATTTCGCAGCTGCGTTTGGCAAGCTCAGGATCCTGCTTGAGCGCCTCGAACACTTCGCCCATTTCGCCGGGGGTGAGCTGCTGGTCGACGAAGGCATTCAGGATTTCGTCGGTGATCGGCATTCTCATTTCACTCTCCTGAGGCCGGCTGCCGGTGCGGCCGGCCTGACCTCGGTCAACATTGCCTTGAGGGCGGCGCGCGCGCGCGCCAGCCGGCTCATCACCGTGCCTGCGGGCACGCCGAGGATTTCCGCGACTTCGGCATAGCTGCGGTCCTCCATGTCCACCAGGGTCAGCACCTGACGCTGGCCCAGCGGCAGACGGGCGATGGCATTGCGCACGCTCAGCGCGGTCTGGCGGCCGGCCAGGTTCTGCTCCGGCGAAAGCTCCTCGGCCTCCAGGCGCTCGGCCCAGTCGTCGATGTCCTCCAGCACGCCGGCCATCTTCTTGCGCAGGCAATCGCGCCAGCAGTTGTTGAGGATGACCATGAGCCAGCCTTCGAGCGCGCGCGGCTCCTTCAGCGGAGAAGTCGTGGCCAGCGCTCGGGCGAGCGCCTCCTGCACCAGATCCTCGGCCATGTCGCGGTCGCCGCACCAGGCATAGGCGAGGCGGAACAGGCGCGTGCGATGGCGCAGGATTTCCTGCTGCGTGCTTCTGCAGAACCTGAACATTTGTCTTCTCCGTTATCCGTTAAGACGCGGCAGCCGCCCGTCTTATTCCATCCCGCTTCATTCTGTTCCCCCGATTCGCCCGCGGCAACGGTACATGTCGACTATCCGGCTAAACCGCGCCCAAAGCGGCTATGATGGCGGCACACTCCGCAAATCCGCAGAATCGCCGATGAATCCCCCCGCCGCCAGCGATCCCGCCCCCGCCCGGCGCCTGTTCTTCCTGTTCGGCCTGGCCTATTTCGCCCAGAGCTTCGCGCAGCTGGGCGGGCTGATCGGCCAGCCGCTCAACTTCTACCTCAAGGAAGAACTGGGGCTTTCCGCCAGCGCGGTCTCCGAATACCTCGCCATCGCCTCGATGCCCTGGGTGATCAAGCCGCTCTACGGCCTGGTCAGCGATTACCTGCCGCTTTTCGGCTACCGCCGCAAGACCTGGCTCATGCTCGTCAACCTTTTTGCGGCGGCCGGCTTCATGTGGCTGGCCGGGCTCGCCGAGCCCGCCTCGCTGGTCGTCGCGCTCACGCTCACCGCCTTCGGCACCGCCGCTTCGGATGTCATCATCGACGCGCTGATGGTG
Organism: Hydrogenophilaceae bacterium; assembly: GCA_024709485.1. GTDB lineage: Bacteria > Pseudomonadota > Gammaproteobacteria > Burkholderiales > Thiobacillaceae > UBA6918. The sequence continues at coordinate 123,508 of JANJWO010000065.1, read as the reverse complement.
GAAAAGGGCGCCGAGACCGGGCTCACCGCGCGCTTCCTCGGCACGCAGTGGCTCTGGTTCAAGCTCGCCGCCGTCGTCACCGCCCTCGCCGGCGGCTTTCTCGCCAACACCTTCGCGCCGGCCACCGCGCTGCACCTCGCCGCCACCGTCACCATGCTGGCGCCCATCGCCGTGCTCACGGCCAGTTATTTCCTGGTGCAGGAACAACCCAGCCGCATCGAGCTGGCGGCGATGAAGCAGACCACGCAAAGCGTGTGGCTGGCGGTGCGCTCGCCGAAACTGCAGCTGGCGGCGCTGTTCGTGACGCTGTGGTGCTTCAGCCCCGGCTTCGGCACGCCGCTGTATTTCCACATGAGCGACGTGCTGCGCTTCGACCAGCAGTTCATCGGCCAGCTCTCCGCCTTCACCGCGGCGGGTGGCGTCATCGGCGCCTGGCTGTTCGGCCATGTGCTGGCGCGGCGCTCGGTCGCGGTGCAGGCCAATGTCGCCATCAGCGCCGCGATCCTGGCAGTGCTGGCCTACCTTGCTCTGGCCCAGCCCAGCGGCTACGCACAGGCCATCGCCGCGCCGCTGCATGTCGCCGTCGGCACGCTGAACCAGATCGGCATGCTGATGATCCTCGCCGTGGCGGCGCGCGCCTGCCCGCCGCGCGCCGAGGGCTTCACCTTTGCCGTCATGATGTCGCTCTACAACGCCGCCGACCAGCTCTCTTCCGTGATCGGCGCGCGCCTCTACGAAGAGACCTTCCACCAGTCTTTCGCGCCGCTGCTGTGGGTCGCCGCCGGCTCGCTCGCGCTGTGCTACCTGCTGGTGCCTTTTCTCAGCCGCCAGCAGGGGCAGGCCCTGCCGTTGCGCCCCGCGGAAGAAAGCGCAGCCGGATGACCGTTTGAGGAACGATTGGCGCGAGGGCGCGTCAAGACAGAGACTTTTTCGCCGTTTTTAATTTATGGACACCGCCACCCCCCTCGCCGTCATGCTCGAATCCGCCGTGCGCCAGGTCGGCCAGATCGTGCTCGGCAAGGAACGTGAAATCCGCCTGGCGCTGGCCTGCGTGCTGGCGCGCGGCCACCTGCTGATCGAAGACCTGCCGGGCATGGGCAAGACCACGCTGGCGCACGCGCTGGCGCAGACCCTGGGCCTGCAGTTCCACCGCATCCAGTTCACCGCCGACCTCCTGCCGGCGGACATCCTCGGCGTCTCGGTGTTCGACCGCGAGCGCAGCCAGTTCGTGTTCCATCCCGGCCCGATCTTCGCGCACCTGATCCTCGCCGACGAGGTGAACCGCGCCACGCCCAAGGCGCAGAGCGCGCTGCTCGAAGCCATGGAAGAGCATCAGGTCACCACCGAAGGCGAAACCCGTCCCCTGCCCGCGCCCTTCTTCGTCATCGCCACGCAGAACCCCACCCAGCAGGTCGGCACCTTCCCGCTGCCGGAATCCCAGCTCGACCGCTTCCTCATGCGCATCGCGCTCGGCTATCCCGATGCCCAGGCCGAGCGCATGCTGCTCGCCGGCGAGGACCGGCGCGAAATGATCGCGCACATGCAGCCGCTGCTCGACCCGGCCAGCCTGCTCGCGGCGCAGCACAAGGTGTCCGAGGTGTTCATCGCCGAGGCGCTGCTCGACTACGTGCAGGCGCTGATCGCGCGCTCGCGCGGCGGAAAATTCGGCGCCGGCCTGTCGCCGCGCGCGGGGCTCGCGCTGGTGCATGCCAGCCGCGCCTGGGCCTTCCTCGCTGGCCGCAGCCAGGTGCTGCCCGAGGACGTGCAGGCGGTGCTGCCGGCCGTCGCCGGCCACCGCCTGCGCGGCCCCGCGGGCGAAGCCGATGCCGAAGCGCTGGCGCAGGCCTTGCTGGCCAGCGTCGCAATTCCTTAAGGCAAGCGCGGCAGCCGTGGCGACGCTCGCCAGCCGCCTGTTCCCCCTGCTTGCCCAGCTCGTGCGCGGGCGCGGCAGCGAGGCCGGCCCCATCGTGCTCGACCGCCGCCGCATCTACATCCTGCCCACGCGCCTCGGCCTGATCTTCGCGCTGTTCCTGCTGGCCATGCTGATCGGCTCGATCAACTACGGACTCAGCCTCGGCTACATCCTCACCTTCCTGCTCGGCGGCGTGGCGGTGGTCGGCATCCTGCATACCTACCGCAACCTGCAGGGCCTGCGCATCGCCGATGCCGGCGCCACGCCCGCATTCGCCGGCGAGGACGCAATGTTTCATTTTCTGTTCGAGGCGCCGGCCGAGCGCCTGGCCCTCAACCTGCGCTGGCGCGGCGAGGCGTCCGTGATATTCGACATCGAGGCTGCGCAGCGCATCGGCGTGCGCGTGCCGGCGCCGCAGCGCGGCCGCCTGAAGCCGGGCCGCTTTACCTTGTCCACGGTCTATCCGCTCGGCCTGTTCCGCGCCTGGTCCTACGTGGAATTCGATCATGCCGCCATCGTCTACCCGAAACCGGGCGAGATGCCGCCGGATTTCCTGGCGGCGGGCGAAGACGATGCGGACACGCGGCCAGGGCCGGGCGAAGGCAGCGAGGATTTCGCCGGCCTGCGCGCATGGCAGCCGGGCGATTCGCCGCGCCAGGTGGCGTGGAAGGTGGCCGCACGCAGCGACCTGCTGGCGACCAAGCGCTTCAGCGACGTCGAGGGCAGCAGCGTGCTGCTCGATTGGGCGCGGCTGGCCGGCGCCGACACCGAGACGCGCCTGTCGCAGCTCACGCGCTGGGTGCTGGATGCGGAACAGGCGGGCCTGCGCTATGGCCTGCGCATTCCCGGCCGCGACATCGCGCCGGGCAATGGCGCCGCGCATCGCCAGCAATGCCTGGAGGCGCTCGCGCTGCACGGATTGTCCGAGCATGGCTAGCCGCGGATTTTTCCCGCCCCTGCCTGCTGGGCATTGGCTGTTCGCCGGCATCGTCCTGGTGCTCGCGCCGCATGCGCTGCACCTGCCGCCGTGGCTCAGCGCGCTTGCCTTTGCCATGATCGCCTGGCGTTGGGCGGCCGCCGCCGGCCGCTTGCCGCTGCCCGGCAAATGGATCCTGTTGCTGCTGCTCGCCGGCTCGGCTGCCGGCATCCTGTTGCAGTACCGCACCCTGTTCGGCCGCGACGCCGGCGTGGCCATGCTCACGCTCATGCTCGCGCTCAAGCTCTTGGAGATGCGCAGCTATCGCGACGCCTTGCTCACAGTGTTCCTCGGCTACTTTCTCGTCATCACCCATTTCTTCTACACCCAGGACATTCCGCTCGCGGTGTACCTGTTCGCCGTGGTACTGGTGCTCAGCTCGGCGCTGGTTGCGCTCAACCACCCCGCTTCGGCCCGGCACTGGCGCCGCCCGCTCAAGCTGTCCGCGCTGATGCTGGCGCAGGCGGTGCCGGTCATGCTGCTGCTGTTCGTGCTGTTCCCGCGCCTGGGCGGCCCGCTGTGGGGCATGCCCAGCGACGCCTTCTCCGCGAAGAGCGGGCTTTCCGAAACCATATCGCCGGGCTCCATCAGCGAACTGGTGCAATCCGACGCCGTCGCCTTCCGCGCGCAGTTCGAAGACACGCCGCCCGCAGCATCCAGCCTGTACTGGCGCGCACTGGTGCTGGAAAACTTCGATGGCCGCAGCTGGGGCCGGCAGCGCGGCAGGCAGGAAGCTCAGCCGGCGCTGGAAACGGCGGGCAAGCCTATTGCCTACACCCTCACCATCGAGCCGCACGACAAGCCCTGGATCTTCGCGCTGGAAGTGCCCGACCCGCAGGCGCTGCCGCCCGACACCTTCCTCACCCGCAACCTGCAGCTCTTGGCAAACAAGCCCATGCAGCGGCTCACGCGCCTGAATCTTTCCGCCTATCTCGACCACCGGGTGGCCGCCGATGCCGTGCCGAGCCAGTTGAAGCATGCGCTGCAGCTGCCGGAGCAGGGCAACCCGCAGGCGCGGGAGCTGGCGCTGCGCCTGCGCAGCGAGGCCGGCAGCGATGCCGAAGTGGTGGCGCGCGCGCTGGCGCTGTTCCGCGAACAGGGCTACAGCTACACGCTGACCCCGCCGCTGCTCGGCAAGAACAGCATCGACGAATTCCTCTTCGCCACCCGCAGCGGGTTCTGCGAACACTACGCCAGCGCCTTCACCTTTCTCATGCGCGCGGCCGGCGTGCCGGCGCGCATCGTCGCCGGCTACCAGGGCGGCGAGTTCAACCCGGCCGGCGGCTACTTCATCGTGCGCCAGTCCGACGCGCACGCCTGGAGCGAGGTGTGGCTAGAGGGACGCGGCTGGGTGCGGGTCGACCCCACCGCCGCGGTTTCCGCGAGCCGCATCCAGAACGGCATCGCCTCCGCCCTCTCCGCCGGCGAGCCGCTGCCCTTCCTGTTGCGCACGAACATGGCATGGCTGAAACAGCTGCGCCAGCAATGGGACGCCGTCAGCACCTACTGGGACCTGTGGGTGCTGGGCTTTAACCAGGAACAGCAGATCGGCCTGTTCGCCCGCCTCGGCTTCGGCATCGTGTCCTGGCGCGAGCTGGTCTGGGGCCTGGCCATCGGCCTCGGCGTGGCGCTTGGCCTGATTGCCGCCTTCACCCTGTGGCCGGGCAGGCGAGCTGCGCCCGACAAGGTGCAGGCGCTGTATCTAAGGTTCTGCGGCAAGCTGGAAAAGGCCGGCCTGGCCAGACTGCCCAGCGAAGGCCCGCTCGATTTCGCGCAGCGCATCCGTGTGCTGCGGCCCGAACTTGCCGATGACGCCGACGCACTCGTGCGCCGCTACATCGCGTTGCGCTACGGCGCGCATGCCACGGCGGAAATGCAGAGGCTGTTCGCCGCGCAGGTGCGCCGCTTCAGGGCCTGAGACCGGAACGCCGCGGCTGCGCTGCGGCGAGGCAGGCCAGCGCCCGCTCGCGCAGCACGGGGAGCTGCGTTTCCGCCCGGCCATAGTGCGCGGCCTCCACCGCGGCCACCAGTTCGGCAAGCCCCTCGCTGCGCAATTCCCGGCGCATGCGCTGTAGCCACTCGCCTAAAGTGGCCGCAGGCGAGGCCTTCGATTGCAGGCTGAATGCGCAGAGCCGCCGGACCAGGCCGGCGAGGTCGGCGGCACGTTTCAATTCCGCCAGCGCGCGCCGGCGGCGCACGCGCCAGGCCAGCGAACGCCAGAGAAAATATCCGAGCACGAACGCTGCCAGCGCAGCCGACAATCCCTGGAGCCAGGCGAAGATGCGCTGCCGTGCCGGGTCGACGACAGTGATGGCCGCGCCCTTCAGCGTCGCCTGCCGCAGCTGCGCCCCGGCCGGGTCGTACCAGGGAAAGACCAGTTCGGGCAGTTGCGCGTCGCCGCGCGCGCGCAACACCGCATACAACGTCACCGCAAAACGCGGCGCAGCGCCGTCCAGCGGTGTTACTAGCGGCGCGTAATCGGCGAACGCCGGCAGGCCGGCCAGCTGCAGTTGCAGCAGGTTCCTGAGCGCCTCGGCGCTGTAGCCGCCGGCCACTTCGATGCGCCAGGCCAGGGGACGCTCGCGCGGCCACGCATGCGGCAGCGGCGCGGCGGCAATCTCCGGCTGGCCGACGGCCGCATCGGCAGGCAGCCAGTTGGGCAGCGGCAAGGCATCCAGCGCCGCAGCCGGCGGCGGAAAGCGCAGCTGCGCGCCGAACTTGCTCGCCTGCAGCATGGGCAGCGGCAGCACGATCCGCCCTGGCGCGGTCGGCACCGCCTGCCAGTGCCAGCGATGCGCGGTGCAGCGTTCGCCCTCGCGCTCGGCGTCGAACTGCTCTTCGTTGAGCGGGCGCAGCAACAGGCCTGCCTGCGTCGCCAGCTGCGGGCGCTGCCACATCAGGCTGCCGTCATCGCAGGCTTCGACCGTCAATCGCGCGGGCTCACGCACGTGGACTCGCGCCGGTGCGGTCTCGACGCTGAAGCGCACCCTGGGCACGGTGTCGGACTGCTCCAGCACGGTCACGCTCGGCGCGCGCATGGGCAATCCGAGATTCGGCAGCGCGATGCGGCCGGTGCGCAGCGGATAGAGCGTGAGCGACAGGCTGGCTTCCCTGCCATCGCCGCCCTGGCTGCGGTCGCGCACTTCGAAGTCCCGCATCAGCGGCGCGAGGTCCAGCTTGTCGAGCAGGCCCGCACGCGCCGTGATGCTCACGCTCAGCGCTTCGCCCAGGGCGACGCTGGCCGGCACGACGCGATAGGCCGGCGCCGCCGCAGCCGGCACGGCCGCAGCAAAAAGCAGAAAAGCGGCCAATGCCCTCACCACGGTGACCGCTCCAGGTCCTGCGCCGCGTGCGAACTGTCCTGTTTCAGCAGGCCCTTGAGCAGGGTGCGCGGGCGTTCCTCCAGCCGCTCCAGCTTGCGCAGCCCGGATTGCAGGCGGCGCGCGTCGAGCGATACCGAGGCGCCCCTCGTCTGCGCACCTTGCAGGCATGCGCCGGCAGCATCGCCCTGCTCGGCCAGCACGTTGTCCTCGGGCGGCTCGAACTCGGGCATGGCGAGTTCCTTGGCCCAGTCCACATTGGCCTCGCCTTCGGCCAGCGTGCCGCGGCGTCCGCGCAGGTCGGTCCTGATCGGCGCGTCCCTGCGCTTGGCGAGCTGCCTTTCCGCTTCGGCCAGGTTGCGCTGCGCGCGCGCATCCCCGGGCCGCGCCTGCAGCACCGTGCGGTAAGCCTCGGCGGCGGTCTGCCAGCGCGCCAGCGCGAAGTGTGCGTTGCCCAGGTTGTAGAGCGCGTCGCTGCGCGCGCCGGCATTCCTCGCCAGCAGCAGGGCGGCGCCGAAATGGCGTGCCGCCGCGGCATAGTCCTTGAGTTTCCAGCTGGCGGCGCCAGCGCCCATCTGGCCCGCGTAACCGCCGATGCCGGCATACAGCCTGGCCGCGTCGTTGAACTGCCCGGCCCGATACGCCTGCCAGGCCTGCCGCGTCATGTCGCTGGCGAAGCTGTCATGGCCGGGGGCCAGCAGCAAGGCGAGCAGCAGCGCCGAATGCGGCGCGGTGCGCGGCAGCCAGGCGAGCATGAACAGCAGCAGCGAGAGCAGCAGCGGCCACGTATGCAGGCTGCGCCAGGCACGCACGGTTTCTGGCGCCGGCGCCTCGCCGGGCAGCATGGCGAGGCCGCCGTCGTAGAGGCGGCGCCAGTCGGCATCGCCGTCACTCGCCGCGACCAGCGCCCCGCCGGTCATGCGCGCGAGCCCGGCATAGGCTGCGAGCGCCGGCCGGCTCGCGACCGGCACGCCCTCGCGCTCGGCGAAGCCGCCATCGTGCTCGGCGAAGCCGCCATCGTGCTCGACGAAGCCGCCGTCGGCCAAGGGGATCGCTGCACCAGCCGCGGTCGACGCCACCAGCACAAAAAGCGGAATGCCGGCAGCCTTGAGGTCTTGCGCCGCCTTGCGCGCGGCCTCGGCAAGCGGCCCGGCCAGGCTGTCGTTGTCGGCATCGGTGACCAGCAGCACGGCGCGGCTGCGGATTATTTCCTTGCCCAGGATGTGCGCCGCCAGTTCCAGCGCGGCCGCCGGGTTCGAACCTTGCGCCTCGATCAAGTCCGGCGCGGCCTGACCGAGGGCGCGCACGAACAGGCCGGCATCGTCGGTGGGCGGCAGCAGCAGGCCGGCCTCGCCGGCATACAGCAGCAGCCCCAGGCGCTCGCCCTGGAGCCGCTTCGTGAGATCGGCCAGTTCCAGGCGCGCGCGCGCCAGCCGGTCCGGCGCAAGGTCGCCTGCCGCCATCGAGGCCGAAACGTCGAGCGCCACCAGCACGCTCACGACATGGCGGCCCGCCGTGCGGGTGTCGGCCGCGTCCGCCTGCAGCGGCAGGCGCGGCCCGGACGCGGCCACTGCAAGCAGCGCCCACGCCAGCCAGGCAGCATAGCTCCGCCAGTTGCGGCCCTCGCCGGTTCCCTTGGCCGCAACCGCCCACGGCTGCAGGTGCGGCTCGGCCCAGGCTTCGAGCCGGGCGCGGCGGCGGTATGCGAGCCAGGCGAGCGCGACGGGGACCAGCAAAAACAGCGCGCCCCACGGCGTCGCCCAGTCGAGTTGCGAATAATCCATCACGCGCCCTGCCTGCGGATCAGCAGCACACGCGCAAACAGCATGCAGATCACCGCCGCGCTCAGCGGCAGCCCGTACCATTCGCGCACTTCGCGATGCTGCGCCGGCCGCGCCAGGGTTTTTTCCAGGCGGTCGATGTCCTGCACCACCTTGCGTGCGTCCTCGGTGCTTTTCACGAACCAGTGCTGGCCGCCAGTGAGGCGCGCGATGTCGGCGAGATCCGGCTGCGGATCCTTTTCCCCCACGGCCTCGCGCCCGGCGGCAAAGAGATTGCTGCCGATCTGCAGGGTGTGGATGGCAATGCCGAGCTGGCGCGCCACTGCAATGGTTTCGGCAGGTGTCAGGTCGCCGGTGTTGGAGGGCTCGCCGTCGCTCACCAGGATGATGGCGGGCCTCAGCTTCTGCTGCCGCAGATGCTTGATGGCCAGGCCCAGCGCATCGCCCAGCGCGGTGTTGTCGCCGGCCATGCCGACCTGCAGGCGGTTCAATTGCGCCAGCACATGGTCGCGGTCGAAAGTCGGCGGCGTGAGCAGCGCCGCTTCGGAGCCGAAGGCGAGGATGGCGAAACGGTCGGCCGTGCGCTGTGCGATGAAATCGCCCAGCACTGCCTTCAGCACCGCGAGCCGCGTGGCTTTGCGGTGCTGCAGCGTGAAGTCGTCGATGCTCATGGTGAGCGAGGTGTCGATGACCAGCGCGATGTCGCGGCCTTGCGGCGGCGGCATGAGCCAGCGGCCGATTTCCCTCGGCTGCGCCAGCGCCGTCACCAGCAGCAGGAAGGCCAGCGTCAGCAGCGCCTGCGGCAATAAGGGGCTGGGCGGCGGCGCGCCGCCGCCGGCGAGGCGCGGATGCCGCAGCAGCCAGGCAGCGGCCTCGCCCTGGGCGCCGCGCTTCCGGGCAAGATAGGCCCACACCAGCGGCAGCGGCAGCAACAGCAGGAAAAACGGAGAGCCGAGTTCCATCAGCGCTTGACCCGCAGCATGGCTGCCGCGCCCTGGCACAGGTGCTTCAGCAGCGACGGCGCATCTTGCGTGGGCGGGCCGAAGCGCAGCAGTTCCAGTTCTTCCTGCCAGAATGGCGGCGGCGTGATGCCCTGGCGCTTCACCAGCGCGGCCAGGGCATCGGCGCCCGCCGCCGCGTCGGGCGTCTGCGCGATTTTGCGCAAGGTCCGCAGCGGCGCACGCCGGCGCCAGTGCCAGAACAGCACGGCAAACAAAATCAGTCCGCCCAGCACCAGCATCGCCGGCAGGGTGTAGTCCGGCCCCGCCGGCGGCAGCGGTGGGGCGGCCGGCTCGATGATGGGGGCGATGTCACGTTGCGGATCGGGCATGGCGTCAGGGATGGCGCGGATCAGGCATGGCCTTGCAGGGCCTGCACGAGATCCTCCGCTTCGCTGCCGATGTCCAGGCAGCGCACCCCGGCGCGGCCGAACAGCGCATCGACTTGCGCGCGGCGCCTGGCGAATTCGGCGGCATGCGCCTTGCGCGCGGCGGCCAAGCCGGTGTCCAGCCAGCGGATGGCGCCGCTGTTCAGGTCCTGGAAGCGCGCCAGGCCGACGTCGGGCAGTTCGCGCTCGGCCGGGTCGCTGATGCGCAGCGCCAAGAGGTCGGTGCGTTCGGCGAGCTGCGCGAGCGGCAGTTCGTGTTCGGCGCCCAGCCAGGCAAAATCGCTGATGAGCAGCAGCCGGGCGCCGCGCGGCAGTTCTTCGGCCAGGCGCTGCAGGCGGTCGCTTTCGTGCACCGCCTCGGCCGCTTGCGCCGGCAGCGGCGGACACGGCGCGGCGGCGGCCCGCACCAGTTCGATGATGCCGCTCCTGCCGTGGCGCGGCGGCAGGCTGAGGTCGTGCGCGTCCCACAGGCTGGCGCCCACCGCGACGTTGCGCGCGCTGGCGGCGAAGGCTGCCAGCGCGGCGATGCGCGCGGCCTGCGCCGCCTTCAGATGGCGGCGGGTGCCGAAGCGCATGGCGGGCCCGCGATCCACCACGAGATGCAGCACCGGCTGGCGCTCCTCGCGATAGGTCTTGACGAAGGGCTGGCCAAGGCGCGCGGTGATGCGCCAATCCATGTCGCGGATGTCGTCGCCGGGGGTGTAGGGGCGCGCCTCCTCGAAATCGAGGCCGCGCCCGAGCCAGGCCGAAGGCCAGTCGCCGGCATGGTGGTCGTGCACTTCGCGCTTTGCCGGCGCCTGCGCCAGGCCGGCCGCCTGGATGGCGAGCTGGGCGATGTCATCGCCGGACAGCAGCGGCGCGTCGAGGGTCGCGCCGCGCGCTGGCGCATGGCGCGCACCGGAACGCAAAACGCGCCTTCCCGCCTGCCATGCCTGGCTGCGGATTTTCTCGAACGCGGCAATCACGGCGCCGGCACCGCCGCAATCAGCCCGGCAATGAGTTCGTCGCGGCCGAGCTTTTTCAGGCGCGCGTCGAGACTCAAAGTAATGCGATGGCGCAGCACGTCGGGCGCGATCTCGCGCACGTCGTCCGGCGTCACGTAGTCGCGGCCGTGCAGATAGGCGAGCGCCGCCGCGGCGTGCGCCAGCGCCAGCGAAGCGCGCGGGCTGGCGCCCACTTCCACGGCGCCGGCCCACTCCGGGCGCAGCCGGCCGGGTTCGCGCGAGGCGCGCACCAGCGCGACGATGTAGGCTTCGACCGATTCGGCCAGGTGCACCTTGGCCACTTCCGCGCGCGCGGCCAGCACCGCCTCCATGCCGAGCACGGTATCGAGATGCGCGCGGCCGTCGGACAGGTGCAGGCTGCGGTCGCGGCGCATGATTTCCAGCTCCTCGGCCTCGCTCGGATAGTCGAGCGTCACGTGCAGCAGGAAACGGTCGAGCTGGGCTTCGGGCAGCGGATAGGTGCCGGCCTGCTCGATCGGGTTCTGCGTGGCCATGACCATGAACAGTTCCGGCAGGCTGCGGGTCTCGCCGCCGACGGTGATCTGGCGTTCCTGCATCGCTTCCAGCAGCGCCGACTGCACCTTGGCTGGCGCGCGGTTGATCTCGTCGGCGAGGATGATCTCGTTGAACAGCGGCCCCGGCACGAACTGGAAGCGCGATTCGCGCGGGTCGTAGATGTTGGTGCCGGTGAGGTCGCCCGGCAACAGGTCGGGGGTGAACTGCAGGCGGCGGAACTTCGCATGCACGCCGGCCGCCAGGGTCTTCACCGCGGTGGTCTTGGCCAGCCCCGGCAGGCCCTCGACCAGCACGTGGCCGCCGGCAAGCAGGCCGACCACGAGGCGGTCGAGCAGTTTCTGCTGGCCGACGATGACGGAGGAAAGCGCCTGGCGCAGGGCCAGGATCCGGGGCTGATGGCGCATGATCGGATTGGTATTCTTTTAAAAGCGGAAGGGGCTCGAACCAGTATTGTCGCCAGAAATCCGGCCAGCAAGCATCCATAACTACCAGGCGCGGTAGTAAAAACATCCACGCCCGTTCAAATTCAGGCCTTTGCCCCCGCCCGTCGCGTCATTTCGCAATGACCAGAACCAACCAGCGCAGCCGGCAATTTATTGCCGAAAACCGCCCAAACACGCGGGGCTGATGCAAAATGTACGCATCGCGCAACGCCCCGAATCCCTCGTTTCATGCACAACACCCTGCCCCTGCTCCAGACCACGGATTTCCCGCCGCTTTGCCGCGGCCGCCTGACCACGCTGCAAGTCAACCTCGGCTACCGCTGCAACCAGAGCTGCCTGCACTGCCACGTCAACGCCGGGCCGAATCGCAGCGAAATGATGGACGACGCCACGCTGGAACTCATCCCGCGCGTGCTGGCCGCGCGCAGGCTCGCCACGCTCGACATCACCGGCGGCGCGCCCGAGCTGCACTCGCGCTTTCGCTGGCTGGTCAAGGCCGCGCGCAAATCGGGCGCGAAGGTGATCGACCGCTGCAACCTCACCATCCTGTCCGAGCCGGGCCAGGAAGACCTGGCCGAGTTCCTCGCCGCCCAGCGCGTCGAGATCATCGCCTCGCTGCCCTGCTATCTCGAGCAGAACGTCGACGGCCAGCGCGGCCAGGGCGTGTTCGAGCGCAGTCTCGCCGGGCTGAAACAACTCAACGCACTCGGCTACGGCCAGGCCGGCAGCGGGCTCGAACTGCATCTGGTCTACAACCCGCAGGGGCCCAGCCTGCCGCCGGCGCAGGCCGGCCTGGAGGCCGCCTACAAGCGCGAGCTGCACACGCGCCACGGCATCGTCTTCAACCGGCTCTACACCCTGGCCAACATGCCCATCCTGCGCTTCGGCAGCACCCTGGTGTCCAAAGGCCAGTTCGCCGACTACATGCAATTGCTGCGCGCCAGCCACAACCCGGCCAATCTCGAGCAAGTCATGTGCCGCGAGCTCGTCAGCGTGGACTGGCGCGGGCGCCTCTACGACTGCGATTTCAACCAGATGCTGGGCATCCCCGCCGCCGGCCCGGCCACACTCGCCGGCCTGCTCACGCAGGACATCTCCGGCCAGCCCATCCGCGTCGCCGACCATTGCCACGGCTGCACCGCCGGCCAGGGCAGCAGCTGCGGCGGCGCGCTCGACGAAGCGGCATAAGCGTCTTGGGCAAGTGGCGGAAACCGCGCCGCTTCGAGCGCAACCTGGTGGTGATCGGCGCCGGCGCCGGGGGGCTGGTGACGGCCTACCTCGCCGCCGCGCTGAAAGCCAAGGTCACCCTGGTCGAGAAGCACAGGATGGGCGGCGACTGCCTCAACACCGGCTGCGTGCCGTCGAAAGCCTTGATCCGCTCGGCCAGGCTGCTCGCCCAGATGGCGCGCGCCGGGGAGTTCGGCATCCGCAAAGCCCGCGCCGAGTTCGACTTCGCCGAGGTGATGCAGCGCGTGCGGCGCACGGTGCAGGCAATCGAACCGCACGATTCCATCGCGCGCTACAGCGCGCTCGGCGTCGAGGTCATCGAGGGCGCGGCGAGAATCCTCACGCCCTGGGAAGTCGAGATCGCGCGCAAGGACGGCGCCAGGCAAACACTCACCACGCGCAGCATCGTCGTCGCCGCCGGCGCCAGGCCTGTCGTGCCGGCCATTCCCGGCCTCGATGAAGTCGGCTATCTGACCTCGGACACGGTGTGGAATCTAGGCGAGCTGCCCGGACGTTTTTTGATACTGGGCGGCGGCGCCATCGGCTGCGAGCTGGCGCAGGCCTTCGCGCGTTTCGGTTCCAAGGTGACGCTGGTCCAGCAGGGCCCGCGGCTGTTGCCGCGCGAAGACGCGGAGGTTGCCGAACTCGTCACCGAGCAATTCCGCGCCGAGGGCATCGAGGTGCTGGCCGGGTGCGAGGCCAAAAGCTTCCTGGTCGAGAACGGCGAAAAAACCCTGCGCGCCGCACACGCCGGGAGCGAGGTGAAAATCCCCTTCGACGCCGTGCTGCTCGCCGTCGGCCGCGCCGCCAACCTCGCGGGCTACGGCCTGGAGGAACTGGGGGTGAAGACCGCGCGCACCATCGAAACCAACGCCTTCCTGCAGACCAATTATCCGAACATCTATGCGGTGGGCGATGTCGCCGGGCCGCTGCAGTTCACCCACAGCGCCGCGCACCAGGGCTGGCATGCGGCGGTCAACGCCCTGTTCGATCCCGTGTGGAAATTCAAGGCCGGCTGCCCGGTCATCCCCTGGGTCAGCTTCACCGATCCCGAAGTCGCGCGCGTCGGCCTCAGCGAAGAGGAGGCGCAGGCGCAAAACATCGCTTATGAGGCGAGCCGCTACGACCTGGCCGAGCTCGACCGCGCCATCGTCGACGGCGCGACCCAGGGCTTCGTCAAGGTGCTGACCGCGCCGGGCAAGGACAAGATCCTCGGCGTCACCCTCGTCGGCGAGCGGGCCGGCGAGCTCATCGCCGAATACGCGCTGGCGATGCGGCACGGCCTCGGCCTCAACAAGATCCTCGGCACCCTGCACGCCTATCCGACCTTCGCCGAAGCCAACCGGCACGCCGCCGGGGTCTGGAAGCAGGCGCACAAGCCTGAAATGCTGCTGCGCTGGCTCGAACGCTTCCACGCCTGGAGACGGGGGTGAGGCTGTCCATCGTCATGCCGGTGCTGAACGAGGCGCCGCACATCGCCGACATCCTGCAATCGTTGCAAGCCTTGAGAAAAAACGGCGCCGAAGTGATCGTCGCCGACGGCGGCAGCACGGACGCCACCGCTGCGCTGGCGGCGCCGCTCGCCGACCGCGTCCTCGCCGCCGCGCGCGGGCGCGCGGCACAGATGAACGCCGGCGCGCGCGCCGCCGGCGGCGACGTCCTGCTATTCCTGCACGCCGACACACGCCTGCCCGCCAATGCCGCAGCCTTGATCGAACAGGCCTTGCGGCAGCGCGCATGGGGCCGCTTCGACGTGGAAATCGAGGGCCGCTCGCGCTGGCTGCCGGTCATTGCCATGACGATGAACCTGCGCTCGCGCGCAAGCGGCATCTGCACCGGCGACCAGGCCCTCTTCGTCACGCGCGCGGCATTCGACGCCGCCGGCGGATTTCCCGCGCAGCCGCTGATGGAGGACATCGAGCTGTCGAAGCGCCTGAAGCGCATCGGCAAGCCTGCCTGCCTGCGCGCCAGGGCAAGGACATCGGGGCGGCGTTGGGACCGCCACGGCGCCTGGCGCACCATCCTGCTCATGTGGCGGCTGCGCTTCGACTACTGGCGCGGGGTGCCGGCGTCGCGCCTCGTTGCGCGCTATTACCCTGACGCATGAGGCCGGTGCGCATCCTCGTCTTCGCCAAGGCGCCGCTGCCGGGCCGCGTCAAGACGCGGCTGATGCCCGCGCTGGGGGCGGAGGGCGCGGCCGCGCTGGCGAAGCGCATGCTGGAGCTCGCGCTGGCGCAGGCCCTGGCCGCCGACATCGGCCCGGTGGAACTGTGCATGAGCCCGGCGCCGGATGCGCCGGCCTGGGCGGGCATCCCCCTTCCCGCCGGCATCGAAACCAGCGACCAGGGCGAGGGCGACCTCGGCGAGCGCATGGCGCGCGCCGCGCGCCGCGTCATTGGGCGCGGCGAAGCGGTGCTGCTCACCGGCACCGACTGCCCCGAGCTCAACGCCGCGCGCCTTGCCGAAGCCGCGCGCCAGCTCGACTCGCACGACGCCGTGCTGTATCCGGCGCTGGACGGCGGCTATCCGCTGCTGGGCCTCAACGCCTTCGACCCCGGCCTGTTTTGCGACATGCCCTGGAGCACCGCCGCGGTGGCCCGCCTCACGCTCGAACGCATGGCCGGCTTGCACTGGCGGGTCTGGACCGGCGAGACGCTGCGCGACATCGACGAGCCCGCCGATCTCGCCCATTTGCCCCGGGCGCTGGCGCAGGGACCCGGCGCGCAAAGTTGACAAGAAGGTATGAAAAGCGTTTAAATGAGAAACATTCTCATATGAAAACCGGCTGATACATGAGCTCCCCCGCGCAGACCTTTCCGCTCCACGGCCCCGGACTGCGCGGATCGCGCCGCCCGCGCGTCGCCATCGTCGGCCGCCCCGGCAGCGGCAAGCACAGCATTTTCCGCGCCGCCTCCAGCACCGCAGTGCATCACGAGCGCCTCGCCGGCATCGGCCCGGCCTACGCGGAGTGCGTGGTCGAGGTCGGCATCGACCAGATCTCGCTGGTGGCGCTGCCCGCCATCGACAGCTTCCACCAGCCCGACGACACCACCCTGGTGGCGCTGAAATACCTGCTGTGGGGCGACCGCTGGCCGGAGATCGCGCGGCACGAGGCGCACCAGCCGGAAAACGCCTTCGCCGCCCCCGACCTGCTGCTGATGGTGATGGACGCCACCGCGCTGGAGCGCGACCTGGAACTGGCGCTGGAATTGATGCAGCTCGGCAAGCCCATGGTCTTCGCGCTGAACCGCATGGACGAGGCGCGCGCCCGGCGCCGCTTCATCAACGTGCGCGCGCTCTCGGCCAAGCTCGGCGCGCCGGTGGTGCCCACAGTGGCGCACATGGGCATCGGCCTCGCCGACCTGTTCGCCGCCGCGGTGCGCACGGCGCGCGAGGCCAATTACGTGCGCCGGCATCTGCCGGACTGCATGCCGAGCGCGCACATCCTCAAGCAGCTTGCGCCGATCGAAGCCATCGCCCGCGCGCCCGAGGTGGCCGCCGCCTTCGCCGCGCCCGCCTCGCTGCTCACCCTGCAGCTGGCCGAAAACGACGGCTATTTCACCCAGGAGCTTGCCGCCCATTTTCCCGAGCGGCATGCGGCGCTGCTGGCCGCGCGCGCTTCCGCCAACGTGCTGCTGCCGCGCCTGCTGGCCGAGGAAATCCACGCCGACCGCCATCATCGCGCCGCGCTCTGCTACGAGGGCGTGAGCCACCCCGGCGGCGAAGGCGCGCCGCCGCGCTGGCAGCGCTGGGCCGACGACCTCTTCCTGCACCCGCGCTGGGGCTTCGCCGGCAGCCTGGCGGTGTTCGCGCTGGTGCTGTTCTTCGTGTTCGAGGTCAGCGCCTATCTCGACAGCCTCACCGTCGCGCGCATGATCGCGTGGGCCGAGCCCTGGCAGCCGACCGATCTCATGGGCGTGCTCGGGCGCGCCGTGCTCGACGGCTTCATCGGGCTGACCGGCATCGTCATCCCCTACATGATTCCGCTGGTGCTGCTGCTGGTATGGCTGGAGGAGTCCGGCATCATGCACCGCGTCGCCTTCGTGGTGGATCGCGGCTTCCACAAATTGGGACTGCACGGCGGCGTCGCCCTGCCCTTCCTCATGGGCCTGGGCTGCAACGTGCCGGCGCTCGCCGCGACCGCCGCCGTCACCCAGGGCCGCGACCGCACCGTGGCCGCGCTGCTCATCACCTTCCTGCCCTGCTCGGCGCGCTCGGCCATCATCCTCGCGGTGGGCGGCAAGTATCTCGGCGGCCTCGGCGTGTTCGCGCTGTTCATGCTCGCACCCGTCGTCGTCAGTCTGGTCGGCAAGCTGTTGAAGCGCCGCTATCCCGAAACCACGCCCGGCATGATCCAGGAGATCCCCGACTACGCGGTGCCCACGCTGCACGCCCTGCTCGCCAACACCTGGGAGCGCAGCCGCGACATCGTCACCATCGTGCTGCCGCTCCTGGTGGCGGGCAGCGTGGTATTGGCGCTGCTTAGCTATTACGGCGCCGACGCCTGGATCAATCTTGCGCTCACGCCGATGACGGCATGGTGGCTGGGGCTGCCGGTGGTGCTGGGCGTGCCGATCCTGTTCGGCGTGCTGCGCAAGGAGCTGTCGCTGCTGATGATTTTCCAGGCGCTGGGCACGCAGGAACTGGCCGGCGTGCTGGACAGCACGCAGATCGCCACCTTCCTCGCCTTCCTGATCTTCTACGTGCCCTGCGTGTCGACCTTCGCCATGATGCTGAAGCTGCTGGGGCGGCGCGATGCGCTGTATTCGGTGGGGCTCTCCGTCGTCGTGGCGCTGGTCGTTGCCGCCGCCGTGCGCTGGCCGCTGGAACTGGGCGGCTGGCTGTTCTAGGGTCTAGCTCAGCAGCACGAGGAGCCCGAACCCGCCACGCCGTCGTCGAACGGCAGCCCGCCGCCGCAGCCGGGGAAGATGCCGTAATGGCGCGAGAAGTCGCCGAGGAAATCGAAATACGGCGCGAAGCGCGTGTCGGCGAGCATGCGCCAGGTGTTGCCGCACACCGGAAACACGCGGCTGGCCTCGATGGCGTGATGCTTGTCCAGCACGAATTTGGTTTCCTGCCCGGCGATGCCGCCGCGGTAGACCACGGCCTGTCCGTAGTCCTCGCATTCCGGCTCGAGGCCGTCGAGCTTGAACAGGCGGTAGGTCGCGGAATAGAACTTCGTATTCCCCACGCGCGCCGCCAGCGCCGGATCGGTGAGGGCGATGGGACGGTCCTCGACCAGGCGCGGGTCGGCGAAGCCGCAGCGCCGCGCCAGATGCTGGAAGTCGTTCCAGTACAGCGCGCCGCCCAGGCATTCGCCGTACAGCACCGGGTCGTGGCGCAGCTCGGCCGGCACGCGGCGGTCGGCGTAGATGTCGGAAAAATACAGCTCGCCGCCGGGTTTGAGCAGGCGGTGCACCTGGCGCAGCACGGCTTCCTTGTCCGGCGAAAGATTGATCACGCAATTGGACACCACGACGTCGAAGCTGGCGTCGGCCAGCCCCAGTTCGTCGAGGCGCTCGATGTAGCCGAGGCGAAATTCCACATTGTCGCGGCGGTAGCCGAAGGCCTGGCGGTGATGCGCGCGGTGCGCCTCGGCCACATTCAATTGTTCCTCGGTCATGTCCACGCCCACGACCAAGCCGTTTTCGCCCACCAGCTGCGCCAGGGCATAGACGTCGCGGCCGGAGCCGCAGCCGAGGTCGAGCACTTTCAAGCCGTCGAGCAGGGTCGGGCAGACCAGGCCGCAGCCGTAGTAGCGCGCCGTCACTTCGGGATGGATGCGCGCCAGCAAGGGTTTCAGCCACGGCGGCAGCTGGCTCGCGTCGCAGCAGGCCGAGGTGCGCAGATCCGCCGTGCCCTTCAACTGCTTGCCGTAATAATCCTTCACCACCTCATGCATGTTCGACCTCCCGCCGCTTTGCCTCGTCCTCCACCGCCCAGCCTTTGGCGCGCCACGCCGTCATGCCGCCCTCGACGACCTGGGCGTCGGCAAAGCCCGCCTCGTCCAGCAGGCGCGCGGCCCGGGCCGAGCGGCGGTCGGTGCGGCAGACGATGCGCACCGGGCACGCCTTGTATGCGTCCAGCTCCGCCAGCCGCGCCGGCAGTTCTTCCAGCGGCAGGTTGCGCGCGCCGGGGATGTGGCCCATCTCGCCGCGGTATTCTGCGGCCGCGCGCACGTCGAGCATCAGCACCTCCGCGCCGGCATCGAGCTGCTGTTTCAGCGCCTCCACCGCCAGCATCGGCTTCTCGCGCAGCTTGCGCAGCAGGCGCGGCAGGAAGGCGACGGCCGCCAGCAGCGCGAGCGCGATGCCGATGTTGCGGATCAGGCCCTCGCCGCCAGCCAGCGCCTCGCGCCCGGCATAGCCGAGCCAGGTGTAGGCGATGGCGCCCGGCAGCATGAAGATGCCGCTGGCGACGACATAGGTGAGGAAGGGGATGCGGGTGAGGCCGAGCGCGTAGTTGAGCAGGCTGAAGGGGAACACCGGCACCAGGCGCACGAAGGCGATGAAGCGCCAGCCTTCCGAGCTCACCCCCTCATTCAGCCGCGAAAGACGCGGCCCGGCGCGGCGCGACACCCAGTCGGCACCGAGGTGGCGCGCGATGAGGAAGGCCAGCGCCGCGCCGAGGGTGGCGCCGGCGAGGTTCCACAGCGTGCCCCACACCGGCCCGAACAGCGCGCCGCCGGCCAGGGTCAGCACCGAGCCGGGCAGGAACAGCACGGTGGCGAGGGCATAAATCGCCATGAACAGCGCGGGGCCGGCCGCACCCGCGCCTGCGACCCAGGCCTGCAAGGCGGCGGGATCGAGGCGGTCGCGGTGGATGATGGCCGCGCCGACCGCTGCGAGCAGCAGCAGGGCGATGATGACGCGCACAACCGTCTTGCTCATTTCGATACCTCGCCGGAATAGTTGCGGCGGTTGATGACGTAGTCCTTGATCTCACCCCTGAACGGCAGCCACAGCATGCCGTCGAGGCGGTCCACCTCGCGCGGATTGGCGAAATCGCGGATGCCGATGCTCATGCCGGTGTGCCCGGCGCGCGGCGCCTCGCGGTACGTGCCGAACAGGCGATCCCACCAGCTCAGGTTGAAGCCGAAATTGGAGTTGGTTTCATCATCCTCGATCGAGTGATGCACGCGGTGCATGTCCGGGGTGACGACCACCCAGCGCAATAGCCGGTCCAGGCCTTGCGGCAGGCGGATGTTGCCGTGGTTGAACATGGCGGTGGCATTGAGCAGCACCTCGAAGATCACCACCGCCGCCACCGACGGGCCCAGCACCACGATGGTGGCGAACTTGATCAGCATCGACAGGATGATCTCGAGGGGATGGAAGCGCGCACCCGTGGTCACGTCGTAGTCGAGGTCGGCGTGGTGCACGCGGTGCAGGCGCCACAGCGCCGGCACCGCATGCACCATGACGTGCTGCAGCCAGATCACGAGATCCATGGCGATCACCGCCAGCGGCAGCGCGAGCCAGAACGGCACCTGGAAATGGTTGATGAGGCCCCAGCCGTTTTCCGCGGCAAAGGCCGCCATCCCCACCGCCGCCAGCGGGAACAGCAGGCGGACGATCACGGTATTGAGCACCACCAGGCCGAGGTTGCTGGCCCAGCGATAGGCCTTCGCCACGCGCAGCGCGCGCCTGGGCGCAAGCACTTCCCACAGCCCGACCGCCGCAAACGTGCCCAGAAAAAAGCCGAGCCGGATGGCGGGTTCGTGGGCCCGCACGAACTGTTCAAAATCCATTCACTCCACTCCTCGATGCAAGAAAACTATTGCTCGTTATTGTTCGACTTCGACCGGCAGGCCGTGCGCGCGCCATTCCGCCACGCCTTCCTCGAAGCGGATGGCCTGAAAGCCCTTCTGGTTGAGCAATTCGGCCGCCTCCACCGCCATCAGGCAGAAGGGGCCGCGGCAATACGCCACGATGGGCTTGTCGCGCGGCAGCTCGGCCAGGCGCTTTTTCAGCTCGTCCAGTGGCATGGACTGGGCATAGGGCAGATGCCCGGCGGCGTATTCACTGGTCGGCCTTACATCCAGCACCATCACCTCGCCATTGCGCGCGCGCGCCAGCAATTCCTTGCCGCTCAGCGGCTGCAGCTGGCTCGGATGCTCGGTCAGCTTGTCCAGCGCCGCCTGCAGGTCGAGCAGCCGGTCCTCGGCGAGCGAGCGGATCGCCACCCAGAAATCGGCGACCGCGTTGCCGGTCAGCCGGTAATAGACGTGCTTGCCCTCCTTGCGCGCCTCCACCAGATGGGCGAGGCGCAGCTCCTTCAAGTGCGCGCTGGCGAGCTTGAGCGATATCTGGGCCTCGGCCGCCAGGCGCTCGACGGGCTTCTCGCCCTGGCACAAAAGATCGATCAGCTCCAGGCGCTTGGGGCTGCACACGGCCTTGCCGATGCGGGCGACCTGGGCGTAGAGCAAATCTTTTACTTGCCTTCCGGAGTTCTTCATCTTATATTCCATTGAACGTTGGATTATTAGACTATGATTTTCCGGCGGCGTCAAGGCAATTTTTCCAGGAGAATCAAATGGGTATATCCGCAATACTCGCCGGACTGGCCACCGGCCTGGTGCTGGGATTGTTCGGCTCAGGCGGCTCCATCATCGCGCTGCCGGCCCTGATCTATCTCTTGCATGTCGAGCCGAAGTCGGCCATCGCCATGAGCCTGGGCGTGGTGGCGGTCACCGCCACGGTATCGGCCCTCGACAACTGGCGGCGCGGCCTGGTCGATGTCCGCGTGGCCATGGTCTTCGGCCTGTTCGGGGTGGCCGGCACCTTCGCCGGCGCGCGCCTCGGCCTGCTGACGCCGGTGACCATCCAGCTCGGCCTGTTCGCGCTGGTCATGTACGCCGCCGCCTGGCGCATGCTGCGCCCGGCGCGGCTGGCCGCGCCGGCCGCCGGCGGCGGCGCGCAGCCTGACGGCAACGTCGCCGTGATCGGCGGCTGCCGCGACTTTTTCTCGCCCTGCATGGGCCACATCGCGCTGCACGGCATCGGCGTCGGCGTGCTCACCGGACTGGTCGGCGTCGGCGGCGGCTTCCTCATCGTGCCCGCGCTGGTGCTGCTGTCCGGCATTCCCATGAAAACGGCGGTGGGCACCTCGCTCGCCATCGTCGCCGCCAAGTCCTATGCCGGCTTCGCCGGCTACATGGGCGGGGTGCCGATCGACTGGGCCTTGATGGGCAGCTTCACGGCCATCACGGTGATCGGCAGCTTTGCCGGCGCGCACTTCTCCGCGCGCATCTCGCAGGACGCGCTGAAAAAGGCGTTCGCCTGGTTTCTGGTGGTGGTCGCCACCTACATCCTGTTCAAAAGCGTCATCTAGGAGGTTTTCCATGCCTGTCCGTACTTTCTTCGCCGGCCTGTATGTCCTGTTGCTGACCCTGCTGCTGGCGGCAATGCAGCCCGTGCTCGCCGGCCCGCCCGCCAACACCATGATCGAGGGGCAGAAGGTGCTCACCCTGGTGGTGCGCGAGCCGCCGGCGCTGCGCTGCAACAACAACCTGCAGATCGCCGCCGAGCTGTCCAATCTGTACAAGCTCCCCATCGTCGTGCTGCCCGCCAGCCTCGCGCCCTGGTCCAAGGCGCCGGCGGTGTATTACGGCGATCAGCTCATCGCCGAGGACGGCGGCGATTTCAACGGCATGGTCGGCTACGACCAGATGGTCGACATCATCGAGATCGAAGGCGTGCCCAAGCAGGATCGCGGCGGCCGCCTCACCGAGGTGAAGAAGGAGCTTGAAGCCCTCAAATCCGCCATCAAGGGAGGCAACTGAAATGCGCCGGATCGCCCTGCTCGGCCTCACCCTGCTCGCCGCGCCGGCGGTCCGTGCCGCGGGCCAGAGCTGGGACGGCTGGATCGTCGGCGAGCCTTGCGCGGCGGCGTTCCAGGTGGCGGACTGCCCGCTGCGCCACATCGAGCGCCCCGTGCTGCTGCTGGAAGACGGCCGCACGCTCGCCTTCCTCCACGGCGAAGGCGGGAGCATCGCGCCCGACGCGCTCGACAAGGCCTACGGCAAAAAGGTGCGCCTGACCGGCGAACTCAAGGCGGGCGTGCTGCATGCGGACAAGCTGGATCTGCAGGAAACCAGCGGCGAGCGCAAGTTCTTCAAGGGCTGCCTGTAGCTTCAGGAGGGCGCCGCCGCATGTCCCGATTGGGCAGGATTTTCGCCGTGCTGTTGCTGCTGGCCGGCGGGTCGGCGGCGGCCGAGGGCGGCTATGCCGGGCTCGCGCGCGCCGCCGGCATGGAGGCCTATGCCGTGCCGCTGAAAGCCCCGCCCTTCACGCTGCCCGGCCTCGACGGCGAGACGCGCGCCAAGCACGACTACCGCGGGCGGGTGGTGCTGCTCAATTTCTGGGGCAGTTGGTGCCCGCCCTGCCGCGAGGAATTCCCCTCGCTGCAGCGCCTGCAGCAGGCCCTGGGCGGGCAGGACTTCACCGTGCTCGCCATCGCCGTGGCGGATAGCGAGGCGGCGGTGGCGCGCTTTCTGGGGGGCAAGCGGCCGGGCTTCGACGTGCTGCTGGACGACGCGCGCCAGACCGCCGGCGACTACCGGGCCGCGGGCGTGCCGGTGACCTACCTGCTCGACCGCGAGGGGCGCCTCTTGGCCGGCAAGACCGGGGCGCAGCACTGGGACAGCCCCCAGATGCAGCGGCTGATCCGGGAAACCATACATTCACGCGAGGAGTGACCATGCGATTGCTTGCCCTGTTGTTGCTGCTGCCCTGGACGCTGAACTGGGCCGGGCCTGCGCTGCTGATCTCCACCGACGAGCTTGCCGCCGCGCTGGCGCAGGGGCGCGTCAGCCTGGTGGACGCCGAGAACGCGGAAAACTACGCGCGCGCGCATCTGCCCGGCGCGCTGAATCTGCCCTACCTGGAACTGGAGGACGCGGAGGAGAACGCCAAGACCGGCCTGCCGATTTTCCCGCGCCTGGCGGCCTCCAAGCTGGAAACGCTCGGCATCTCGCGCGGCCGCGAAGTGGT
The DNA here is from genome assembly GCA_024709485.1 of Hydrogenophilaceae bacterium. Lineage (GTDB taxonomy): Bacteria > Pseudomonadota > Gammaproteobacteria > Burkholderiales > Thiobacillaceae > UBA6918. The sequence goes on along the minus strand of JANJWO010000065.1, from coordinate 99,948 downwards.
GGTGTACGACGCCGGCGACGGCCGCGGCGCTTCGGCGGTGTGGTACATCCTCGGCTTCCTGGGCCATGACCAGGTGCGCATCCTCGACGGCGGCTACCGCAAATGGCTGAAGGAAGGCCGCGCCGTGACCCAGGCCGTGCCGCACCCCGCCAAGACCACTTATGTGCCGCAGCCGCGCACCGACTGGGCGCTCAGGACGCAGGACCTGGCCGCGTCCTCCGCCCTGCGCGTGGATGCGCGCTCCATCGCCGAATACAGCGGCAAGGACAGCGGCGGCGCGCGCCAGGGCGGCCACCTGCCCGGCGCCAGGAGCTTCGCGTGGAGCCGGCTCGCCGGCGACCTCGCCACTTTCAAGGACGAAGCCGCCATGCGCCGCGCGCTGACCGCGGCCGGCCTCACCCCCGACCAGGAAATCGTCACTTACTGCAATGGCGGGCTCGGCCGTTCCACCTATCTCTATGCCGCGCTGAAGCACCTGGGCTACGACAAGGTGAAGGTCTACCCCGGCTCGTGGATCGAGTGGGCGTCCGACCCGGCCCGCCCCATCGAAAGGTAAGGCGCCGATGCCAGGAGAAGACATGCCCCGCGCTGCGATACCGCACCGCCGCCCAGGACCGCGGCCCTGCGCGCCGCCTGCCTGCGGGCGCATGGCCGCGCTGCGGACGGCGCATGCGAAACGATCAGGCTTCGCCCCCCGCGCCTTGCGCCGCCTCCCGCAGGCGGGCGGCGCGGGGCATGTTTTTTCCTGACACGGGCTCGATCATGGAACGCAGAGACTTCCTCAAAGGCACCGCTTACTGCGGGCTGGCGCTGGCCTTCGGCGGGCCGCTCACGCCGCTCTCCGCCTTCGCGGCCGAAAATCCCAAGGCGCGGCGGGCGTGGGAGAACAGATACCGGCGCGAATTCCTCGACACCCGCGGCGACGCCCAGGGTTTCGCCTTCCACTGCTCCAACTGCCAGGGCAACTGCGCCTGGAAGGTGTACGCCAAGGACGGCGTGGTCACGCGCGAGGAGCAGGCCGCCGCCTATCCCGCGATCAATCCGAAAATCCCGGACGCCAACCCGCGCGGCTGCAACAAGGGCATCGTGCACTCGAAGCAGATGTACCAGGCCGACCGCCTGCTTTACCCCATGAAACGCGCGGGCCGCCGCGGCGCAGGCAAATGGGAGCGGGTATCCTGGAACGAGGCGCTGGACGACATCGCCGCGCGCGTGCTCGACAATCTGCAAGGCCACGGCCTGGCCTCGCTGATGCTGCATTGCGGCACCGGCATCCTCTCGCTGGGGCGGCGCGCCGGCCCGCTGCGCCTGGGCTCGCTGCTGGGCGCGCAGCGCCTGTACCCGGCCAGCGCCGTGGGCGACATGTTCACCGGCGCCTCGCTGGCCTATGGCCTCGCCACCGTGGGCCACACCCTCGACGCCTGGTTCGAGGCCGACACCATCATCCTCTGGGGCATCAACCCGGCGGTGACCCGCATCCCCGACGCCCACTACCTGATGGAGGCGCGCTACAACGGCGCCCGGATCTACTGCATCACGCCGGAGTACAACGCCAGCGCCAAGCTGGCCAGCGACTGGCTGCCGGTGAAGCCGGGCAGCGACAGCTTCCTCGCCCTGTCGCTGCTGCACGTTCTGTTCCGCGACGGGCTCATCGACGAGGCCTTCGTGCGCGAGCAGACCGATCTGCCCTTCCTGGTGCGCACCGACACCGGCGACCTGCTGCGCCATCGCGATCTGCGCGACAAGGGCAAGGACGATGTGTTCTATTGCTGGGACGAAGCCAGCGATGCGGTCCAGACCATGCCCGGCACGCAGGGCCACTTCAAGAAGTCCCTGCGCCTGGGCAAGCTCAGGCCCGCGCTGCGGGGAAGCTGGACGGTCAAGGGCCGGGACGGCGCCCTGATCCCGGTCACCACCGTGTTCGAGCAGGCAAGGCGCGAGGCGCTGAAGTTTCCGCCCGGCGAGACGCAGGCCAGCACCGGCGTGCATCCGGCGCTGGTGGAACGCATGGCGCAGGATCTGGCGAAGGCGGAAAAGGCCATCGTCAACATCGGCTTCTCGCTGCATAAATACGTATCGGGCACCATGACCTGCTGGGCAGCGGCGCTCGCCTGCGCGCTCACCGGCCACGCCGGCGAACGCGGCGGACTGGACACCGAGAACAACTGGAGCCTGGGCGGCATCGGCCCGCTCTCCAGCCCCAAACCGGCGCGCTTCGCCTCCGGCTTCTTCAGCGAATGGATGAACGGCGACATGGCCAGTTCCATGAAACGCCACTATTCCGACGCCCACCTCAAGCACAGCCTCGGCCTCGACAACCGCGAGATCGACGCGCTGGCCGGGCGCTACGCCGAGACCAGCGGCGCCTGGTTCGGCAAGCCGCGCGCGCTGCTGCTGTTCGCCGACAACATGCTCAGGCGCAACAAGTCGGAGGCGCATTACCGCCGCGCCTTCATCGAGGGCCTCGACCTCTTCGTCGATGTCAACCACCGCATGGACAGCACCGCGCTGTGGGCGGATTACGTGCTGCCGGCCAAGAGCCAGTACGAGTCGTGGGACCTGCGCGGCGAACTGGGCTACCACCGCTTCTGCAACATCACCGTGCCGCCGAAAGGGCTGAAGCCCGTCGGCGAAACCAAATCCGAATGGGAAATCTGCCTGCTGCTCGCCGAGGCCATCGCGGCGGCGGCGAAGAAGCGCGGCCTCGACGCCATCCCCGATCCCGACTTCCTGGAAACGAAGGGCGACAAGGCGGCGCCGGTGATGCGCGAGCTCGCGCGTCTTGCCGACGACTTCAGCGACCACGGCAAGCTCAGGAACGACGAGGACGTGGTGCGCTGGTTGATGGCGAACGTCCCCGCCATCGCGCCGTGGACGCCGGAAGAGGCCATGCAGCACGGCTACGTCACGCTCAATCGCGAGGCCGGTTTCAATTCGCCGCTCTATGCCAACCGGCCGTTCCATTCCTTCGAGCACAACGTCTACCTGCGCCAGCCCTACAAGACGCTCTCGGGCCGGCAGCAGTTCTATGTCGACCATCCGCTGTTCAAGCGGCTGGGCTGCGCAACGCCCACCGCGCTGCGGCCGCTGCGGCCAAAGACTTATCCGCTCGCCTTCTGGACGCCGCACACGCGCCACGGCATCCACTCGCAGTGGCGGACCAACGCGCAGTTGCTCAGATTGCAGCGCGGCGAGCCGCATGTCTGGCTCAACCCCGCCACGGCGCGCCAGCGCGGCATCGCCGAAGGCGATCCGGTGCGCGTGTTCAACGATGTCGGCGCCTTCCAGGCGCGCGCCAAGCTCATGCCCGCCATCCCGCCCGATGCCTTGGTCATGGACCATGCCTGGGAGCCCTTCCAGTTCCGCGGCCGGCTGGGGCTCAACAGCGTGGTGGCGGGGCTGCTTTCGCCGCTGGAGCTGGTGGAGGGCTGGGGGCATCTCAAATTCAACCCCAACTGGGACGGCAACATGATCGCTTTCGAATCAGCGGTGGATGTGGAGAAAACAGCATGAGCGCACGTCAACTCGGCATGGTCATCGACCTCAACAAGTGCATCGGCTGCCAGACCTGCACGCTCGCCTGCAAGTCGCAATGGACCGACCGCGACGGCCGCGAGTTCATGTACTGGAACCACGTGGAAACCAAGCCCGGCAAGGGCTATCCGCGCGACTGGGAAACCGCCGGCGGCGGCTGGGACGGCGCGCGGCTCAAGCCCGGCCGCCTGCCGCGCCTGACCGAGGACTACGGCATCCCCGCCGACTTCAACTTCGAGGCGGCGCTGTTCCGCGACAGCGACCAGCCCCTGCGCCCCCTGGAACCCATGCAGTGGGGCCCCAACTGGGAAGAGGACCAGGGCGCGGGCGAATTCCCCAACGGCTATTTCTTCTACCTGCCGCGCCTGTGCAACCACTGCACCAAGCCGGCCTGCCTCGCCGCCTGTCCGCGCCAGGCCATCTACAAGCGCGAGGAGGACGGCATCGTGCTGATCGACCAGGAGCGCTGCCGCGGCTACCGCTACTGCGTCGCCGCCTGCCCATACAAGAAGATCTATTTCAATCCGCTGGCGGGCACGTCCGAGAAATGCATCTTCTGCTATCCACGCGTGGAAAAAGGCATCCCCCAGGCCTGCGCCTATCAGTGCGTGGGGCGCGCGCGCCACGTGTCCTACCTTGACGACGAAGGCGGCGCCCTGCATCAACTGGTGAACGTCTGGAAAGTGGCGCTGCCGCTGCACCCCGAATACGGCACCCAGCCCAACGTCTACTACGTGCCACCCTTGTCGCCGCCGGCGTTTGACGCCGACGGCAAGCCGAGCGGCCAGCCGCGCATTCCCGACGACTATCTCAGCCAGCTGTTCGGCCCCGGCGTGGACGCGGCGCTCGCCACCCTGCAGCGGGAAATCGACAAGAAATCGCGCGGCGAGGCCTCGCCGCTGATGGACATGCTCATCGCCTACCGCCACGGCGACATGTTCCGCCTGAGCCGGCCCGAGGCGGAGAAGCCATGAGGGCGGCGCTGTTCGGGCTGCTGCTGTGCTGCGCGCTGCCGGCATGGCCGGCGCCGCCGCCCGAACGCATCATCCGGCTCGCCGAGACCCCCGGCGAGCCGCCGCTCGACCCCGCCGCCGCCGCCTGGGAGCGAGCGCCCGCCGCCACGCTGCGGCTTTATCCCCAGGCCACCATCGCCGGCGGCCCGGGCGGCGAGCCCCTGATGCTGGAAGCGCGCGCGCTGCGCGGCGGCACCCGGCTGGCGCTGCGGCTCGCCTGGGCGGATGCCGGCGAAAACACCTACGATGTCCACGCCACCGACCGCTTCGCCGACGCCGTGGCGGTGCAGTTCGCCCCGCCCGGCAAGACCCTGCCCTATGTCGGCATGGGCGAGCCGGGCCGCGCGGTGTCGCTCTGGCTCTGGCGCGCAGGGCGGCCGCCCGAGAGCCTGACGGCGCACGGCTTCGGCAGCCTGGAACGCGGCGCCGCCCCCATCGAGGCGCACGCGCGGCGCAGCGCCGGCGGCTGGGAAGTGGTGTTGCGCGGCAGGGTCGCCGCACACGCGCCCGTTGCACTCGCCTTCGCAGCCTGGGACGGCGCCGAGGACGGCCGCGCCGGGCGCAAGCGCCTGTCGGCCTGGCAGGCCCTGGCCGCGCCGACCGGCGCGCTGCCCGCGAGCCTGCGCGAGGAAGCGCGCGCCGGCGGCGATGCCGCGCGCGGCGAGCGCCTCTACGCGAAGCTTGGCTGCGCGGCCTGCCACGCCCCGCAGGCCGGCCTCGCCCCCGACCTCGCCAGCGCCGGCGACATTCACTGGCCCGGCTATCTGCGCCGTTCGATCCGCGAGCCCAGCGCCTTCCTGGTGCCGGGCTATGCCGCCCTCATGCCGGCATTTCCGCTGCAGGCGGAAGACATCGAAAACCTGACCGCCTACCTGATGAAACGCCCACCCTGAACAAGGACACTCGCCATGCGCATGAAAATTCGCGTCATCTCGCAGCAGCCGCCCGGCGGACGCTGCAAGCTATATGCCGACTACGCCGACACGCTCGCGCGCCAGCTGGGCGCCGAGACGGAAACCGTCTACAGCGAAACCCGCGCGGCGCACGGCAACGGCTTCCCCAGCCTGTGGCTGGACGGTGTCGCCGTGCAGCCCGAAGACGGCCTGATCCTGATGCCGTCGGACATCGCCGCTGCGCTGGCCGGCATGACGATTCCCCAGGATCAGGTGCAAAACCTGGAAGCCGCCCTGCACGCGCCGCTGGAGCGCATGATGGCGCAGGCCCGGGAGCAGACGTGATCCGATTGCCGGCCGCCCCGGCGCGCGACCGCGGGGCGGCGGCGGAACTTTCAACCGGCCGCAGGCTCTCTTTGCATCATCCAGCGCGCCCGTTGCCCTGCCCCGCGCGCCCTGGAGCCGCCTCCTAATTTGCCGGACTGCTTCCAACGACCATGCTTATCGTCGGCCTGACTTGCGTCTTCCTGCTCGTGATGACCACGCTGATTCATTACGAAGTGCTCCGGCAGCTGACGACCCGCCTGCCCGGGCTGCGGGTGCCGCCCAGAACCAAGCTGATCGCCGTCATTTTTTCCGCGTTCCTCGCGCACGGCACGGAAATCCTGCTGTACGGGCTGGTGGTGTTCGCCTGCATCCATTTCGCCAACGTCGGCACGCTCAGCGGCCCCGGCGGCTCGACGCTCGAAAACTGCATGTATCTGTCCGCGGAAACCTATTCGTCGCTCGGCTTCGGCGACGTGGTCCCGCTCGGGCCGATACGGCTGGTGGCGGGCATGGAAGCGCTGAACGGCCTGCTGCTCATCGGCTGGACCACGTCCTTCGCCTATATCGCGATGGCGCGCTTCTGGAATGCAAAAGACGGTGAATGAGGCGCGGCGGGCCGCTTCAGTCGCCGTCCGCCTCGGCGTCCGGCCGTGACTTCAGCTTCCGCCACAGCGACGCGCGGTTGATCCCCAGGATCCTGGCGGCCGCGGTCTGGTTGCCCTTGACCTCGTCGAGCACGCGCCGGATGTAGTCCCGCTCCTGCTCCTCCAGGGTCGGCAGGCGACCGCCAAGCGCGCGATAGCCGAACTTATTATCGCCTTTGCGCATCGTGTCCGGCAGCTGGCCCGGCTCGATGGCGTCGCCCTGGGCCATGGCGACGCCGCGCTCGATGAGGTTCTCCAGTTCCCGGACATTGCCGGGAAAGGAATATTGCATCATCGCGGCCAGCACCTCGTCGGAAATCCGCGTCACCGGCTTCTTCATGCGCTCCGCGTACCTGAGCAGGAAATGCCGCGCCAGCAGCGGGATGTCGCCGCGGCGCCGCGCAAGCGGCGGAATGTGGAGGTTGACCACGTTCAGCCGGAAATACAGATCCTCGCGGAAACGCCCCTCGCGCACGGCCTTCTCGACATCGCGGTTGGTGGCGGCGATCACGCGCACGTCGCACTTCACCGGCCGCGTGCCGCCGACGCGCAGCACCTCCTTTTCCTGCAAGACGCGCAGCAGCTTGACCTGCATCGACGGCTCCATCTCGGTGACCTCGTCGAGAAACAGCGTGCCGCCGGCGCTGACTTCGATCAGCCCTTTCTTCAGCGCCGTGGCGCCGGTGAACGCCCCCTTCTCGTGGCCGAAAAGCTCGTTCGCCAGCAGCTGCTCGCTGAAGGCGCCGCAGTTGAGGGCGACATAGGGGCCGTCGCGGCGAGCGCTGTGCCGGTGCAGGAATTTCGCGAACAGCTCCTTGCCGGTCCCGCTCTCGCCGGTGATGAGCACGCTGCAGTCGGTCGGCGCGATCTGCCGCGCCATGTCCAGCAGCCGCTGCATCCCGGGATCCTGGGTGATGATGCTGTCGCTGTCGCGGTAGCGCGCGATTTCGCGGTGCAGCGCCTGGTTTTCCCGGCGCAGGCGGACCTTCTCCAGCGCCTCGGCCACGACCTTGCGCACCTCGTCGAGCCGGAACGGCTTGGCGATGTAGTAGAAGGCGCCGTGCTTCAGGGCCTGCACCGCCGATTCCGCCGTGGCGTAGGCGGTGATGAAAATGACTTCCGCATCCGGCTGCAATGCGCGGCTTTTGTTCAGCACGTCCATGCCGTTCACGCCTTCCATGCGCAGGTCGGTCAGCACCACGTCGAAAGCCTGGGTTTCCAGGCATTTCACGCCCTCCGCGCCGCTCCGGCAGGCGACCACGCGGTAGCCCTGCCGCTCCATCACATGCTGCAGGTTGCCGAGGGTGATTTCTTCGTCGTCGATGATCAACAGCCGCGCTTCCATCATTGCGCCTCCGTTTGCGCCGGCAGGCGGATGCGGAAGACCGTGCCCCGGCCCGGCGCGCTTTGCACGGCGATGCAGCCGCCGTGCTCGTCCACGATTTCGTAGACGACGAAAAGGCCGAGCCCCATGCCATGGCCGACCTGCTTGGTGGTGAAGAAGGGATCGAATATGCGCGGCAGGATTTCCGGGGCGATGCCGGGGCCGTTGTCGGCGACGCTGATCTCCACCACCTCGCCCGGGGTGTCGCAGCCCGGCCCCAGCGCGATGCCGGCGGGCGGCGCCGCCGCCTGCAGGCGCTGCGCCGCAATCACGATCTCGCCGTCCGCCCCCACGCCTTCGAGCGCATTGCTGATCAGGTTCACCATGACCTGCTGCAAACGCTGGGCGTCCGCCGGCACGCGCAGCTCTTCGTCGATGGACAGCTTCACCACGGACTTGGCCGAGACGGCTCCGCGCACGAAGCCGACGGTCTGCGCCACCATGGCGCGCAGCGGCACCTGCTCCTTGCGGAATTCCTTCTCGCGCGAAAACTCCAGCAGCGAACGCACGATGTGGCGCGCGCGCTCGGTCTGCTGATCGATGCGTTCCAGGTAGCGCTTCTGCGTTTCCGGATCGTGTTCGCCGATTTCCTCGTGCAGGATCTGGCACGAGCTGGAGATGTTGGACAGCGGGTTGTTGAGCTCGTGCGCCACGCCGGAAAGCATGGTGCCCAAGGATGCCAGCCGCTCCGAGCGCATCAGCGATTTCTGCCTGAGATCCAGCTCCTTGAGCATGTGATTGAAGGCGGCGATGACGGAAATGATTTCGCGGTCGTTGGACGGCGCCGACAGGCTCTCGCGGCGATTGGCGATGATGGCCTCGACGCTCGCCTCCATTGCCTTGAGCGGCCGCACCACGCGCTGCGACAGGGCGCGGCCGACGGCGACGATCAGCAGCGCCATGCAGAGGATGGCGGCCAGCAGCAGGGTCTGGAAGCCGGCCAGCGTGGCCTGGATCTGCCGGCGCTCGGAGGCCGCGATTTCCCCGGCGATCCCGACCACCTCCTGCCCCAGATTGCGGATGCGCGGCTCGAGCGCCTGCATCTGCGCCGGCGCGGCCTCCGCCGCCGGCAGGCCGGCCATGGCCTCCTGGTAGGCGTTGAGTCGGGCTTCCAGCTGCCCGAGGCGCGCGCGCGGCACGATGGCGAGATAGTCCGCCTCGTTCTCGCTCAGCAGCTGCCGTGCCAGGCCGATGTGGCGCGCGTTCTCCTCGCGGTCGGCGGCCTGGTGGTAGAGGAAATAATTGCGCTCGAAACGGCGGATCTCGAGGACGCTGTCGTACAGGTCGGTGGCCCGCTGCCCCAGCACCACGCGGGCTTCGAGGGTGCGCAGCTCGCCGACGAAAAACACGGAGGCGACCAGCATGATGCCGGCGACGGCGTAGTAGCCCAGGGTCATTTTTCCCTGCAGGGAGTGCCGCATCATCCGCGCTGAATCATTAAACACGCGACCATTATAGTTGCGTATTGATACATATGCATCATTAAACAACACAATCAGCGCGAATTTGGTAAACCTTTCATATTCATGATGTTACAAGACGAATTCCGGCCCAGGCTGTTGCCGATTACGACATGGCCTGTTTTCCATGCCAGCCGCAATCTCAATAAATCTCATTGAATTCATGCACTTGCCGAACTGGCACACAAACTGCAACAGTTGTGGCAACACCAACACACTGAAGGACTCACCATGAACGCACTCGTCCGTGCCGGCACCACCATCCTCAACGCCATGGCCTTTGCCAATGCCGGCAACGACAGCGCATGCCGGGCGCTGCTGCGCAGGTTCCGGGATGCCGCCCACGCGCAAGGCCGTCAGGCGCGGCCCGCGCCGGGTCCGGGAATGGCGGCACGCGCCCTCGCCCGGCGCGCCCTGTAAGCCGCGCCCCGCAGAATCAAGCCGAGGAAGGGACAAGGATGCATTGGTTTCTGGAATTCAAGACCGACGCCGCGGCGCTGGGCATCAGCTGCGCCCTCGTCGTCGCCTACTATTACTTTCTGCTGCGCCAGCTGCGCCGCAATCCCACCTACACCATCCACGGCGTGAACGCCCTGGCGCGCAGGCTGTGGGTCGAGAACATCATGCGCAACCCGTCCAAGGACGTGATGGCGGTGCAGACCTTGCGCAATTTCGTGATGGGCGCGTCGCTGATGGCCTCCACGGCGGCGCTGCTGATCATCGGCACGCTCACCCTGTCGGGCCAGGCCGAGCACATCGCCGGCAGCTGGCATGCGCTGAGCCCGGCCGGCGCTCACTCCGCCGAGCTGTGGACGCTCAAGGTGCTGTTCCTGCTGGTGGATTTCATGGTGGCGTTTTTTGCCTTCGCGATGTCGGTGCGCCTCGCCAATCACGTCGTGTTCATGGTGAACGTGCCGGAACACGACGCGCACCACAACCTCGCGCCCAGGGCGGTCGCCCGGCGCCTGCACCGCGCCGGCAACATGTTCTCGATCGGCATGCGCGCCTTCTTCTTCGCCATCCCGCTGGTGTTCTGGCTGTTCGGCCCTTATTACCTGCTGGCGTCCGCGATGGGCCTGGTCGTCGCGCTTTACCGCCTGGACCGCAGCGAGCCCGCGGAAATCCAGGAGCCGGCGCTCGCGCCTGCGTCCCGCCCGCGCAAGACGCCGGTCATTCCCCTGCCGGCCAAGTACGCGAAGTAACCCCCGGAATCGGCCCCCTGTCTGGCTGCTGGGGCGTTTCAGCCGGCTCAGGCGCTGGCTGCCCCTCCCCCGTTCAGGGCGAGGGGATTGTTATTGGGCGTCGAGCCGGTCGGCCTCGCTGACGAACCACTTGAGTTTGTGGTGCAGGCTCACGACCTTGCCGACGATGATGAGCGTGGGCGGCCTGAGTTGGGCCTCTTCCGCCAGCGCCGGCAGGGTCTCCAGGGTGCCGGTGACCACGCGCTGATGCGGCGTGGTGCCCTGCTGCACGATGGCGGCGGGGGTTTGCGGCGACAGGCCGTGCTTGACCAGTTCCTGCGCCAGCAGCGGCAGGCCCTGCAGGCCCATGTAGATGACGATGGTCTGATTGGGCTTGACCATGGCGTCCCAGTCGAGATTGGGGCTGTCGCTCTTGAGATGGCCGGTGACGAAGGTGACCGACTGCGCATAGTCGCGATGGGTGAGCGGAATGCCGGCATAGGAAGCCACACCCGCCGCCGCGGTGATGCCGGGCACGACCTGGAAGGGCACGCCGTGATCGACCAGAGTTTCGATCTCCTCGCCGCCGCGGCCGAAGATGAAGGGGTCGCCGCCCTTCAGCCGCAGCACGCGCTTGCCTTCCTTGGCCAGCCGCACCAGCAGCATGTTGATGTCCTCCTGCGGCACCGCATGGTTTGCGCGCTTCTTGCCCACATAGACGCGCTCGGCGTCGCGCCGGCACATTTCCAGGATGGGATCGCTCACCAGATTGTCGTGCACCACGACGTCGGCCTGCTGCATGAGGCGCAGCGCGCGAAAAGTCAGCAGATCGGGGTTGCCGGGGCCGGCGCCGACCAGATACACCTCGCCTTGCGGAAGCGCATCCTGCTCGCTGTCCAGCGTGTGCTGCAGCAGCCTGGCCGCGTCCTCCTCCTTGCCGGAGAACACCAGTTCCGCCACCGGGCCCTGCAGGATTTTTTCCCAGAAGATGCGGCGCATGGGCGCATGCGAGAACTTGGCCTTGACCTTCTCGCGGAAGCTTTCGGCGAGGTGGGCGAGACGGCCGTAGCTGGCCGGGATCAGCGTTTCCAGGCGCGCGCGCAGGAGGCGGGCCAGCACCGGCGAGGCGCCGCCGGTGCCGATCGCCACGATCATGGGCGAGCGGTCGAGGATCGCCGGCAGCACGAAACTGCACAGCGCGGGCTTGTCGACCACGTTGACCGGCAGCTGCCGGGCGCGCGCGGCTTCGTATACCTGACGGTCGACGGCATCGTCCTCGGCCGCGCCGATGACCAGTTCCATGCCGTCGAGCAGGCTGGGGCCAAACGCGGCGCGCTGGTGGCTGATGCGCGCCTGCTCCTTGATGTCGGCAAAGGCCGGGGCCAGGTCGCCGTCGTGCGCAACATGCACCGTGGCGCCGGCGCTCGCCAGCAGGGCGGCCTTGCGCGCGGCGGTTTCACCGCCGCCGACCACGAGGCAGGCCTTGCCGCGCAGGTCGAGAAAGATGGGAAGAAAGTTCATACCCGAGTCAAACCGATTGTTTAAACACAGAGGTAACAGAGGGCCCAGAGGAAGACAAAGGGGTTCCCTCTGTTGCCTCTGCTCCCTCTGTGTTGATGTCTTTAACGGCTGCCGCAGCCGCCGGAGCTGCAACCGCCGCTGCTGCAGCCGCCGCCGCTGCTGCTGCTGGAGCCGCAACCGCCGCCGGCCATCGGCCCGGTGTCGTTGGGGTTCATGAACACGAACAAGGGCTGGCCGTTTTCCTCGACGAAATCGACGGTCACGCCGGCGAGCAAATCGGCGCTGTGCTCGTTGATGAGCAGCGTGATGCCGTCGACGATGAGGCTCTTGTCGTTTTCGCGCTCGTTGTCCATGCCCATCGCGTACTCGATGGAGCCGTCAAAAGCGCGGCGGGCGGCGATGCGCAGGGCCAGGCCCTCGACGGAGGCCTCGGGCGGAATGGCCGACTGGATCTGGTGAACGGCGGCGGGAGTCAGGGTAAGCATGGTTTCTCCAAGTTAAAAAATTTCAGGCAGCAGCCACTTTGGTATCAGGGCCGGAGCTGGCCGACCCTGTCGATTTGCATTTCTCCACCAGCGCCAGGAAGCGCCTCACCCAGGAAAAACGCCGGGTGGAACGCAAATGGGTGTAGGACGCGAGCAGGTTGCGGTATACCAGGCCATCGTGCTTGCCATCGATGCCGTGCCCGCGCAATACCTCATATGCGTAGTTGAGGCCATCCGGCAGATTCTCAATGCTGGAATAGTGGAATTCGTGCGCATGAATATCGTCTTCGGGCGCCCCGCTCTGCCAGGGGCTGGCGCCGGTTTCCTTGAGGCGCACATAGCCGCGGCCGACCGGGCGCTCATGCATGACCACGTCGCCCGGGATCACGCCGGCCATGGCATGGGTCCTGCCCTTCCAGCTCAGGGAGCGCGCCAGGTACATGAGGCCGCCGCATTCCGCGTAAGCCGGCAGGCCGTTGTCGATGGCCTGCTTGATCTCGCCGCGCAGGCTGGCATTGGCCTCCAGCTCGGCCATGAAGGACTCGGGAAAGCCGCCGCCGATGATGAGGCCGTCGACCGCCGGCAGATGCCGGTCCCGCAGGGCATCGATCGGCACCAGCTCCGCGCCGCCCTCGACCAGCGCCTGCAGGTCGTCCTCGTAATAGAAGCCGAAGGCGGCATCGCGCAGGATGCCGATGCGCAGCCTGCCCGCGGCCGGCGCCGGCGCGGGCAGGGCCAGTTCGAGCTTTTGCCGGCCTTGGGTCAGGGCGAGCAACTGGTCGAGGTCGACCTGTTCCGCCACGCGCTGCGCAATCTGGCCGATCTGTGCGCTCGCCGCTCCCGCCTCGTTGCTGGGAATGAGGCCGAGATGGCGTTCGAGGATCTGCATGCCGGGCTCGCGCTGCACCGCGCCGAGCACCGGCACGTCCGTGTAGTGCTCGATCACCGCGCGCAACTTGCTTTCGTGGCGGCTGCCGCCCAGCTGGTTGAGGATGACGCCGGCGATGCGGATATCCTTGTCGAAAGCCTGGTAACCCAGGATCAGCGGGGCCACACCGCGGGTCATGCCGCGCGCATCGATCACCAGCACCACGGGAATATCCAGCAATTTGGCGAGCGCCGCGTTGCTGTTGCTGCCGTCGAGGTCCAGGCCGTCATACAGGCCCTTGTTGCCCTCGACCAGGGCGACGTCGGCATCCCGGGCCTGGGTCTCGAACACCTCGCCCACCTCGTCCTTGCCCATCAGGTAGAAGTCGAGATTGTGGCAGGGGCGCCGGCTCGCGCGCGTCAGCCACATCGGGTCGATGTAATCGGGCCCCTTCTTGTAGGGCTGCACCTTGAGGCCGCGCTCGGCGAACGCCGCGCACAAGCCGATGCTCAGGGTGGTCTTCCCCGAGGACTTGTGGGCAGCAGAAATCAGAAAGCGCGATTGCATCAAGTCTTTGAACCTTAAAACCAAATCAAGCCACCGAGCGCACAGAGGTCACAAAGGAAAAGCGAGGCTTGTGACCAGCCAGATTTTGAACTCGGGTGTTTCTCTGTGCTCTCGGTGTTCCCTGTGTCCTCTGTGGCTGGTTTTTTCAGGCCTTGGCCCAAGTATCCAAAACCCGAAGCTCCAAAGGCAAACAAGGGCGCTCGCGCGCCCTTATGCCTTGCCGTCCGCTTGCAGCCGGTGTCCTTACTTCTTGACGTGCGGGTCGGCCACCTCGTCCGCCAGGCTTTCCGGCAGGATACGCAGGACTTTCACCGCGAACACCACCAGGGCCAGCGCGATGCCGACGCCGCCGATGCCCAGCATCCATTCCCAATGACTGGGCGTATAGGCATGAATCTCGCCATCGAAGAAGCTGCTGCTCTCGCTGAAGCCGGGGAACAGTTCCAGCGGGAAGGCCTGGCCGCCGATGATGGTGACGTACATCTGCGCCAGCGCGCCCAGGATGATCAGGATGGCCGATACGGCGATCACGGCGCGGTTGCTGCGGGTGGCGGGCGCCGCCATCAGGATGAAGGGCACGACGTAGCCGAGCACGACCTGCCCCACCCAGAACAGGGTGGTGTACAGACCGCCGTCCGCCAGGATGAAGCGTTCGAAATCCCATTCCTTGGCGAAATAAAGGTTGGTCAGGTGGTAGACAAAGGTCATGTAGAACGAGGCGGCGATAAAGATCTGCAGCATGTTCTTCAACCGGCGCAGCACCTCGTCGCCGAGCGCGCGCTGCCCCCAGCCGTAGGCGGCCATCAGCACCAGCACGTAGATCGCCGTGCCGTAGAGCAGCGAGAAGACGATGAACTTGGGTGCCAGCAGCGCCGTGCCGTAGGCCTGGCGCGCCACCAGGAAGCCGAAAATCAGACCGGTGCCGGTGGTGAGGATCAGGCGCCAGATAAAGGCGCCGTAGCCGGCAAACAGATACAACGGCTTGGCCGTCTTGTCGAGCATGGTCCAGAGGTAGGCTGCGGTAAAGCCGAAGAAGCCGCTGTACAGCACCACGTTCCAGGAGAACACCGAAGTGGGGTTCACTTCCCAGGCGGTGATGATGGCGCGGTCGGCGCGGCCGAGATCCAGCATCAGCACCGCCAGGCCGCCCGCCAGCAAGGCGATGGCCAGCAGCGCGGACAACGGCGCCAGCGGCTTGTAGGCCTTCTTGCCGAAAACGCCCGCCACGGAAGCGACGTTGAGCGCGCCCGACGCCGCCACCACCAGGAACACGGCGAACACGTGCGGCAGGCCCCAGACGATCTGGTTGTTCATGCCGGTGATGACATGGCCGTGATGCTCCATGTTGTAGGCGGCATACAGGCCGATAAGCACCAGGATGCCGAGGCCGCACAGCAGCGCCCAGTAACCCGCGCTCTTGCCCTCGATTTCGCGATTGATGATATGCATTGATTCAGATCCCCGTGTAGCGCACGCCGGTGTTCAAACCGAGGTCGGCGCGAATTTCCCTGCTGGCATGGCCGGCCAGGCGCTGCGCGATTTCGCTGCCGGCGTCGTTCAGGTCGCCGAACAGAATGGCGTGCTCAGGGCAGGCCTCCGCGCAGGCGGTGGTGTTGTCGCCGGCGTCGATCTTGTGCATGCACAGGGTGCAGGATTCGACACAGCCCTTGCCGCGCGGCATGCGCGCCAGTTGCGTGTCGTTGAGGTCTTCATGCACCAGCGAGCGCGCCTTGTAGGGGCAGGCCATCATGCAGTAGCGGCAGCCGATGCAGATGTGACGGTCGACCAGCACGATGCCGTCGTCGCGCTTGAACGAGGCGCCGGTCGGGCACACGTCCACGCAGGGCGGCTCTTCGCAGTGCTGGCACATGACCGGCAGCGAGTGCTTGGCGCCGGTGCTGTTGTGGGTGAGTTCAACCTTGCGGATCCATTGGGGATCCTGGGGGCTGTAGACTTCCTTTTGCGTCCAGCCGTTTTCCTTGCTGCAGGCGGTCACGCACTCGTTGCAGCCGGTGGCGCACTTGGTGGTGTCGATCAGCAGGCCCCAGCGGTTCTTGCTGCTTACCGGCTCGTCCGGCGCGCGGCTGTGGGCCACTTCCACCAGCACCAAGCCCGGCATGACGGCAGCGCCGGCGGTGGCCAGCGCGCCGCCCAGGAAGCGGCGGCGATACTGTTCAAAATTGTTCATTTCAGCACCCCCGCAAAGTCCTTGACCGAAATCGGCGAATCCAGGTTCGGCGACTTGCCCAGGGAATGATGGCGCATGCTCGCGGCAGTCCGCGAGCCGGGGCCGTCGGTGGCGGAAACGATCGGATGCATGGCGCCGTTGCCTTCGGGCTTGCTGGAATGGCATTGGAAGCAATCGATCTTCACTGCCGCGTAGGTGTGGCAGCTCTGGCAGAAGTGATCCTTGCCCAGCACCGTGCGCTGCCCGGAAGCATCCGGGGTGGCGTGGCATTCGATGCAGTTCTTCAGACTGAACTGCTTGGTGCGAATGCCCTGGTGCATGGTCTGATCACGCTGATGCTTCAGATCCTTCATGTGATTGCGGCGCATATATTCGGTATCCGCCACACATTTGTCGCCCGTGCCCTTTTGAATAACGGGCGCAGGCACCCCGGCGCCGCTGTCGCCCGCTGTGGCCAGCGGGGACAGGGCGAGCAGGGCGCCCAGGGCAGCAGATTTTAGCCAGCTTGCCAGCATCTTCGTCCCTTAATTATTGATTTAATCGCCCATGCCCATCTGGATGTAGCCGGTGGGGCAGACATCCGCGCAGATGTGGCAGCCGATGCACTTGGTGTAGTCGGTGTCGACGTAGCGGCCGGTGGCGCGCTCGTTCTTCTTCACGCGGAACACGGCGGTTTGCGGGCAGTACACCACGCAGTTGTCGCACTCGAAGCACAGGCCGCAGGACATGCAGCGCTTGGCCTCGGCAACCACCTCCTTCTCGGACAGCAGCTTCAGGCGCTCCTCGAAGTTGCCCAGGGCCTCTTCGGCGGTCAGGTGCACCATGTCGCGCTTGTTGCGCTCTTCGTACATGAAGTGGCCGAGGAACAGCTCGTTGGCCGGGATCACGTACTTGGCGGAGCGATCCTCGTAGTTGTGCACGGCGAACTTGGAGCTGGCGGTGCCCCAGTCCTGCTTGTGGTTGTATTCCTCGATCGTCTGGCCGGATTCAATCATCTTGCGGATCAGATCGAAGCGGTGCGCATCCACCTTGGGACGCTTGCCCAGATCGGTCGAGCCCTGGCGCAGGTAGGCATCGATGCCGTCGGCGGCGATGGAGGCATGGCCGATGGCGGTGGTCAGCAGGTGCGGCTTGATCACGTCGCCGCCCACGAAGATGTGCGGCTTGCCGGGGAAGCGGTAGTTGCCGTCCGGCTTGATCAGGCCCTTGTTGTTGTTGAACTGCTCGAGGCCGGTGAAATCGACGGCCTGGCCGATGGCGGACACGACGAGGTCGGCGGGCAGATCCTGCTCGGTGCCTTCCTTGATGATGGTCTCGCCCTTCACCACTTCGAACTCAGCCACGCGCAGCGCGGTGGCACGGCCGTCGGCACCGACCACGACGGCAATCGGGGTCACGCCGCCGATGATCTTGATGCCCTCTTCCAGGGCGTGCTCGATCTCGTGCTTGTTGGCGTTCATCTTGTCCATGCTGGCGCGCGAAACCAGCACCACGTCCGCGCCCTCACGGGCGGAGATCTTGGCGACGTCGTGCGCCGCGTGGCCGGCCAGCACGTTTTCCGGCCGGTCCAGGTCGGTCACGTTGCTGATGTTGCCAAGGCGGCGGGCAACGGTCGCCACGTCGATGGAGGTGTCGCCGCCACCGATCACGACCACGCGGTTGCCGACATGCTGCAGGCGCCCGTCGTTGAAGGCCTTGAGGAAGGCCATGGCGGTCACGCAGTTGGGCGCTTCGGCGCCCGGCACCGGCAGGGCGCGGCCGCTCTGGGCACCCATGGCCATGAAGATCGCGTCGAATTCCTTTTCCAGATCCTCGAATTTCACGTCGGAGCCGATGCGGGTCTTCATGCGGGTTTCCACGCCCAGGTCCAGGATGCGCTGGATTTCGCCGTCGAGAATGTGGCGCGGGGTGCGGAAACCGGGGATGCCGTAGCGCATCATGCCGCCCAGCAGTTCGTGGTCGTCGAAAATCGTGCAGCTGTGGCCCTTCAGCGACAGCTGATAGGCCGCCGCCAGGCCGCCGGGGCCGCCGCCGATGATGGCGACCTTCTTGCCGGAGGGCTGCACGTCGTCGGGACGCTTGAACGCCAGCTTGTTCTCGATGGCGTAGTCGCCGAGGAAATGCTCGACGGAGTTGATGCCGACGTGATCCTCAACCTGGTTGCGGTTGCAGCCGGATTCGCAGGGCGCCGGGCACACGCGGCCCATGACGGACGGGAACGGGTTGGCCTCGGTGAGGCGGCGGAAGCCGTACTCCTGCCAGTTCATGCCTGCCGGCGGCTTCTCGATGCCGCGCACGATGTTGAGGTAGCCGCGAATGTCTTCGCCGGCCGGGCAGGAGGCCTGGCAGGGGGGAGACGACAGCATGTATTCAGGGCACTTGTGGCTGTGGTCGGCGTCGAAGATCCATTCGCTGCCCTTGCGGTACTCGCTGGTTTCACCGTCCTCGAACTTGCGGAAGGTAAGGCCTTTTTTCATGTCATCGGATGTGGTCGACATTGCTGCTCTCCTAAAAAATTCCAGTCTGTGTTCTTAACAGTTATTCATCGCCAGCCGCTGCGGCTTCGGATTCGGCTTCCTCAGCCTCCTCTTCGACCGGGCCTGCACCCAGGCCAGGCAATTCAATGGCAGTGCCTACAAGCTGGTGGACGCCACCCACCATGCCCATGTCGTAGCCGTAGTACGGCAGAACCTTGGTGAACTGCGCCTTGCAGATGGCGCAGATCAGGGCAAGGAAATTGACCTTGTTGCTGTCCACGACGTCCTTGAACGCCTCCATGCGCGGCTGTGCGCCCTTGACGCGCACCTCCATGAGATCGTCGGTCAGCAGACCGCCGCCGCCGCCGCAGCAGAACGTGGCTTCGTGCGTGGTGCCGGGCGCCATGTCCTGGTAGTGGTTGGCCACCATCTTGATGACCTCGCGCGGAATGATGAACTGCCCGCCGGGCATGTCGCCCATGCGCGAGGCGCGCGACACGTTGCAGGAGTCGTGGAAGGTAATGATGCGGTGGTCGTTCTTGGACTTGTCCACCTTGATCACGCCGCGCTTCAGGAGATCGTGGGTGAATTCGCAGATGTGCGAGGGCTGCGGGACGCTGTGGTCGAGCTGGGCCTGCAGCTTCTTGGCGAATTCGTCGGCCTCGGCCGCGCCGTCGCCGACGCCGGTCAGGGTATTCCAGAAGCTGTAGGCGACACGCCAGGCATGGCCGCACTCGCCCACCACGATGCGCTTCACGCCCAGTTCCAGCGCGGCATCGCGGATGCGCAGCGCGGCCTTGCGCATGTTTTCGTAGCTGCCGATGAAAAGGCCGAAGTTGCCGGCCTCGGAAGCCTTGGTGGACATGGTCCAGCTGATGCCGGCGGCGTGGAACACCTTGGCATAGCCGATCAGCGACTCCACGTGGGGCTCGGAGAAGAAGTCCGCGGACGGCGTCACCAGCAGCACTTCGGCGCCTTCCTCGTCGAGCGGGAATCTGACCGGAATGCCGGTTTCGTCCAGCACGTCCTCTTCCAGGCCCTGCAGGGTGTCCAGAATCGCCGGTCCGGGCAGGCCGAGGTTGTTGCCGATGCGAATCAGCTTGCCGAGAATCTCGTTGCTGTATTTCTGGCCGACGCCGATGCTGTCGAGGATCTCGCGGCCGGCCATGGTGATCTCGGCGGTGTCGATGCCGTAGGGGCAGTAGACCGAGCAGCGGCGGCACTCCGAGCACTGGTAGTAGTAGCTGTACCAGTCGTCGAGGATCTCCTTGGTCAGATCCTTGGCGCCCACCAGCTTGGGGAAATACTTGCCGGCGAAGGTGAAGTAGCGGCGGTAGACCTGGCGCATCAGCTCCTGGCGCGCGACCGGCATGTTCTTGGGATCCGAGGTGCCGAGATAGTAATGGCACTTGTCGGTGCAGGCGCCGCAATGCACACAGGCGTCCATGAACACCTGCAGCGAGCGGTATTTCTTGAGCAGTTCGCCCATCTTGCCGATGGCGCGGTCATGCCAGTCCTCGACCAGCGCGCCGGGGAAGCCCAGCGCCTCCTGCATTTTATCGTTGGCATTGTAGGACTTGATGCCAGCCATCGCGCCTTCGCGCAATTTCGGGACGGTAATTTCGCCGGTCAGCTTGGCGACTTCAAAATTCGGTGCAGCGGCCACGCAAATCTCCTGTCTTATTTCTCAAGCTGGGCAGCCCAGTCCGCCAAATGGCGGCGCTCGCGGGGGTTGTCCACCTGGTTGCGAGTGGGGCTGAAGAACACGCCCGGCGCATGCAGCAGCTTGCTGATCGGGAAGATGATCATCAGCGCGGCCACCGTGGCCAGGTGCACCAGCAGGATCGGCGTTTCGGGAACAGGCTGGGGCGACAGACGCACCAGGCCGAGCGCGAACATCTTGAGCGACACGATGTCGGTGTGCGAGACGAAAGTCATCAGGGCGCCGGAGATGCCGATGGCCATGAGCAGCGCCAGCATCAGATGGTCCGACAGAGTGGAGATGTAGCGCACCCGGTCGACCAGGAAGCGGCGCGCCCACAGCCCGGCGAGGCCGGCCACCATCATGAAGGCGGCATATTTGCCGAAGGGCTGCATGGCGGCGAGCCAGCCGGGAACGTCAGCCACGAAATAGCGCAGATGGCGAACCAGCACAAGGAGCATGCCGAAATGGAACATCCAGCCGAAAATCCAGGTCCACTTGCTGGATTTGAACAGGCTTTCGAACAGCACGACCTCTTTGGCCATGCGGTAGGCCACCCCCGACGTGGAAGTCGGCGCGGGAGTGGTCGGAATCTTTAGGGGGGCGGGGCTGCGCGTGTATTGCACTATTTTTCGCGCCAGGCCCACTACCAGCAGCAAGGTCGCGACGTAGAACAGCACCACGTAAATGATGGAAAGCGTAGACATGCGTCAGTCGGTCTTCCGTTTAATGGACATTCGGAGCAAGCGGCAGCCCGCAGGAGGGCCACCGCTTCATTGCCGCTTGGCAGGCAAACAGCGATTGCCTGCTTAGATACAGCCGGTGGGCTTGGGCAGACCGGCGATCTTGCACGCCTGCTTGCCGGGGCCGTAGGGGAACAGGTCGTACAGGTACTTGCTGTTGCCCTTGTCCGGACCGAGCTTCTTGCCGATCGCCTTGGTCAGCACGCGCACGGCAGGCGCAATTTGATACTCGTCGTAGTACTCGCGCAGGAAGTTGATCACTTCCCAGTGCTGTTCGGTCAGCTCGATGCTTTCGCCTTTGGCCAGCTCCAATGCGACATCGGGATTCCAGTCGCTCAGGTTGACCAGGAAACCTTCTTCATCGGTCTCGATAGAAACGCCGTTTACATCCATTGCCATGATTCAACTCCTCTCGAAAGAATCATTAAAAAACTTACAGCCAGGATTGCACGTTGTCGTGCCCCGCCACCAAATCCACAAACCCGCCGTAGTCGACCATGTTCACGCCTTCCATGAGCTTGCTCTGGAGGCCACGGGCGTCCGCGTCAGCTTGCAGTACATACACCGGCATGCCGGCTGCTTTCAGACTGGCTTCGGTTGCGCTGCTCTTGACGGCGGCATAGACGCCGTCTTCGATCAGCAACACGGCGCCGCCGTCTTTCTTGGCCACACGCAACACGCTGGCAAGGGAGCCGGTGTCGAATGGGGATTTGTTCACGATATGCAGCATTTTGAGGTTCCCCTTAGAAGCTGATTAAGACATCCTGCTGGGCCATCATGTCGCCCATCTCGGCGGCGGACATGACCTGGACATCAACCAGCAGATCATCTTCGGTCAAACCACGCGCTTCCAGGGACTCGCGGTCCACGTACAGCTTCTCGATGTCGTAGCCTTCCAGCGCACGATAGGTGGGCGAGAAGTTCTTCATCTCGACGCCGTCGGTCTTCTGGCCCTTGACCAGTTGGAACACGCCGTCATCCACGAAGGCAAGGCTCACGTCCTGATCGAACGCAGCGGAAATCAGCACGACTTCCAGGCCTTCCAGCGCGTAGATGGTGCCATAGGGGGCCTTGCGGTTCACGAACATGAACTTTTTAACCGTGCCGCCTTCTTCGAAATCCATTTCGTCAGACATTTTCCTAATCCCTGTTACTGTCAGTCGCCAAACACAACCAGGCGGTCGGACTGAATGCCGGCTTCCACCAGCTGCCCCAGACCGGAAATACGGAAGCCGGGCGCAATGTTGTCGGCATTCTTGCCTTGGCGCTTGGCTTCGTTCTCGTCGAGCAGGCCACGGCGCTGAGCCGCGGCAATGCAGATCACCAGATCGATATTGTGCTGGGTGCCCATTTCGGACCAGCGGTTGACGATATGACGATCATCCTGGGGGGGCACCGTCAGACGGGTGCCATTGTTGACGCCGTCGTGATAGAAAAACACCCGGGTAATCTCATGGCCTTTGGCAATGGCTGCCTTGGCAAATTGGTAAGCAGAATCGGTTGCCTGATGGGTGTAGGGACCCTCATTAACCATAATCGCGATTTTCATGCTTTATCCATGCAATCTCTAGTTCTATTTAAAATCATGCCCACCGGCCGGCAGACCGGCGGGCACGATTTCCTCCGAGCGCGCCGCTTAGAAGCGGATGTGCGTGGAGGCGTTCAGGCTGGCACGGGAACCGCGCCAGTTGTCGATGTGGTACTTGGTGAACGGCAGGCCGGTCTTCTCGAAGAAACGGGGCCAACCGATGCGGTCGATCCAGTCACTCATACGCTCCCAGGGACGGGCGTCTTCCTTGTACACGCGCAGGATCTTCTTGACGATCTCGCTCACCTCGGGCCAACGCGGCGGATTGTTCGGGATGCCAGCGGCCACCAGCTTGTGGAAGGTGGGCTTGGAACGGGCGTTGGAGTTCTTGCCGCCGATCCAGATCGCGAACTTGGAATGCTCGGGATCGTTGATCTGCATCGGGGGGCAGGGCGGGTAGCAGGCGCCGCAGCAGATGCATTTCTTCTCGTCCACTTCCAGCGAGGGCTTGCCGTTCACCAGGGCGGGACGGATCGCCGCCACCGGGCAACGCGCCACGACCGACGGACGCTCGCAGACGTTGGCCACCAGATCGTGGTTGATCTTCGGCGGCTTGGTGTGCTGCATGATGATCGCGATGTCAGCCTGGCCGCCGCAGTTGATCTCGCAGCAGGAGGTGGACAGTTTCACGCGGTTGGGCATCTCGCACTTGATGAACTCTTCATACAGCTCGTCCATCAGGGCCTTCACGGCGCCGGAAGCGTCGGTGCCGGGAATGTCGCAGTGCAGGAAGCCCTGGGTGTGGGCGATCATGGACACGGAGTTGGCGGTGCCGCCAACCGGGAAGCCGGCGTCGGTGAGCGCCTTGATCAGGGGCTCGACCTTGGCCTGGTCGGCCACCATGTATTCGATGTTGGAGCGCGTGGTGAAGCGCACGTGGCCATCGGCATACTTGTCGGCGATATCCGACAGCAGGCGGATGGTGTAGACGTCCATCTGGCGCTGGGTACCGGCCTTGACGGTCCAGACCTCATCGCCGCTTTCGGCGCGGTGATACAGCACGCCGGGCTTGGGATGGGAATGGAACACCCACTTGCCGTAGTTCTTCTTCATGACCGGATGCATGAGGGGCATCGGGTCGGGTACGCCGCTTTCGATCGGGGGACGCAAATCAGCCATGTTAATAACCTCCAGTATGTAAACACAGCCGCGCGGGCTTGCCCGCGCGGCGTAGGACAGCGATCAAGCGCTCTTGCGCTCTTCCCACTTGGCCGCCTCTTCGTCCCAGCCATCCATGCGGATGAAGGGGTTCGAGCGCGGATGGGAGATCATGTTGGGATCAATCTCCAGACCGATGCCTTCCAGGAAGTTGACCAGGCCGATACGGTCGATCATCTCGCCGGTACGCTCGTGCTCCAGTGCGTTTTCCGCAAAGAAGTCGATGGCGTTGCGGCCCAGATCGTTCAGCTTCTCGAAATCCTCGTCGGATTCGAGCTTCATGAACGGAATCACCACGGTGCCCATCAGGTCGCCGATCTTCAGGGTGCGCTTGCCGCCGACCAGGATGGTCACGCCCTTGTCGTTGCCGGGCAGCAGGCCGCCGGGGATGACGTTCAGGCAGTGCATGCAGCGCACGCAGTTGTGATTGTCGATTTCCATGCAGTCTTCGGCGTCAACCTTGACCGCAACCACGCCGTCGGCCTTGCTCTCGGCGCCGACCTTCTTCAGCGACAGCGCCTTGGTCGGGCACATGCTGATAACCTGGTTGACCAGCTCGCCCTTGCCGTTCTTGGCAACCCAGGCTTGCACCAGCTCTTCGTTCACCCGCATGTTGTCGCGCCAGGTGCCGATGACGGCCATGTCGCCGCGCTGGATGGAGTTCACGCAGTCGTTCGGGCAGCCGGAGAACTTGAACTTGAACTTGTAGGGCAGGGCCGGGCGGTGCATGTCATCGATGTTGGCGTTGATGACGGTGCGCAGGGCGCGGGCCTCGTCGAAGCAGGACATTTCGCAGCGGGCGGAACCCACGCAGGACATGGAGGTGCGCAGCGCGGGGCCGGCGCCGCCCATGTCGAAGCCGCCTTCGTTCAGCTCGTCAAAAGCAGCCTGCACGCCATCGGACCGGATGCCCTGGAACATAATGTCGCCGGACTGGCCGTGGAAAGCAATCAGGCCGGAGCCATGTTTTTCCCAGACATCGCACATCCAGCGCAGGGTCTTGGTGTCGTAGTGCATACCAGCGGGCGGCTGGATGCGCAGGGTGTGGAATTCAGCCGCTTCGGGGTAGACGGGCTTTTCGTTCTCGTCCTTCAGCTCGGTGAAGCGCGGAATCACGCCGCCGCCGTAACCGAACACGCCGACGGTGCCGCCCTTCCAGTAGCCCTTGATGTCCCGGTAGGACGCCTCCAATTGACCCAGCAGGTCAACCATCATGTCCTTGTCTTTGGCCAGCCGCTTCAAACCGGTTACGAAACTGGGCCAGGGACCGCCTTCCAGCTGGTCGAGCATGGGCGTGTCATACATTTTCTTAGCCATGTTTACTCTCCATTCAGTTAAATAGTCAAAACTCACATGTGAATTTACGGTCCGGGCCCGCCTCAAACTTGCGGAATCGGACGGGATCAACGCCCGACTGCAGCACGATAAGGAATCGTGTTTGCGCCATAAAAACCGTGAGTGGCATACTACCCCCCGGCTTCGCCTTGGCACCATCATCAGGATGGGTTAATCCCACCTACCCAAATGGGTTATACGCCCCTCACCCCGCTCGGGCGCTGTTCAGCCGGCGACACCAATGACACACTTGCAAAAGTATGGAATATTAGCATTTTTGATATTATTGAATTTTGCATGCCCGGCCCCATATAAACAAGCCGGCCAGTCGCACAGAACTTTTTAACGCCTTGACTTTCAAAGGAAAATGGACGAAATCGAGATCAAAAACCTGGAGAAATTCACTGCCACCCCGTATCGGCAGGAAATCGAGCTCCAGCACGTCAGCCACCAGGCCGACTACGTCACGTTGCGGGTGCGCATCCGTGAAATCAAGCGTTTCACCATTTTCGACATCGATCCGCACACGGCGAAAATCTGGGGACAGGCCATGCTGGACTGGGCGGCGCGCCATGAAGCCGAGGGCGGCGCGGCAAGCGAAGGAGAATCAAAATAGGCTGGCTATACGAAGACCACGCAGAGGCGAAAGACATCGATATCTCTGCCGTGTCGGATATCCAATTCGAGCTCAAGGGGCACACCCTCCCCCTCGACCACGCCTGGGCGCTGCTCCAGGGCCTGCTTTCGATCGCGCCCTGGATGGCGGACGCGGACGTGGGCATCCATCCGATTCAGGGGGCCGATACCGGCAAGGGCGAGATCCTCCTGAACCGGCGCGCCAAGCTGGTGATCCGCTTCCCGGCAGCCCGGCTCGCCGACCTGGAAAAGTTGAGCGGCCAGTCGTTCACGGTTGCCGGCCATAGCCTCACCCTGGGCAAGGCCAAGGTCAAGGCGCTGACCCAGCATACGCCCCTGTATGCGCATCTCGTGTGCACGGGCAGCCAGGACGAGCTGGGTTTCACCCGCGACATCCTGAGCCAGCTGGACGCGATGAATATTCAAACCCGTTTCATCTGCGGCAGGCCCCAAATGTTCTTCGATGGTGAGAAAATAGCGTCCGGCTACAGCCTGATGCTGCACGGCCTGCCCATCGAACACGCCATCCGTGTGCAGCAGCAGGGCCTGGGTTTGCATCGCAAACTGGGCTGCGGCATCTTCATTCCGCACAAGTCCATCAACGCCATCGGCGCGGCCGAGGCGGTCTAGCCTTTATTTGCTTTTTTGTTCAACTCAAACTTTATAGGAGTATCAATCATGGGAGTCATGTATAACGGCGAAGAACTGGAAACCGGCGATGAGGATTTCCTGTTGGAGCCTGTATACGACGAAGAGATCTGCCCGATTCTGGCGGAGCGGGAAAAAATCACCTTGACCGACGAGCACTGGTTCGTCATCAACTGGCTGCGCGATCAGTACAAGCAGCACGGCCAGACCCCCAATTTCCGCAACATGCTCATCGCCCTGAAGGAGGAAGACGACAGCAAGGACTGGAAAACCCTGCTGTACACGCTGTTCCCCAACCAGCCCGCTCGCCAGGCCGTGCGCATCGCCGGCCTGCCCAAGCCCTACGGCAAGGGCGGCTACTGATCGTCCGGGCCGATAGACCGGGAAAATCGCCCGCCGCCAGGTGCCAGGCGGCGGGCGATTTCTTTCTGAAGCAGACAAAAGCAGATGAGCTACACCACACTGATTTCCACGCAGGAACTGGCCGCGCATTTGGGTGATCCCGACTGGGTCATCTTCGACTGCCGCTTCACGCTGACCGATCCGGAAGGCGGCCGCCGGGCCTATGACGCAGGCCACATCCCGGGCGCGCGCTACGCACACCTGGACAACGACCTGTCCAGCCCGAAGGGCGCCAAGACCGGCCGGCACCCGCTGCCCGACCCCAAGCTGCTGACCGAGAAACTCTGCAAATGGGGCGTCGGCGTCAACCGCCAGGTTGTCGTCTACGACGACAGCTACGGCTCCATGGCCGCGCGCATGTGGTGGCTGCTGCGCTGGCTCGGGCATCCCGACGTCGCCCTGCTGGATGGCGGCTTTCCCAAGTGGCAGCGCGAAAAGCGCCCCCTCGCCAAGGAAGCGCCGACGGACATCCGCAGCGCCTCCTGCGCCTGCCTGCCCGAGCGCGGCCAGTGGGTTTCCGCCGAGGAAGTCGTGCAGGCCATGAACGACGGCAAGACCCGCCTGATCGATGCGCGCCCGGACCGCCGCTTCACCGGCGAATACGAGCCCTTCGACCCGATCCCGGGACACATCCCCGGATCGCTCAACTGGCCGTTCGAGGAAAACCTCGACATCGACGGCACCATGCTGCCGCCGGAGGCGCTGCGTGAACAGTATCAGGCCCTGCTGAAAGGCGCGGCGCCGCACGAGGTGATCCACCTGTGCGGCTCCGGCGTCACCGCCTGCCTCAATGTGCTGGCCATGGAGGCGGCAGGCCTTTCCGGCTCGCGCCTCTACCCCGGTTCGTGGGGCGAGTGGATCACCGATCCCGCCCGCCCGATTGCCACAGGAGAATGATATGAGCGGCATACGCGTCAAAACGGCCTGGTTTCGCGAGGGCGAAGACGGCCACGGCCCGAAGGACCAGGCCACGGCCCTGTCCGTGACCATCTGGAAGCTGGCGGACAAGGCGGTGATCAGCCTGTCCCAAGCCGAATACGACATCATCACGCCGCAGCGCGGCTTCACCCTGCTGACCGAACTCATCGCCTACATGGTGCATCTGGTGGACCGCATGGTGCACGGGCGCATCGACGACGAGGAGCGCGCCGAGCTCATCGGCGCGCTGGGCGTGAAAATGGCCGAGATCCTGGAAGACAACATCCATACCGTCGTCGGCGACCACGGCCACCCCTACGTCGAAGCCATTCTCAACAAGTTCAACCAGCGCTGGGCCGACTACGCCGGCTTCGACTTCGATCCGGAAACCCCCAATTTCGTGGTCAAGCGCTACCTCGCCAACTGCATCCGCGAAGTGATGGAAGCGCGCGACCAGTCTTGGATCGCCGACCAGATCATCGAAATCGAGGCGCCCGCCTTCATCGCCCCGCTGAAAAAGCAGGTCGAGGCGTTCTACCCGAGGCACGCAGCTTAAACGGCCCTGAAACAAGCGGCCCCGAAACAATCAGCCACGGAGAACACGGGATTCGCAGAAAAATGCCAGGCGTCCACGCAATCAAGGCGACTCTCCGCAGGCATGCGGGCCCAGGCGCGAGGCAGGCTCCGCGGCTTGCCACGGGAGGTTGAATTGATCCATCCGAACAGCCCGTTCCATCCGGACAATGACGCCGCTTACCGCGCCTGGCGCGAGGCCAAGCTGCGCGATTATCCGCAGCGGGTGGAAGACCTGGTGGTGGAAGTCGCCGATCCCAGGGCGCTGAGCGCGGCGGAGCACGCCGCCCTGCTGGCGCGCTGCCGCAAGGCCAACATGGCGATCTACGCCGGCCCGGATGCGGGCGCGGACAAGGACATCCCGCGCCTGCTGGGCCGGCAGTTCGGGCTCGAGCATCTCGATGCCAACCTGATGTCGGACGCGGACGACATCAGCACGCTGACGGCGTCGGAAAGCGGCGGCAAGAAAGGCGAGTTCATCCCCTACACCGACCGCCCCATCCGCTGGCATACCGACGGCTATTACAACCGCCCCGAGCGCCAGATCCTCGGCATGATGCTGCATTGCGTGGCGCCCGCCCATGAGGGCGGCGCCAATGCGCTGCTCGACCACGAGATCCTCTACCTCTTGCTGCGCGACGAGAATCCCGGACACATCCGCGCCTTGATGCAGGAAGACGCTATGTCCATCCCCGCGCGCCTGGATGACAACGGCGTCGCGCGCGCCGAGGAAACCGGCCCGGTGTTCTCCACCCTGCGCGGCGGCCAGCTGCACCTGCGCTATACCGCGCGCACCCGCTCGATCGCCTGGAAGCAGGACGCCGCCACCCAGGCCGCGGTCGCCGCCATCGGAAAATTCCTCGACCAGGACCTGCCCTGGAAATTCCAGCACAGGCTGGAAGCCGGCATGGGGCTTTTGTGCAACAACGTGCTGCATGACCGCACCGGCTTCGTCGACACGCCCGCGCACACGCGCATCATGTACCGGGCGCGTTACTACGACCGCATCGGGCAGACCTGACATGCCCCAGCAGCTCGCCCTCTCCCGCGCCGCCAAGCTGATCGGCGTTTCGCGCGCCGCATTGCAAAAGCGCATCAAGGACGGCGGGCTGCACTCCTTCGACGGCACCATCTCGACCGAAGAGCTGCTGCGGATTTATCCCGACCTCAAGCTGGAAGACAGCGGCCTGTTCGAGCAGACCCGCAAGATCAAGGAAGAGGCCTTCCGCCGCCGCATCATGGATCGCACGCTTCCCGCCAAGGAAGTGCTCGCCGAGCGCCTGTTCGAGCAAGGCATGGAGCTCAACGATCTCAAGCTGCACCTGCAGCGCTATCACACCCTCGTCGTCGGCCTGCAAGCGCGCATCCAGGCGCTCGCCGGGACGGCTGCGCCCGCCGCGCAAAGCGCCCTCGAACAGCTGGATCAATGGCTGGAACGCGAGCTCCGCCACGTGCTGGGCGAAGAACAAAAACCCGATTCCCTTGCGGTAATGGATGCTATGCTCAAAGTCATGTCGGCCCACGTCACCCTGCAGCCCTCGGGACGGGACTTTTTCGTCGAAGGCAACGACTCCCTGCTGGAAGCCGCGCTGAAAGCCGGGCTGGCGCTCAACTACGGCTGCAGCAGCGGCAATTGCGGCCTGTGCAAGGCGCGGGTCATTTCCGGCCAGGTCATGCAGACCAAGCACTACGACTACGTGCTGTCCGACCCGGAAAAACAGCAGGGCTACACTTTGATGTGCTGCCACACCGCCGTCAGCGACGTGGTGCTGGAAGCGCTGGAAGCCCGCTCGGCGAGCGACATCCCCAAGCAGCAGCTGACCGCGCGGGTGAAGGCGGTCACGCAGTTGAGCAACGACATGATGCTCCTGCACCTGCAAACGCCGCGCAGCCATCGTCTGCGTTTTCTCGCCGGGCAAAGCGTCACGCTGGGTCATACCGCCGCCGGCTCGGCGGAATTCCCCATCGCCAGCTGCCCCTGCAACGATCGCGACCTGCAGTTCCATGTCGAGCGCGGACTGGGCGGCGCCTTCGGGCAGCGGGTGTGGAACGGCATGAAGGCCGGCGAGAGTGTCACCGTGTACGGCCCCTGGGGGGATTACCTCCTCGATGAGGACGCCCAGGGCGGCTTGATCTTCATTGCCTTCGACCGCGGCTTCGCACCCATCAAAAGCCTGCTCGAGCACACCATGGCACGCGAGTCGAACGAGGAAATGGGGCTGATCTGGGGCGCCTCCTCGCCGGATGGGCACTATATGAACAATCTGTGCCGCGCCTGGAGCGACGCATTGGAGACCTTCCGCTATCTCCCGGTTTCCATGGCCAACCGCGATTCGGCGGATGCCGCCGTCGCCGGCGTGGTGGAAAGACTGCTGGCCGAATTCCCCAGGGTGCGCCAGGCCGACCTCTACCTGGCCGGCCCCGAAGCCTTTATCGCCCCTGCCGTGGCGCAACTCGTCGCTGCAGGATTCCAGAAATCCAGACTCACCGCCATGGCGGTGTAAACCAAACTTGAAGGAACCGACATGTCAGACGACAAAATCAAGGAACTCGCCGCAAAGGAAATGAGCGTGGAACAGCGCATCCTGCGCGCCATGCGCAAGACGCTGGCCAGTGTGGTGCGCGACGCCACGCCGCAGCCCGGCACCTCGGGCTTTCTGTCCGACGACACCGTGGAGCAGATCAAGTCCTGCTTCGAACTGATCGCCACGCGCGAACGCGAACTCGGCGCCGCCCTGGGGCTGGCCGAGTCCCGGCCGGTTTATCCGGATCAGGAGCAGACCGCGAAAACGGTGCAGATTTCCCGCAAAAAGCCCGACCCCACCACGCACTGATCCGGCTCAGACGGCCTCCCGCGCCAGCACGTCGAACTCCGCCCGCAGCCAGGATTCGTGGGGTTCGACGGCGTCCCCCAGCCTGAGGCGGTAACGCGTGCCGTCATCCTGGCGCAGCAGCAATTCGCGCCCGGCCAGGTAGGCCATCCGGGGCAGCAGCAGATTGCTTGTCGCCCCCTGGCTTGCGCTGGCCAAGGGCAGAAAGAGCGCAGCGGCGGCCTCCCTGCCCACGCCTTCGGCCTCCCATTCGATGTCCGCCCGCTTGGGGTGTCTGGACAGCACCTCGGTGCCCAGCAGCCATTGGCTGTCCTCTTCCCTCAGCCAGCGGGCCGCCAGCAACTGCCAGTTGCCGCAGCCGTCGTCGCGATCGACCGCCATCAGGCAGCCCGGCTGCAGTTCCCGCGCCTCGCCCAAGACGAAGCCAAGGCCTGCGCCGCTCTCGTCGCGCAGGGTGAGGTACTCGGCATCCTGGGCGGCGCCTGGCAGCGGGGAAAATATGCGGAATACCCGCTCCGCCCCGAAAACCGCCCTCACTTCGCCCATGCGCGGCTTGCGCGGCCCCCGGCGGCTGGCCCCGGCGCGGCCGATCACGCTCGCGAGCTTTTTCGCCACCGCGGCGCGCGGGCTGCCCGGGTCCCGCCTCGCATGCTCTTCAAGCTCGCGCATGACGTCACGGAAATCGAGATAGCGCAGTCGCCCGCCCGGCACCCAGCGCTCATCGATCCTGTCCGGCCCGGCTGTCGCGGTCAGGTCGACCATGTGCGTATGCAGCCCGCGCCTCAATCCCGCCTCGGGCACGGGCAAGACCATGAGGCCATCGAGCAGCCCGAGCGCGGATTTGATCTCGGTGGGGCAGAATGCGTAGGGATTGGCCAGATCGAACAGCAGCGTCATCACATATTCGCGCGCGCAACTCGTCTTGCCGCCCTCCGCAATGTCCGTCTCGTCCAGGGCAATGCCGGCGCTCTCCGCGGCACGGTAGATTTTGTGCAGGCGCCGCCAGGCCGATTCGGCAGGGCGTCGCCCGCGCAAATATTCCCAACGCATGCCCAAGGAAAAATAGCGCAGGCTCTTGACGGCGATCGGCGTGGCCATTGACGCAAGCTTTCCCGACTCCTCGCCCCCTCTCAGCGCCAGATTCAGGAATGGCAGGTAGGCAACGGTCAACTGGTCCCAGAACAAGTGGCATTCGCGCCACAAGGGCTGCCTGGCGGGTTCGCTCCGCGCATGGCTTTGAAGATACTGATCGACCAGCCTGGCCTGCAGGGGCAGCCCCGCTTCTTCGAGCAGGCCCAGCATCCTGATGCGCTTGAGCACCTCGCCGCGGGTATCCCCGTTATAGCGTTCGAGCCCCTCCACCAGAACATGATGAATGTCGTAATCGGAAGCGCCCGGCAGATTGCTCAGCCATCTCTGCGTGGCCCTCACCGAAACGAAGGGCGTGCCGCGCCGCCCCTCCCCTCCTGCGACAATCGACCTGATCTTTTCCAGTAAGCCCATCATTCCTTATGCAAGCGGGTCACGTTCCCGGTTCAAAAACATCTTGGCGGGTGCGGCGGGCAATCGACGCCGCTGCCGGCAAAACGTACAATACGCACCCGGGGTTCGGCTTGGATATTACCCCACAAGACACGAAGCGCAGCGCCTGGGAAAAAGCACTGCACCCCCGGAAACCGGAGGCCCCGATGCTTCCGGGAGGCGGACAAAACGAAAGCCTGGCCGCGCGGCTCAAGGCACCGGCCTTGGCGCCAAGGCGCGAAGCGACTGCGCCAGTGCAGGCTAATCTGCGTAGCAGGTTAAGCGCGACAGCCCGGCCGGAACTAAAACCGGCAAATTTAAATTATTGGGAAGCGTGGCAGAGTGGTTGAATGCACCGGTCTTGAAAACCGGCAATGACGCAAGTCATTCGTGAGTTCGAATCTCACCGCTTCCGCCAATGGATTCCGCCAATGGATTGCTTGGCTAACTTGCCGGTTTCGGCGCAGCCAAAACCCGTGTTCATGCGGGCTACGGTGAGAGAATCTCACCGCTTCCGCCAAATTTCAAGTCCGCCACGAGAACCTCGCCCCCGCCCAATACTCATGTCACCCAGCCATAAACTGAGCCCTGCCAACCACGACCGCGACAGCGCGCGCATGCGCTACGTCTACCCCGTGGTGTCGCGCCGGGCGGGCGGGGTGTCGGTCGGCGTCAACCTCAATCCCAACAATGCCTGCAACTGGGCCTGCATCTACTGCCAGGTGCCCGGTCTGGCGCGCGGCACGGCGCCGGCCATCGATCTCGCGCAACTGGAAACGGAGCTGCGGGCCATGCTGCAGGATATAGTGCGGGGAGATTTCATGCAGACCCGCGTACCGCAAGGGGCGCGCCGCTTGAACGACATCGCGCTCTCGGGCAACGGCGAACCCACCAGCGCGAAGGAATTCCCGCAGGTGATCGACTTGATCGGTCGGGTCATGGCGGACTTCGGTCTCACCGGCCAGATCAAGCTGGTGCTGATCACCAACGGCAGCCTCATCGACCGCCCGCGCGTGCAGGACGGCCTGAAAAAGATGGCGGCGTTAAACGGCGAAGTCTGGTTCAAGTTCGACAGCGCCACCGCCGCCGGCCTGCGCCGCGTCAACCAGACCCGCACCCCACCGGAAAAGCATTTCGCGCGCCTGAAGCTGGCCGCCACGCTGTGCCCGACCTGGCTGCAGAGCTGCGTATTCGCCCTCGATGGCGCGCCGCCGGACGAGGCCGAACAGGCCGCCTACCTGGATATGGTTCGCCGCATCAGGCAGCAACGCATCCCCGTGCAGGGCGTGCTGCTCTACGGCCTGGCGCGGCCATCGCTGCAGCCGCAGGCGCCGCGTTTGTCGCCGCTGCCGGTTTCCTGGATGGAAAACTGGGCGGAGACTATCCGGAAAGCCGGATTACCCGTTAAATTGACGCCATGATCTACGGCATCGGCGTCGACCTGGTGAAAGTGGCAAGGCTGGAAAGCGGCCTGGCGCGTTTCGGCGAGCATTACGCCGACCGCCTGCTCGCGCCCGAGGAGCACCAGGAGTTCTTCTCCGCCACCGAGCCGGCGCGCTTCCTGGCCAAGCGCTTCGCCGCCAAGGAAGCCTTCGCCAAGGCCGCCGGCACCGGCCTGCGCCCGCCCCTGCAGCTGCGCAGCCTGGCCGTCACCCACACCCCGCTTGGACAGCCGGGACTGAGCTTTCATCCGGAACTGGCGGCCTGGCTGCGCCAGCGCGGCATCACCGCGCACCATCTTTCCCTGAGCGATGAGCAGGAATACGTCATCGCCTATGTCGTGCTGGAGAAAAGCTGATGCTCGGCCCGTTGATGCTCGACGTGCGCGGCACCGCGCTCACTGATGACGACCGCACGCGCCTGGCGCATCCGCTGGTGGGCGGCGTCATCCTGTTCGCGCGCAATTACGAAAATCCGGCGCAGCTCGCGCAGCTCACTGCCGAGATCCGCGCGCTCAAGTCGCCGCCGCTGCTGATCGCGGCCGACCAGGAGGGCGGACGGGTGCAGCGTTTCCGCGACGGCTTCACGCGCCTGCCGCCGATGCGGATACTCGGGCGGATTTACGACGCGCGCCCGCACCAGGCCAAGACCCTGGCGCGCGAGGCCGGCTACGTCATGGCCGCGGAGCTGCGTGCGCACGGCGTCGATCTCAGCTTCGCGCCGGTGCTCGACCTCGACTGCGGCGTTTCCAGCGTCATCGGCGACCGCGCCTTTCACCACGCACCACAGGCCGTCATCGAGCTTTCCCATGCCCTCATGCTGGGCATGAAGGATGCGGGCATGGCGGCCTGCGGCAAGCATTTTCCCGGACACGGCCATATCGCCGCCGACTCGCACGTCGCCATTCCCGTGGACGAGCGCGACTATGCGGACATTGCGCTCAACGATCTGCTGCCATTCAGGGCGCTGATCGACATGGGCCTCGCCGCCGTCATGCCGGCGCACGTCATCTATCCGAAAGCCGATGCCGCGCCCGCCGGGTTCTCGCGCTTCTGGCTGCAGCGGGTGCTGCGCGGCGAACTGAATTTCCAGGGCATGATCTTCAGCGACGACCTCACCATGGAAGGCGCCGCCGTGGCGGGCGACATCACCGCCCGCGCGCTTGCCGCGCTCGAGGCCGGCTGCGACATGGCGCTGATCTGCAACCGCCCCGACCTCGCCGACGAGGTGCTGGGACGGCTCGATTTCGAGTGGTCGGCGGCGAGCCGGGCGCGCCTGGCGCGCCTGCACGGCGAACCGCACGCCCTGTCGATGACGCAATTGCGGGAGCAGGCGGCCTATGCGCGGGCGCGCCACGCCATCGCCGCGCTCGGTCTGGAAAGCGGCGACCTGGCGCTGGGCGCCGACCCCACCGACTACTGCGGAAAGACCGCCTGATGAACCCTTTCCACGAGCATTCCGGCGACAACATCATGCATTACCACCCGCACAGCCGCGGGCATCGCACGTTCGGCTGGGCGCTCCTGTTCACCCTCGGCTTCGCCGCAGTCGAAGCCGTCGTCGGCCTGGCGGCAAACTCGCTCGCCCTGGTGGCCGATGCCGGACACATGCTGACCGACAGCCTGTCGCTTGGGCTTGCCGCCTTCGCCGCCTGGCTGTCGCGGCGGCCGCCCTCGGCAAGCCATTCCTACGGCCTGGCGCGCGCCGAAGTGGTGGCGGCGCTGATCAA
Organism: Hydrogenophilaceae bacterium; assembly: GCA_024709485.1. Lineage (GTDB taxonomy): Bacteria > Pseudomonadota > Gammaproteobacteria > Burkholderiales > Thiobacillaceae > UBA6918. The sequence continues at coordinate 64,182 of JANJWO010000065.1, read as the reverse complement.
CAGCCTGGTCATGCTGGCGCTGGTCGCGTTCATCGTTTACGAAGCCTGGCAGCGCTTCAGCGCGCCGCGCGAAGTCCAGGGCACGATGGTTTTCGTGGTGGCCCTGATCGGCCTGGGCGTCAACCTGGCCGTCGGCTGGCTCTTGATGAAAGGCGAGGAGAGCCTCAACCGCAACGCCGCCCTGCTGCACGTCGCCGGCGATGCGCTGGGCTCGGTCGCCGCGCTGACGGCGGGCCTGGTGATCATGCTCACCGGCTGGTCGCCGATCGACCCTCTGCTGTCGGTGGTGATCTCGCTGCTGATCCTGGTTTCCACGCTCAACCTGCTGAAAAAATCCCTGCACGTCCTGATGGAAGGCGTGCCCGTCCATATCGACCTCAATACCGTCGGCAACAGCATGGCGCAGCTCGAGCACGTCGTGCGGGTCCATGATCTGCATATCTGGACGCTGGCCAGCGGGCAGGTCGCCTTGTCGGCCCACATCGACGTGAAGGATCTGGAGCACTGGCCGCAGATCCTGTCCAGCGCGCAAATCCTGCTGCAGAAGGATTTCGGCATCGGCCACATCACCCTGCAGCCGGAAATCGTTTCAATCGCGCCCGTTCTCCTGCATGAGCAGCGCCCGCAACATGACGAACACGCTCACTGAATGCCGCGCTTGCCCGCGCCTGGCCGGTTTCCTCGATGAGGTCAAGGCCGGCCACCCCGGCTACCATTGCAAACCGGTGCTGCCTTTCGGGACGGCAAGACCGCGGCTGCTGATCGTCGGCCTGGCGCCGGGGCTGAACGGCGCGAATCGCACGGGGCGGCCTTTCACCGGCGATTACGCCGGCATCCTGCTGTACGAGACCCTGCATCAATTCGGCTTCGCCAGCCGGCCGGTTTCGGTCTCCGCCGACGACGGTCTGGAACTCATCGGCTGCCGCATCACCAACGCGGTCAAATGCCTGCCGCCCGCGAACAAGCCGGAAACCGCCGAGATCAAACAGTGCAACCGCCATCTCCAGGCCGAGCTTGCCGCCCTGCCCCCCGGAACCGCGGTGCTTGCGCTCGGCAATATCGCCCATGCCGCGGTGCTCATGGCGCAAGGCCTCAAGGCCAAGGCCCACGCCTTCGGCCATGGCGCCGCGCATGAGCTGCCCTCGGGCCTGCGCCTGTACGACTCCTACCACTGCTCCCGCTACAATACCCAGACACGGCGCCTCACAGCGGACATGTTTCGCGCCGTGTTCGCACGTATCGTTCAGGATCTCAAGGAGTAGCCATGCCCGTCGTCTCGATCAAACTCGCCGGCAAGCTCACGCGCGCGCAGAAGCAGGCCATCGCCGAGGAAATCACCGCCACCCTGGAAAAGCACGCCGGCAAGCCGGCGCGCTACACCTACATCGCCTTCGAGGAACTGCCGGACGAGAACTGGGCCATCGCCGGCGTGCTGCTCGACGAAGACGATTAGCTTGAACAAAGAGGACAGGCGAACAAGCGTAAAACGCCAATCCGGTTTCCTCTTGTCCTCCTTGTAAATCCGATTTTGTCTTTCGACCTTAAAGGCTTTCTCGCTTCGCTCCCCAATCTGCCCGGCGTCTACCGCATGATCGGGCCGGAGGAGAGCGTGCTCTACGTGGGCAAGGCGCGCGACCTGAAAAAGCGCGTCTCCAGCTATTTCAACAAAAGCGGGCTGTCGCCGCGCATCCAGCTGATGGTGGCGAAAATCGCGCGCGTCGACATCACGGTGACGCGCACCGAGGCCGAGGCGCTGCTGCTGGAAAACAACCTGATCAAGACGCTCGCGCCGCGCTACAACATCCTGTTCCGCGACGACAAGTCCTATCCCTACCTGATGATCTCCGGCCATGCCAGCCCGCGCCTGGCTTACTACCGCGGCGCGCAGGACAGGAAAAGCCGTTACTTCGGCCCCTATCCCAACGCCTGGGCGGTGCGCGAAACCATCAATCTGGTGCAGCGCGTGTTCCGCCTGCGCACCTGCGAGGACAGCGTGTTCGCCAACCGCTCACGCCCCTGCCTGCTGTACCAGATCAAGCGCTGCAGCGGACCCTGCGTCAACGCCATCCGCCCCGAGGATTACGCCGCCGACGTCAGACGCGCGGTGCTGTTCCTGGAGGGCAAGGAAGACGAGCTGCTGCAGGATCTGACCGCGCGCATGCAGGCGGCGGCAGGCAGACTTGAATTCGAACTGGCCGCCAGCTACCGCAACCAGATCCAGAATCTCGCCAAGGTGCGCGAACAGCAGGTGATCGAGGGCGACGCCGAACGCGACGCCGACATCATCGCCGCGATCCTGGAACAGGGGGTGTGGTGCGTGGCGCTGGCCATGGTGCGCGGCGGGCGCCACCTGGGCGACCGCCATTTCTTTCCCAAGAACACCGAGCAAGTCAGCGGCGCCGAAGTGCTGGAAGCTTTCATCGAGCAGCATTACCAGGACAAGCCCATCCCGCCCCGCATCATCGTCAACCAGGCGCTGGACGGCGCCGCGCTCGGCGAACTCCTGTCCGCCCAGGCCGGGCACAAGGTGCGCGTGATCCACGCGCCCCAGGGCGAGGCCAGAGTATGGCTGGCCATGGCCGAGAAAGGCGCGCAGATCGCCGTCATGCAGCAGCAGGCGCAAAACGCCAGCCAGGAGGCGCGGCTCGCCGCGCTGCGCGAAGCGCTCGACATGCCGGGGCTCAACCGCATCGAATGCTTCGACATCAGCCACACCATGGGCGAGGCCACCGTGGCCTCGTGCGTGGTGTACGACCAGGGCAGAATGCAGAACAGCGAATACCGCCGCTACAACATCGGCGGCATCACCCCCGGCGACGACTACGCCGCCATGCGCGACGCGCTGACCCGACGCTACCGCAAGCTGCAGGAAAGCGGCGGCGACGGCAAGCGGCCGGATCTGGTGCTGATCGACGGCGGCGCAGGCCAGCTCAACGTCGCCAGGGAGGTGATGGCGGAACTGGGCGCGTCCGACATCGCGCTCATCGGCGTGGCCAAGGGGCCGGAACGCAAGCCCGGCCTCGAGGAGCTGATATTCACCGACAGCCACGCGCAGCAGCTGCGGCCGGACGATCCCGCGCTGCACCTCATCCAGGCCATCCGCGACGAGGCCCACCGCTTCGCCATCACCGGCCACCGCGCGCGGCGCGGCAAGGCGCGCACCCAGTCGACCCTGGAAGACGTGCCCGGCATCGGCCCGGCGCGGCGCAAGGCCCTGCTCGAACGTTTCGGCGGCCTGCAGGGGGTGGCTGGGGCCAGCGTGGAAACACTTGCCCAAGTACCCGGCATCAGCCGAGAATTGGCACAAAGAATCTACGACGCCCTGCACTGATGCCCCTTAATCTCCCCAACCTGCTGACCTGGCTGCGCATCCTGTTCATCCCGCTGGTCATCGGCGTGTTCTACCTGCCCGCCGACTGGCTGTCCGCAACGGAAGCCAACCGGTTCGCCACGGTGTTGTTCATCGTGGCCGCGCTGACCGACTGGCTGGACGGCTATCTCGCGCGCAGGCTCAACCAGACTTCGGCCTTCGGCGCCTTCCTCGACCCGGTGGCGGACAAGCTCATGGTGGCGGCAGCGCTCATCGTACTGGTGGATCTGGGCCGCGCCCATCCGGTGATCGCGCTCATCATCATCGGCCGCGAAATCGCCATCTCGGCGCTGCGCGAATGGATGGCCAAGGCGGGCAAATCCGGCAGCGTGGCGGTGAGCTTCATCGGCAAGCTCAAGACCGCGTTCCAGATGATCTCCATCAGCCTGCTGCTGTACTGGAAGCCGCTGGCCGGCATTCCCATTCAATCCCTGGGCCACCTGCTGATCGGCCTCGCCGCCCTGCTGACCCTGGTTTCCATGTTCTACTACCTGCGCATGGCGGCAAAAACTTTGCGCGAATGACGCAAACGATATTGACAGGCGTTTCAGCTTTCACCATAATGCGCGGCTCCTAACGCGGGAATAGCTCAGTTGGTAGAGCGCAACCTTGCCAAGGTTGAGGTCGCGAGTTCGAGCCTCGTTTCCCGCTCCAGACACCCTGGGGAAAACGAAAGTCATGCGCTTTCGTTTTCCCTTTTTCGTTGCAAGCCTTCGCGGCGGGGTAGCAAAGTGGTTATGCAGCGGCCTGCAAAGCCGTCTACGCCGGTTCGATTCCGACCCCCGCCTCCATTTCCCCCTGTTACAATCCCCGCTCCATTACGCGTCCAGACCGATTGTGGCGCGAAGGCGAGCCGCAGACAGTACACGCTGTACGGCAAGGCGCAGCCGACAAAGCCACAAGCGGTCTGGACGCGGAATCGCAAGCCCGGGTGGTGAAATTGGTAAACACAGCGGACTTAAAATCCGCCGGGCCTAATCAGCCCTTACCGGTTCGATTCCGGTTCCGGGCACCACCCCCAACCCCTTCGCGGACTCGCTTTTTTGCCATTTTGCGGGTATAATTCGGCGGGTTAAATTTAGTGCTGTTTTATGGCATGGGCGGTTCGCCCATTTTTTATTTGTACGGCTGAAACATGGAATTGTCCGCGCTGCTCGAATCCACGCTTGCCGGCTTGGGCTACGAACTGGTCGCCTGGGAGCGTGCCGGGCGCGGGCTGCTGCGCGTGTTCATCGACAAGCCCGAAGGCATCACGGTCGATGATTGCGTGACCGTCAGCAACCACCTGACCCGGCTGTTTGCCGTGGAGAATGTGGCCTACGAGCGCCTGGAAGTGTCGTCGCCCGGACTTGACCGACCGTTGACCAAGGCGGCGGATTTCAGCCGCTTTGCCGGACACATGGTGAACGTGAAGCTGCGCGTGCCGATGGACAAGCGCAAGAAGTTCAGCGGCAGGCTGCTGGGCCTGGAGAACGACAAGCTCAGCCTGGACGTGGACGGCGCCGTGATTTTGCTGGACTGGAACAATCTCGATTCGGTGCGCCTGAAACCTGAATTTTGAACAGCGCCCGAATTTTGAGCTGGAGGATGAAACGATGAGTCGCGAAATGCTGATGCTGGTGGATGCGCTGGCGCGCGAGAAGAACGTTGCGCCGGAGGTCGTCTTCGGCGCGCTGGAGATGGCCCTGGCCTCTGCGACCAAGAAACGCATCAAGGGCGAAGCCGACGTGCGCGTCGAGATCGACCACGAAACCGGCGACTACAAAGCCTTCCGCCGCTGGCAGGTCGTCACCGAACAGGAACTGGAATCCGAGGACAACCAGATCCTGCTGGTCGACGCGCAGTACGATCATCCCGACATCCAGGTCGGCGACTTCGTCGAGGAACCGATCGAGGCCATGGAATTCGGCCGCATCGGCGCGCAGGCCGCCAAGCAGGTGATCCTGCAGCGCATCCGCGACGCCGAGCGCGAGCAGATCCTCAACGACTTCCTGGAGCGCAAGGAGCACCTGGTGACCGGCGTGGTCAAGCGCATGGACCGCGGCAACGCCATCATCGAATCCGGCCGCATCGAGGGCTTCCTGCACCGCGACCAGATGATCGCGCGCGAGAACCTGCGCGTCGGCGACCGCGTGCGCGCCTACCTGTCCAAGATCGAGCGCAGCGGCCGCGGCCCGCAACTGGTGCTGTCGCGCACCGCGCCCGAATTCATCATGAAGCTGTTCGAGCTGGAAGTGCCGGAAATCGAGGAAGGCCTGATCGAGATCAAGGGCGCCGCGCGCGACCCCGGGCTGCGCGCCAAGATCGCCGTCAAGTCCAATGATCCGCGCATCGACCCGATCGGCACCTGCATCGGCTTGCGCGGTTCGCGCGTGACTTCGGTCACCAACGAACTCGCCGGCGAGCGCGTCGATATCATCCTGTGGTCGCCCGACCCCGCCCAGTTCGTGATCAATGCCCTGGCGCCGGCCGAAGTCAGCCGCATCGTGGTGGACGAGGACAAGCACAGCATCGACGTGGTGGTGGAAGAAGACCAGCTCGGCAAGGCCATCGGCTCCAACGGCCAGAACGTGCGCCTCGCCTCGGAACTCACCGGCTGGGAGCTCAACATCATCACCGAGGAAGTCGCCTCCGAGAAAAAGGCCAAGGAAACCGAGACCATCCGCAGCCTGTTCATGGAGAAGCTCGACGTGGACGAGGAAGTGGCGCAGATCCTGGTGGACGAAGGCTTCTCCACCCTGGAGGAAGTGGCCTACGTGCCGATCACCGAAATGCAGGAAATCGAGGCCTTCGACGAGGAAATCATCGAGGAGTTGAGAACCCGCGCCCGCAACGCCCTGCTCACCGCCGCCATCGTCGGCGAGGAGAAGGTCGAGGCTTCCGCCGGCGATCTCTTGTCGCTGGAAGGCATGGACCCGGAAACCGCGCGCCTCCTGGCCGCCAAGGGTGTGCACACCACCGAGGATCTGGCCGATCTGGCGGTCGATGATCTGGTCGAAATGACCGACATGGACGAAGAACGCGCCAGGCAGCTCATCATGGCTGCGCGCGCGCCCTGGTTCGCCGAAGAAGGCGAATCGGCCGCCGAATAATTTGACAACGCGTTAGCCTGAGCACAAAGGACGGAATCCGCTGCATGAATGTTGAACAATTTGCCAAGGAACTGAAGCTTTCGCCCGAGCTGCTGCTGGAGCAGCTCAAGTCGGCCGGCGTGCACAAAACCGCCGCGGGCGACATCGTCACCGAGGCCGACAAGACCCAGTTGCTTGAGTATCTTCGCAAGATGCACGGCGCCGAGGAAAAGCCCAAGACCAAGATCACGCTGACGCGCAAGCAGACCACCGAGATCAAGGCCGCCAGCACCACGGGCAAGTCCCGCACCATTCAAGTGGAGGTGCGCAAGAAGCGCACCTACGTGAAGCGCGATGCCGCCGCCCTCGAAGAGGCCGCGCCCGCAGCGGAACCGGTGGCTGAAATTGCAGCGCCGGAGCCGGTGGTCGAGCTCCCGCCGCCCGCTGTCGAGCCGCCGCCCGCGCCTCCCCCCGCACCCGAGCCTGAGCCCGAGTCCGTCGTGGCCGAAGCCCCGGCGGAACAGCCGCCCGTGGAGGAAGCCAAACCCAAGCGCACCGTGCGCAAGAAGGTTTCCGTGATCGACGAGGCCGAACGCCAGGTGCGCGAGGAGGAAGCCCGCCGCCACCAGGCGCTGCTGGCCGCCCAGGCCGAAGACCTGCGCCTCAGACAGGAACGCGAACTGCTGAGAAAGCAGGCCGAAGCCGCGCGCGCGGCCGAAGCCGCCAAGGCCCCGGCCAAGCCGGAAGCCGGCGCCACCACCACCTTGCACAAGCCCGCCAAGCCCGAGGGCGAGGTCAAGAAGCCGGCCAAGAAGGAAAAAGGCACCTGGGCCGAGGAAGCGCAGAAGAAGCGCGCCCTGAAAACGCGCGGCGACGGCGGCGGCGACGGCTGGCGCGGCAAGAAAGCCGGCGGACGCCACAAAGCCGAGGAAACCCAGCACCAGTTCGTCGCGCCCACCGAGCCGGTGGTGCGCGAGGTCAGCGTGCCCGAAACCATCACCGTGGCCGATCTTGCGCACAAGATGTCGGTGAAGGCCGCGGAAGTCATCAAGACGCTGATGAAGATGGGCTCCATGGTCACCATCAACCAGGTGCTCGACCAGGAAACCGCCATGATCGTGGTCGAGGAGATGGGCCACCTCGCCAAGGCCGCGGCCATCGACACGCCGGAAGCCTTCCTCGAGGAAAGCGCCGTGGAGCATGTTTCCTTGCCGCGCGCCCCGGTGGTCACAGTCATGGGTCACGTCGACCACGGCAAGACCTCGCTTTTGGACTACATCCGCCGCGCCAAGGTGGCGGCGGGCGAAGCCGGCGGCATCACCCAGCACATCGGCGCCTACCACGTGAAAACGCCCAAGGGCATGATCACCTTCCTCGACACCCCCGGTCACGAGGCCTTTACCGCCATGCGCGCGCGCGGCGCCAAGGCCACCGACCTGGTGATCCTGGTGGTGGCGGCGGACGACGGCGTCATGCCCACCACCACCGAAGCCATCCACCACGCCAAGGCCGCCGGCCTGCCGGTGGTGGTGGCGGTGAACAAGATCGACAAGCCGGAAGCCAACCCCGAGCGCATCCGTCAGGAACTGGCCAACCACGCGGTGGTGCCGGAAGAATGGGGCGGCGAGGCCATGTTCGTGGACGTTTCGGCCAAGACCGGCCAGGGCATCGACGCCCTGCTCGACGCCGTGCTGCTGCAATCCGAAGTGCTCGAACTCACCGCGCCTCAGGATGCGCCGGCCAAGGGCATCGTCATCGAATCGCGCCTCGACAAGGGCAAGGGCCCGGTCGCCACGGTGCTGGTGCAGTCCGGCACCTTGAAGCGCGGCGACATCCTGCTCGCGGGCCAGGCCTTCGGCCGCGTGCGCGCCATGCAGGACGAGAACGGCAAGAACATCAACGAGGCCGGCCCCTCCATCCCGGTGGAAATCCAGGGTCTGTCCGACGTGCCCAATGCCGGCGACGACGCGCTGGTGCTGCCGGACGAGAAGAAGGCGCGCGAGATCGCGCTGTTCCGCCAGGGCAAGTACCGCGACGTCAAGCTCGCCAAGCAGCAGGCCGCCAAGCTCGAATCCATGTTCGAGCAGATGGCCGAGGGCGAAGTCAAGCAACTGCCGCTCATCCTCAAGGCCGACGTGCAGGGCTCCTACGAGGGTCTTGCCCACGCGCTGAGCCGCCTGTCCACCGACGAGGTCAAGGTCAACGTCATCCACAGCGCCGTCGGCGGCATCACCGAATCCGACGTCAACCTGGCGCTCGCCTCCAAGGCCGTGATCATCGGCTTCAACGTGCGCGCCGACGCCAATGCGCGCAAGCTGGCCGAGTCCTCGGGCGTGGACATTCGCTACTACAACATCATCTACGAAGCCGTGGATGACGTGAAAGCCGCGCTCTCCGGCCTGCTGTCGCCGGAGAAGAAGGAGAACGTGCTCGGCCAGGCCGAGATCCGCCAGGTCTTCCAGGTGCCCAAGGTCGGCGCCGTGGCGGGCTGCATGGTGCTGTCCGGGCTGGTGAAACGCGGCGCACGCGTGCGCCTGTTGCGCGACAACGTCGTGCTGTTCGACGGCGAACTGGATTCCCTCAAGCGCGTCAAGGACGACGTGAAGGAAGTCAAGGAAGGCTTCGAATGCGGCCTCTCGCTCAAAAACTACAACGACATCAAGGAAGGCGACCAGCTGGAAGTCTACGAGGTCGTGGAAGTGGCACGGACACTGTAATTCAAACCGAATGAACGCCTCTAGAAATTGTCGCGAGCGGGCGTCAGCCGGGTGCGCCCGGAGCGCAGGAAGCGGAGTGTATATGGACATACATGAGCATTTCGAGCACCGGACGCGTCCGGATCACGCCCGCGCAGTAAATTTATAGAGGCGTTCATGCCCAAAGACTTCCCTCGCTCCCGTAGAGTCGCCGACGAAATCCAGCGCGAGCTGGCGGAAGTCATTCGCCTGGAGCTGAAGGATCCGCGCGTCGGCCTCGTCACCGTCACCGGCGTCGAGGTCACCTCCGACCTGGAGCACGCAAAAATCTTCGTCACCAGCCTCAACCCCAAGGCCACGCACCAGGACGTGCTGAGCGGGCTCAAACGCGCCGGCGGCTTCCTGCGCAGCCAGCTCGCGCGCCGCATGAAGCTGCGTCTGGTGCCGCAGCTGACCTTCGTCTACGACGAGTCGGTGGAACAGGGCATGCACCTGTCGCAGCTCATCGACCAGGCCATCGCGGAAGACGCCAAGCATCCGAAGGACGAATAACTTCAGCGAAATCTGCTGCAGGAAACAGCGAAGAAAAAAGCCACGAACAAAGAGGACAGGAGGATAAGACGATTGCAGCTGGCGGCTTTACTCCTGCCCTCTTGTCCTCCTTGTGAGAAAAAATCTTTGTTCGCAATGGATTCGATCAAATGAAGTCGCCGCGTTTAAACATCGACGGCGTGCTGCTGCTCGACAAGCCGACCGGCTGGACATCCAACGCCGCGCTGCAGAAAGCCAAGCGCCTGTTCAACGCCGCCAAGGCCGGACACACCGGCACGCTCGACCCTTTTGCTTCGGGCCTGCTGCCCATCTGTTTCGGCCAGGCCACCAAGTTTTCCAGCTTCGCCCTGCACGGCGACAAGGCCTACCGCGCCGTGCTCAAGCTCGGCGTCACCACGACGACGGGCGACATCGAGGGCGAAGTGCTGGACATCCGCCCCGTTGCGGTAACGCTCGATGCCGTCCTGCAACTGCTGCCGCGATTCAGCGGCCCGCTGCTGCAAACCCCGCCCATGTATTCCGCACTCAAGCACCAGGGCCGCCCCTTGTACGAATACGCGCGCGCCGGTATCGAAATCGAGCGCCCGCCCAGAGCAATCACCATCCACAGCCTCGATGCCGAGAAACTGGCAGGCGATGAGCTGACCATCGCCGTGCGCTGCTCCGGCGGCACCTACATCCGCACCCTGGCCGAGGACATCGGCAAGGCGCTGGGCTGCGGCGCGCATCTCAGCGCGCTCAGGCGCACCGCCAGCGGCGCCTTTTCCCTCGACCAGGCGCTCAGTCTCGAAGCCCTGGAAAGCCTGGATGAGGCGCAACGCCTCGCCATGCTGCTCGCGCCCGACGCCCTGGTCGCCCAGCTGCCGCGGCTCGATGTCGATGCCGACACGGCGCGACAACTCGTGCACGGCAAGCAACCCGCGCTGCCCGCCGGCTGCGCCGTTCGCGGGAAGATCCGCGTCTATGCGCCGCAAGGCTTTCTCGGCCTGGCCGAGGCTGGGGAAAGGCTCGTGGCCGCGCGCCTCATGGCCCCCCTGGCGCCCACAACTGCTTGAGGAAAAAGCCTTTTTAGCGTAACATGCGCAGCTTCCGAACGAGGCCCGCCAGATTTGCCGGGCGGCTTCGTTGAACGAAGCCTAAATAGCCAACGGGCTTCGCGATTCCATCACCTGCTTCTAGGAGAAACACATGGCTGTCACCACTGCCGAGAAGGCACAAATCGTCAAGGATTATCAGCGCGCGGCCGCCGACACCGGCTCGCCGGAAGTGCAGGTCGCCCTGCTCACCGCCCGCATCAACCAGCTGACCGATCACTTCAAGGCCAACGCCAAGGACCATCATTCCCGCCGCGGCCTGCTGAAGATGGTGAGCCGCCGCCGCAAGCTGCTGGATTACCTCAAGCGCACCAATCTGGAAAGCTACAAGACGCTGATCGAGCGCCTCGGCTTGCGTAAATAACGCAGCGTCTGCGCAAGCAATCGTCCACGCAACGGACAAACCCTATCGCATCAAAGACCAGCCGCCCCGCCTGCACGCGGGGCGGTGCCGTTTAGAGGAAGAGGAAAAACATGAAAGTCACCAAATCGTTTCAGTACGGCCGCCACACCGTCACGCTGGAAACCGGCGAGATCGCGCGCCAGGCCGACGGCGCCGTCATGGTCAACATGGACGACACCGTGGTGCTGGTCACCGTGGTCGCCAAGCGTGATGTGAAGCCCGGCCAGGACTTTTTCCCGCTGACCGTCGACTACCTGGAAAAAACCTACGCCGCCGGCCGCATCCCCGGCGGCTATTTCAAGCGCGAAGGCAAGCCCACCGAGAAGGAAACCCTGACCTCGCGCCTGATCGACCGCCCCATCCGCCCGCTGTTCCCGGAAGGCTTCTTCAATGAAGTGCAGGTCATCGCGCACGTGCTGTCCTCCAATCCGGAAGTGGATTCCGACATCCCCGCCCTGATCGGCGCCTCCGCCGCGCTGTCCCTGTCCGGCGTGCCGTTCGACGGCCCCATCGGCGCGGCGCGCGTGGGCTTCATCAACGGCGAATACGTGCTCAACCCGACCGGCTCCGAACTGAAGAACTCCGCGCTCGATCTCGTGGTCGCCGGCACCGAAGCCGCCGTGCTGATGGTGGAATCCGAAGCCATGGAACTGCCCGAGGACATCATGCTGGGCGCGGTCGTGTTCGGCCACCAGCAGATGCAGGCCGCCATCAACGCCATCAACGAACTGATCGACGAAGCCGGCAAGGATCCCTGGGAATGGGAGCCGCCCGCCCCCAACACCGAACTCGTCAACAAGATCGAGTCCATGGCCGGCGCGGCCATGCAGGAGGCTTATTCCATCAAGCAGAAGCAGGCGCGCATGGCGGCCGTGGATGCCATCCGCGACAAGGTGTTTGCCGAACTCATCACGGCCGACATGGACACCCTGGCGGTGAACGTCGTCAAGGACGAATTCTTCAAGCTGGAAGCGCGCGTCGTGCGCGGCCGCATCCTCTCCGGCCAGCCGCGCATCGACGGCCGCGACACCCGCACCGTGCGCCCCATCACCATCCGCACCGGCGTGCTGCCGCGCACCCACGGTTCCGCCCTGTTCACCCGCGGCGAAACCCAGGCGCTGGTGGTGACCACGCTGGGCACCGGCCGCGACGAGCAGACCATCGAGTCGCTGATGGGCGAGTACTCCGAGCGCTTCATGCTGCACTACAACATGCCGCCCTTCGCCACCGGCGAGACCGGCCGCGTCGGCAGCCCCAAGCGCCGCGAAATCGGCCACGGCCGCCTGGCCAAGCGCGCGCTGCTGGCGGCGCTGCCGTCCAAGGAAGAGTTCGGCTACACCCTGCGCGTGGTGTCCGAGATCACCGAGTCCAACGGCTCCTCCTCCATGGCCTCGGTGTGCGGCGGCTGCCTGTCCATGCTCGACGCCGGCGTGCCGATGAAGGCGCACATCGCCGGCATCGCCATGGGCCTCATCAAGGAAGGCGGCAAGTTCGCCGTGCTGACCGACATCCTTGGCGACGAGGACCACCTCGGCGACATGGACTTCAAGGTGGCCGGCTCCGAGAAGGGCGTCACCGCCCTGCAGATGGACATCAAGATCCAGGGCATCACCAAGGAAATCATGGATGCCGCGCTGAAGCAGGCGAAAGAGGGCCGCATGCACATCCTCGGCCTGATGAAGGACGCCATCGGCGGCGCGCGCGAGGAAATGTCCGCCTACGCGCCGCGCATCATCACCATGAAGATCAATCCGGAGAAGATCCGCGACGTGATCGGCAAGGGCGGCGCCGTGATCCGCGCGCTGACCGAGGAGACCGGCACGCAAATTGATATTGATGAAGACGGCAGCATCAAGATCGCCTGCACCAGCACCGAGTCGGGCGAGGCCGCCAAGAAGCGCATCGAGGAAATCACCGCCGAGGTGGAAGTCGGCGCCGTCTACGACGGCACCGTGGTCAAGCTGCTCGACTTCGGCGCGATTGTGAATGTGCTGCCGGGCCGCGACGGCCTGCTGCACATCTCCCAGATCGCGCACGAGCGCATCGCCACCGTGGCCGAGCATCTCAAGGAAGGCCAGCAGGTGCGTGTGAAAGTGCTGGAAGCCGATGAGAAGGGCCGTCTGCGCCTGTCGATGAAGGCGCTGACCGAGCCGCCCAAGAAGGAAGAGGCGCCGTCCGCGCCCGAAGGCGCCGCCGAATAACAACCGGCCTCCCGCCAAAAAACCGCGCTTCGGCGCGGTTTTTTATTTTGCCGCCGCCGCGATGCGCGGAAAGCACATGCCGACTTCGAGGCCGCCCTCCGCCTTGTTCCTCGCAAACGCTTCGCCGCCGTAAGCCATGGCCACCTGGCGCACGATGGCAAGGCCGAGACCGCAGCCTTCGGCCTGCGAGCCGGGCACCCGGTAGAAGCGCTGGAACAGTTTTTCCAGCGCCTCCGGCGGCACGCCGGGGCCGCTATCCGACACCGCAAGGCATGCCTGGCCGTCTGTCGCATACGTCATGACCGTGACCTGGTCGCCCGGGCGGCAGTAGCGCAAGGCGTTGTCGAGCAGATTGGCCAGGGCTTCGATAATGGCCAAGTCGTTGCCCAGCATCGCGACCGCCCCCTGCGGAGACTCGAAGCCGATTTCGATCCCCCGCTGCAGCGCCCGCGGCACCCATTCGGCGGTCACGCTGCGCGCCAGCTCGTCCAGCCTGACCTCGCTCCTGACCGGATCGGCCTGGGCATTTTCCGCGCGCGACAGCGCCAGCAGCTGATTCACGAGACGGCTTTGGCGATCCAGGCTGGTCAGCAGGCTGCCCAGTGCCGCGCGGCTGTTCTCGTCGTGCAGGCTGCGTATCGCCAGTTCCGTTTGCGCGCGCATGCTGGCAAGCGGCGTGCGCAGTTGATGTGCGGAATCGGCCAGGAAACGCTGGCGCGAATCGTGCAGGTTTCGCAAATCGCTCATCAGGCGGTTCATCTCCTTGAGCAGGGGTTCGATCTCGGTCGGCAAATTTTTTATCTCGATGGGGTCGAGATCGTGCGATCCCCTGCGCGCCACGGCCTGGCGTATCGCATTTACCGGCTTCAGGCTCATGTTGAGCGTCAGGCTGACGGCATAAATCATCAGCCCGATAACGGCGATCATGGGCAGGAACACCGTCATCAGCACATCGTCGGCAAGCTGCGTGCGCTTGTCGGTCGTTTCTCCGGCCAGGATCAGCACGCTGCCGGCGGCACTCGTCCCCCTCAACGACAAGGTATAGGCCGCAACGCGAACCTTGTTGCCCTCAATGAGCGTGTCGAAGAAAACAAGCTGGTTGGGTTTGGGGCGTTTCTTGAAAGTGGCAGGCAAGGCCAGTTCCGTGCTGCCGTAAAGCTGTTCGCCGCCTGGCCCGATGACGCGATAGTAGAAAACATCGGTGGGATCGAACTCGAGAATGCTGTGCGCCGATTTCGTCAGGTCGAGCAGCACCTTACCGCTCAGCACCTCGACCTGATCCGCCAGGGCGTAGGCTCTTCTGGCGAGGGAGCGGTCGAATGCCTCATTGGCATAGTGCAGCATCGCCCTGTATGACACCCAGAGAGTGCCGAGGATCAGGGGCACGAGCAACACCAGGAGCCTGAACAGCAGCAGGCGATACAGACTGGGCGGCTGTTTGCCCGTATCAGTCATTTTTTTCCAGCAGATAGCCCAGGCCGCGCAAGGTGCGGACCGAAATCCCGAACGGCTCGAGCTTCCTGCGCAGGCGATGCACGTAGACCTCCACCGCGTTCGGGCCGATTTCCTCCTCAAGGCCGGTCAAGTGCTCGGCCAGCTGATCTTTGCCGACTACCCGGCCGCAGCGGCTCATCAGCAGCTCCAGCACCGCGACTTCCCGCGAGGACAGCATCAGGGGCTGATGCTCAAAGAAGGCCTGGCGGCTGCGCTTGTCCAGGCGCAAGCCTCCCGCCTCCAGATAGCCTGCGCGCTCCGACTGGGTGCGGCGCAGCAACGCCTGCAGCCGGGCTTCCAGCTCCTCGAAATCGAAGGGCTTGAGGACGTAATCGTCGGCGCCCGCCTTCAATCCCGCCACGCGATCCTGCAAGGCATCGCGCGCGGTCAGGACGAGCACGGGGGTCGTCGCGCCGCGCTTTCTCAGGCGCCTGAGGACTTCCATGCCGGACAGGCCGGGCAGCCCCAGATCCAGCACCACGACATCGAAGGCGCGCAGGGAAAGCATGGCATCCGCCTCGCTGCCATCCTGACACGATTCCACGGCAAAGCCCATCTGCTGCAGGCCCTGTCTCAGGCTGCCCGCCAATGCCGGATCGTCTTCCACAAGCAGGATGCGCATGCGCCATTCTATCGCCAGCGCCCCGGGCAGTCAGGCGGCAGGCGGGAAAATCGCAAAATGTAAGCCTGTTGTAAGCGAGCGCGCCCCTCTGTAAGCCTGGCGTAAGCAGGTGCGCCTACGATGCCTCTCAAGCAGGCGCTGCCTGTGAATTCACTTACCAACGCTTGGAGAACTGCGATGAACAAACTGCTGATGACCCTGATCGTGTCCGCCTTTGCCGGCTCCGCCATGGCTGCCGAAGCGCCCAAGGCCACCCCCGCCACGCCCGCCGTAGCCGCCACCCCGGCAAGCCCGGCCGCGGAAAAGCCCGCCGAAGCGCCCAAGAAGGCGGAAAAGGCCCACAAGAAAGTCGCCAAGACCAAAAAGAGCGAGCATGCCGCCACGCCGGCCACCCCGGCCACGCCGGCCGAACCCGCCAAGAAGTAATTTCTTGCGCCCAACGAAAAACGCCCTGCTTGGCAGGGCGTTTTTTCATGCTGCATCCCGGCGTCAGCCGCCAAACAGCGCTGACCACCATTTCTTGCGGTTGTTCGGCACCACCGCCGGCTTGAGGTTGACCGGCGCCTGCAGGCTCATGGTCCAGCCGGGAAAGATATGCTGGCCGCTGGAGCCGCAGGACACACCCAGGTTGTGCGGATCGTAGATCTTGATGAAACTCGGCTTTTCCAGGTCGTCCGCATAAACGATGCCGCAGTAGTCTTCCTCATGCTCCTTGCGCAGCAGTTCGTCGATGTGGTGGACGAAGCGCTCGACATCCTCGGCACTGGCGGGCGCCTGCGGCACCTCCTGGCCGACGGCATAGAGATACCAGCCGGCGCCGCGCGCCACTTTGCCCCAGAAAGCCGTCAACTGCTCCCAGGACAGCACGTTATAGAGCGTGCCCCAGTACTTGGCCTCGAAGTCAGTGGTCACTTTCTGCGGCGCGCTCATGGCTGGCTGCCCGATTATTTGGCGACCTGCTTTTCCTTGATTTCCTCGAGCGTCTTGCAGTCGATGCACAGGCTGGCGGTGGGACGCGCCTGCAGGCGTTCGATGCCGATTTCCACGCCGCAGGAATCGCAATAGCCGTAGTCGCCGGCGTCGATCTTGGCCATGGTCTCGTCGATTTTCTTGATCAGCTTGCGCTCGCGGTCGCGGTTCCTCAGTTCCAGGGCCATGTCGGATTCCTGGGTGGCGCGATCGTTGGGGTCGGCGAACACCGTGGCCTCGTCCTGCATGGAATGGATGGTGGTGTCGATGTCCTGGGAAAGCTCGGCTTTCCAGGCTTCGAGGATTTTGCGAAAATGCGCCAATTGCTTGGCGTTCATGTATTCCTCGCCTTTTTTGGCCTTGTAGGGTTCAAAGCGCTTCAAATGTTCGGTGGCCATATGGTCTTCCCGGTTGAACTGAACAAAACAAACCTGACTTAATAACAGATTTACCCCTCCAACCGCAACCCATTATTGATCTTGAGCAATCATGTCTTTGCAAGCCCTGATATTTGACGTGGACGGCACCCTCGCCGACACCGAGCGCGACGGCCACCGCCCCGCCTTCAATGCTGCTTTCCGTGAATTCGGCCTGGACTGGGACTGGGATGTCCCGCTTTACGGCAAACTGCTGGCGGTCACCGGCGGCAAGGAACGCATGAAGCATTATGTCGACACTTTCCGCCCGGATTACCAGAAGCAGGCCGATTTCGACGACCTGGTCGCCGAGCTGCACAAGGCCAAGACCCGCCATTACACCGCCATGCTGGCCGAGGGCAACGTGCCCATGCGCCCCGGCATCGAGCGCCTGCTGCGGGAAGCCATGGATGCCGGCCTGCGCCTGGCGGTCGCCACCACCACCACCCCGGAAAACGTCACCGCGCTCTTGGAGCACAGCCTGGGCAAGGGCAGTTCCGAGTGGTTCGAGGTCATCGCCGCCGGCGACATCGTGCCGGCCAAGAAACCTGCACCCGACATCTACCTCTGGGCCCTGGAACAGATGAAGCTCGAGCCGCAAGCCTGCCTGGCGTTCGAGGATTCGGAAAACGGCATCCGCGCGAGCCGCGGCGCCGGGCTGACCACCCTCGTCACGGTCAACGACTACACCCGCGACCACGACTTCAGCGGCGCCGCCGTGGTGCTCACCGATCTGGGCGAACCCGATGCCCCCGCCACCGCCCTGTCAGGCGCCTGGCAGGGCCAGGGCTATGTCACGCTGGAAAGTTTGAAGATTTTGCACAAGACCTGAGGCCTGAAAAAAGGCGGGCCACAGAGAATACAGAGAGCAACCAGATTTGCCTCTGTGTTCTCTGTGTCCTCTGTGGCTTGAATTTAAGCTTTTTGATGGATTTCGTAGGCCTGCAGGGTATTCTGCAAAAGTGAAGCCACGGTCATCGGCCCCACGCCGCCCGGCACCGGCGTGATCCACGCCGCGCGCTCGGCGGCCACGGCATATTCCACGTCGCCGCAGATGCGCCCGTCGGGCAGGCGGTTGATGCCGACGTCGGCCACGGTGGCGCCTTCCTTGATCCACTCACCCTTGACCAGATTCGGGCGGCCCACCGCCACCACCACGATGTCGGCCTGCAGGGCCAGCACCGGCAGGTTGCGGGTCTGACTGTTGGCCGTGGTCACGGTGCAGCCTGCCATCAGCAATTCCAGGCCCATGGGCCGGCCGACATGGTTGGAAGCGCCCACCACCAGCGCATTCATGCCGCGCATGTCGCTGTGCACGCTTTTCAGCAGCGTCATCACACCCATGGGCGTGCAGGAGCGCAGCGTGGGCATGCGCACCGCGAGGCGGCCGATGTTGTAGGGATGGAAGCCGTCGACGTCCTTGTCGGGGTGGATGCGCTCGATCACGGTTTCCGGCTCGATCTGCGGCGGCAGCGGCATCTGCACCAGGATGCCGTCCACTTCGGGATCGTCGTTCAGTTTGTCGATCAGCGCCAGCAGCTCGGCCTGGCTGGTACTCGCCGGCAGATCATGCGACACCGAGCGCACGTCGGCGCGTTCGCAGGCGCGCTTCTTGTTGCGCACGTAAATGGCCGAAGCGGGATCGTCGCCGACCAGGATCACCGCCAGCGCAGGCGCGCGCTTGCCGGATGCCACCAAGGCGTCCACCTGCTGCCTGAGTTCGTCTACGATGCGTTCGGATAGGGCTTTGCCGTCAAGAATCTGGGCAGTCATGGCGCTTCACATTGGCCTGCAAGGAAAAAGGGTATTTTCTCAAATTGTGGGATTTCCCCCAAGCCAAACCGCCTCGCCTCATCGGATTCCTGACCATTGTCCGGGTTAAATTGACCCGGATGCATTCATTCAGGCATAATTCGCGGTCTTTCGGGGCGTAGCGCAGTCCGGTAGCGCGCTTGCTTTGGGAGCAAGATGTCGGGGGTTCGAATCCCTCCGCCCCGACCACCGCATTGTCCCTGCCCCGAGCTCGCAGAGAATCAAACTGCCCGTAGCTCAGCTGGATAGAGCATCGGCCTTCTAAGCCGAGGGTCACAGGTTCGACTCCTGTCGGGCAGGCCAGTTTGGTTGAAAGTTTTTACGGTGGTGGCTGTAGCTCAGTTGGTAGAGTCCAGGATTGTGATTCCTGTTGTCGTGGGTTCGAGTCCCATCAGCCACCCCACCCCCCATTCCTGCATTTCTCCCGCAACACGGATGCCGCGGCAGGCGGGCGTTTCGCCTATCATTCCCCCTGAATCGCACACGCACAGGCCCAAATGGACAAACCGCCCGGCAATCGCATCTGCCTGTATTCCACGAAGCAGCTCGACGCCATCCTCACCGGCATGGCCCATCAAGCGGCCGGCTTTCTGGTCGGGCGCACGCAGGTGGCCATCGTCGGCGTGCTCAGGCGCGGGGCGCCGCTGGCCGACCGCTTGCACCAGCGCCTGAAACACGTCTACGGCCTGCGCGACTGCCTGCGCCTGGATTTGAAGATCGAGCGCTATGCCGACGATCTTTCCCTGCTTTATCCCGAAACCAGGCTCACCGAAAACGCCGAACATGCCGCGCTCAGGCTGGACGGCCACACGGTGCTGGTGGTGGACGATGTCATGTATCGCGGCCACTCCATGCTGCGCGCGGTGGAGTATCTGGCGCGGAAACAGCCGGCGGAAATGCGCACCGTGGTGCTGGTCGACCGCGGCGCAGCCAAGCTGCCGGTGCGCACCGACATCGTCGGCGTGCGCCTGGACGTGGCGCCGACCGACATCATCGAATGCAAGGTGCCGCCCTACGAAGACGCGTTCAGAATCGACCTGCTGCAGCCCGCGCCCGGCGACAACGCCTGAGCCCTTCACCGCGGCCGGATGCGGTTGCCGGCGGCCTCAAGCGAGGCCTGTGGTGATGCAAACCATGCCCCTACTTCCTGCATCTGTTTAGAGACGGCATCGTGTTCTATACATCACTTAAGACGCCGGGCGACCACGCAAGCGGTGCCCGGGCTAGCAGCTCAAACCGCTTTCAGGAGAATGAAATGGACACCATGAATCAGGGCCGCACCGTGCGCGATTTCAACTTCGCCAACCATGTAGGGACCGACCCCTTGCCGCGAGATCAATTGCAAAGCACGCGGCTGCACGAGCCGGAGCATATGCTGAGCAGCATCGATCCGATTACCGGCAGGGATATCGAGGGTCTGGAAGGCCGCCCCTACCTTGTCGACGGCAATGTCACGATGTACTTCGAATCCGAGGAAACCCGCCAGGCATATCTGGACACGCCCATCGACCACCCCTTCCGCCTGGTCGACAACCCGGTTGACGAAGGTTACGACGAAGGCTGACGGCGACTCATTCGCTCTGCGCTTCCCTTTGCGCCAGCACGCGCAAGCCTTCGAGCGCGTGGTTCAGCGTGTCGTGGTGGCTATGCCGCGGAAACACCATATAGGCCGGCAGCTTGAAGACGGGGCTGCCTGGCACCAGTTGCAATTGCCCGCTGTCCAGATGCTGGCGCACCAGCCTTTGCGGGAAATAGCCCGAACCGCCGAAGGCCAGCGCCTGCTGCAGCGCGAGCCAGCCGATGTTGGCGGTCAGCGCCGGCGAATCCACATCCGGGTAATGTTCGCTGAACAGGGCGTGGAATTCCGGGCCCCAGTCGATATGAATGTAATCCTCTCCCGTCCACTCCTGCTCGCGCGGCGAGGTCACCAGCAGCAGAGTTTCGACGAACAACTGCTCGATCACCAATCCCGGCCGCGTCACCGGCGTGTACATCGCGCCGATGTCGACCGTGCCCTCTATCAGGCCCTGCATGATATCCGCCTCGAATCCGATCTCCAGGCGCAGCGACACGTCCGGCGCGGCTTTGCGCATCCAGTCCACCCAGTGCGGGAGAAAGCCTTCCCACAGCGCGATACGCGCATTCAGCGTCAGCACATCGTGATAGCCCTGTGGCAGGCCCACATCGTGGCGCGCCTGTTCGAGCGTTCTCACGAGATTCTTGGCATGGCTCAAAAAACGCTTGCCCGCGGCGGTAAGCTCGGCGCCGTTGCGGCCGCGCACGAACAGCTTCGCGCCCAACTGGCTCTCCAGAGTTTGCACGCGTGAACTGACCGTGGACTGTGTCACGTGCAACCTTGTGGCGGCTGCGACAAAATTGCCGGTGGCGGCCACGGCGAGAAAAGTGCGCGCAAGTTCAATATCCATTTTTGCAATTCCGGCGGGTGATGCCGACTAATATCGATTTAATCGATATTAAATAGCAAAATTTATCGTTTTTCAAATAGTATTTCGGGGGGTAGACTTTGCTCAACCCGTATATAAGGAGATTCCGATGAACGCCCCCACCTCCGTGAGCACCCTGATGCCCGAACGCGACGGCGAAGGTTATCTGATCGAGCCGAACGACTGGAACGAAGAGGTTGCCAAGGTTCTGGCCGAGGAAGAAAATATCAAATTGAACGACGAGTACTGGGACGTCATTCGCTTCATGCGCTCTTACTATGAGGAGCACCAGGTTGCCGCCGACGCCCGCTTCGTCATCAAGCATCTGGAAGGGCGCATCGGCAAGGAAGCGCACAAGCGGTTGTTCGAACTGTTTCCCTACGGGTACGTGAAGCAGGCTTGCAAGATCGCCGGCATGAAGCGCCCCCGCGCCTGGAGCACGGGCTGATTGGCTGACGGAAGAAAAATAAGCAACCAGTAGTCCGATTTTGTCTTGTTTAGCTAGCCCAGCAGGCAGAACCTGCCTGCTGGAGTTTTTTGTGCCTTGGATAAAGGGCCCGAGAGCCTTGCAGGGCCTTAAATATTACTTAATAAGTATAGTTTAATAGAGGGAAAATTTGATGGTGCGCAAACTGGCTTATTCGGTCTCGGAACGAGAGCACTGGATTTCTGGCGTGGGCGGAGTGGTCGGCATACTCCTGGTCTGGTTGATCAGCTTTCAGGCACTGGGCGGACACGCGGCCGTGCTGGTTGCCACCTCGATGGGCTCTACGGCCGTATTGCTGTTCGCCGCACCCCACGGCCCCATGTCGCAGCCCTGGGCGGTGTTCGGCGGCCACCTGGTGTCGGCGCTGATCGGCGTCGCCTGCGTGCAGTGGCTGGGCCATGACCTCATGCTGGCCGCAGCTTTCGCCGTCGGGCTCTCCATCACTGCGATGTACAGCCTGCGCTGCCTGCACGCGCCGGGCGGCGCCACCGCGCTGGGTGCGGTCCTGGGCGGGACCACCGTGCATGCCATGGGTTACGCCTTCTTGCTGCCGATCATGCTGAACGCAATCGTCATTCTGGCCGTGGCCATCGCCTTCAACTATCCCTTCCCCTGGCGCCGCTATCCTTACGCCCTGGCCAAACGCAAGTCCCCGAAATCAGAAAAGGCGATGATCCCGCACAGCCGCCTGGTCTATGCGCTGTCACAGATCGACACCTTCGTCGACATCTGCGAAGAAGATCTGCAGCGCATCTACGAACTGGCCATGCGTGACGAGCCGGCTGCCGCGCAGACAGCGACCACCGGCAACCTCGCCGCGCAGTCCACGCGCGCCTGAGGCAGAAGAATCATCCGCCCCTTGCTGCCCCAGCATGGCAAGCGCACTATAGCCATACTTGTTCCGGCACAAAGGCGGACGGAATAGGTCGAGAACGCAGATGGCGGACATGGCCTCTGTGCTGGTTGTCGACGACGACACGCCAAATATGCACCATGTTGCGAGGCTGGGTAGTGTCTCAGTTTGAATTTTTCTTTTTGTAGGGACCGCGCTTCTTCGGCGCTTCCTCCTTCACCAGCCCGGCAATCTCTTCCAGGCTCCAAACGTGGTCGGCAATCCCGGACTGCATTGCAGGGGTAAGGCGCAGGGTTTTGTGGAGGCGTCCGAAGTTGTAGTACATGAAATGCAGGGCGACGGCGTGTTCCAAGTTCTCGATCTTCTTGCTGAATCCTTTGGTCAGGCGGGTAAAGCGGCGCATACGCGTGCGCAGCGTGCATTACCTGGTCGACCGCGGCGACCACGGCAGGCTCGCCCTCGACCAGTCCCTCATCGAATAGGCGCGCGAGCTGGGCGTGAGCCACGAAGCCCTCTACCGCACCCTGGCCGCGATGGAAAAAGAAGGCCGCCTGGTGCGCGCCGGCGCCGAGCTGCAGTTGGCGAAGGGCCTGCCCTGATATGATTGCGGTCACGCGAACGCAAGACTTGCCCCATGCATCATGGCGGCTTTGCCATGGAGCCCTCTATGAAACTGCGCCTGTTGCCCTTTGTTTTCCTTCCCCTGCTCAGCACTTCCGCCCAGGCCGTCGAAGACGGCCGCCACGCCGTTGAACTGCCCGACATGATGAAGTCGCACATGCTCGCCAACATGCGCGACCACCTCTTCACGCTCGACGAAATCCAGGCGGCGCTGGGCAGCGGCAAGTTCGAGGCCGCGGCCGAACTCGCCGAGAAGCGCCTGGGCATGAGCTCGCTCGACGCACATGGCGCCGCCCACATGGCCGGCTTCATGCCCAGGGAAATGCAGGAAATCGGCACCGGCATGCATCGCGCGGCCAGCCGCTTCGCCGTCCTCGCCCAGGAGGCCAGCGTCAGCCGCGACCCCGCGCCCAGCCTGCGCGCGCTGAGCGAAGTCACGCGGCAGTGCGTCGCCTGCCATGCGGGCTATCGGTTGAAGTAAACCTCACCAGAATTCCCCTGCTCGCCGCATCCGGAACCCCAGACCCATGAAACGACTGTTCGCCTTCCCCCTGCTGCTGGCGCTTGCGCTGTTCTCCGGCGCATCCGCGGCCCTCGACATGAGTTTCCGCGCCGTGTCGCCCGGGGTCTACGCCTACCTCGGTGAAACCGGCGCGCGCACCTACGACAATGAAGGCATGAACGCCAACTCCGGCTTCATCGTCACTGATGCCGGCGTCGTCGTGGTGGACAGCGGCGCCACCTGGAAAGTGGCCGAGCAGATCCACGCCGCCATCCGCAAGGTGACGAAGCAGCCGGTGAAGTACGTCATCAACACCGGCGGCCAGGACCACCGCTGGCTGGGCAACGGCTACTTCAAGGCCCAGGGCGCCGAGATCATCAGTGCTGCGGCTGCCATCGCCGACATGCACGCGCGCGGCGCCCTGCAACTGCAGGGCCTCGCCGGCGAACTGAAGGACAAGGTCGCCGGCACCGAAGCGGTGCTGCCCACGCGCACCTTCGACAACAAGGAAGTCTTGAAGCTGGGCGGGCGCGAAATCCGGCTGCTGCACTTCCACGGCGGGCACACCCCCGGCGACAGCGTGGTCTGGCTGCCGAAAGAAAAACTGCTGTTCTCCGGCGACCTGGTCTACGTCGACCGCCTGCTGGGCGTGATGCCGTTTTCCAACGCCGGCGACTGGCTCGCCTCGTTCGCCGAAATGGAAAAGCTGAACCCGAAAATCATCGTGCCGGGACACGGCGCGGTGTGCGATCTGAAGAAGGCGCAGCGCGAAAGCCGCGACTACCTGCGCCACCTGGTCGACCACATGCAGAAGGCGGTCGACGACATGACCGGGCTGCAGGAAGCCATCGACAGCCTCGACCAGTCGCAGTGGTCCCATCTCGCCAATTTCGAACAGCTCAAGGGCGGCAACGCCAGCCGCGTCTACCTGGAGATGGAAAACCGCTGATGACGCACTTCCCCCTTTCCGGCGTCGAAACCTGGCTGTGGCTGCCGCCGCTGGCGGCCTTCATCGTGTCCTTCTTCACCTCCATGGTCGGCATCTCCGGCGCCTTCCTGCTGATGCCCTTCCAGATGAGCGTGCTGGGCTACGCCGGCCCCTCGGCCTCGGCCACCAACCTCATGTTCAACCTCTACGCCACGCCCGGCGGCGTGTGGCGCTACTTGCGCGACGGCCGCATGGCCTGGCCGCTGGCGCAACTCATCATTCTCGGCACCCTGCCCGGCGTGGTGGCGGGTTTCTACCTGCGCACCCTGGTGCTGCCCGATGCCGCGCGCTTCAAAATTTTTGTCGGCGTGGTCATGCTCTATCTCGCATGGCGGCTGCTGTCAGGCTTCGCGCCGTGGGCGAAACAAAGGCCCACCCCTGCAGTCGCGCCCGGCGACACCCTGCAGCTCGCGCGCCATGACTGGCGGCACATGGAGTTCACGCTCGGCGGCCACACCTACGGGTTTTCGGTGCCGGCCATGCTGGCGCTTTCCTTCATCGTCGGCATCATCGGCGGCACCTACGGCATCGGCGGCGGCGCCATCATCGCGCCCTTCTGCATCGCCGTCTTCCACCTGCCGGTGGCGATCGTGGCCGGCGCGGCGCTGGCCGGCACCTTCGCCACCTCGGTCATCGGCGTCATCGTGTATTCCGTGCTGCCGCTACCCGATGGCGGCCATGCCGAGCCCGACTGGCTGCTCGGCAGCCTGTTCGGCCTGGGCGGCCTCGCCGGCATGTACCTCGGCGCCGCCACGCAAAAACATGTGCCGCAGAATGCGCTGAAGCTCGGCCTGGGCCTGTTGCTGTGCGGCCTCGCCGGCGCCTACCTGTGGCCGCGCTGAATTATTCGCCCTTGACCTCGGCCTCGACCAGCAGCGCCAGCAAAGTCAGAGATTCCTGCCAGCCGAGATAGCAGGCCTCGGCCGGAATCGCCTCGGGAATGCCCTCCTGCACCACGCTGAAATCGGTGCCGCAGGACACCGCCTTCAACGTGACCGTGGTCAGCATCTCCCCCGGCAGGCTGGGGTCGTCGAAACTGTCGGTGATGCGGATGCGTTCGTTCGGCACCAGTTCCACATACTTGCCGCCGAAGCTGTGCGTCTGGCCGGTGGCGAGATTGGTGAACGACATTTTGTACGAGCCGCCCACGCGCGCATCCAGCGCGTGCACCTTGCCGGTAAAGCCGTGCGGCGGCAGCCATTTGACCATGGCGTCGGGATCGAGATAGGCGCGGTAGACCCGCTCGGGCGGGGCGCGCAGCACGCGGTGGAGACGGACGGTATTGGTGGGCATGGCAACACTCCTACATGTTTATTTAAATTGAATTCGAGCCTAGTCCCTTTAATTCAAAATGGCCAAATACGGATCGCTTTTCTACGTCGAAGGACAACTTTCCCTCCCTCTTCATTTTCAATCCACTTGGCCTCGGTGTATTCGGCTTGTGTATCTGATATCGACGTCCATTCCCACAAAGATAAAGAGCCGGTTTTGTCTTTATCCCCCCAAGCACATCTGAAGTCGTTGTTATTTATTACAACAAGAAAATCCACATCAGGTCGATGGAGCTCTTTGGCAGCCTGAAGACAATCAAAAATCTCTTGGGAGCCGAACGCGATAAAATCCCAGTCAGATTTCTCATTCGCGCCATCATTGGCTCTAGAGCCAATGAGCCAAATCGACTGCAATCCTTTGATCCGTGCATCCACATTTTCAATAAACGCCCGGATATGAGATTCCACCTAGGCCTCTTTATGCAAGTAGCCGCTTTGAGGAACAGCCACACGCAAGGCGGTTAGTTTATAGAGCCGTTCGATGTCATCATCTTTTGCGACCTTAAACATCTGCCCGCTCCATAGGTCGATTTCATCCTGAATCTTATTCTTGAGTACGTCGAGGAACCTACCCAGGCTGTCTACCATTTCTAGGTCACTAAATGATGCGTCAAGCATGGCAAGGTTTCCGATCCCAATTACCTCTTTTCTACCCGATTCTTGCTCACTCAGGAATATTCCAGCCTTGATTTGGTCGAATGGATTTGCCTTATGCGCAATGTGTTTGTTCCGATAATTTTTAAAAAATCGATATGCATCTTTCGCCCCCTCCGGCAGTTCATCGAGAATTTTTAAATCTATTCTTTTCTGTTTTTCAAAGATACTAAATGCTCGAACAATCGCTGAATTCCACAGAGCCTCCCGAACTAAATCATCCCCATCAGGCGACCTGTTCATATCTCTCAGGCGAATAAGGCATTTAATCGAAAACAAAATGTCCGCAAGAGCCATAACCCGTTTAGCGTATTCTTCGCTCTCCTTGCATTTGTAGATGCGAAGAGGCTGGCCCGTTCCAATATCAGATTTCGACGCTGCACTCATTTCATGTCACTCCAAGTATTCGTTCCAAACCTCAACCGACAATAAGTCTCCCGCGTCAGCGCCACGCTGGCCACACCAATTAACGCGCTGACCGCCAGCCACAAAAATGCCGCGTGGTAGGCGGCGGCATCATAGATGCGCGCGCCTTCCAGCATGACGCCCCGCCAGTTGCGGTCGAGTATCCAGCCCATGCCGCTTTGCTGGAGGGCAGCGAAGCCGAGCACGGACATGTTGACTACGCCGGCCACGGTGCCGGATGCGCCGGGGTGGTTGACCTCGCGCGCGAAGGCGAAGCCGATGATGAGGCAGCCGGCGGAAAAGCCGATGATCGCGAACAGCAAGGCGCGCAGCGCGGGCGACAGTTCGGCGAAATAGAGGAAGACCACCCAACCCAGCGCATTGACGAGGGCGGCGCCGAGATACGGCAGCTTGCGCCGGCCGATGCGGTCGGACAGCGCGCCCAGGAGCGGCCCGCCGACGGCGAAGCCGAGCAGCATGGCGGTGGTGTAGCCCGCCGCCTGGCTGCGTTCCATGCCGTGCACCTGCACGAGATACGGCACGCCCCACAGACCGGCGAAGGTGAGCACGGGTGCGGCGATCAGGCCGCCGGCGAAGAACAGCGGCCAGGTCTCGCGCTGGGCGATGACGAGCCTCAGGCTGCGCGAGGCACTCATGTCGTTGAAGGCCTCAGGATGGGCGTGGGTGGCATAGCCGCGCTCGCCGGGATCGTCGCGCACCCATAGCCAGACCATGCCGGCGAGCAAGAGCGTGGCAGCGGCGCAGATCAGCATGGACATGCGCCAGCCGATGCCGGCCACGGCTTCGGACAGCGGCACGCCGGCGAGGATGCCGCCGAGGTTGCCGATCAGCAGCGCGATGCCGGTGACGGTGGCGAAGCGGTTGGCCGGAAACCAGTGGCCGGCGAGCTTCATGCAGGCGACAAAGGCGACGGCGACCGAGGCGCCGACCAAACCGCGGCCGAGGTAGGCAAGCCACAGGCTGTCGGCCTGCGCGAACAGGAAGATGCCGAGCGCGGCGACGACGGCCGCCAGCGCGCCCACGCGGCGCGGGCCGATGGCGTCGGACATCAGCCCGCTGGGAATCTGCATGGCGGCGTAGGTATAGAAGTAGATGGCGGAAAGGTTGCCGAGCAGGGTGGCGGCAATATTGAAGTCGCGCATCAGCTCGTCCACCATCACCGCCGGGGCGACGCGCTGGAAGAAGCCGACGAAGTACAGGCTGGCGAGCAGGCCCCAGGTCAACCAGGCGAGCGCAACCGGCGGCAGGCGGCTGTCCTTCACGCGCCGCCCTGCAGCAAGAGCACGTGCAGACGGCGCGGGCCGTGTGCGCCGAGCTGGATGGTCTGCTCGACGTCGGCGGTGCGCGAGGGGCCGGTGACGATGTTGGTCGCGCGCGGCATGGCGCCGCGCTCTTCGCGCAGCAGCGCCCAGGCGTCTTCCATGCGCGGCACGATTCGGTTCGTGGGCAGCACGCAGAGGAAATCGTCGGGCAGGAAATTGAGCGTGGTGGGGCTGTCCGGCCCGGCCAGCAACATCAGGCTGCCGGTCTCGGCGATGGCGCAGAAGGCGACGGCGAGGCTCACGTGGTCGTCACCCACTGCGCGGCGGCGTTCCGCCTGAAAGCCTTCGGGCCAAATGATGCCGTCCAGCAGCGGATGCGGGGCGACGGCCAGGGCTTTTGCAAGATTCTGCGCAGCGAGATAGTCGCCCACGGCCTGCGCGATGTGTGCTGGCGAAGCGACCTCGGCCCAGGTGCCGACGACTTGCTCCAGCTTTTCGATGAAGCGCTCGCGCGTCGAATGCGGCCACTGCGGCAGCGGGCCGCGCGCGTGCGCCTCGATGCGCTGCACGATTTCCGGCGCATCGGCGGCGGCTTCGTGCGCGAGGGCTTTGGCAATGCGGGCGAGGATGGCGGCGCGGCTGTCGCTCACGGCTTCCTCCGCTGCTGCCACTGCGCCATGAAGGTATCGCGCTGCGGCGCCGGCAGGTCGCGCGCGGCGGTCCAGGCCTGCGCGAACAACAGGCTGCGGAAGCGGCCCTTGCCGCCGCTCATAAGATTCAACAGCTTGATGGCGAGGCGCGTGGCCAGCCGATACAGCTCGGGCCGCTTCGCAAGGTAGGCCCAGGCCGCCAGCGCCCACCTGGCGCGTGGCGGCGTCAGCCGCTGCGCGAACTCCTGGCGCCGATGTTCGCGCAGCATTTTCGGCAGCGGGATGGCCATGGGGCAGACTTCCTCGCAGCGCCCGCACAGGGTGGAGGCGTTGGGCAGCGGCCGGCCCTCGTCCAGGCCCACCATCAAGGGCGTCAACACCGCACCCATCGGCCCGGGGTAGACCCAGCCGTAAGCATGGCCGCCGACCGCGCCGTACACCGGGCAGTGGTTGAGGCAGGCGCCGCAGCGGATGCAGCGCAGCATCTCGTGGTAGTCGCCGCCCAGCATGCGGCTGCGGCCGTTGTCGACCAGCACCACATGGAATTCCTCGGGGCCGTCGAGGTCCTCGCTGCGGCGCGGGCCGGTAAAGAAGGTGGTGTAGGAGGTGATTTCCTGGCCGGTGGCGCTGCGCGCCAGCAGCCGCAGCAAGACCGAGGTGTCTTCCAGGTTGGGCACCAGCTTCTCGATGCTGGCGAGCACGATGTGCACGCGCGGCAGGGTGGCGGAGAGGTCGCCGTTGCCCTCGTTGGTGACGATGACGGTGGAGCCGGTTTCGGCGATGAGGAAGTTGGCGCCGGTGATGCCGACGTCGGCGGCGAGGAATTTCTCGCGCAGCACCTGGCGCGCCTCGTCCACGATCTGCGGCACGGTCTGCAATGGCCGTGTCAGCCCGGGCTGATGGTGCAGATTCTGGAACAGGTCGGCGATCTGCTGGCGCGTCTTGTGCACCGCCGGCGCGATGATGTGGCTGGGCGGCTCGTGCGCGATCTGGATGATGTATTCGCCAAGATCGGTCTCGACCACCTCGAAGCCCGCGCCTTCGAGCGCGTCGTTGATGGCGATCTCCTCGCCGACCATGGACTTGCCCTTGGCGACCATTTTCGCACCGGATTTCTGGCAGATGTCGAGCACCGCGGCGCAGGCCTCTTGCGGGGTTGCCGCCCAGTGCACGCGGCCGCCGGCGGCCTGCACCTGGGCTTCGAAGCGCAGCAGGTAATGATCGAGGTTGGCGAGGGTGTGGTCTTTGATGCGCCGCCCGGCCTCCTTGAGTGCCTGGAATTCGGGCAGGCCGTCGATGGCGGCGCGGCGCTTGTCGACGAAGCCCACGCCGGCCTTGGCCAGCGCCTGCTGCAAAGTCCTGTCGTGCAGGGCGCGATGCGCGTTGCTGGAGAAGGCGTGCGAGGTCGGCTTCACGGCTTTTCCGGCTCGGCGATGGCCAGGGGGCTGTTTTCAATGGCCCCGTCACCAATGCCGGGGCTGGACGTCATGCCGGCCAGCACTTCGGCGAGGTGATAGACGCGCACCGGGCTGCCCATGCGCTTCAAGCGCCCGGCGATGTTCATCAGGCAGCCGAGGTCGCCGGAGACCAGGAGGTCGGCGCCGCTGGCAACGACGGCCTCGGCCTTGTCCGACACCATGCGCCCGGAAATGTCCGGATACTTCACGCAGAAGGTGCCGCCGAAGCCGCAGCAGGTTTCCGCGTCCTTGAGCTCGACCGGCTCGAGCCCGGACACCTGTCCCAGCAGCGCGCGCGGCTGGTCGAGCACGCCCAACTCGCGCCGCGACGAACAGGAGTCGTGCATCGCCACCTTGCCGGCAAAGCTCGCGTCGATGAAGTCGTCGCCGCCATGCTCGGCGAGGAAGGCGGAGAGCTCGCGCGTGCGCGCAGCCAGGGTTTCGGCCTTGGCCTGCCACAGCGGCTCGGCCTTGAACAGTTCGGGATAGTGCGTGATCAGCATGCCGGCGCAGGAGCCGGAAGGCACGACGACGTGATCGTAAAAAGCCAGGGCGTCGACGAGCGGCCGCGCCAGCTCGCGCGCGGTGTTGAAGTCGCCGCTGTTGTAGGCCGGCTGGCCGCAGCAGGTCTGCGCCGGCGGCACCACCACTTCCGCGCCCAGGCGCTCCAGCAGCTTGACTGCGGCAAAGCCGGCGCTGGGCCGGAACAGGTCGACGAGGCAAGAAACGAACAGGGCGACGCGCATGCACAGGTCCGGAAAAGAGGTCAGCCTATGTTAGTGGAAGAAGGCGGCGCGATGAATCGGGCGGCGCGATTATTCCTGTTTCGGCTCGACAGGCCGCCCCGGCTGCCGCACCGCCTGCTTGGGGCGGGCCTGGCGCCATCAACGGCGGCGGCGATGACGTGGTTTCCGCGCCGGCCTCAAAGCCTGCGGGCCAGGCAGCGGCCGGCGCGCGACCATTGCGCCGCCATGACATCCTGCCTGGAGGAGGGCATGGCCAATATCATGCTGCTCTCCAGCGTGTAGCGATCGATGACGATTTCCAGCACCGCCTGGGTGTTCGGCAGGTCCTGGACATTCGGCGATGCGGCAACGATTTTCACGCTTTCTCTTTTGCTGAACAGGGTCAGCTTGGGCAGCAGCGCCGCCTGGGCGTTGTTCGGATCGCTATGGGCGACGAAGCCCGCATCGGCATCGATGCTGAAATAGGCAGGCTCGCTCGCCTTGCCAAAGAGGGTTTCCAGCACTGCCGACGTGCCGCTCTGGTATCTCACGGGCTCGTCCCAATGGCATGCGACTTCCACGGGCATGGCGTATGACGGCGCCGCGAGCGCGAGCACGGCGATAAAAAGCATTTTCCGGATCATGACATTCCTCCTGGCTGCAGCGATAGTTGAATATTAGCCCGGCAACACGCCCGCGCAATCGCCCTTTGCGCGCAATCCCGGCCCTGGCGCCGCCCCACCGACAACGCACAAGCCCTGTGAACGCCTGGCGGGATCAACGCCATGGTGGCGGCCCGTGCCGGGGCCGGAAGCAAGTGCGCTTGTTGTCAGCAAATAACCGGGGGTAGACTGGAGCGAATTGATTGCTGCAGACGGCTCGATAGCCGCCCTCCATGACGCTCACCGAACTCAAGTACGTGCTGGCCGTCGCGCGCGAAAGACATTTCGGCCGCGCCGCCGAGGCCTGCTTCGTGTCGCAGCCCACGCTCTCGGTCGCGATCAAGAAACTCGAGGAGGAACTCGGCGTCCCCCTGTTCGAGCGCGGCGGCGGCGGCGAGCTTGCCGTCACGCCGGCGGGCGAGCGCGTGACGGAACAGGCCGCGCGCATCTTCGAACTGGTGGACGGCATCAAGAATCTGGCCGCGGAAGCCAAGGACGATCTGCAAGGGCCCTTGAAACTCGGCGCCATCTACACCATCGCGCCTTACCTCCTGCCGGAGCTGATTCCGCAGCTGCGCGAGCGCGCCCCGCACATGCCGCTGCTGCTCGAGGAAAGCTACACCCGGGTGCTGACCGAGAAACTCAAGAAGGGCGAGCTCGATGCCATGATCGTCGCCACCCCGGTGGAGGATGCCTCCCTTCTGGCGCTGCCCCTGTACGAGGAGCCCTTCGTGGTGGCGGTGCCCGCCGACCATGCCTGGAAGAAAAAGAAGACCGTCGCCAGCGCGGAACTGGAACAGGAAAACCTGCTGCTGTTGGGCAGCGGCCACTGCTTCCGCGACCAGGTATTGAAGGTCTGCCCCGCCCTCAACCGCTCGGCCAGCGACGGCCTGCAGAAGACCCTGGAGAGCAGTTCGCTGGAAACCATCCGCCACATGGTGGCCTCGGGCATGGGCGCCACGGTGCTGCCCTGCACCGCCACGCGCCTGCACTCGTCTGCCGACAGCCTGCTCGTCTACCGCCCCTTCAGCAAGCCCGCGCCCACGCGCGTGGTCACGCTCGCCTGGCGCAAAAGCTTTCCGCGCCCGCGCGCGATTGAGGCCGTGCGCCAGGCGGTGCTCGCCGCCACCCTGCCCTGCGTGGAAA
Organism: Hydrogenophilaceae bacterium; assembly: GCA_024709485.1. Lineage (GTDB taxonomy): Bacteria > Pseudomonadota > Gammaproteobacteria > Burkholderiales > Thiobacillaceae > UBA6918. The sequence continues at coordinate 31,274 of JANJWO010000065.1, read as the reverse complement.
AAATCCGTCCCGGCAAACGCTGACTTTCATACAAGGAATCCGCATGTCCGACCTCAACGACCCGCGCGTGTTCTTCGCCGCCGAGCGCACGCTGATGGCGTGGAACCGCACCGGCCTCACGCTCATGGCCTTCGGCTTCGTGCTGGAGCGCTTCGGCCTGTTCCTGCATGTGCTGCGGCAGCACCCTTCCGGCGCCGGGCGCGATTTCTCCTTCTGGATCGGTGTCGCCTTCATCGTGCTGGCGCTGACCGTCATCGGCTTTTCCATCGTGCAGTTCCGACGCGTGCTGAAGACGCTGAAACCGGTGGAAATCCCCGCGCGCTACTGCACCTGGGGCGGCATCGCCATGAATCTGTCGGTGATGCTGCTGGGCCTGGTCCTGTTGATCTACCTGTTTTCCGAGTTGTAAGGACTCAGGCCACCGCCACGCTTTTCACCTGGGCGATCACCCGCACGCCCTTTTCCAGCTTCAGCAGTTGCGCAGACTTGCGGGTGATGCGCGCGAGCAGCGGCCGCTCTCCCAGCGCGAGCTTCACCAGCACCTGGCCGGGTGCATCCTCGGCTAGTTCCTCCACCTCTGCCGGCAGCAGATTGAGGATGCTGGTCTGCTGCGGCATGGCCAGTGCCAGACTGACGTCGCGCGCGGCGACGCGCACCCGCAGCGGTTCGCCCGGCCTGCCGTGCAAGCCCGCGAGTTCGAGTTCCACGCTGCCGCTCGCCACCCGCGTGAGCTGTAGCCCGGCATCCTGGCCGACGACGACGGCATCGAGCACGGTGGCGGCGAGATCGCGATGCGCCAGCGGCAGGTCGAGCCGCGTCAGGCCTTGGGCCAGCGGGCCCTGATAGGTAATGCGCCCCGCCTCGATCAGCAGCAGGTGATCGGCCAGACGCGCCACTTCATCGAGCGCGTGGCTGACATAGAGCACCGGCAGCGCCAGCTCGCGATGCAGGCGTTCCAGATAGGGCAGGATCTCGGCGCGCGCGTTGGCGTCCAGCGCCGCCATCGGCTCGTCCATGAGCAGCAGGCGCGGGCACGACAAGAGCGCGCGCCCGAGGGCGACGCGCTGGCGCTGGCCGCCGGAGAGCTGGTGCGGCATGCGGTCGATGAGGCTGTCCAGGCCGAGCCAGCCGATCACGTCCTCGCGGTTCAGCGTGCGCTCGCCCGCCGGCACGCGCTGCCAGCCGTAGTCCAGGTTGCCGCGCACCGACAGGTGGGGGAACAGGCTGGCTTCCTGGAACACGTAGCCGAGCGCGCGGCGCGGCGTGGGCAGGAAAGTTTTCTCGTCCTGCCAGACTTCGCCGTTGACGACGAGGCGCCCCGGCGCGCGCGCGAGGCCGGCGATGAGCCGCAGCAGCGTGGTCTTGCCCGAGCCCGAGGGCCCGAACAGCGCAGTGACGCCCCGGCCCGGCATGCGGAACTCGGCGTCGAGCGCGAACGCGCCGAACCGGCTTTGGAAGCGCGCCTCGATCCGGCTCATGCCGGCATCCGCTGCCACTGCCCGCCGCGCTTACCCAGCAGCAGCAGCACGACGAAGGAAAAGGCCACCAGTCCGGCCGACAGCACATGCGCCTCGGCATATTCCAGCGCCTCGACGTGGTCGTAGATCGCCACCGACAGCACGCGCGTCTCGCCCGGGATGTTGCCGCCCAGCATCAGCACCACGCCGAACTCGCCGACGGTGTGGGCGAAGGCGAGCACGGCGGCGGTGACGAAACCGGGACGCGCCAGCGGCATGGCAATACTAAAAAAGCGGTCCCAGGGCGAGGCGCGCAAGGTGGCGGCGACTTCCAGCGGGCGCGCGCCGATGGCGGCGAAGGCGTTGGCGAGCGGCTGCACCGCGAACGGCAGCGAGAACACCACCGAGCCGACCACCAGGCCGCCGAAGGTGAAGGGCAGGGTTTCCAGCCCGAGCGCCAGCATCCAGCCGCCGACCAGGCCATTGGGGCCGAGCAACACCAATAGATAGAAGCCGAGCACGGTGGGCGGCAGCACCAGCGGCAGCGACACCAGCGCGGTGACCACCGCGCGCAGGCGCGCGTGCGTGTGCGTCAGCCACCAGGCCAGCGGCGTGGCGATCAAGAGCAGCAGCAGCGTGGTCGCCGTTGCCAGCTTGAGCGTGAGCAGGATGGCCGTGTGGTCGAGCGCGGGCAGGGGCATGATCAGATAGCGTAGCCGTAGCCGCGGATCAGCGCCTGCGCCTGCGGAGTTTTCAGGAAGTCGAGCAGGGCGCGCGCGGCGGCGTTGGCCTCGCCGCGCTTCAACAGGGCCGCGTCCTGGCGGATCGGCGTGTAGAACGAGGCCGGCACCAACCAGGCCGAGCCGCCGCTGAGCTTGCCGTCCTGCCAGACCTGCGACAAGGCGACGAAGCCGATGTCGGCATTGCCGCTGGCGACGAACTGGTGGGTCTGGCCGATGTTCTCGCCGGTCACGAATTTTTCCTTGGCCTGCCCGGCCAAGCCCATTTTTTCCAGCACCTGCATGGCCGCCGCGCCATAGGGCGCGAGCTTGGGATTGGCGACGGCGAGCTTGTGGTAGGCGCCGCGGCGCAGCACCGCATCGCTGCCGTCGATTTTCGCCGCGTCGGCGCTCCACAGCGCCAGCTTGCCGATGGCGTAGGTCTGCGTCCGCACGGCATCGCCTTCCCTGAGCAGCCGCGCCGGCGTCTCGTCGTCGGCGGCCAGCAGCACGTCGAAGGGCGCGCCATGCTTGATCTGCGTGTAGAACTTGCCGGTGCTGCCGGAAGACAGCGCCAGGGTGTGGCCGGTGGCCTGCTCGAACAAGGGCGCCAGCTGTTTCATCGGCGCGCTGAAGTTCGCCGCCACGGCGATGCTGGCCTGTTCCGCCCATGCGCTCGCACAGACGGCCAGCGCGGCCAGCGCCAGCAGGGGCCGCAATACTCGGGGCATGACGACTCCTTTTTCATTTCGATATATTCAGTATGTCATATCGAATGCAAGGCCATCAAGCGCAGGCCGGCGCCGCATGCATCTGCGGAATCAGTCCTCGCGAATGTCCGGGGCGAGGCGCGCTTCGAGCGCTTCCAGCTCCGCCCGCGCCGCCTTGCGCGCGCGCGCCTCCAGGCGCCGGTAAAGCACGATGATCTCCTCGGCCAGGGGCGTCAGCGCCGCACCGCCGCCACTTGCGCCGCCCTTGCTCGCCTCGACCAGCGGGGACTTGAAACAGCGGTTCATGGTGTCGACCAGATGCCAGGCGCGCTTGTAGCTCATCTGCATGCGCCGGCCGGCGCCCGCGATGGAGCCGGTTTCGCGAATGGCTTCGAGCAGCTGTATCTTGCCCGGCCCGAGGGCGATGGTTTCGCCGAGAATGAGGCGGAAGGTCAGTCGGGGTTTCATGCGGGCATGATAACGCCGGCAGCCCCAAGCCGGCGCCTGCCGGTGCCGCGCGCATTGCGCCATTCCCCCAACTTCTCCGCCTGCCGCTATCATTCGGCCATGGATATCGCCGCCCTCACCCAGGCCGCCCTCACGCTGTTCGCCATCGTCGACCCGGTCGGCGTGATTCCGATCTTCCTGCTGGCCACGCGCGGTTTCACGCGCAGCCAGTCGCATCAGGCGGCCTGGATTTCGTCCATGACGGTATGGCTGGTGCTGGTCGTGTTCAGCTTCATGGGCGAATCCATGCTCCGCTTCTTCGGCATCCGCATCGAGGCGTTCTCGGTGGCGGGCGGCCTGCTGCTGCTGATGCTGGCCTTGTCGATGCTGCATGCGCATATCAGCCCGCTCAGGCAGACGCCGGACGAGGCCGAGGAGGTCGAAGAGAAGGAAGCGGTCGGCGCGGTGCCGCTGGGCGTGCCGCTGTTGGCCGGTCCTGGCGCCATCACCCACGTCATCGTCGCCGCCGGCCAGGCGCCGGGCGACATCGTGCACCAGGCCGCGCTGCTCATCCCCATCACGCTGGTGGCGCTGTCGGTATGGGTCGCCTTCCGTGCGGCGCCGGCCATCGCCAGGCGCCTGGGCAAGACCGGCATCCATGTCGTCACCCGGCTGATGGGCCTGATCATCGCCGCCATCTCGGTCGAGATGATGGCGCGCGGGCTGGCCGGCCTGTTTCCCGGCCTTGTCGGCTAGTTAGTAAATAGCTATCGATTATATTGCAACAATCAATTAGACCTATCGTTACCCCGCACGTAAAGTTGCATCCGTGGACAGCACAGCGCTGACCAGTAGAACGAAACCGGAATCCAACTTTGCTCAAGGAGAAACGACATGGCTGTTGACATCCAATCCCCCACCATCCAGAACCTGGAAGCCGCCTTTGCCGGCGAATGCATGGCCCACGCCAAGTATCGCTACTTCGCGAAAATCTGCCGCGCCGCCGGCGACGAGGAAACCGCGAAAGTGTTCGAGGCCACCGCCGAGCAGGAAATCCTGCACGCCTTCGGCCACGCCGAGCTCCTGTTCGCGCAGGAAACCATGACCCCGGCCAAGTGCCTGCAGTACGCGATCGAGGGCGAAACCTACGAGTACGCCGAGATGTACCCCAAGTTCCGCCACGAGGCGATGGCCGAAGGCCACGACGCCGCGGTGAAGGAAATCGACGAGCAGATCGCCGAATCCAAGGAGCATGCGGCCATGTTCCAGAGCGTGCTGGACAAGGCGGCCAAGCGCTTCGCCGCGCTGGCCAAGGTGGAAGAAAAGCACGCCCGCCACTACCAGGCGCAGAAGGAAAAAATCGCGGCTTGAGAAGAAGCTTGGACACAGAGGAAACAGAGGCACCAGCGTACTGCTTTCACTTCTGTTTTCCTCTGCTTCCTCTGATAACTCTGTGTCAATGAATTTGAATTGAAAGGAAACATCATGAAAGTTTGGCAATGCATCGTGTGCGGCTACATTTACGACGAAGCCCAGGGCGACCCCGAGCACGGCATCGTCGCCGGTACCCGCTGGGAAGACGTGCCGGAATCCTGGGAATGCCCGGACTGCGGCGTGGCCAAGGCCGATTTCGAGATGATCGAAGTCGAGGCGGCTTAAAAAAATCAAACACAGAGGGAGCAGCGTGTGCCTTTGTTCTCCTCGGCTTCCTCTGTTACCTCTGTGTAGAAAAATACTGAAGGAAAACCATGGACCCAGCCCTCACCCCAACCCTCTCCCAAGGGGAGAGGGGGCAAACGCCAAGCCCAAACCGACCGATTGTCATCATCGGCTCAGGCCTCGCCGGCTACAGCGTACTGCGCGAGTTCAGGAAGCGCGACCAGGCCACCCCGGTCACGCTGATCTGTTCGGACGACGGCCACTTCTATTCCAAGCCCAACCTGTCCAACGCGCTGGTTGCCGGCAAGTCCGCCGAACAGCTGGTGAGCACGCCGCGCGCGAAGATGGCGGCCGACCTCAAGGCCGAGATCGTCGCCAACACCCGCGTCACCGCCGTGGACACCACCGGCAAAAAGGTGCGCTGGAATGGTGGCGAGACCGCTTACTCGAAACTGATCCTGGCGCTGGGCGCCGACCCCATCCCGCACGGCTTGGCCGGCCCGGGCGCGGACAAGGTGTTCGCGGTGAACGATTTGCAGGACTACGCCGCGTTCCGATCCGCGCTCAAGCCCGGCGGCAGGGTGGCGATCCTCGGCGGCGGCCTCATCGGCTCGGAATTCGCCAACGACCTTGCCGCCGCAGGCTACGCGGTCGAAGTGGTGCACCTCGGGCCCTGGCCGCTGGAGCGCCTGATTCCCGAACCGCTCGGACGCGCGCTCGCCGATGCGCTCGCGGAAAAGCATGTGGTCTGGCATTTCGGTCGCGCCGCGAAAGCCATCGAGCCGGCGGGCGCGGGCGTGGCCCTCACCCTGGACGACGGCAGCCGGGTCGAGGCCGACATCGTGCTCTCCGCCATCGGCCTGCGTTCGCGCACCCAATTGGCCGCCGGCGCCGGCCTCCGGGTCAACCGCGGCATCGTCGTCGACAAGGCCCTGCAGACCTCGGCATCGGACGTGTACGCCGTGGGCGACTGCGCCGAAGTCGACGGCCAGGTGCTGCCCTATGTACTGCCGCTGATGCAGCAGGCGCGCGCGCTGGCCGCCACCCTCGCGGGCGAGCGGAGCGAACTGCGCTACCCGCCAATGCCGGTGGTGGTGAAAACCCCCGCCCTGCCGCTGGCGGTATTGCCGCCCGCGCCCAATGCCGAAGGCGGCTGGCAGGTGGACTGCGGCGACGACGGCATCTGCGCGCTGCACCTCGATGACGGCAAAATCCTGCAGGGCTTCGCGCTCGCCGGCCAGCAAGCGGCGCAGCGCGCGCAGTACGCGGCCAAAGTGGGGCGGCCCGCATAAGCCTCTTTTGGGTCAGGCAGGAACCTGCCGGAAGCTGGCCGGGTCGGAAGGAGAGTCGTTTAGAATCTCCCTACCTTGAAACCCGCTCTCCATTCCACTTTTTTGCTATGCGCGCTGCTGTGGCTGTCCGCCGGCCATGCCGGCGCGCTCGCCCTGCCCCCGCAGCAGGGCGATTTCTGGCTCAGATTCGACGCCCTGCCGCGGCTTGAGACGGCGGCCGCGCCGCTGACGGATACGCTGCGCTTCGACAGCCTGTCCGCGCTCACCGAGCATGCGCTGCGCGAACGCCCGGAATCGAGAGCCGCCTGGCTTGCCATCCAGGCCGAGGCGGCGCGCCTCGATTCCGCCGAAGCCGCCGACTGGCCAACGCTGACCGGCCAGTTCAGCTTCACGCGCAGCCAGGGGCTGTCGAGTTCGGGCTCTTCCGTGCCGGTGCTGCATCGCTATGGGCCGAACCTGAGCCTGAGCTACCTCATCTATGATTTCGGCGCGCGCGCCGCCGGCATCGAGGCGCAGCGCTACCAGCTCGTATCCAGCCTGCTCGACAACAACCGCACCCTGCAGGATGTCATCGTACAGGTCGAAGCGGCCTACTTTTCCCTGCTGTCCGCGCGCGCGCTGGTGGAGGCGCAGACCGAACAGGAAGCGGCGCTGCGCGCGAGCCTCGATGCCGTCGAGGTACGGCTGCGCGGCGGCCTGGCTTCGCGCGCCGACCAGCTGCGCGCGCGCGCGGCCCTGGCCGAAGCCAGCCTGGCGCGCCAGGCCGCCGGACGCGACCGCGCCAAGGCCGAGGCGGCGCTGAAACAGGCCGCCGGCATCGCCCAGACGCAGAATCTCGCGCTCGCCTGGGAAACCGCGCCGCCGCCCGCGCTCGACGCCTCGATCCTGCTCGCCGACCTGCTCGCCGAGGCCGAGCGCCAGCGCCCCGATCTGCTGTCGCTGCAGGCCGCCGCGGCCCGCGCCCGCGCCGAGGCCGAACGCGCCCGCGCCGCGCGCTGGCCCAGCCTCACGTTCGCCGCCAATACCGGGCGCACCTTCTTTTTGGAAGACGACCGCACCCCCTCGACCACCTACAGCGCGGGGGTGAACGTTTCGATCCCGCTGTTCGACGGCGGCCGGCTGAAATCCGAGGCGCGCGCGGCAGCGCGCGACGCCGAGCGCTTGCAGGCCACGGCGGCGACGCAGCGCGAGGCCGTGGCGCTGGCCGTGGCGCTGGCCTACCAGGATCTGCGCCATGCGCAGGCGCAGCGCGAAGGCGTGGCGCTGCAATACGACAGCGCCAGCGAATCGGCGCAGGCCGCCCAGGCGCGCTATGCCGCCGGCGTCGGCAGCCTGCTCGAACTGCTGACCGCACAGGCCGATCTGGCGCGCGCGCGCCAGGTGCAGGCGCAGGCCGACAGCGACTGGCAGACGGCGTTTTCCCGCCTGAACCACGCCCTCGGCCGCCTGCCGCTCACGACTTCCCAAGGAAAGCCATGAAGATACGCATACTGGTCATCGTCGTCGTGCTGGCGCTCGCCGCCGGCGTGCTCTATCGCACCCAGTTCGGCCAGGCCGGCGCCAGCAAGCACGGCGGCGGCAGCGCGCTCGATGTGAAGACCGTGCCGGTGGCGCTGCGCGATTTTCCGCGCGTGATCGAGCTGCCCGGCACGCTGGAGGCGGCGCAGCAGGTCGACATCCTCGCCCAGGTCGGCGGCGCCCTGATCAGGCAGCATGTGCAGGAAGGCGAGGCCGTGCGCGCGGGCCAGGCGCTCTTCAGCCTCGATGCGCGCCCGGCGCAGGCGCGCATCGCGCAAAGCCAGGCTGCGCTCACCGGCGCGCGCGCCGAAATCGCCGAGGCCGAGAAGAAGCTGCAACGCCTGCAGCCGCTGCTGCAATCCGGCTACATCAGCCGGCAGGAATACGACGATGCCGTGCTGGCGCTGGAAACGGCGCGGGCCAAGGCCGGCACCGCCGGCGCCGAACTGCAGGCGGCACGGGTGGACATGCAGTATGCCGAGATCCGCGCCCCCATCGCCGGGCGCGTCGGCCGCATCAATGTGCGGCCGGGCGTGCTGGTGCAGACCGGCGGCGAAGCGCTCACCAGCATCCTCGCGCCGGGCGCGCTCGACGTGCGCGCCTGGCTGGCGGAATCGGACTGGGCCGCGGTCAACGCCGCGCGCGCCGCCGGCAAGGTGGCGGCGGAAATCTATCCGGACACGCTCGCCCACGCCGACCGCGGCACCGCCCTGGCCGGCGGCGAACTGGTGTTCGTCGACACCCGCATCGATCCCGCCACCGGCGCGGTGCCGATCAAGGTGCGCATCAGCGGCCAGCCGCCTGCGCTGCTTTCCGGCCAGGGCGTGCGCCTGCGCCTGCTGCTGGGCAGCGAGCCGAACCGCAAGGTGCTGCCGGAAGCGGCGCTGCAGCACGGCCAGGACGGCACCTATGTCTATGTCGTGCGCAATGGCGCCGCCGCCGTGCAGCCGATCGGCCTGCTGCGGAGCCTCGACGGCATGATCGCGGTCGAAGGCGAACTGCAGGCCGGCGAGCCGGTGCTGGTCGAGGTGCCCAAGCGCCTGAAGGCCGGCGGCAAGGTCAGGCTCGAAGGCGAGAAACCATCCGAGAACGAACAAAAGGCCCAGCCATGAGCCATTGCAGGCCTGCCGCATGAACCTCTCGCGTCCCTTCATCGAACGCCCGGTCGCCACCCTGATGCTGGCGCTGGCGATGGCGCTGTTCGGCATGCTGGCCTACAAGCAGCTGCCGGTGAACGACCTGCCGCAGGTCGACTTCCCCACCCTGCGCATCAGCGCCGCGCTGCCCGGCGCCAATCCCGAAACCATGGCCAACACCGTGGCCATGCCGCTGGAGCGGCAGCTCGCCACCGTGCCCGGCATCGAATCGATGAGCTCGCAGTCGAGCCAGGGCAGCACCTCGATCACCCTGCAATTCGAGCTCTCGCGCGACATCGATGCCGCCGCGCAGGACGTGCAGACCGCGATCGCGCAGGCCCAGCGCAACCTGCCCGCCGGCGTCGACCCGCCGCAGCTGAGGAAAATCAACCCGGCCGACTCGCCCATCCTGTTCCTCGCGCTGTCATCCGAGCGCCTGCCGCTGACCCAGCTCGACCACATCGCCGACACGCGCGTGGCGCAGCGCATGTCGGGCATGAGCGGCGTGGCGCAGGTGCAGGTGTTCGGTTCGCAGAAATACGCGCTGCGCCTGTACCTCGACCCGGCCAAGCTCATGCAGCGCGGCCTGAGCTTCGCCGAGGTGGTGACGGCGGTGCAGGCCGCCAACGCCAACCTGCCTTCTGGTACGCTCGACGGCGCGGCCCGCAGCTATTCCGTGAAAGCGCCGGTGGCGCTCGCCAACGCGAAGGACTTCGGCGAAATCATCGTCGCCTACAAGGATGGCGCCGCGGTGCGGCTGAAGGACCTCGGCCGCGCCGAGGACAGCGTCGAGAACGACAAGGTGCGCACCTGGTACAACGGCAAGCGCGCCATCGTGCTGGCGGTGCAGCGCCAGCCGGGCGCCAACACCGTCGAAGTGGCCGAGCGCATCAAGGCGATGCTGCCGCAGATCGAGGCCGAGCTGCCCGACGGCGTGCAACTGGAAACCTTCATCGACCGCTCGATCTTCGTCAAGGACTCGCTGCACGAAGTCAACTTCACCCTGCTGCTGGCACTCATGCTGGTGATCCTGGTGATCTTCGCCTTCCTGCACAACCTGCGCGCCACGCTGATCGCCGCGCTGGTGCTGCCGAGCTCGCTCTTGGGCACCTTCGCCTTCATGCATCTGGCCGGCTACAGCCTCAACAACCTGTCGCTGATGGCCATCATCCTGGCCATCGGCTTCGTGGTCGACGACGCGGTGGTGGTGATGGAGAACATCGCGCGCCACATGGAAATGGGCAAGCCGCGCTACCAGGCGGCGATCGACGGCGTGCAGGAAATCGGCTTCACCGTGGTGTCGATGACGATTTCGCTCGCTGCCGTGTTCCTGCCCATCCTGTTCATGGGCGACATGATCGGGCGCCTGTTCCAGGAATTCGCCGTCAGCATCGGCGTGGCCGTGCTGCTCTCCGGCGTGGTGGCGCTCACCCTCACGCCCATGCTGTGCGCGCGCTGGCTGTCGACGGAGACCATGCAGAACCCGTTGTCGCGCAGCCTCGACCAGGGCTTCAATGCCTTCCGCGACTTCTACGGCGACACCCTGCGCGCGAGCATGCGCCACCGCGGCGCCATGCTGCTGCTGTCGGTGGCGGTGCTGGGCGCCATGGTATGGCTGGCCGGCCAGGTCAAGCAGGGCTTCATCCCGCGCGTCGATTCGGGCCGGATCTTCGCCAGCATCCAGTATCCGGAAGGCATTCCCTTCGACGAGCTTTCCCGGCGCCAGCAGCAGATCGCCGACATCGTGGCCAAGCACCCGGCGGTCGACGGCCTGATGTCCTCCGCCGGCCAGGGCGGCGGCGGCAGGACCGGCAGCAACATCGGCCGCCTGGTGATCCGCCTCACTCCGCGCGACGCGCGCATCGGCGCGGATGCGGTGATCGAGGAACTGCGCGCGGCCACGCGCAAGGTCAGCGGCGTCAGCATCACTTTCCAGAACCCGGCCTCGATCAATGTCGGCTCGCTGATCTCCAGCAGCGATTACCAACTGACCCTGAAGTCGGGCGATTTCGAGGCGCTCAAGGCCGCATCGCTCAAAGTCGAGGAGCGCCTCGGCGGCCTGCCGCAACTGACCGACGTCAGCAGCGACCTGGAATTGCGCAATCCCGAACTACGCGTGAGGCTCGACCCGGTGCAGGCCGCGCGCCTCGGCATCGACGCGCAGCAGGTCCAGCAAATGCTGTACGACGCGCTCGGCGACCGCCGCATCAGCGAGATCTACGGCGTCGACGACCAGTACACGGTGAACATGAAAATCCTGCCCGAGGCGCAGCTCGACGCTTCGATAATCGGCCAGCTGCCGCTGCGCACGGCCTCGGGCGAGCTCACCCGCCTCGATGCCGTCGCCGTGGTCGAGCCCGGCGTCGGGCCGATCGCGGTGAACCGCTACGGCCAGCAGCTCGCCGTCACGCTGTCCTTCGGTCTGGCGCCCGGCATCTCGCTCGATGCCGGGCTCAACGCCGCGCTCGCCGCCGCCAATGAGGTGCTGCCCGCCGAAGTGAGCGCGGAACTCACCGGCGCGGCGCAGAAATTCCAGGAGTCCACCGTCACGCTGCCGCTGCTGCTGCTGTTCACCATCGTCATCATCTACATGGTGCTGGCGGTGCTGTACGAGCACCTCGGCCATCCGCTCACCATCCTCACCGCATTGCCGCTGGCGGGTTTCGGCGCGCTGCTGGTATTGCTCTTGATGAACGAGGAGCTCAACATCTTCAGCTTCGTCGGCCTCATCCTGCTGGTGGGTCTGGTGAAGAAGAACGGCATCATGATGATCGACTTCGCGCTCACCCGGGAGCGCGCCGGCATGAGCGCGGAGGACGCCATCGTCGAGGCCAGCCTCACGCGCCTGCGCCCGATCATGATGACCACCTTCGCCGCCATCTTCGCCACCCTGCCGATCGCCATCGGCTTCGGCGCCGGCGGCGAGGCGCGCCGGCCGCTCGGCATCGCCGTGGTCGGCGGTCTGGCGTTCTCGCAGTTCCTCACGCTCTACATCACGCCGACCTTCTACGTCAGCATGGCGCGGCTGGAAGCCTGGCTGAGGCAGCAACTCGGCAAGCCGCAGTCAGCCTAGGGCAAAGACCAGCACCAGCGGCATGACGATCAGCGCCGCGAGGTTGCCGAGCAGCACGATGGAGGCGACCTTCTCCGGCTCCTGCCGATACTGCTCCGCCATCAGATAGTTGAGCACCGCCGGCGGCAGCGCGCCGAACACCAGCAGGATGGACCGCTGCACCGGATCGAGGTCGAGGAAGGGCATCAGCATCAGCACCATGACGATGCCGCTCAAGGGCGCGACCACGCCGCTCCACGCCCCGATGTGCCAGTCCTTGAACGACACCTGGTTCAACCGCACGCCGAGCGCGAACAGCAGCATGGGAATCGAGGCGTCACCCAGCATCTTGATCGCGGTGTAGAGCGCATCCGGCAACACGGTGCCGGACAGGCTCACCGCCACCCCCAGCACGGTCGCCGCCATCACCGGGGTTTTCAGCAACTGCAGCAGGTTCATGCGGTGCGCCAGCAGGTACGGCCCCATGGAAAAGTGCAGCACCATCTCCACCAGGAACAGGATGATCGCCGCGCCCAAGGCGGCGTCGCCGAAGGCCAGCACGATGAGCGGGATGCCCATGTTGCCGGAGTTGTTGAACATCATCGGCGGCACGAAGGTTTTCACGTCGACCTTGAGCAGGCGCGCGACCGGCCAGGCCAAGAGGCCGGAGCCGAGGATCACTCCCGCGCCGCCCAGCGCCAGCTGCCAGTAGTGCGCGAAATCGAAATCCTTGGACGCCAGCGCCGCGAACACCAGCGCCGGCACCAGCACGTCCATGCTGATCTGGTTGGTGACGCCGATGTCCGGCCGCTTGATCCTTCCATAGAGATAGCCGATGCCGATGATGGCGAAGACCGGGAAGACGATGGAGAGAATGCGCAGGGCCAGCATCGGACGATTGTATACAACGACCACGCCGGGTCGGCCAAGATTGTATCGATATATTCGATATATACGTCACAAAAATATCGTTTGTTAAATATTTAATAAATATCTAATCTGGCGCCCTCGATAATTGGACAGGGCGGCCAAGACCATGCAGAAAGAAGAAATGCTTCCACTTCAATCCGAGAGCCATGCGCCGGAACAGACCGATGCGCCTGCGGTCATCCGCGACATCGCATTGGAAGCGGGGGTCGTGATCAACGGCAGCGCCCCCTGGGATGTTCACGTACTGGACAATGATCTGTATCAGCGTTTGCTGACCAAGGGTTCGCTCGGGTTCGGCGAGGCCTACATGGACGGCATGTGGGAATGCGAACGGCTGGACCTGCTGTTCCAGCGGCTGTTGAGCAGCAAGGCCGAGGAGAAAATCGATTACGCCTCCAAGCTGCGCCTGATGGGGGAGATCCTGCGCCACAGCCTGTTCAATCTGCAGTCCAGCCGGCGCGCGTTCCAGGTCGGCGAACAGCACTACGACATCGGCAACGACGTGTTCGAGGCCATGCTCGACCCCAGCATGAGCTACTCCTGCGCCTATTGGCACAAGGCCGCCGACCTCGCCGAGGCGCAGCGCAACAAGCTCGACCTCATCTGCCGCAAGCTCGAGCTCAAGCCCGGCGAACGCCTGCTCGAAATCGGCTGCGGCTGGGGCGGGCTGGCGCGCTTTGCCGCCGAACGCTACGGCGTCGACGTGGTCGGCATCACCGTTTCGAAGGAGCAGCAGAAGCTCGCGCAGCAGCGCTGCGCCGGCCTGCCGGTGGCCATCGAGCTGATGGATTACCGCGACCTCAACGACAAGTTCGACAAGGTCGTGTCGGTCGACATGTTCGAACATGTCGGCCCGAAGAACTACGAGACCTATTTCGACACCGTGCACCGCTCGCTCAAGGACGACGGCCTGTTCCTGCTGCACACCATCGGCAGTTCCAGCACCACGCCCAAGACCGATGCCTGGATAGACAAATACATTTTCCCCAACGGCAAACTGCCTTCCGCCAAGGAAATCGCCACGACGCTGGAGAACCGTTTCCTGATCGAGGATTGGCACAATTTCGGCCAGGATTACGATCTCACCCTCATGGCCTGGTGGCGCAACTTCAACCAGGCCTGGCCGCGGCTGGAAGCCAAATACGGCCAGCGCTTCTACCGCATGTGGAAATATTATCTGATGTCCTGCGCCGGCTTCTTCCGCTCGCGCCAGGGCCAGCTCTGGCAGCTGGTGCTCAGCAAGCAGACAAGAAGCGGCGTGTACCGCTCGGTGCGCTAGCTGGCGCCCTGCGGGAAAGCTTGGCCCGCCGCGGGCGCGCCCCGATATCTGCAGGCCGAATGGCGAAGCTTCATTTACCCGCGTCCGGCGAGTCGAGCGGACGAACGGCTCCCCTCTTGCAAGCCTGCGAGCACCCCGTCCCAGAACCGGATCCTGGCCTCGACGGCGGCCACGGCCGCTTCCTCGGCCTCGCGCAGCTTTACGGGATCGCCGCCAATCAGCTCGTTCAGCATCTTCAAGGCCAGCGGCGCATGGAAGTCCTCGTCGAGATGGACATGCCGCTTCAGGTAGTAGTGAAAAGCGGGCGCATCCTTCTCGGTGACATGCATACGCGCCAGCAGCGCACGGAACATTTCCGGAATGATGTGTTCGCGGCCCAGCGCGAACGCCGCGGCCACGACGTGCGGCTTGTCGGTGGCGAGGAAGCCGAACGTCGCCTGCATGAACTGCTGCGCCGCCGGAGGCGCGATGCCGGCAGCCAGCGCGCTGTCGATGCCGCGCGCCCAGGCCCTGTCGGAAAAATCTATCGCCCCGGCAGGATCGGCGCCGATTTCGCGCATGGCCTCGCAATAGAGCTCGAAATGGCTCACATGGGTCGGCTTGCCGTCCGCATCGGGCAGTCCCTCGTCGGACTCTTCGCCCAGCACGATCTGGTTGATGAAGAAGCGCACATCCGCGCTGGCGTGCGGTTTCCACGGCACCGATGCCGGCGCCAGGCGTAATTGCAGGTACTTCAGCAGCGACATGAAGTCCCACACGGAATAAACATGGTGGGCCATGAACACACGCAGCTGGTCCACGGTCTGGATCGCGCCGTAGAGCGGGTGGCTGTTGAGTTCATCGTCGAGTGCGGCAACCACTTTCGCGTTGAATGCCTGTGCCATGGGCATAAGCCTTTCAGAAATTTTTATTAGACTTCACTAATATAACAAATCCTGGAAAGGCCGGCCGGGGAATGCCGGCACGGCACGCCTGGGCCCGCTGTCTCGCGATTCATTCAGCCGGCGGCTTTGCGTCCTCGTGTCCGGCGGCTGCGCTGCTGATCGTGATCAGCGCGATCTCGGGCGGCGCGAACAGCCGCACCGGCGGGCCCCAAGTGCCGGCGCCGCGGCTGACATAGAGTTTTCTACCGTCGGCCAACTCGGTGAGGCCGGTGTGGAACTTGTAGGTCATGCGCGTGAAATAAACGAAGGGATAGATCTGCCCGCCGTGGATGTGCCCCGATATCTGCAGGTCGAAGCGCGAATCCTCGTTCACCCGCGGCTGGTGCTTGAGCAGGACGACGAAGGCTTCCCGCCCGGCTGAGGCGAGCGCGCCGGCCTCTTGGGCATCGGCCTGCCGCATGGATTGCGTTACGGCGGGGTCGTCCACCCCGACCAGCACGATGCCGCCCACTTTCACGGACTCGCCGCGCAGCACGGTGAAGCCGGCGTTGCGCAGGAAGCCCAGAGAATGCGCCAGCCCGGCATAGTATTCGTGGTTGCCGGTGACGGCCCAGGCGCCGAGCGGCGGCCGGTTTGACTGGAATCTTTTGGCCAGCGCCTCGAAGTTGTCGCCCTGCCCGTCGACGATGTCCCCCGTCGCCACGACGATGTCGGGCTTGAGCGCTTGCAATTTTGGCAGGATGCGGTCGAGCAGACCGTCGCCCTGCATGATCCCCAGATGCAGATCGGAGATCTGCGCGAGGGTGACGCGCCCGGACGCGAGCTTCGGCGTGACGATATCGATTCGTTCGATGCGAATCCGGCGCGCTTCGAGCAAACCGTAGGCCAACAGGATCAGCGCGAACAGCGCCACGATGCGCAGCGTCCCCATGGGGCTGACCGGCCAGGCCAGATGCATCATCCTGGCCAGCATGAACCCCAGATCGTGCACCAGGCCGATGCACAGAAACAGAAACAGGTAGGCCATCCAGCCATAACTGAGCCAGGCGGCGGCGAGCGCCGCGCGATGCCAGCCCTGCCTTTCCACGAACCAGAGCAGCAGCGGCAGGCAGGTGAGGGCGACCCCCGCCGCGCCCAGCATCACGGCCAGCGTCCACGAGTGCGGGAACGCGAACCACACTTTGCTGAATGCGTAGAAATGCATGCTCCCGTAGACCAGCAGCATCACCCCCAGGAAAATCAGCATCACCCTGTCTCCGCCAGATCCCCGTTCCGCCCCCCAGCTATCGCTATAGCCGTGGCCCGGACATTTCACCAGATTGCGGAATGATGGCGCAAATCGCCCGCTTGTGTTGCGCGCGCCGGCAAAGTAGACTAGCCAGTCTACCCACTGTTCGCCCTGCCATGAGCACCGTAGCCGAAACTCAAGTGGATGCCCGCCAACGCCTGCTGGACGCCGCTTGCGAAGTGTTCCGCGATGAAGGCTATCGCGTCAGCATCGACCGCATCGCCCAGCGCGCGCAGGTGGCGCGGCAGACCCTGTACAACCATTTCCCCGGCAAGGAAGCCTTGTTCGCGGAAGTGGTGCGGCATGCCATCCAGTCGATCCTGGTCACCCTGGACGGCGATACGGATGTGCGCACCACCCTGCTGGCCTTCGGCAACGCCTACCGCGAGAAGCTGCTCTCGCCGGAAGGGCTCGCGCTGTTCCGCACCATGACGGCGGAAGCGCCGCGCTTTCCGGAGCTGGCCAGGCAGTTCTTCCGCCAGGGCCCGCTCACGACACGCAAACGCCTGGCCGCCTACCTGGCCAGCGCCATGGAGCGCGGCGCGCTGCGCCGCGACGACCCCGAGTTCGCCGCCGAGATGTTCACCGCCATGCTCGCGGATACCGACCGCCTGCGCGGCCTGCTCAATCTGCAAACCGATTTGCTCAAACCCGCGAAAACCGCGCAGACAGTGGAGTGCTTCCTGCGCGCTTTTTCCACCGGAAAGGACATGCAATGAAACGCCTTGCCCTGCTGCTCGTATTGCCCCTGTTTGCCGCCTGCGGCCCCAACGACAAGAACCCGCCGGCCGGACCCGGCGGCGGCATGGGCGCCGCGCCGCCGCCCGAAGTCGAGGTCATCCAGGTCGCGCGCGGCGCAGCCACGCTCACCCCGGAACTGCCCGGGCGCGTCGAAGCCGTGCGCAGCGCCGAGGTGCGCGCCCGCGTCGAGGGCATCGTGGAAAAGCGCCTGTTCAAGGAAGGCAGCGATGTGCGTGCCGGGCAGGCGCTGTTCCAGCTCGACAACCGCACCTACCGCACCGCGGCCAAGGCGGCGGAAGCCGATGTGTTCGTGAAGCGCCTCAAGCTTTCGCGCGTGGAATCGCTGCTGCCGATCAAGGCCGTGACCCAGCAGGAAGTCGACATCGCCCGCGCCGAATTGAAGCAGGCCGAAGCCCTGCTCGCGCGCGCGGAGCTGGACCTGGAAAACACCACCGTGCCGGCCCCCATCTCCGGGCGCATCGGCCGCGCGCAGGTGACCGAAGGCGCGCTGGTCGGGCGCGGTGAGGCCACCCTGCTTGCCACCATCGAGCAACTGGATCCGGTCAACGTGCGCTTCACCCAGCCCAACGCCGAGGTGCTGCGCATGAAGAGCGCCATGGCCGCCGGAAAAATGCAGGCCACCGACAGCCGCAGCGTGCAACTCATTCTGGAGAGCGGGCAGGCTTACCCGCACCAGGGCCGCCTGTTCTTCAGCGACATGAGCGTGGACCCCAGCACCGGCGCCATCACGCTGAAGGCCGAGTTCCCCAACCCGCAGCGCCTGCTGCTGCCGGGCACCTTCGTGCGCGTGCGCCAGGACCAGGCGGTGGCGCCGGACGTGATCACCGTGCCGCAGCGCGCCGTGCTGTCCGGCGCGCAGGGCCAGTTCGTCATGCTGGTCGGCCCCGAAAACAAGGCGATGCCGCGCCCGGTCAAGCTGGGCGTCATGGCGGGCGACCAGTTCGTGGTCGAGGACGGGCTTGCCGGCGGCGAGAGCCTGATCGTGGTCGGCGTCCAGAAAGCGCGCCCGGGCATGGTGGTGAAACCCGTTCCCCTGAAGCAGGCAGGCTGACATGGCGCGTTTCTTCATACATCGGCCCATCTTCGCGTGGGTCATCGCCATCCTGATCATGCTGATCGGCGCGATCGCGCTGAAAAAGCTGCCGGTGGCGCAGTATCCGCAAGTGGCGCCGCCGCAGGTCGCCTTCAACGTGACCTATCCGGGCGCCTCCGCCCAGGTGGTGGAGGACTCGGTCGTCAAGCTCATCGAGCAGGAGATGAACGGCATCGAGCACCTGCTCTACATGGAGGCCTCTTCCGAGCTGGGCGCCGGCACCTTGACGCTCACGTTCGAGCCCGGCACCAACGTGGACATCGCCTCGGTCGAGGCGCAGAACCGCTACAAGCGCGTCGAGTCGCGCCTGCCGGAGGACGTGCGCCGCATCGGCGTGCCGGTGACCAAGCCGCAGCGCAACTACCTGATGTTCGTGGCCATCAACTCCACGGACGGCAAGCGCAACGCCATCGACCTCGGCAGCTTCGCCGCGGCCAACGTGCTCGACAACCTGCGCCGCGTGCCGGGCGTGGGCGAGGCCATCCTGTTCGGCAGCGAATACTCCATGCGCATCTGGCTCAAGCCCGAACAGCTCACCGCCTACGCCATCACGCCCGACGACGTGAGGGAAGCCCTGCAGGCGCAGAACGTGCAGCTCGCCACCGGCGAACTGAACCAGGCGCCGGCCGCCGCCGACGCCCAGGTGAACGCGGTGATCGTGACGCGCGGCCGGCTTTCCACGCCGGAGGAATTCGGCAACGTGGTGGTGCGCGCCCTGCCCAACGGCGCCACGGTCAAGATCAGGGATGTGGCGCGCGTGGAACTGGGCGGCGACACCTACGAACGCTATGCGCGCATGAACGGCCAGCCGATCGCCGCCATTGCCATCAGGGTCGCGCCTGGCTCCAATGCGCTCGACGTGGCGACCGCGATCAAGCAACGCATGACCGATCTCGCCCGCTTCTTTCCCAAGGGCATCGACTGGGCCGTGCCCTACGACACCTCGCGCTTCGTCGAAATCTCCATCTTCGAGGTGGTGAAGACCCTGGGCGAGGCGATGGTCCTGGTGTTCATCGTCATGTTCGTGTTCCTCGGGCACTGGCGCACCACCCTGATCCCGGCGGTGGTGGTGCCGGTGGCGCTGGCCGGCGCCACCGCCTGCCTCTACGCCTTCGGCTTCTCCATCAACGTGCTGACGCTGTTCGCCATGGTGCTCGCCATCGGCGTGCTGGTGGACGACGCCATCGTGGTGGTGGAAAACGTCGAGCGCATCATGCGCGAGGAACGCCTGCCGCCGTTGCAGGCGACGATCAAGGCCATGGAGCAGATCCTCGGCGCCATTCTCGGCATCTCGGTGGTGCTGTCGGCGGTGTTCATGCCGATGCTGTTCTTCGGCGGCTCGGTCGGCGCGATCTACCGCCAGTTCGCCGCCACCCTGATCCTGACCATGGCGTTCTCGGTGCTGATGGCGCTCTCGCTCACGCCGGCGATGTGCGCCACCCTGTTGAAGCCCGGCCACGAGGACCAGGACGAGAAGCGCTGGTTCAACCGCTTCTTCGGCAAGGTCACCCACAACTACCGCAGCCTCACCGGGCGCATCCTCGCCCGGAGCGGGCGCTGGTTCGTGATCTATCTCGCCATCGTCGCCGCCACCGGCTGGCTGTTCACCAAGCTGCCGGGCAGCTTCCTGCCGGACGAGGACCAGGGCTATTTCATCACCCTGGTGCAGCTGCCCGGCGGCGCCACCCAGGAGCGCACGGTGGAAGTGCTGTCGCAGGTGGAACAGTTCTACCTGAAGCAGCCGGAAGTGGAGCGCGTCATCGGCGTGGTCGGCTTCTCCTTCTTCGGCCGCGGCCAGAACGCCGCGCTCGTCTTCACCCGCCTCAAGGACTGGGACGAGCGCAAGGGCGCCGCGCACTCGGCCCAGAGCGTCATCGGCCGCGCCATGGGCAACTTCATGCGCATCAAGGAGGCCATGGTGTTCGCGGTGAACCCGCCGCCGATTCCCGAGCTGGGCGCGGTCGGCGGCTTCGATTTCCGCCTGCTCGACCGCACCGGCCAGGGCCGCGAGGCGCTGCTCGACGTGCGCAACATGGTGCTGGGCATGGCGGGCCAGGATCCGCGCCTGGCCGGGGTGCGGCCGGAAGGGCAGGAGCCGGGCCCGCAGATCTACCTCGACATCGACCGCGAAAAGGCGCAGGCGCTGCAGATCGACATGGCCGATCTCAACGATGCCCTCGCCTCGGCGATCGGCGTGGCCTACATCAACGATTTCGTGCGCGCGGGGCGCATCCTCAAGGTGCAGATGCAGGCCGATGCCGACCTCCGCAAGACGCCCGAGGACCTGCTCAAGCTGCCGGTGCGCAACCGCGTCGGCAAGATCGTGCTGCTGGGCGAGGTCGCCACGCCCAAGTGGATCGTGGGCCTGCCCAAGCTCGACCGCTACAACGGCAACCCCTCGATGAAGATCGCCGGCGGCCCGGCGCCCGGGCATTCCACCGGCGACGCCATGCTGGCGATGGAAGACATCGCGGCCAAGCTGCCGCCCGGCTTCGGCTTCGAATGGTCGAGCACCTCGTTCGAGGAGCGCCTCGCCGGCGCGCAGGCGCCGATCCTGTTCGCGCTGTCGCTGTTCGTGGTGTTCCTCGCACTGGCGGCGCTGTACGAAAGCTGGACGGTCCCCGCCTCGGTGATCATGGCCGTGCCGCTGGGCGTGCTGGGCGCGGTGCTGTCAGTGCTGGTGCGCGATCTGCCCAACGACGTGTTCTTCAAGGTCGGACTGATCGCCATCATCGGCCTCTCGGCCAAGAACGCCATTCTGATCATCGAATTCGCGCGCCAGCAGCTCGAGGAAGGCAAGGACCTGATCGAGGCCACGCTCGAAGCCTGCCGCATGCGCCTGCGCCCGATCCTGATGACCAGCTTCGCCTTCATGCTGGGCGTGATGCCGCTCGCCATCTCCAGCGGCGCCGGCGCCGCCAGCCGCCATGCGGTCGGCACCGGCGTCATCGGCGGCATGTTCACCGCAACCGTGCTTGCGCTTTTCTTCGTGCCGGTGTTCTTCGTGGTGGTGCGCAGGCTGTTTCCTGCCAAGCCGCGTGAGGAAATGAAACATGACTAAAATCCGCTTCCCCTATTCGCGCGCATCCGCGGCGCGGCTCGGCGCCTCGCTCGCCGCGCTGGTGTTCGTGGCGGGCTGCTCACTGATCCCCGAGTTCAAGCGCCCGGCCGCGCCGGTGCCGCAGCAGTTCGCCGGCGCCGGCGACCAGGCCGCCAGCGCGGTGCCCGCATGGCGCGGCTATTTCACCGACCCCGCGCTGCGCGCGCTGATCGAAGCGGCGCTCGACAACACCCGCGACCTGAAGATCGCGCTGGCGCGCGTCGAGGAGGCGCGCGCGCTGGCCGGCATCGCGCGTGCCGACCGCTATCCCACGCTCGAAGGACAAGCCGCGGCCAGCCGCAGCCGCACCCCCGACGACCTCAGCGGCACCGGCCGCGCGCGCACCGCCGGCCGCTACGATCTGGGCTTCGGCGTCACCTCGTTCGAACTGGATTTCTGGGGCCGCGTGGCGGCGCTCAACGAGGCCGCGCGCGCGCAGTACCTGGCCAGCGACGAAGCCGCGAGAAGCTTCCGCGTCAGCCTGATCGGCGATGTCGCCGGCACCTGGTTCCAGTTCGAAGAGCTCGCGGAGCGCGAACGCCTGGCGTACGAGACCCTGAAAAGCCGCGAGGAAAGCCTCGACCTCACCCGGCGCCGGCGCGACGCCGGCCTCGCCACCGATCTTGACGCGCTCGCGGCGGAAAGCCTCACCGAATCGGTGCGCGGACAATGGGCCGAACTCAAGCGCCAGCGCATGCAGACGGAGAACGCGCTCAGCCTGCTGGTCGGCATGGCAACGCCGCTGCCGCAGGCGGCCGGCGTTTCCGGCCAGGCGGCCATGGCCGAACTGGCGCCGGGCCTGCCCTCCGAAGCGCTGCTCAAGCGCCCCGACGTGCGCGCCGCAGAACAGCGCCTGATCGCGGCCAACGCCAACATCGGCGCCGCGCGCGCGGCCTTCTTCCCGCGCATCGCGCTGACCGCCAATGCCGGCACCGCCAGCAGCGAGCTCTCCGGCCTGTTCGGCGGCGGCAGCCAGGCCTGGCTGTTCCAGCCGGTGCTGAGGCTGCCGCTGTTCGACGCCGGCCGCAACCAGGCCAACCTCGAGCTGGCCGAGGCGCGCAAGGCGGGGGCGGTGGCGGACTACGAGAAAACCATCCAGCAGGCCTTCCGCGAAGTGTCCGACGCGCTCGCCGCGCAGGCCACCTATCGCGAGCAGCTGGCGGCGCAGCAGGCCAACCTGCAGGCAAGCCAGGCCCGCCTGGAGCGCGTGAAGGCGCGCGCGCAGAGCGGGATCGCCAATTATCTGGAAGTGCTCGACGCCAGCCGCGAAAGCTTTGCCGCCGAGCAGGCGCTGGTCACGGTGCGCCGCCAGTTGCTGAGCGCGGAAGTCGCGCTGTTCAGGGCGCTGGGGGGCGGCGAATAAGTGGCCGTGCCCGGCAGCCAATCCGCGGCGCCCGCTGCAGGCTCCGGGTGATTCCATGCTGCCGGCTCGATGCGCGATCTTGCTCATGACGCGGCAAAGCCCATGCTGACGGCGGATCTTGCCGGCCCGCCCAAGGATGCGGCCATCGCCACCATCGCGCTGAGCAAGCGCTACGGCCATTTCCAGGCCGTCGACAGCCTGGATCTGAATGTGGCGCGCGGCCGGATCTTCGGCCTCCTCGGCCCCAATGGGGCGGGCAAGAGCACGACCATCAAGATTCTCACCACCCTGCTCGACGCGAGCTCGGGCTCGGCCTGGGTCGCCGGCTTCGATGTCGCCGAAGCCCCCGTCGAAGTCAGGCGCCGCATCGGCTACGTGCCCCAGCTTCTGTCGGCGGACGGTGCGCTGACCGCCTTGGAGAACCTCAAGCTTTCGGCGCGCCTGCAGGGCCTGCGCGGCGCGGTGCGCGCGGCGCGCGTCAGCGAGGCGCTGGCTTTTTCAGGCCTGGAAGCGGCGGCCGGCAAGCTGGTCCGCACGTATTCCGGCGGCATGATCCGCCGGCTCGAAATCGCCCAGGCAACGCTGCACTACCCTGAGGTGCTGTTCCTCGACGAGCCGACCCTCGGCCTCGATCCGGTCGCGCGCAGAACCGTTTGGGAGCGGCTGCTGCAACTGCGCCAGACCAAGGGCATGACCATCCTGATCACCACGCACGACATGGAGGAAGCCGACGTCCTGTGCGACGAGCTGGCCCTTCTCCATCAGGGCCGCCTGGCCGTCACCGGCAAGCCGGACGAACTCAAGGCGCAGGTGGGGGCGCATGCCACGCTGGACGACGTGTTCGCGCATTTCAGCGGCGCCGCGCTCGACCATGGCGGCAATTACCATGACGTCCGCGAAAGCCGCGGCACCATTCATCGACTGGGATAAGCGCATGTTCGCCTGGCTCTACGAAAGCGCCGCCGTCGCGGATGCCGAAGTGCGCAAGCTGATGCGCGATCCCACCGAGCTGTTCTCGCGCGCGGTGCAGCCGGTGCTGTGGCTGGCGGTGTTCGGCCAGGTGTTCAGCCAGGTTCGCGGGATTCCGACCGGCAAGCTCGACTACCTCGACTTCATGGCGCCGGGAATCCTCGCGCAGAGCATCCTGTTCAGCGCGATTTTCTACGGCATCGCCATCATCTGGGAACGCGACCTCGGCATCATCCACAAGCTGCTGGTCACGCCGGCGAGCCGCGGCGCGCTGGTGCTGGGCAAGGCCATGGCCGCCGGCTTGCGCGGCCTGGTGCAGGCCGTCGTGGTCTATCTGGTCGCGGTCGCGCTGCAGGTGGACATCCGCTGGGAGCCGCTGCCGATGCTGACCATGGCGGCCGGCGTCTTCCTCGGCTCATGCATTTTCTCCACCTTCTCGCTGATCATCGCCTGCATCGTCAAGACGCGAGAGCGGTTCATGGGCATCGGGCAGCTGCTGACGATGCCGCTGTTCTTCGCCTCGAACGCACTTTATCCGCTCGAGCTGATGCCGGGCTGGCTCAGGGTCATCGCCGCGTTCAACCCGCTGACCTATCTGGTGGACGTCCTGCGCAGCGCGATGATCGTGGGCGGCGAGAGCGCCTATTCCATGCCCACGAGCTTCGGCATCATGCTGCTGGTGTTTGCCGGGCTGCTGGGCCTGGCGGCGCGGCTCTATCCGGGGCTGGCCCGCTAGCGCGCGGCGCCATTCGGCAAGGCGCGGCAGCCCAGCGCCGCGGCCGGGCATCAATCCGGCGCAGGCCCGCCGGCATTCGCCTGCTCGATTTCCCGAATGAGCCGGTCCAGATCCAGCGACTCCAGGGCGCCGACCGCGGCCTCCCAGCGGCCCTCTGCGCAAAGGCCTTGCACGCCCGCGGCCTCGTAGGCCTCGACGACGGCCCGCAGGCACGCCGCGCGCACGGCGGCGGCAAGTTCCAGAGGGTCCATGGCGGCGTTTGTCATCACTGAATACTATTTCGAATCGCGCAGAATGTCTGCACAAAACCTGGCCAGCGCGGCCTTGCCGACTGCGCCGTCGAGCGTGAAGTCCGCCAGCGGCCGGCCATAGGCCTTGCGCGACAGCCAGCGGAACAGGCTGCGCATTTCGCCGAAAAAGAAATACTCGTGATAGTCGCTGGACATGCCAAGCCGGCCGGCCGGCAGCGCGCCGCGGGATCGCAGGCGCGCTTCCAGCGGCTCGAACAGCATGTCGATTTCGAACACTTCGAGCGGCGGCCCGCAAAAGGTCGCAAATGCCCCCACGGCCTTGCCTTCCAGGCCGCTGATCACATCGAGCCAGCGCGCCACGGGATAGGACAGATAAAGCCACTTGGGCGTGCCGAGCAGCACCAGGTCGAAGCCCGACAGGTCGGCATGGGCGAGGGGGCGGATCGCCTGGCGGGGCTGGTAATGATGGCGATGCCAGAAGCGGCGGAAGCGGCCGCTCGCCAAATAGAGCGGCAGCACGGGCAACAGCGGCAGGAGCGGAATGGGCAGCAGCCATTTGCTCCACTCGCGTTCGGCGCGGATGGGCTCGGTTTCCACCTCGTGTCCGTGCCTGCGCATCGCTTCCGCCAGCATTCCCGCCAGCCGCGCGGTATGGCCGCTGCGCGAGTAGTGGACGACGAGAATGCGCGCCACGCGCGGGCTTAGTTCAGCGCGCTGGCCAGCAGGCGGCGGTAGCGCGCGACCAGTTCGCCCTGCCCGCCCAGCAGGCTGAACACGTCGAGCAGGGTCTTGCGGCCGATGTCGTCCTGGAAGCCGCGGTCGCGGCGCACGATTTCGATGAGCTGGTCCATGCCCTCCGCGTAGCGCCCGGAGCCGATCATCAGGTTGGCAAGCTTCAAGCGCGCGTCGAGATTGCCGGCATCGGCCTCGATGGCCGCCGACAGGGTGGCTTCGTTCTCGCCGCCGGCGTTCATTTCCGCGAGCTTGATCTGCGCCAGCAGCTGCATGGTGCGCGCATCCTTGGCCACTTCGTCATTGCGGATGCTGGACAGCAGGCGGCGCGCCTCTTCCAGCTCGCCCTGCACGAACATGATCTCGGCCGCATCCACGCGCACCCATTCGTTCTTGGGGTCGAGCTGCGAGGCCTGCGCCAGCAGCTGCAGCGCGCCGGCCTCGTCGCCCGCGCCGCGCTTCAGCTGGGCCTGCTGGCGCAGCTCCTCCGCCGGACTGGGGATGAACTTGCCGAGCCAGGCGCGCACCGCGCTCTCCGGCAGCGCGCCGGAAAACTCGTCGACGACCTTGCCCTTGACCACGGCCTTCACGTCCGGAATGCCGCGCACGCCGAACTGCGCGGACAGCTCCTGGTTCTCGTCGGCGTTGACCTTGGCGAGCACGAACTGGCCGCCGTATTCGGCCGCGAGCTTTTCCAGGATGGGCTTGAGCGTCTTGCAGGGGCCGCACCACGGCGCCCAGAAATCCACCACCACCGGCTGCTTGAAGGAGGCCTCGATGACCTCCTGCTCGAAGTCGGCAAGGCCGACGTCTTTGTCGAATGCGGGCATGTTTCTTTCCACTCTCAAGAAATTGAACAAGGAGGACAAGAGTAAAAAAACAACAAGGTTTACTCTTGTCCTCGTGTCCCCTTTGTAAAGATCAGCTGTGCCGCTCCTGCACCAGCACCCACGGCGCCACCACCACGCTCCACAAGGCGGGGTCGCGCGCCAGGCAGTCGCGCGCTTCTTCGTCGCTGATCTTGCCGACCTGCCCCGCCTGCATCCAGCGGCCGACCGCGGCGCCGTCGTCGTGCGCCATCGCCACCGCCACGTCCAGCAAGTCGAGTTCGCCCGCCACGCGCACCACCACGCCGCGCGCGTGATGGCGCTGCATTTCGGCCCAGCTCACCTTGGCGGTCTCGCCGTTGAGCTTGGCGCGGAGGATTTCGGTGGGTTCAGTCATCGCGAATCGTTAATTCAATATACACAGAGGCAGCAGAGGAAACCAAAAAACCAATAATCGGGGCCTTCCTCTGTTCCCTCTGCTTCCTCTGTGTCAAAGGCTTTTGCGCCTTTTATATCCGCTTCGCCAGTTCCTCGGCCTTGCCGGTGTAGCTCGCCGGCGTCATCTCTTTGAGCCGTGTTTTTTCCGCAGCGGGAATGGCGAGCCCATCGATGAAGGTGTGCAGTGTCTCGCGGTTGATGCCGCCCTTGCCGCGGGTGAGCTCCTTGAGCTGCTCGTAGGGGTTGGCCACGCCAAAGCGGCGCATCACGGTCTGGATGGGTTCGGCCAGCACTTCCCAGTTGGCGTCGAGGTCGGCGGCGAGCGCCGCCGGGTTGGCCTCCAGCTTGTTGAGGCCGCGCAGGCAGGACTCGTAGCCGAGCAGGGTGTAGCCCAGGCCCACGCCCATGTTGCGCAGCACGGTGGAATCGGTGAGGTCGCGCTGCCAGCGCGAAATCGGCAGCTTCTGCGCCATGTGCGTGAGCACGGCATTGGCCATGCCGAAGTTGCCTTCGGCGTTTTCGAAGTCAATGGGGTTGACCTTGTGCGGCATGGTGGAGGAACCGACCTCGCCCGCCTTCACCTTCTGCTTGAAGTAGCCGAGCGAAATGTAACCCCATGCGTCGCGGCACAGGTCGATGAGCATGGTGTTGGCGCGCACGTGGGCATCGAACAGTTCGGCCATGTAGTCGTGCGGCTCGATCTGGATGGTGTAGGGATTGAAACCGAGGCCGAGGCCGGTGACGAAGTTCTCGGCGAAGGCTTCCCAGTCCACGTTCGGATAAGCTGAGAGATGGGCACTGTAGTTGCCCACCGCGCCGTTGATCTTGCCCAGATACTCGACTTCGGACAGCTGCCGGCGCGCGCGCCGCAGGCGGTAGGCGACGTTGGCCATTTCCTTGCCCACCGTGGTCGGGCTGGCGGGCTGGCCGTGGGTGCGCGACAGCATGGGCAGCGCGGCGAGCTCGTGCGCCATGGCGTGCAGCTTGTCGATGAGCGCAGTGAGCCCGGTCGCCATGAGGGATTCCTGCGCCCCTTTCAGCATCAGCGCGTGCGACAGGTTGTTGATGTCCTCCGAGGTGCAGGCGAAATGGAAGAACTCGGCGACGCGGTGGATCTCGTCGTTGCGCTTGCAGCGCTCCTTGAGGAAGTATTCCACCGCCTTCACGTCGTGGTTGGTGGTGGCCTCGATTTCCTTGACCCGCGCCGCGTCGTCCTCGGAAAAGTTTTCCACGATGCCGTCGAGGAAGGCGACGGCGGCGGCGGAGAATTCCGGCACCTCGGCAATCTCGGGGTTGGCGGCCAGCGCCTTCAGCCATTCCACTTCCACCAGCACGCGGTGGCGGATCAGGCCGTATTCGCTGAAATAGCGGCGCAGGGCGGAAATCTTGCGGCCGTAGCGGCCGTCGAGCGGGGAAAGCGCGGTGAGTGCGGAGAGTTCCATGCGGTTTTCGGTCGGATGCGAAAACCGCTATTTTACCGGAGATGCCAGGCCTGGATGGGGCGGCTAAACCGGGCGGCGCTCGCGGAAGGCCTGGGCGATGGTGCCGAGATCGACGTATTCCAGCTCGCCGCCCAGCGGCACGCCGCGCGCCAGACGCGACACCTTGAGGCCCTTCTCGTGCAGGCGCTCGCCCAGCATGTGCGCGGTGGCCTCGCCCTCGGGGGTGAAATTGGTGGCCAGCACCACCTCCTCGACCACGCCGTCGAGTGCGCGGCTGACCAGCTTGTCGAGGCTGATTTCGCGCGGGCCCACGCCGTCGAGCGGGGAAAGCCTGCCCATCAGCACGAAGTAGAGGCCGTTGTAGCTTTGCGTGGACTCCAGGGTGTTGAGGTCGGCGGGCATTTCCACCACCGCCAGCAATCTTCTGTCGCGGCGCGGATTGGCGCAGGTGGGGCAGATTTCCGTTTCGGAAAAGTTGTTGCACAGCCGGCAATGCTGCAGGCCGCTCAAGGCATGGTCCAGGGCCGATGCCAGTTTCTGCGCGCCGGCGCGGTCGCGCTGCAGCAGATGATAGGCCATGCGCGCCGCCGACTTGGGGCCCACGCCGGGCAGGGCGCGCAGCGCGTCGATCAGGGCGGCGAGCGCGCCGGGCTGCTTTTCACTCATTGTCCCAAAAACCTCACTTCAAGCCACAGAGGGCACAGAGAGGGCTTCCTGAAGCATCAACAGCCTCGCCACCGGGAAATCCATCACCAGTCCAGAGCCTGGTTTTTCTCTCTGTGAACTCTGTGTTCTCTGTGGCTGACTACTTTTCAAGCCTACTCGGGCATCGAGCCGGGCGGTTCCTTGCCCGACAGGATCAGGTAGAAGCCCACGGCCACCAGGATCATCCACAGCGCCACGGCGCCCATGCCGTAGCGCTCGGACAGCGCGCCCATGTTGAACAGCACCAGGAGCGCCACCGCCAGCACGGCGTTGCCGGCCCAGAAGCGGATTTTTTCCGGCGCCATCAGAACGGCAGCTTCATGCCGGGGGGCAGGGGCATGCCCTGCGTGATCGCGCCCATTTTTTCCTGGGTGGTGGCCTCGGCCTTGCGCACCGCATCGTTCATGGCGGCCGCGATCAGGTCCTCCAGCATCTCCTTGTCGTCCATGACGCCAGGGTCGATCTGCACGCGGCGCACGTCGTTGCGGCAGGTCATGGTGATCTTGACCATGCCGGCGCCGGATACGCCTTCCACTTCGGTTTCGGCGAGCTGTTCCTGCGCCTTCTGCATGTTCTGCTGCATCAGCTGAACCTGCTTCATCATGTTGCCGATTCCGCCTTTGATCATTGCTTCTCTCCTAGTGATTGGATGGATGCCGGATCGACCCGCGCATCGAATTGCTCCACCAGATCCCGGATGAAGGGATCGGTCTCGATCGCCGCCACGGCCTCAGCCTGCTGCTCGGCCCTGGCGCGCGCGCGCACTTCGACCGGGCTCTGGCCGGTGGAGGCGCCGACTTCGAAGCTCACCTTGAGCGCGGCGCCGAATCTGCCCCTGAGCGCGGCCTCCAGTTTTTCCCGGTAAATCTTGTCGAGCAGGTGCTTGTGCGCCTCGGCCAGGCCGAGTTGCATCGCGCCGCCGTCGAAAGATTTCAACTCGCACTGATCCGCAAGCATGCGCGCCATGCCGCCCAACTTGAGGCCGGCGACGATGGCGGGCCAGTCCTGGCCGGACTGCGGCAAAGCCGCCGCTGCCGGTTCCGGTTCCGGTTCCGGGTCGGGTTCCGGTTCGGTCGCGCGCAGGGCCTGCGGTTTTTCGGCAGCGGCCTGCGTGATCCGCGCCTTGGGCACGGCCAGCGCCGCCGGCCGGGTGGCGGACTGCACCGCCAGGTCCGCGGCGGGCGCGAAGGCCAGCATGCGCAGCAGCGTCATGCTGAAGCCGGCGAGCTCATCGGGCGCAAACGGCAGGTCGCGGCGGCCGTTCAAGGCGATCTGGTAATAAAGCTGCACGGTTTCGGCATCGAGCCGCCCGGCGAATGCCTGCACGCGCGCGGCGTCCTGCCCGTCATCGGCGAGGGCATCCGGCGCGGCCTGCGCCAGGGCGATGCGGGTGAGCAGGCCGCCCAGATCCTGCAGCGCCGCGCTCAGCGACAGGCCGCGTTCCGACAGGCGGCGCGGCTGCGCCAGCAGGCCATCGGCATCCTGCCGTTCGAGGGCGTCGAGGATGTCGAACAGATAATCCTGGCCCACGGTACCGAGCATGGCTTGCACGCCGGCGGCCTCGAGCCTGCCGCTGCCGTGCGCGATGGCCTGGTCGGTCAGCGACAGCGCATCGCGCATGCTGCCGTTGGCGGCGCGCGCGAGCAGGTTGAGCGCGGCGGGCTCGGCGGCGATGCCTTCCTGCTCCAGCACATGGGCAAGCCGCTGCGTGACCTGGGCCGGCGTCATCGGCTTGAGGTTGAACTGCAGGCAGCGGCTCAATACGGTGACCGGGATCTTCTGCGGGTCGGTGGTGGCGAGAATGAACTTCACGTGCTCGGGCGGCTCCTCCAGCGTCTTCAGCATGGAGTTGAAGGCCGGCTTCGACAGCATGTGCACTTCGTCGATGATGTACACCTTGTAGCGGCCGACGGTGGGCGCGTACTGGGCGTTGTCCAGCACCTCGCGCATGTTGTCGACGCCGGTGTTGGAGGCGGCGTCCAGTTCCAGCAGGTCGACGAAGCGGCCGGCATCGATCTGCCTGCAGGCGCTGCACTCGCCGCAGGGCGCCGGCGTCACGCCGGTTTCGCAGTTGAGGCACTTGGCGAGGATGCGCGCCAGCGTGGTCTTGCCCACGCCGCGCGTGCCGGTGAAGAGATAGGCGTGATGCAGCCGGCCCTGGGTCAGCGCATTGCTCAGCGCCTGCACCACGTGCTCCTGGCCGGTGAGGTCGGCAAAACGCCGCGGCCGCCACTTGCGGGCCAGCGCCACTGCCACTTGGGAGGATTCACCGAACAGGTCCG
Organism: Hydrogenophilaceae bacterium; assembly: GCA_024709485.1. Classification (GTDB taxonomy): domain Bacteria; phylum Pseudomonadota; class Gammaproteobacteria; order Burkholderiales; family Thiobacillaceae; genus UBA6918. The sequence continues at coordinate 203 of JANJWO010000065.1, read as the reverse complement.
ACATAGGGGTCAGGGGCTAAGGGACTAGGGACTAGGGGCCAGGAACCAGGCAATCACGGCGCGGGCGTGCTGAATATGCTGGCAACCAACCACCCCTAGCGCCTAGATCCTAATTCCTATCCCCAAAAAATTAAGTGGCGAGCCTTGACCCCGGCACTGGTAACGATCCGCTATGGCTGCTTCCTTCCGGACCTGACCAGGTT
>JANJWO010000060.1 GCA_024709485.1 Hydrogenophilaceae bacterium | reverse complement strand
CCCCCGTCCCCACCCAATCTCACAACGCCCCGCCGGGCGCAGCGCAGGAACGGCCCCACGCCCCCCCCCGCCCGCACGCCCCCATCCTCCCGCCCATCGACGCCGCCGGCGCCCAGGCCGCGCCCGGCGCCGCGCCCGCGGCGGCCGGCGTCAACCTGCGCAAGGATGCGACCGTCAACTACGAGCTCGACAAGTCCATCCAGTACGTGCAGCAGGGCATCGGCGGGCTCAAGCGGCTCTCGGTCGCGGTCGTGGTGAACTACAAGAAAACCACCGATGCCGACGGCAAGCCCGGCATGCAGCCGCTCACCGATGCGGAAAAAACCCAGATCACCGATCTGGTCAAGGAAGCCATGGGCTACAACGGCGAGCGCGGCGATTCGCTGAACGTGGTGAACAGCCGCTTCGTCGAGTCGGAACAGCAGATCATCCCGCAGCCGCCCGTGTGGAAACAGCCGAGCAGCATCCAGATGGCGAAGAACGCCGGGCAGTTCCTGATCATGGCCGCGCTGCTGCTCTATCTGTACCTGAAGCTGCTGAAGCCCCTGCTGCGCTCGCTTTCCGCCAGCCTCAAGGCCTCGCCCCTGGCCAGCCTGCCGCAGCCGCAGGCGATCGAGGGCGAAATGATGACGCCCGGCGCGCGCGGCTATCAGGACAATCTGGCGCGCGCCAAGCAGCTCGCCACGCAGGATCCGCGCGCCGTCGCCGGCGTGGTCAAGGGCTGGGTGGGCAGCAATGAGTGACAGCGGCATCAACAAGGGCGCCATCCTGATGCTGGCCCTGGGCGAGGAAGGCGCGACCGAGGTCATGAAGTTCCTGAGCCCGCGCGAGGTGCAGAAGCTCTCCGAGGCCATGAACAACATGAAAAGCATCCCCCAGGAGGAGGTCGAGGCCGTGCTGCACGATTTCGCCGAGGTGACCAGCAACAACCCCCTGCTGGGAATGGACTCCCGCGAATATCTGCGCAAGGTGCTGACCAACGCACTGGGCGACGACAAGGCGAGCTCGCTGCTGAGCCGCATACTCGGCGGCAGCGGCGATGCCAGCGGCATCGAGAGCCTGAAGTGGATGGATCCGGCATCGGTGGCCGACCTCATCCGCAACGAGCATCCGCAGATCATCGCCACCATCCTCGTGCATCTGGAGCACGACCAGGCCTGCGACGTGCTGAGCCATTTCCACGAGCGCCTGCGCAACGACGCGCTGCTGCGCATCGCCACCCTGGACGGCGTGCAGCCCGCCGCCCTGCGCGAGCTCAACGAAGTCCTGACCAAGCTGCTGTCCGGCAACGACGTCATGAAGAAGCAGGCCATGGGCGGCATCCGCGCGGCGGCGAACATCCTCAACTTCATGAACGGCGAGCAGGAGGCCTCCGCGATGGAGACCTTCAAGAACCACGACGCCGACATGGCGCAAAAGATCATGGACGAGATGTTCGTGTTCGACAACATCGTCGAGATCGACGACCGCGGCATCCAGCTGCTGTTGCGCGAGGTCCAGTCCGACTCGCTGATCATCGCGCTGAAGAGCACCACCCAGGAGCTGCGCGAGAAGATCTTCAAGAACATGTCGCAGCGCGCCGCCGAGATGCTGCGCGAGGATCTGGACGCCAAGGGCCCGGTGCGGCTCTCGGAGGTCGAGGCAAGGCAAAAGGAAATCCTGCAGATCGCCCGCCGCCTGGCGGACGAGGGCCAGATCGCGCTCGGCGCGAAGGGCGAGGATGTCTATGTCTAGCGTGCTCATACCCAAGGATCGCGAGCAGGACTACCAGCCCTGGGAAATGCTCGACCTCGAATCCGGCCGCCGCGGCGTCACCACCGACCACACCGTGCTCAGCCTGCCGACCATCGACCAGGTCACGCAGATACAGGAGCAGGCGCGCCAGGAAGCCTTCGCCCTCGGCCGCGCCGAAGGCCATGCCCAGGGCCTTGCCGAAGGCCGCGCGGAAATCGCCCGCGAAGTCGCCCGCCTGGGCGGTATCGCGGAGGCCTTCCAGTCGGAAATGGCCAGGGCCGACGAGAACATCTCGCATGAGGTGCTGGAACTGGCGCTCGATCTGGCCCGCGCCATGCTGAAAACCGCGCTCAATGCGCACCCCGAAGTCATCCTCCCCATCGTGCGCGAGGCCATCAGCTACCTGCCCGGCGTGCAGCAGGCGGCGCTGCTGTTCCTGCACCCCGAGGACGCGGCCCTGGTCAGGACGAAAATGGGCGGCGAACTGGAAAAAACCGGCTGGATCATCGCCGAGGACGGCAGCCTCGAACGCGGCGGCTGCCGCGTGGAAACCCGGAGCAATCAGCTCGATGCCGACGTCCCCTCGCGCTGGCGGCGCCTCGCCGCCGCGCTCGGCAAGCAGTCAGACTGGCTCGCGCCATGATGGAACCCCTGCACAGCCCGCGCTGGAAGGCCTTTCTGCATGACTGCAGCGCCCTGCTCGCCATCGCCGAGCCGATGCAGATGTCGGGCCGCGTCACCCGCGTCACCGGCCTGGTGATGGAGGCGGTCGGCCTGAAGCTGCCCGTCGGCAGCGCCTGCACCGTGCCCATGCCCAACGGCTCCGAACTGGAGGCCGAGGTCGTCGGCTTCGACGGCGACCGCCTGCTGCTGATGCCGAGAAGCGATGTCGAGGGCATCGTCCCCGGCGCGCGCGTGCTCCCGATTGATGTCATGCCCACGCTGCCCGGCCCCGGCCAGGCCGGCCATCCGCGCCGCCGCCACAGCGACCGCACGCGGCACCTGCCGGTCGGCGAGGCCCTGCTCGGCCGCGTGCTGGACGGCAACGGCCGGCCGCTCGACAGCCTCGGCCCCTTGCGCGCCGCCGCCACCGCCCCGCTCTCCAACCGCGCGGCCAACCCGCTGGCGCGCGCGCCCATCAGCGAGATTCTCGATGTCGGCGTGCGCGCCATCGACAGCATGCTCACCGTCGGCCGCGGCCAGCGCATGGGCCTGTTCGCCGGCTCCGGCGTGGGCAAGAGCGTGCTGCTCGGCATGATGGCGCGCTACACCAGCGCCGACGTCATCGTCGTCGGCCTGATCGGCGAGCGCGGGCGCGAGGTCAAGGAATTCATCGAGCAGATCCTCGGCGCCGAGGGTCTGGCGCGCGCCGTCGTGGTCGCGGCGCCGGCCGACACCCCGCCGCTCATGAGGCTGCAGGGCGCGGCCTACGCCCCCGCCATCGCCGAGCACTTCCGCGACCAGGGCAAGAACGTGCTCTTGATCATGGATTCGCTCACGCGCTACGCCATGGCGCAGCGCGAGATCGCGCTGGCGATCGGCGAGCCGCCGGCGACCAAGGGCTATCCGCCTTCGGTGTTCGCCAAGCTGCCGGCGGTGGTGGAGCGCGCCGGCAACGGCAGGAGCGGCGGCGGCTCCATCACCGCCTTCTACACCGTGCTGACCGAGGGCGACGACCAGCAGGACCCCATCGCCGACGCCGCGCGCGCCATTCTCGACGGCCACATCGTGCTCGACCGCGCGCTGGCCGAGAGCGGCCACTACCCGGCCATCGACATCGAGCAGTCGATCAGCCGCGCGATGCACAGCATCGCAGCGCCCGAGCACCAGCAGCTGGCGCGGCGCCTCAAACAGCTCTACTCGCGCTACGCGCGCAGCCGCGACCTCATCAACGTCGGCGCCTACAAGGCCGGCTCCGACCCCAGGCTGGACGAGGCCATCGCCCTGCACCCGGCGATCGAAGCCTTCCTGCAGCAGGACATCCAGGAGCACGCGCCCCTCGCAGAAAGCCTGGCCCGGCTCGCGGCGCTGTTCGAGCAATGAACGGAAACACCGAAGCATGAAACTGAAAAACGCTTTTGAACCACGGCAGGCACGAGCGCAGCGGGAAAACCAGGAGTCCGCCGCGCGGACGCCGCAACCGGGCGGCGCATCCGCTTTACCGCCGCACGCCCCGCGGCCGATGCTTTCAACGAGGACAAACGCGGCACATGGCTAATCCATCATCACTCGAAACCCTCGTCGACCTCGCCGCGCGCGAGGCCGACAGCGCGGCGGAGCGGCTTGGCGCCGTGCTGCGCGCCGGCGAGGAAGCGGAACAAAAGCTGGGCATGCTGCAGCAATACCGTCTCGACTACGCCGAGCGCAACCAGGCGAGCCTGACCGCCGGGCTGAGCGCCGCGTCCTACAGCAACTACCGCGCCTTCATGCAAAAGCTCGACCAGGCCATCGCCGGCCAGCAGGAGCTGGTGCGCGAATGCCATAAGCGGATCGAGGAGGCGCGGGCCGCGTGGAGCGCCAGCGAACAGAAAAAAATGTCCTTCGGCACCCTCGCCAGCCGCGCGCGCAGCCAGGCCCTGCAAAAGGAGGCGCGCCGCGAGCAGAAACTCAGCGACGAGCACGCCAGCCGCCAAGCCCTTTCCAAACGCAAGCTTTCCGGAGCCCGATGACCATGGACATGCCCACTCTCCCCCTCGGCCCAGAACCCGCCGGCGCCAGCGCGACGGCCGGCGCGCGCCAGGGCGCCCCCGCTCAAACGGGCCAGCCTTTCAGTCAGGTGCTGTCGGAAGAGCTCAGCCAGCAGCGCGGCGCGGCCGCCGATGCGGCGGAGGCCGGCGCGGCGGCAACGGCGGAAGCCTTGCCGGCGGACGAGCCGCCACAGTCGGCAGCCGAGCCCGCCGCCGCCGACGCGGCGGCGGCGCTGCTGGCGCTCGCCCTCAACCTGCCGCAGAGCGGCGAAACCGCCGCCACGGAACCGGCGGCGGCGGGCACGGAGCAGGACGGAGCGCGCATCGCGCAAAGCGCGGCCGCGGCCATTGCCGCCGCCCCGGCGGCCGCAGCCCCGGTGGCTGCCGGAACAGCGGCCGCACAGGGCGCGCAGGAAGCGCCCGGAGCCGGCGCAACGGCATCGTCGCGCCGGCAATTTGCCGCGGCCGCGGAGCCGGCGCACGCCGCCGCCGCCCTGCCCGCTTCCGGCGCGCACGCTGGCAACGCAGCGGCGGAAAAGCCGACGCCCTTCGCGTCCGCGCTCGAAGCCCATGCCGCGAAAGCGCAAGCGCTGGAGGCCGCCGCCGGCGAGACGGCAGCCGCCCTCGCCGCGCCAGCGGCGGCGAGCCCGGCCCCGCCCGCGCGCGCCGATGCCGCGCCCATGCCCGCCCTGCCCCAGTATCGGCTGGCGCCGCCCGTCGGCGCCGCGGCCTGGGGCCAGGCATTGGGCGAGCGCATCAGCTGGATGGCCGCCGGCGGCGAGCAGACCGCCTCGCTGACCCTCAATCCGCCCGACCTCGGGCCGCTGCAGGTGGTCTTGAGCGTCTCGAACGATCAGGCCAGCGCGAATTTCTTCGCGGCCCAGGCCGACGTGCGCCAGGCCATCGAAGCCGCCCTGCCCAGGTTGCGCGAGATGATGAGCGAAGCCGGGCTGCAGCTCGGCGAAGCCACGGTCAGCGCCGACCTGCCGCAGCAGAACGACAACCCGGACCGGCAGGCGCGGCAGGCCGCCTCCCGCGCCGGACAGGGCGGCCAGGCGGAGCGCCTGCTGGCCGGCGAATTCGCCCATGCTCCCCGCGCCGGCCTCGGCCTAGTCGACACCTACGCGTGAATCGGGAGCCGCGATGGGCAACGGCCGCGTTTTTTGAAAAAGCCTGAAGCGCATTTCCCGATCCCCGGATATGCGCCCCTTTCCCCCCTCTTTTCCCGGCATGCCGGCAGGACGTTTCTTTCAATAATGGCTGCAACGCCAACCCTTTGAACCGACCACCGTAGTCATGGCCCAAGCCGAACCAGTCATCGAGCTCGAAAACGAGCCTCCGCCCAGAAAATCGAGGAAAAAGCTGCTCCTGCTGCTGCTCGCAACCCTGCTGCTGCTCGGCGGCATCGGCGCCGGCGCGTGGTATTTCCTGGGCCAGACGGACGTCGACAGCGCGGCTGCGGCCGAAGAAGGCGTGGAGCAGGAAACGCCCGTGTTCGTGCGCCTGGACATGTTCACGGTCAACATCCAGCCGGCGGAGGAGGAGCGCTATCTGCAAACCGAGATCGTGCTCCGCGTCGTCGGCCCGGAACAGGCCGAGCTGATCAAGCAGCGCATGCCGGAAATCCGCAACCGCCTGCTGATCCTGCTGTCGAGCAAGCATGTCGAAGAGCTGCTGCGAACCGACGGCAAGGAGAAGCTCGCCGAGGAAATCCTCGCCTTGGCGAAAAGCCCGCTTGTTTTAAAAGGCGAGCCGCAGAAAGTCAGCGGCGTGTTCTTCAATTCCTTCATCATCCAGTAACGCCATGTCCGAGAGCTTCCTCTCCCAGGACGAAGTCGATGCCCTGCTCAAGGGCGTGACCGGCGAGCCGGACGATGAGCGCCCGGTCGAGGAAACCGCGGGCGCGCGCCCGTACAACCTGGCCAAGCAGGAACGCATCGTGCGCGGCAGGATGCCGACGCTGGAGATCATCAACGAGCGCTTCGCGCGCCTCGCCAGAATCGGCCTGTTCAACTTCCTGCGCCGCGCCGTGGAGGTTTCCGTCGGCCCGGTCAAGGTGTCCAAGTACAGCGAATTCATCCGCAACCTGGTGGTGCCGACCAACCTCAACCTCGTGCACATGAAGCCGCTGCGCGGCACGGCCCTGATCGTGTTCAACCCGGACCTGGTGTTCCTCATGGTGGACAACCTGTTCGGCGGCGACGGGCGCTTCCACACCCGGGTGGAGGGCAGGGATTTCACCCAGACCGAGCAGCGCATCATCCTGCGCGCGCTCAACATCGTGTTCGAGAGCTACGCCAAGTCCTGGGAGCCGGTGTATCCGGTGCAGTTCGAGTACGTGCGCTCGGAAATGAACACCCAGTTCGCCAACATCGCCACCCCCAACGAAGTGGTGGTGACCACCACCTTCACCATCGAGCTTGGGCAGGTGGGCGGCGAAATGCACATCTGCATGCCCTACTCGACGATCGAGCCGGTGCGCGACATCCTGACCAGCAGCCTGCAGGCCGAGAATCTGGAAGTGGACAAGCGCTGGGTTCGGCTCATGACCCAGCAGATCCAGCTGGCGGAAGTCGAAATCGTCGCCGATCTCGGCACCGCGCAGGTCACCCTCGGCGACATTCTCAAGATGAAAGCGGGCGACATCATTCCGATCTCGATGCCCGAGACCATCGAGGCCAAGGTCGACGGCGTGCCGGTGATGGAATGCACCTACGGCAAATTCAACGGCCAGTACACCTTGCGCGTGGAAAAACTGCTTTCGCACAGCCTCAACGAGTCACAGACGGGAGAACCTCATGTCTGACAACACCACCCAGGTCATCGACGAGAACGACTGGGCCGCCGCCATGGCGGAGCAGTCCACCTCCGCCCCGGCCGAGCCCGCGCAGTTCAAGGACATCGCCGGCCCCGCCAGCAGCAGCGGCGGCACCAACGACATCGACTTCATCCTGGACATCCCGGTGCAGCTCACCGTGGAACTGGGGCGCACCAAGATCGCGATCAAGAATCTGCTGCAACTGGCGCAGGGCTCGGTGGTCGAGCTCGACGGCCTGGCCGGCGAGCCCATGGACGTGCTGGTCAACGGCTGCCTCATCGCCCAGGGCGAGGTGGTGGTGGTGAACGACAAGTTCGGCATCCGCCTCACCGACGTCATCACGCCCGCCGAGCGCATTCGGAAGCTGAATAAATGAGCCTGAGGAAAACCTCGTTTGCCGCACGAGGCAACACGGGGAAAGCCGGAAAGTTTTCGATGAAGGCTGGAAATATCATGCACGGGATTTCCCCGTGCCCCCCGTGGCTAAGGGGGATGGTTGTTTTTTCCGCCGCCCTGTCGGCCGCGGGCGGCGCCGGCGCCGCGGAAGCCCAGTCGGTTTCCTCCGCCGGCAGCCTCTTCCAGGTGCTCATGGGTCTGACCCTGGTACTGGGGCTGATGGCGCTGCTGGCCTGGGCGCTCAAGCGCCTCAACGCCGGCCGCCCCACGGGCAATGCCGCGATCCGCATCGTCGGCGGCGTGAGCGTCGGCACGCGCGAACGCATTTTGCTGGTGGAGGCGGCCGAGCAGTGGATCGTGGTCGGGGTGGCGCCCGGCAGCGTCAATGCGCTCGCCACGATGCCGCGCCAGGAGGCCCCGCCGGCCGCGGCCGCCGCGCCGGAAGCGAATTTTCCAGCCTGGCTCAGGCAGGCGCTGGGCAGAAAATGACGGCGCGCCCACATCCTGCCCGGCGCGCGCTGCCGCAGCGGCCGACGCGCGCGCTCGCCGCGCTGGCGCTGCTGTGCCTGCCGCTGCTCGCCGCCGCCGAACCGGCCGGCCTGCCCGCCTTCACCAGCGCGCCGACCGGCGGCGGCGGCCAGTCCTACACGCTCAGCCTGCAGACGCTGCTGCTGCTGACCTCGCTGTCGCTGCTGCCGGCCGCCCTGCTCATGATGACCAGCTTCACCCGCATCATCATCGTGCTGTCCTTGCTCAGAATGGCGCTCGGCACCCAGAGCACGCCGCCCAACCAGGTGCTGATCGGGCTGGCCCTGTTCCTGACCCTGTTCGTGATGAGCCCGGTCTTCGACAAGATGTACACCGATGCCTACCAGCCGCTGTCCGAGAACCGGATCGCCATGAGCGAGGCCCTCGACAAGGGCGTGGCGCCGCTGAAAAGCTTCATGCTGCGGCAGACCCGCCAGAGCGATCTGGCCCTGTTCGCGAAGATGTCCGGCGCGGCGCAGCTGAACGGCCCGGAAGACGTGCCGCTGCGCGTGCTGGTGCCCGCCTTCGTCACCAGCGAGTTGAAGACCGCGTTCCAGATCGGCTTCGCGATCTTCATTCCCTTCCTGATCATCGACATGGTGGTGGCCAGCGTGCTGATGTCGCTGGGCATGATGATGGTGTCGCCGATGCTGGTCTCGCTGCCGTTCAAGCTCATGCTGTTCGTGCTGGTGGACGGCTGGTCGCTGCTGCTCGGCTCGCTTTCGCAAAGTTTCTACTGAGGAGGCGCGCATGAGTCCGGAAAGCGTCATGAGTTTCGGCCGCCACGCCATGGAGGTCATGCTGCTGATCTCCGCGCCGCTGCTGCTGGTGGCGCTGGTGATCGGCCTGGTGGTCGGCATCTTCCAGGCGGCGACCCAGATCAACGACATGACCATCTCCTTCATCCCCAAGCTGGTCGGCTTCTTCATCGCCCTGCTGCTGGCCGGGCCGTGGATTCTCGCCGTGATCATGGACTACATGCGCCAGGTGTTCGGCAACATTCCGGGCCTGATAGGGTAAGCGGGATTTAGGCGTTAGGGGGCAGGAAAAGTGCTACGTGCAAAACCGCGGCTTCAGCCGCACACCCCCTAGCTCCCAGCCCCCAGCTCCCACCCGCCATGATCAGCTTCACCAGCGCCGAACTCTACGCCTGGGTCTCCGGCTTCCTGTGGCCGCTGGTGCGCATCCTCGGGCTGATGACCGCCGCCCCCCTGCTCGGGCATGCCAGCGTGCCCGCGCGCGTCAAGATCGGTCTCGGCGTGATGATCGCGCTGGTGGTCGCGCCCACCGTCGCCGACCTGCCCGAGATCGATCCCCTGTCGTTTTCCGGTCTGCTGATCGTGGCGCAGCAGTTCGTGATCGGGCTGGCCATCGGCTTCGCCATGCGCATCATCTTCGCCGGGGTGGAGATGGCCGGCGAGATCGCCAGCCTGGGCATGGGCCTGAGCTTCGCCAGCTTCTTCGACCCGCAGTCGCGCGGCGTGACCACGGTGCTCAGCCGCTTCCTGTCCTATCTCGCGCTGCTGGTTTTCCTGGCGCTGGACGGCCATCTGCTGCTGATCGCCGCGCTGGTGAAGAGCTTCACCGCCCTGCCCGTCTCCGCCGCGCCGCTGCATGCCGACGGCTTCCGCCAGATCGCCGGCTGGGGCGGCATGGTGTTCAGCATCGGCGTGCAGCTGTCGCTGCCGATCGTCGCCGCCATGCTGATCACCAACCTTGCGCTGGGCATCCTCACCCGCGCCGCGCCGCAGCTGAACGTATTCTCGGTCGGCTTCCCGATCACCCTGGCCGTCGGTTTCGCCGTGCTGATGATCACCCTGCCCTACCTCGCCACGCCGCTGGTGAACCTGCTGCACGACGGCCTCGACCTGGCGGGCAAGGTCGCCCCGGCATTGGGAGGGAAATAATCCGGGACGCAGAGGCGCAGAGAATATTGAACAATGAGGACAAGAGGGCAGCAAGGCGAAATCGCTTCGCACAGAACCACACTTCCTCTTGTCCTCATGCCCTCCTTGTATAAAGGATTTCGGCTTTCTCAGCGCCTAGGCGACACTGCGTCAAGGGTTTCGCTTGCACTTCAGAAACCCAGGCTGTCGAGCAGATCGTCCACCTGGCCCTGGTCGGCGACGACGTCGCTGTTGCCCTCGGCATGGATCTGCGGGCCGTTCATCAGGCTGTTGCCGCCGCCGATCTCGCGCCGCACTTCCTCGGGCGAAAAATCGATCAGCAACTGCACCAGCTGGCGTTCCAGGGCCTGGGTCAGGTCGGTGATGCGCCGGATGACCTGGCCGGTGAGATCCTGGAAATCCTGCGCCATCATGATTTCCAGCAACTGCTGCTTGGTGGCGCCGGTATCGTTGCGCATGTCCGCCAGGCATTGCATGGTCAGCGTGGCCATGTCGCGGTACTGCGCCTCGGAGAAGGGCGCCTTCAGGGTTTCGCGCCAGCCGTCGAGGATTTCCTCGGCGCCCTCGTCGATGCGCTCCTGAATGGGAATCGCGGCGTCGGTGGCGTTGAGCACGCGCTGCGCGGCCTGTTCGGTCATGCGCGCGACATAGTTGAGGCGGTCGCGGACATCCGGAATGTCGTGCGCCACCTTGATCAGGGTGCGGTCCAGCCCCAGCTGGCGCAGGCTTTCATGCAAAGAGCGGGTGATGTGGCCGATGCGCGCCAGCATCTCGTCCTGCTCCGCGCACGCTGCGCCCTGGGATGCCGCGGGCGGCGTACAAGCTTGGGGAGTATCCACCACGTCAACCCCCTGTTTTTTCGAGCTTTTCGAAGATCTTGGTGAGCTTCTCGTCCAGGGTCGCGGCCGTGAAGGGCTTGACCACGTAACCGTTGGCCCCGGCCTGCGCCGCGGCGATGATGTTTTCCTTCTTCGCTTCCGCCGTCACCATCAGCACCGGCAGCTTGGACAGGGCGGCGTCGGCGCGGATCTGCTGCAGCATGGTGAGGCCGTCCATGTTCGGCATGTTCCAGTCGGACACCACGAAATCGTAATTTCCCGAGCGCAGCTTGGACAGGCCGTCGGCGCCGTCCTCGGCCTCCTCGACGTTGGAATAGCCGAGCTCCTTCAGCAGGTTGCGGACGATGCGGCGCATGGTCGAGAAATCGTCGACCACGAGGAATTTGGTATTGGGGTCAGCCATGTTTACTCCGTTGTTTCAGGCAGGTTCTCTAATGAAGGTATCGACCGCCGGGCTGCAAACTTGAGCGCACCGCCCGGCGGCAAGGATCCGCGCGCGCCCCATGCCTACACCCGCAGCGCGCGCTCGCCGTGGGCGGTGAAATGGCCCAGCACCATCGCCGGCAGCTCGCGCAGCGGCCCGACCTCGTGCACGGCGCCGACGGCGATCGCCTCCCTGGGCATGCCGAACACGACGCAGGAATCCTCGTCCTGGGCGAAATTGTAAGCCCCCGCCTTGCGCATCTCCAGCATGCCGGCGGCGCCATCCTTGCCCATGCCGGTGAGGATCACGCCGACCGCGTTCTTGCCGGCGGCGGCGGCGGCGGAGTTGAACAGCACGTCGACCGAGGGGCGGTGGCGGTTCACCGGCGGCGACTGCTCCAGCCGCGTCATGTAGTTGGCGCCGCTGCGCGCGAGCAGCAGGTGCGAGTGGCCCGGCGCGATGTAGGCATGGCCGGGGATCACCCGCTCGCCGCCCTGCGCCTCGCTGACCGCGATCCTGCACAGCTTGTCGAGGCGCTCGGCGAAGGAGCGGGTGAAGCCCTCGGGCATGTGCTGGGCGATGAGGATGCCGGGGCAGTCCGGCGGCATGCGCATGAGGAATTCCCTGATCGCCTCGGTGCCGCCGGTGGAGGCGCCGACGATGATCAGCTTTTCGCTGCTGGTCAGCGGGTTGCGCAGCGCCGGCAGCGGCGCCGCCGCTCCCTGCTCCACGCCCGCGGCGGGCGCCCGGCGCGACACGATGCGGGCGCGCGCCGCCGCGCGGATCTTGTCCGCGATCAGCTCGGCGTAGTCCAACATGCCCTCCTGGATCGCAAGCTTGGGCTTGGCCACGAAGTCGACCGCGCCCAGTTCCAGCGCGCGCAGGGTGATCTCGGAGCCGCGCTCAGTCAGCGACGACACCATCACCACCGGCATCGGGCGCAGGCGCATGAGCCTTTCCAGGAAATCCAGGCCGTCCATTTTCGGCATCTCGACATCCAGCGTCAGCACGTCCGGATTGGTGCGCTTGATGAGATCCCGCGCCACCAGCGGGTCGGGCGCCACCCCCACCACCTCCATGTCCGGCTGACTGTTGATGATCTCGCTCATCACGCTGCGGATGAGCGCCGAATCATCCACGATCACTACTTTTATTTTCATGCCTGCACTTCCATTGTCGTTCACATTCTTTGCCCGTCAGAACAGGTCGACATCGCCGTCCACCGGATGGATGTTGAGCCGCCTGGCGTAATCGCGCTCGCGCTTTTGCACCGTGTCGTTGTGCTGCTGCTTCAGCTTCTTGACCAGCACCTTCCCGGTATGGGGGAAGAAGTACACCTTGCGCGGATGGATGTCGTTCAGATCCTCGGCCAGGATCGGCACGTTCTCGGCGCGCAGATAGTCGCGCACGAAGCGGGCGTTGCGCTCGCCGACATTGATGCTGGTGACGCCGCGCAGGACGTTGCCGCCGCCGAACACCTTGGCTTCCAGGTGCTCGCGCCGCGCCCCGGCCTTGAGCAGTTCGTTGATCAGCATTTCCATGGCGTAGGCGCCGTAGCGCATCGAGGTGGAAAGCGGATTGCCGGGGTCGCCCCCGCTCTCCGGCAGCATGAAATGATTCATGCCGCCGATGCCCTTGACGCGGTCGCGTATGCAGGCGGCGACACAGGAGCCGAGCACGGTGACGAGCAGCATCTGCTTGCTGGTGTAGTAGTACTCGCCCGGCAGCAGCTTGGCCGCCTCGCAATTGAAGTGCTGGTCGTAATAGAGGTTGGTCGCGAGCTGCTCCTCGAGGATGGCGCTCATCCGCGCACCTTCCCGCGCGCCGCATCCAGCTCGTACACCGTGCGCCCGCGCAGCCGGAAGGCGTTCGAGGCGTACATGAAGTTTTCCGAATGGCCGGCGAACAGCAGCGCGTCCGGCTTCATCAGCGGCGCGAAGCGCGCCAGTATCCTGCCCTGCGTGGCCTTGTCGAAGTAGATCATCACGTTGCGGCAGAAAATCGCGTCGAACGGCCCGCGCACCGGCCAGTCGGCGGCGAGCAGGTTGAGCGGCCGGAAACTGATCAGCTCGCGCAGCTCGGGGCGCACGCGCACCAGGCCGCCCTTCTCGCCCTTGCCGCGCAGGAAGAAGCGCTTGACGCGGGCGGGCTCCATCTTCTCGATGCGCTCGAGGGGGTAGATTCCCTGCGCCGCGGTCTGCAGCACATTGGTGTCGATGTCCGTGGCGACGATGCTGACCGGCGGCGTGAGCGTGCCGAACGCCTCGCACGCCGTCATGGCGATGGAGTAGGGTTCTTCGCCCGTGGAGCTGGCGGAGCACCACACCGCGATCGGCGCCTGCTGTTTGAGCAGGTGCTCGGCCAGGATCGGGAAATGATGCGCCTCGCGGAAGAAGGAGGTCAGGTTGGTGGTCAGCGCATTGGTGAAGGCCTCCCACTCGGCGCTGTCGCGCGCGCTTTCCAGCGCATCGAGGTAGGCGGCGAAGGAGTTCTGGCCGGTCGCGCGCAGCCGCCGCGCCAGGCGGCTGTAGACCATTTCCCGCTTGGTGTCCGCCAGCGCGATCCCCGCCTGCTGGTAGATGAGGGCGCGGACTCGCTCGAAATCGCGCGCCGTGAATTCGAAAACCTTGACGCCGTCAGGCTGGCTGTCCATCTTGCTCATCTTGGCTGGCTTCACCACTCCGCCCACCTTCACGCCGCCACCGGCTCAGGGCGCGCGCGCCCGCCGGCGGGGGCCGCGCCCGGCCGGCGCCCGGCGGAGACGGTCCTTGCGGCCTGCGCCGCGTTGAGCTTGAAGCTGGCCACCAGCAGGGACAGCTTCTGCGCCTGGTCCTGCAGGTTCTCGGCGGAGGCGGCCGCCTCTTCCACCAGCGCGGCGTTCTGCTGGGTCATCGTGTCCATCTGCACGATGGCCTGGTTCACCTGCTCGATGCCCGCGCTCTGCTCCGCGCTCGCCGCCGCCGTGCCGGAAATGATGTCCGCCACCAGTTGCACCGAGGTCACGATGTCCTCCATCGCCTCCCCCGCCTCGTCCACCAGCTTGCGACCGGCCTCGACCTCGCCCACCGAGTCCTCGATCAGTTTCTTGATCTCCTTCGCCGCGTTCGCCGAGCGCTGCGCGAGGTTCCGCACCTCCGCCGCCACCACCGCAAAGCCGCGGCCCTGCTCGCCCGCGCGCGCCGCCTCAACCGCCGCGTTCAGCGCCAGGATGTTGGTCTGGAACGCAATGCCGTCGATCACCCCGATGATGTCGGCCATCTTGCGCGAGCTTTGCTTGATCGAGCCCATGGTGCGGATGACCTGCCCCACCACCTCGCCGCCGTGCACCGCGATTTCGGAGGTCGAGGAAACCAGCTTGCTGGCGTGGTGCGCGCTGTCGGCGTTCTGCTTCACCGTCGAGGTCAGCTCCTCCATCGTGCTCGCCGTCTCCTCCAGGCTCGA
>JANJWO010000040.1 GCA_024709485.1 Hydrogenophilaceae bacterium | reverse complement strand
GAACCTGTTCCGGCACAGGAAGACGCGTTACCGGGGTCTCGCGAAGAACACCGCGCAGCTGTACGCGCTGTTCGGCCTGGCGAATCTGTTCATCGTCAAGCGACGCTTGCTGGGACCTGGCGGGACAGCTGCGTCCTGAGGGCGCGAAAACGGGGGAAAATCCCCGGGAAATGGCCAAAAACAGCAAAAATCTGTGGTGCACGCTGCAAATCATGAAAAATCTGACGAAGCGAACGTTCGGGCTTGTGCTCGGCGTCGGAAATTGTGAATAAATCAGCGTCTCCCTAGGGTTTTCTTTCGATTTACCAACTATCTAGAATTCTCTGAACAATTTGTAGGTTCCAAGTTAACTTTCAAATTGGACAACAGAAACGATCCTGCCGTCCCCGGTCAATCTGGATACCTCCGGCCCTCTGCGGATCGCGTTCGAGCGGAACGAACGCGATGCCGCGCGGCAGCCGCTCACCGGCGGCCCGTTCAAGAAGTTCCTGGCGGCGCTGCACCAGATCCAGTCCTGGTATCCCAGCGAGGCTTCGCCCATCCGTACCGCTCTCATTACCGCGCGGGCCGCTCCGGCCCACGAGCGCGTGATTCGCACCCTGCGCGCCTGGAACATCCGCATCGACGAGGCGCTGTTCCTGGGCGGGATGGACAAGGGCGAGTTTCTCAAGGCCTTCGGCGCCGACATCTTCTTCGACGACCAGCAGGGGCACTGCGAGTCGGCGCGCCAGCACGTTGCGACCGGGCACGTGCCCTACGGCGTGGCCAACGGCCAGGTGCTGAGCCTGGTCGGCAAGGCCGCCTAGCCTGGGCGGCAACGGCATGAACTTCCTGAAATACCTTTCCATCGGCGCGGTCGCCGGCGGGGCGCTCTACGCCCTGTTGTACCTGCTGCTGGTGTGGATGCTCCTATAGTCGGGCGCATCATGGCGGCGCGCCAAACCTTCATCCCCACTTGCGGTGCAGCCTTCGGGCAAGCGCCCGGGCGACTTTGCGGACTCCGCTGCCGGGCGGCGTGTTTGCAAACCCCTTGGCCTCGAACAGCAGCGGAAACCCGCCTTCGAAGCCGAATCCGATGCATCCCTCGCGCTTGCCGGTGCCCGGATCGCGCACCGAATAGATCTCTACGTTGCCGTGAGCGCAATCCTCGCGGAAGTCGACGAGGCAATTGCGCATGGCCACGGATTCTCGGAACAGGGCCAACGACGAGTCGATCGGGATGACCAGCCACGGGCCCAGTCGGGCCGGCTGCAGGCGCGTTTGCCAGAAGCGGTTTCCGATTCGGCCTCAAAGGCCCGCTCGGCCTCGTGCTTCTGCCACTGGCGCACCAGCCAGGGCCAGCCGCGCTTGAGCTGGTTCTTGTCCAGGATCTGGTTCCAAGGCTCCTCCGACCACCAGCATACGCCGAGGAACTGTTCGACGAAGCCGGCGAGATCGGTGTCGCGCCGCCGCCTGCTCGCCTCCAGCAGGCCGGCGCGCAGCACCGGCGCGTGGATATCCCGGTGAAATTTCTGTTTCAGGATGATCGCGCCGTCGTCGGTGTTCTGGTTGTACCCGTGCAGCAGCGCCTTGGCGACTTGCGGCGGTGGTGGCGGTGGCAGCCCCGTGGCGTCGAGGGCGTGCAGGTAGATCGTCGCCGCCTCGAACGGCGCGACGCCCTCGGAAATCTTCCAGGGAATGCGAAACACGCGCGCGCCGTGACGAACGACGTAGCGCCAAGCCGCCTCGGAATGGACCGCCTCGCGCAGCGCCGCCTTTAGCGCAGCGACAGGATCCTTGCAGTTGACCACCTCGCCGGGCGGGATCTGCCGCACGTAGGCCATCAGCAGGGGGAGGAGCTGGGGGGTTTCCCGCGCGACCGAGCGGAACGCCGTCAGGTTGCGCCACACCAGGTTCAATTTGCGCGACGTGAGCAGCGGCCCCACCGGGCGGGTGCGCGAGGCGAGCGCGATCCCATGCAGCTCGGCCGGAAAAGCGAAGGCCTTCGGCAGGGTCACGCGGCGCAGTGCCCGGAAGCGCGGCTCCCGCAGCAGCAGCCGGTAGGCCGTTTGGGTGATCCACGCCAGCACCGCGTCTTCGGCCCCCGCCTCGAAGAACAGGTCGCCCTGCTCGCGCTGGTACAGGCCGACGCGCTGCAGCACCGACCCCAGCCAGAGCGGCGTGATGAGCGGCCGGCCGACCTCGAAGACCTGGGTGGTGAACACGTTCTCGCCGCCGCGCAGCTCGCCGGAGGTAATGCAGCGATCCTTCGGGTCGATGGTGAAGGTGAGCGACTCGAAGACCTCGACGCGCCGGACGCGGTCACCCAGGCTGCGTACCCGGATCGGCCTGTCTAGTCGCTCCTCCAGCCACTCGCAGACCACGACCAGCCGGCGCTTCGCTTCCAACCGTTGCCCGGAATCGGGGAATTCCGGCGGGGCGGCCCGTTGCGCCGCCCGTGCCAGGCCCATGGCGAGTGGCCGCAGGGCCGCATGGCGCTCGGGTTGGCGGCGGAGCTGCATCGCCGAGCGCCACGGGATGCGTCCGTCGTCGATGCTCGGCTGCTGGCCTGGCTTCATGGCTGCATGGCTGATTGTGTGAGGCCGGTCAGGGAACGGGAACCGGCGCCTGTCCGGCTGCAATTGCCGAGGCTACGCCGGTAGGCCCATTCGATCATGCGCCGCTCGCGCGCCGCGTCGGTGTATAGGCGCAGCGGGTCGGGCACGATGCCTACCCGCCCGAGGTCGAGGCGGTCGGCGTCCCAGCAGGTCTGCACGGTGACGCTGGGATGGCCGTCGCCGCCCGTGTGACCGCCGCAGGCCTGCAGCAGCAGGTCGAATTGGCGATCCGGGAGGAAGATGTGGGTTCCCAATAGGGATGTCGCGAAGCGCGCCGCGCGCCAGCCGTGCCCGCGGTCGTAGCCGTCGTCCAGCCAGCAGCAGTCGTGCAGGAAGGCGAACAGCTCGACCACCCCGGAGTCGGCCCCCGTGCGGCCGGCGAGCCTGAGCCCGTTCACGCGCACCCGCGCCCAGTGGCTGACACCGTGGATGCCGTGCCAGTCCAGCTGGTAGCGCTCGCGAATCGCAGCGACAAGGGCGGGGGTGATTGCGGATTTTCGGTTTGGCGTTGTCATGAAGGCAGACTACCTGCCGGCAGGCTCATGGCATGAGCTATACGGGATACAATCCGGCAAGCCACCAGGGAGCCGCGCATGGACCGCACCGAACGCTTCTACAAGATTGACCAACTCGTCAGCGAGCGCAAGCTCGTTACCTTCACCGAACTGCTCGAGGCGCTGGAGGTCTCACCAGCCACGCTCAAGCGTGACATCCAGTACCTGCGCGACCGTTTCAATTGCCCGCTCATTTGGGACCGCGAGGCGGGCGGCTACCGCTTCGAGACCGGGGGCACACACCCAGGCACCCAGTTCGAACTTCCCGGCCTCTGGTTCAACGCCTCGGAAATCCATGCGCTCCTGACCATGCAGCACCTCATGGCCAACCTGGACAAGGGTGGCCTGCTCTCGCCGCATATCCAGCCGCTGATGGCGCGCCTGAACAGCCTGCTGGGTACAGCCGACAACACGGCGGAAGAGGTGCGCAAGCGCGTGCGCATCATCGGTGCTGCCGCGCGGCGCATGCATTTGTCGCACTTCGAGACCGTCGGCTCGGCGCTGTTGCGGCGCAAGCGCCTGATGATCACCTACCACGCGCGCGGCACCGACGAGGTGACCGAGCGAGAGGTTTCGCCCCAGCGACTGGTCTACTACCGGGAGAACTGGTACCTCGATGCGTGGTGCCATCTGCGCAAGGCGCTGCGCAACTTCTCCGTTGATGCCATCCAGAGGGCCGAGATACTGGAAAAGACCTGCCGTGAAGTCTCGGAAAAGACGACCGACGAGGTGCTAGGCGCCGGCTACGGCATCTTTGGCGGCAGCAAGGTGGAGTGGGCCAGGCTGCGCTTCACCGCCGAGCGGGCGCGCTGGGTCGCCCACGAGCAGTGGCACCCGCGGCAGAAGGGCTTTGAGGAGGCCGATGGCAGCTATGTGCTGGAAATTCCCTACGCCGACGACCGCGAGCTCTTGATGGACATTCTCAAATACGGACCGGACGTCGAGGTCATCGGCCCACCGACGCTTCGCACGCGGGTCAGGGAACAGCTCACGCAGGCCATCCGGCGCTACGGCTGACCGCAACTTAGTGCTGGCGCACACCATGTGCCAGTGCGCCGTCAAACTTCGATGCTGGCATCACCCTGGCTCATTCTCTCCTCCCCGGCGCTGTAGTAGGTATCCCTGAACACCATAGCGTACGCTTTAAGGATGCTCAGGAGGCCAACCGAGATAGTTGCATCGCTTCCAACTGCCTCGGAACCCCATCGAGATCTGCAAGATCGACCGTGGCCACATGAAGGTACGAGAAGTCCGCCCCGAGACGTCGTTCCCGGGATTCACTCTGGATTAGGAAAGTCCGCTGCACACCGGGGGTGGCGGGGATCGCGTCGTGGTGAGGGTAAACGAGAACAATATCCTTCACCCCATAACGGCGCGCGTAACCCAGCATCTGGTAAACGTCGGCCTGGCCAACGCCATGATTGTGGTCTTGCGTGTCCAGCAGTTTCCATTTGGTATCGATGATCCAGGTCGGATTGCCATCGAGTAGCCCAGTGATGTCAGGCTTGGCCTGGAATGCTTCCGTGCCGGTGGCTGAATCCTGGAGCAGGTATCGCTGCGGCCCCTGCAGCATCACCTGCCAGTCCGGCGCGAAGGTGGCACGAGCCACGGCGCCGATGTATTGCTCGAACAGTTCGTTCATGTCGAACACCAGCCCGAAGCCCTCCAAGCTGCCGGACGTGACGTCCTGGCTGCGGTTTTGCAGGATCATCCGTGCCATCTCCACCAGCGGCGCGTAGCGCCGATTGGCGCGGTCGAAATGCAGTCGGTGCCACTCCAGGGCATCGGCCGGGACATTGCGCACACCATCCAGGGTAAAGTCGAGTTCCGCCAGCCGGCGCGCATTGTCGCCATGCTGCGTGATCCGCCGCAGGCGACGCACCGTGGCCTTCAACACGCGGTTGATGGGGGTGTCCACCGTGAACTCGTCGTACTCGCACTGGAATCGTTCGGGATGGAGGGCGTTCAGTGTGGCCTGCAGGCCGGTCAACAACCTGCCGCGCAAGGCGGGCAGGTTGTCGCGATGGCGCTCATAGCGGCTGACCAGGCCCCGGTGCACCTCGGCAAACAGCTTGTCGCAGAACAAGCGAATGAAGATCTCCAGAATGCTCAGGTTCTGTGCCGCCAGACGCGTCAGGTCCGCCTCGTGGACGTCCAGCTGCCGCGTGCGGGCCAGCATGCGGAACAGGTTGATGCGCGCCTGCCGTTCGTCGAGCCGGTCAATCTTGGGCACGACTTCGATTGCGTCGCCGCCGATCTGCAGCACGCCCACGAACTGCCGGGCCTTCAGCGTCGTGCGGTTGGCGTGCGTGAAGATATCGCCTTTCAAACCGGCGGCTTTCAGCCGTCGCGAAATGCGATGGAGCGCATCCGCCTGGTCGGCGGTGATCGACTTCCTGCCGTCGCAGACGAAGGCATCGCCGATCGCGATGGTCCCGTGCTCGCGCACGGTCAGGACGCTCATTCGTAGATACGGTGATAAGCGTCATGGGTGAACGACGTCGGT
>JANJWO010000071.1 GCA_024709485.1 Hydrogenophilaceae bacterium | reverse complement strand
GTAGTTCTTCGCCGCACCACCAAACTTCTTCGACAAAATGGTGGTGATCGCCGCCGTCAGGGTGGTCTTGCCATGGTCAACGTGACCAATCGTCCCAACGTTCACGTGCGGCTTCGTACGTTCAAATTTTTCCTTAGACATGTCTAAATCCTCGTCCTAGATCACTTTTTGCTAATCACGGCCTCGGCCACGTTCTTGGGGGCCTCGGAATAATGTTTGAATTCCATGCTGTAGGTGGCGCGGCCCTGGGACATCGAGCGCAGCGAAGTCGCATAGCCGAACATCTCGGCCAGCGGCACTTCGGCGCGAATGGCCTTGCCGCCGCTCGCCATGTCATCCATGCCCTGGATGATGCCGCGGCGACGGTTCAAGTCGCCCATCACGTCGCCCATGTAGTCTTCCGGCGTCTCCACCTCGACCGACATCATGGGCTCGAGCAGCACCGGGTTGGCCTTGCGCATGCCGTCCTTGAAGGCCAGGATGGCGGCCATCTTGAAAGCCTGCTCGGAGGAGTCGACCTCGTGATAGGAGCCGTCGAACAGGGTGACCTTCACGTCCACCACCGGGAAGCCGGCGAGCACGCCGTTGGGCAGCGCTTCCTGCAAGCCCTTGTCGACCGCGGGAATGTATTCGCGCGGCACCGTGCCGCCCTTGATGGCATCGACGAACTCGTAGCCCTTGCCGGCCTCGTTCGGCTCCATCTTGATCCAGACATGGCCGTACTGGCCCTTGCCGCCGGACTGCTTGACGTGCTTGCCTTCGACCTCGACCGCCTTGCGGATGGCTTCGCGGTAGGCCACCTGGGGCGCGCCGACGTTGGCTTCCACGCCGAATTCGCGCTTCATGCGGTCGACGATGATCTCCAGGTGCAGTTCGCCCATGCCGGAGATGATGGTCTGGCCGGATTCCTCGTCGGTGCGCACGCGGAAGGACGGGTCTTCCTGCGCCAGTCGGCTGAGCGCAATCCCCATCTTCTCCTGGTCGGACTTGGTCTTCGGCTCCACCGCCACGTGAATGACCGGCTCGGGGAAGACCATGCGCTCGAGCACGACCGGCGCCGCCAGATCGCACAGGGTGTCGCCGGTCGTCACATCCTTCAGGCCAACCACGGCCGCGATGTCGCCCGCGCGCACTTCCTTGATCTCATCGCGCTGATTGGCATGCATCTGCAGGATGCGGCCGATGCGCTCCTTCTTGCCCCTGACCGAGTTCAGCACGGTGTCGCCCGACTGCAGAACGCCGGAATACACGCGAATGAAGGTAAGCTGGCCCACGAAGGGGTCGGCCATGAGCTTAAACGCCAGAGCGGAGAACTTTTCGTCGTCGCTCGCATGGCGCACGATCGCATTGTCCCTGTCGTCGACGCCGTCGACCGGCGGGATGTCGATCGGCGACGGCAGGAACTGGATGACCGCGTCCAGCATGCGCTGCACGCCCTTGTTCTTGAACGCGGTGCCGCACAGCATGGGCACGACTTCGCCGGCAATGGTGCGCACGCGCAAACCGGCGATGACGTCGGCCTCGGAGAGGTCGCCCTCCTCCAGGTACTTGTTCATCAACTCCTCGGAAGACTCGGCCGCAGCCTCGACCATCTTCTCGCGCCATTCCTTGCTGACCTCGACGAGGTCGGCCGGAATGTCCTCGTAGGAGAACTTCATGCCCTGGGAGGCCTCATCCCAAATGATGGCCTTCATCTTGAGCAGGTCAACCACGCCCTTGAAGTTGTCCTCGGCACCGATCGGCACCACCACGGGCACCGGGTTGGCGCGCAGACGGCTCTTCATCTGCTCGTAGACCTTGAAGAAGTTGGCGCCGGTGCGGTCCATCTTGTTCACGAAGGCCAGGCGCGGCACGCCGTACTTGTTGGCCTGGCGCCACACCGTTTCGGATTGGGGCTGCACGCCACCCACGGCGCAGTACACCATGCAGGCGCCGTCCAGCACGCGCATGGAACGCTCCACCTCGATGGTGAAATCCACGTGCCCGGGCGTGTCGATGATGTTGATGCGGTGCTCGGGCATGGACATGTCCATGCCCTTCCAGAAGCAGGTCACGGCGGAAGAGGTGATGGTGATGCCGCGTTCCTGCTCCTGCTCCATCCAGTCAGTCGTCGCCGCGCCGTCGTGCACTTCGCCCAGCTTGTGGGAAACGCCGGTGTAGAAAAGAATGCGTTCGGACGTGGTGGTCTTGCCCGCGTCAATGTGGGCAGAAATGCCGATGTTGCGATACCGCTCGATGGGGGTGTTGCGTGCCATGTTTTGTCAAATCCCCATCAGAAGCGGAAATGCGAGAAAGCCTTGTTGGCTTCCGCCATGCGGTGAACTTCTTCGCGCTTTTTCATCGCCGAGCCGCGGCCTTCGGCGGCATCCATCAGTTCGCCGGCCAGACGGGCATCCATCGACTTCTCGCCGCGCTTGCGGGCGGCATCGCGCACCCAGCGCATGGCGAGGGCGGTACGACGGGAAGGACGCACCTCCACGGGCACCTGGTAGTTGGCGCCACCCACGCGGCGGCTTTTCACCTCGACGACGGGGCGCACGTTGTTCATGGCCGTGGAGAACACCTCCAGCGGATCCTTGCCGGATTTCTTGGAAATCTGCTCGAACGCGCCATACACGATGCGCTCAGCGACGGATTTCTTGCCGCTGATCATGATGGCGTTCATGAATTTGGAGACTTCGACGTTGCCGAATTTGGGATCCGGCAGGATTTCACGTTTTTCTACTTCGCGACGGCGTGGCATGTCATCAATCCTTTAGTAATTAAGCGGCCTTCGGGCGCTTGGCACCGTACTTGGAGCGCGCCTGCTTGCGGTCTTTCACGCCAGCGGTATCGAGCGAACCGCGCACGGTGTGGTAACGCACACCCGGCAAGTCCTTGACACGACCGCCGCGGATCAGCACCACGGAGTGTTCCTGCAGATTGTGGCCCTCGCCGCCGATATAGCTGATCACCTCGAAACCGTTGGTCAGGCGCACCTTGCAGACCTTCCGCAGCGCGGAGTTCGGCTTCTTCGGAGTGGTGGTGTACACGCGGGTGCACACACCGCGTTTTTGCGGGCAGGCCTGCATGGCAGGCACCTTGCTTTTGGTCACCGGAGCCTTGCGCGGCTTGCGGATCAGCTGGTTAATCGTTGGCATCTAAGCTTCCGTTCAGTCTATGTCTCAAAACAGCCATTAAAACAACCGGGACGGCCTGGGCCGTCCCGTTGCGTCAGATTCATGCATCCGGCATAAAAAATACCGGAAAAAAGACGCATGATTCTAAGTAGGCAGCGCTTCCTTGTCAAGCCACCTCTTGGTTTTCCTGGGAAGGCTCCTGCGGGCTTTCCATGAAATGCGCGGCCCCCAGATCCTCGCCGGCGGCCTGGCGGCGGCGGGTGTTGTGGTAGGCCAGGCCGGTGCCCGCGGGAATCAGGCGGCCGACGATGACGTTTTCCTTGAGGCCGCGCAGATCGTCCTTCTTGCCCATGATGGCCGCTTCCGTCAGCACGCGCGTGGTTTCCTGGAAGGAAGCCGCGGAGATGAAGGAGTCGGTCGACAGCGAGGCCTTGGTGATGCCGAGCAGCACCGGCTCGTAGCTGGCAGGCTGCTTGTCGGACGCCGTCATTTCATCGTTGAGCTGCAGCACCTCGGAGCGCTCGACCTGCTCGCCCGGGATGAGGCCGGTATCGCCCGGATCCACCACGTTCACGCGGCGCAGCATCTGGCGCACGATCACCTCGATGTGCTTGTCGTTGATCTTCACGCCCTGCAGGCGGTACACGTCCTGCACCTCGTCGGTGATGTAGCGGGCCAGCGCCTCGACGCCCTGCAGGCGCAGGATGTCCTGCGGGTCCACCGGGCCGTCGACGATCATCTCGCCCTTCTGCACCACCTGGCCGTCGTGGGCGGTCACATGCTTGTCCTTGGGGATCAGGTACTCATGGGCAGCGCCGTCGAAGTCGGTGATGACCAGGCGCTGCTTGCCCTTGGTGTCCTTGCCGAACGACACGGTGCCGGTCACTTCCGCCAGCACCCCGGCGTCCTTGGGCGAACGCGCCTCGAACAGCTCGGCCACGCGCGGCAGGCCGCCGGTGATGTCGCGGGTCTTGGTGGTTTCCTGCGGGATGCGCGCGAGCACATCGCCCACATGCACGTCCTGGCCGTCCTTCACGGTGATGATGGAGCCGATCTGGAAGGTGATGTTCACCGGCGTCTCGGTGCCCGCGATCTTCACTTCCCCGCCCGCCTCGTCGAACAGCTTGACCTGCGGGCGCACGCCCTTGGCCGCCGCGCCCTTGCGGGTCTTGGGATCGATCACCACCAGGGTGGAGAGGCCGGTGACCTCGTCGATCTGCTTGGCGACAGTGACGCCCTCTTCCACGTTCTCGAAGCGCACCTTGCCGGTGTACTCGGTGATGATCGGGCGGGTATGCGGATCCCAGGTGGCCAGCACGACGCCGGCCTTGATCTTGGCGCCGTCGGTCACGGTCATGGTGGCGCCATAAGGCACCTTGTGACGCTCGCGCTCGCGCCCGGCGTCATCCACCACGACCATTTCGCCCGAGCGCGAGATCGCCACCAGCTCCTTGCGCGCGTTGGTCACGTAGCGCATGGTGTTGGAATAGCGCACCGTGCCATTGGACTTGGCTTCCAGCTGGCTGGCGGCGGCCGCCCGCGAGGCCGCGCCGCCGATGTGGAAGGTGCGCATGGTGAGCTGGGTGCCCGGCTCGCCGATGGATTGCGCCGCGATCACGCCCACCGCCTCGCCGACGTTGACCAGGTGGCCGCGGCCGAGGTCACGCCCGTAGCACTTGGCGCACAGGCCGAAGCGGGTGCTGCAGGTGAGCGGGGTGCGCACCTTGACTTCGTCGACGCCGGCGGCGTCGATGGCGTCGACCAGCTCCTCGGAAAGCAGGGTGCCCGCCTCGATCATGGTTTCCTGGGTTTCCGGATTGACGATGTCGACGGCGGCCACGCGGCCGAGGATGCGCTCGCGCAGCGGCTCGACCACTTCGCCACCCTCGACCAGCGCCTTCAGCGCCATGCCGTCCTTGGTGCCGCAATCGTCTTCCACCACCACCAGATCCTGGATCACATCGACCAGGCGGCGGGTGAGGTAGCCTGAGTTCGCGGTCTTCAGCGCGGTGTCGGCCAGGCCCTTGCGGGCGACGTGGGTGGAAATGAAGTACTTCAGCATGTTCAACCCCTCGCGGAAGTTCGCGGTAATCGGGGTCTCGATGATGGAGCCGTCGGGCTTGGCCATCAGGCCGC
Source organism: Hydrogenophilaceae bacterium (assembly GCA_024709485.1). Classification (GTDB taxonomy): domain Bacteria; phylum Pseudomonadota; class Gammaproteobacteria; order Burkholderiales; family Thiobacillaceae; genus UBA6918. The sequence continues at coordinate 3,305 of JANJWO010000071.1, read as the reverse complement.
GCATGCCGGCCAGCTGGCGGATCTGCGCCGCGGAGCCGCGCGCGCCGGAGTCGGCCATCATGTAAATGGCGTTGAAGGATTCCTGGACAACCTCCTCGCCCTTGCGGTTTTTCACCTTCTCCACGCCCAGCTGGCCCATCATGGCCTTGGCCACCTGGTCGCCGGCACGGCCCCAGATGTCCACCACCTTGTTGTAGCGTTCGCCCTGGGTCACCAGGCCGGAGGTGTACTGCATCTCGATTTCCTTCACCTCGGTTTCGGCGGCTTCGAGAATGGAGGATTTCTCCGCCGGGATCAGCATGTCCTTGATGGCGATCGACATGCCGGCGCGGGTCGCGAAGCTGAAGCCGGTGTACATCAGCTTGTCGGCGAAGATCACGGTCTCGCGCAGGCCGCAGCGGCGGAAGCTGGCGTTGATGAGCTTGGAGATCTCCTTCTTCTTCAGCGCCTTGTCGATGTAGCTGAAGGGCAGGTCGGGCGGCAGGATCTCCGACAGGATGGCGCGGCCGACGGTGGTCTCGACGCGCTTCACGGTCTCGACGCGCTGGCCGTCGACGATGCTGGCCTCCTTGATGCGGATGGTCACGCGCGCGTGCAGCTCGACCGCGCCGTTGTCATAGGCGCGACGCGCCTCGGCAACGTCGGCGTAGAAGCTGCCCTCGCCCTTGGCATTGACCTTTTCACGGGTCATGTAATACAGACCGAGCACGATGTCCTGGGAGGGCACGATGATGGGCTCGCCGTTCGCGGGCGACAGCACGTTGTTGGAGGCCAGCATCAGGGTGCGCGCTTCCATCTGCGCTTCCAGCGACAGCGGCACGTGCACGGCCATCTGGTCACCGTCGAAGTCGGCGTTGAAGGCCGCGCACACCAGCGGATGCAGCTGGATCGCCTTGCCTTCGATCAGCACCGGCTCGAAAGCCTGGATGCCGAGGCGGTGCAGGGTGGGCGCGCGGTTGAGCAGCACCGGATGCTCGCGGATCACCTCTTCGAGGATGTCCCACACGATCGGCTCTTCGTCCTCCACCATCTTCTTGGCCGCCTTGATGGTGGTGGCCAGGCCCATGACTTCCAGGCGGTTGAAGATGAAGGGCTTGAACAGTTCCAGCGCCATTTTCTTGGGCAGGCCGCACTGATGCAACTTGAGTTGCGGGCCCACCACGATGACCGAGCGGCCGGAATAGTCGACGCGCTTGCCCAGCAGGTTCTGGCGGAAGCGACCGCTCTTGCCCTTGATCATGTCGGCCAGCGACTTCAGCGGACGCTTGTTGGCGCCGGTCATGGCCTTGCCGCGGCGGCCGTTGTCCAACAAGGAATCCACGGCTTCCTGCAGCATGCGCTTTTCGTTGCGCACGATGATCTCCGGCGCCTTCAGCTCCAGCAGGCGCTTCAAGCGATTGTTGCGGTTGATGACGCGGCGGTAGAGATCGTTGAGGTCGGAGGTCGCGAAGCGGCCGCCGTCCAGCGGCACCAGCGGACGCAGTTCCGGCGGCAGCACCGGCAGCACTTCCAGGATCATCCACTCGGGCTTGATGCCGGAGCGCAGGAAGGCCTCCAGCACCTTGAGGCGCTTGGAGAACTTCTTCAGCTTGGTGTCGGACGTGGTCTTGGACAGCTCGGTGCGCAGGGTCTCGACCTCGCTGTGGAGGTCGATGCCGCGCAGCAGGTCGCGGATGCCTTCGGCGCCCATCGAAGCCTTGAACTCGTCGCCGTATTCCTCGACCTTGGACAGGTAGTCGTCCTCGGTGAGCAGCTGGCACTTGTTGAGCGGCGTCATGCCGGGATCGGTCACGACGTAGCCTTCGAAGTACAGCACGCGCTCGATGTCGCGCAGGGTCATGTCGAGCACCATGCCAAGGCGGCTGGGCAGCGACTTCAGGAACCAGATGTGGGCGACCGGGCTGGCCAGATCGATGTGGCCCATGCGCTCGCGGCGCACCTTCGACAGCGTCACCTCGACGCCGCACTTCTCGCAGATCACGCCGCGGTGCTTGAGGCGCTTGTACTTGCCGCACAGGCACTCGTAGTCCTTGACCGGGCCGAAGATCTTGGCGCAGAACAGGCCGTCGCGTTCGGGCTTGAAGGTGCGGTAGTTGATGGTCTCCGGCTTCTTGACCTCGCCGTAGGACCAGGCGCGAATTTTTTCAGGGGAGGCGATGCCGATCTTGATGGCATCGACCTCTTCTTCCTGGGTGGCGTCCTTGAACAGATCCAGCAATGCTTTCATGGTTAGTTCCTCACCCCAAAATTAATAACGTTCCAGATCGATGTCGATGCCCAAGCTGCGGATTTCCTTCACCAGCACGTTGAAGGACTCCGGCATGCCTGCCTCGATCTTGTGATCGCCCTTGACGATGTTCTCGTAGACCTTGGTACGGCCGGTCACGTCGTCGGACTTCACGGTCAGCATTTCCTGCAGCACGTAGGAGGCGCCGTAGGCCTCCAGCGCCCAGACCTCCATCTCGCCGAAGCGCTGGCCGCCGAACTGCGCCTTGCCGCCGAGCGGCTGCTGGGTGACGAGCGAGTACGGGCCGGTGGAGCGGGCGTGCATCTTGTCGTCGACCAGGTGGTGCAGCTTGAGCACGTGCATCACGCCCACCGTCACCTGGCGCTCGAAGGCCTCGCCGGTGCGGCCGTCGTACAGCGTCACCTGCCCGCCTTCGGACATGTCGGCGAGCTTCAGCATGTGGTGGATTTCCTCTTCCGAAGCGCCGTCGAACACGGGGGTGGCGAACGGCACGCCCTTGACCAGGTTGGCGCCCAGTTCGAGGATGTCCTCGTCGGACAGCTCGTCGAGTCGCTCTTTCGCACCGCGGCTGTCGTACACCTCCTTGAGGAAGGCGCGCATGTCCTTGGCCTTGGCCTGGGCGCGCAGCATGGCGTCGATCTTCTGGCCGAGGCCCTTGGCGGCCCAGCCCAGATGGGTCTCCAGGATCTGGCCCACGTTCATGCGCGAGGGCACGCCGAGCGGGTTCAGCACGATGTCGACCGGCATGCCGTTGTCCATGTAGGGCATGTCCTCGACCGGCACGATCTTCGACACCACGCCCTTGTTGCCGTGGCGGCCGGCCATCTTGTCGCCCGGCTGGATGCGGCGCTTCACCGCCAGGAACACCTTGACCATCTTCAGCACGCCCGGTGCGAGGTCATCGCCCTGGGTGATCTTGGAACGCTTGTCGGCGAAGCGGCGCTCGAACTCCTTCTGGTGCACGTCGAGCTGCTTGGCGGCGCGCTCGATGGCATCGGCCGCGTCGTCGTCCTTCATCCGCAGCTGCAGCCAGTCGGACCGCTTGATGCCGTCCAGC
>JANJWO010000022.1 GCA_024709485.1 Hydrogenophilaceae bacterium | reverse complement strand
CTGGGCGCCGGCGGCGTCGATGGGCGCGGTGCTGGGCGCGGGCGGCTGGTTGGAGAGGGCGCCCGGCACGCCGGCGGCGCCCGCCGCGCCGTTCTGCGATTCCATGGTCTGCTGGCTGCGGATCGCCATGTTTTCCGGCGTCTGGTTGGGCTTGTAGCTTTCCACCGCCTGCTCGCTGCGCGAGAAGTCGACGTCCGCGGTGACTTCGGCGCGCACGTTGCCGTGGCCGACGATGGGCGTGAGGATGGACTCGATCTGGCGGGCGATGCCCTGCTGCAGTTCCTGGACGTACTTGATCTGGCCGGGGTCGAGGCCGTTGGCGGTCAGGGCGTTGCCGTTTTCCGAGAGCAGGCTGCCGTTCTGGTCGATGATGGTGACCTGCTTGGCGGAAAGCTCGGGCACGCTGCTGGCGACCAGGTGCAGGATGGCGCTGACCTGCTGCTGGTCGAGGGCGCGTCCGGGATGCAGGTTGAGCAGCACCGAGGCGGTGGGTTTCTGCTGGTCGCGCACGAACACGCTGGCCTTGGGCAGGGCGAGATGCACGCGCGCCGCCTGCACGGCGGACACCGCCTCGATCGAGCGCGCCAGTTCGCCTTCGAGCGCGCGCTGGAAGTTGACCTGCTCGACGAACTGCGAGACCCCCAGCTTCTGGTTCTCCATCAGTTCGAAGCCGACATTGCCGCCCTTGGGCAGGCCCTGGGCCGCCAGTTTCAGCCTGGCGTCGTGCACCATGTCCTCGGGCACCAGGATGGCGCCGCCGCCCTCGGCGTACTTGTAGGGGACGTTCATCTTTTCCAGCGCGGCGACGATGGCGCCGCCGTCGCGGTCGTTGAAGTTGGAAAAGAGGATGCGGTAGCTGGGCTGCTTGCCCCACATCCACACGCCGGCCATGACCGCGACCACCGCCGCCACGCCCAGGATGAGGATGAGCTTGCGCCCGCCGGCGCTCTGGGCCGCGCCCGCGAAGCCGGCCTGAATCATGTTCTCACCCGCGGCCATGGGGCTGCTCCGCTTGTCTTGCCTGTACGGCTGCCGTGTCGTTTGGTGCCCGATCCATCTGTTTGCGTCCTTCGAATGCGAATCAAGGGTTTACTCCTTGCTACCGAATTATCTGCAGGGGGCGGCGTTTCAATTGGGCGAATAAAGCGGGTTTTCCCGTCTTTATCCCGCGAAAGCGCGGGGGGGCATGTGATAACTTGGCCGCATTCATGGAAAGGAGGGTAGGCATGAGCGTTGGCGGAATCGATGCCGGCCGGATCGAGGCGATGGTGGCCCAGCTGAGGGCGACGGCGCAGGCGGCGCGCCCGGCCGCCAATCCGGTTGCTGCCGACAGGGTTGCGGGCGACAAGTCCGTCGCCCAGGCCGACTTCACCAGCATGCTGAAATCCTCGCTCGACCAGGTCAACGGCCTGCAACAGCAGGCCAACAGCCTGGGGCGGCGTTTTGCCATGGGCGACGAGACGGTGAGCCTGTCGGACGCGATGGTGTCGATGCAGAAAGCCGGCATCGCCTTCCAGCAGACGATCCAGGTGCGCAACAAGCTGGTCTCGGCGTATCACGAAATCATGAACATGCCGGTTTGAGCCAGCCGCCAATCTTCAGTCATCAGTATTCAGTTGTCGGTTATCCGTAAAGGCGAAGCACGGCCTTGCTGAAAACTGGCGACTGCCTTCACCGCTGCAGCCGCTCCCGCTCCATGTGCAGGATGTAGCGCTGCAGCACCGCGTGCAGGCTGGCCGGGGGGTCCACGAAGCGGCAGCCCAGGCGGGTTTTCTGCGTGCCGTTGAGCAAGCTGAACTGGGCGCTATTGCAGACTTTCAGCGTGACCCCGACCGGCCCCACCTCGTGCAGCAGCAGTTCGCAGTCCGGCATCACGTCGCCGATCCTCATGTTGAGCGGGGCGTCGTGTTCCGCGAGCGCCACGCCGCCGCAGCTCAGATCGATGATGGTGGCGCGGAGCGGTTGCCGGTTGAGCCCGGGCGCGGGCGGAATGACGCAGTAGGCCGGGTTGGCGACCGGCATCAGGATGCGGAAGTCGTCGCGCCTTTGCAGGCGGATCAGTTCCTTCGGCATCGCGATCTTGAACGCGGGCCGCTGCTGGAAAATGACCTGCTCCGCGGCGGCGGCGGCAAACGAGATGTGCACCCCGCCGATGCTGGTCGAAAAGCCGATTTTCTCCGCCGCGCGCAGGCGCTGGTTGGCGGCGGCGTCCTGCATGGCATCGAAGACCGCCAGGCTCCGCGCCGCGTCGACTGCGAGCAGGGTGGTGAGGGCGCCGCCGCCCGCGAAGCTGACATCGAGCAAAAGGCTTTGCTGCTGGATCGTTCGCAGCAGGGACAGGATTTCCCGCGGCGAGTCCACGGTATAGCGCGCCCAGTCTTCATTGCTGCAGACGCTTGATTCGGGGGTGTTGCTCGATTCCGGCATTGCTGGGACGTGCTCGGGGGCTTCCCGGGGGCGCATGCCCCTCATGGCGTTTTGGCGCCAGGCAGGGGCGGCGGCGCATCGGCCTGGGATTCGTCGAGCCGGTACAGCCAGGCCAGCAGCTCGGCGATGGCGATATACAGCTGCGGCGGAATATAGCTGTCGAGATCGACCTGCATCAGCAGCGACAGCAGCTCGCTCGACTGGTGCACATAGACGCCGCTGTCGCGCGCGCGCTCGATGATGGCTTCGGCGATGTCGCCGCGCCCCTTCGCCACCACGCGCGGCGCCAGGTCGCCCTCGCGATAGGCCAGGGCGGCGGCGGCAAGGCGCCGGTCAGGCGCGGCCATGAGGCGTGACCGTGAAGCTGCCGACCCGGCAGCCCGCCGCCGCCAGGCGGTTTGCCGCCTCCTCGCGCCGGGGCTCGAGCAGGGGCAGGACTTCCTCCTCACCCTGCATGCGCACGTCCAGCCGGCCTTGTGCATCCAGGGAAATGTCCGCCACCAGCTTGCCGAGCCGCGGCATGTCGAGGCTGACGCGGGTCTTCCATTGCGGCGCGGAGGCTTCGGCAGCCTGCTCAGCCTGCGGCTGCTCGCGGCGGATCTCCCATTGCGCGATCTGGCGCGGCCAGATTTCGCCGCGCCAGAGCAGGCTCTGGTTTTCCAGCAGTTGCAGTTGCTGGGCGATGAGCTGCAGCAGTTCGGCCTTGTCGGCGGGGCGGGGCTCCGCGGCGCCCGGCTGGAGGATTTCCTGCAGCAGGGCGGGGTCGGAATGGCGTCCCTGGGGCTCGCGCAGCAGGCTGGCGAGCGGGTAATGGCCGTTCGACCATTCGAACAGGTGCGATTCGTAGAACAGGCCGGTGCGCGACAGCGCCTGGCGCAGCGCGAGCGCCAGGGCGGCGGGATTGCCCGGCGCTTCGCCCAGCACCGGCGCCGGACTGCTGGCCTGGGCCGGCGCATTGCGGTCGCGCGTCGTTTTCATGGCCGCGCCCAGCAGCTGCCCGGCGTCGCTGATGTGAGCCGAGACATTGGCCGCGGCGCCGGGAGCGGCGGCCGGCGCGGAACTGGTGAACACCAGCCGGAAGCTGTCGCCCACCTGCGTGCCGGCGGGCAGCGTCATGCGCACCGTGCGGTCGCCGATCAGCACCACCGCCTCGCCGTTGCCATCCACGCTCAGGACGCGGCCCGGCACATGCGCGCCATCGCCCGGGGCCGCGCGCCCCGGCTCGGTGAGCAGGAAGGTCGGGCGCGGATGCTGGCCCGCGAACACCAGCCGCAACGTGTCGCCGACCGAGGCCTTGATCGGCAGCTCCATGCGCACCTGCTGGCCGCCGATCAGCACCGTGGCCTTGCCGTTGACGAGCTCCAGCACCTTGCCCTGCACCTGCTGGCCGACCGCGAGCTGATCCAGTCCCGATGCTTTCCCGGCGGAGGCGGGCAGGCGCTGCTCATTCGCAGACGGCGCCCGGGCGGAGAGGATGCGGTAGACGGCTTCGATGGAGTCCGGCATGGCGGTGGCGGCCTGAACTCAGTAGCCGCTGCCCTCCTTGTAGGCCTGCGTGCGCTTCCTGGCGGCATCCGCGCCGTGCAGCATGTTCAGCAGCGCGGACAGGCGCGGCTCGGCCAGCTCGCGAATGCGCGCGTCGTCGGCCAGTATCTTGCGGATCAGCGTCGCCTTGTGCTGCCGCTCGCTTTCGCTCAGCTGCATGGGCTGCGCCATGAGCTGGCGGGTTATCGCGCGGCATTTCAATTCGAGGCTGGTCAGCGCGTCCCAGTCGCCGGATTCGGCGGCATCCCGCATGCTGCCCGTTAGGCGCGAGAGATTTTCGTAGGCTTCGATGATTTCCTTCCTCCCCATGTTGCGGTTGATTTCAGGCGGTGACGGCCGTGCGGGTCTCGCCCTGCGCGGGCGCCGTACCCGGATCCTGCGCGCCGATCTGCTTCCAGGCCGAGTGCAGCTCGGCCAGCAGCGCGCCCACTTCCTCCAGCATTTCCGGCCGGTTCTTCAGATTGGCCACAAACAGGCGCTGGCACATGTAGTCGTACAGCGCGTCCAGTTGCATCGCGATCTCGCCGCCGCGCTTGGCATCGAGCGCGGCCCTGAGCCCGCCGCCGATGATGGTGACGGCCTTGGTGATGGCGGCCGCCTTGGCCGGGAAGTCACCCTCGCGCATGTGCACGCCGGCGGTGCGGATGGCCAGCTGCGCGCCTTCGAACAGCATCAGGATCAGCTTGTGCGGGTTGGCGGCGATCACGCTGGTTTCCAGGCCCACGCTGGCGTAGGCGCTGGCGGCACTTCTCGAATTCGTGTACACGTCTGTCTCCTGTTGTTCGTCGCGGCTTACTTGTCCCGGCTGCTGCCGGGCAGGTTGGCCAGTTGCTGGGTCAGAAAGCTGCTGGTGCTGTTCATGCTCATGAGCATGGAATCGAGCGCGGAAAACTGCGCGCGGTAGCGTTTCTCGATCTGCGCCAGCCGCGCTTCCATCTGCTCCTGGCGCCGGTCCAGAAGCTTGATGCTGTTGTCGATGCCGTTGGTGCGGGTCTTCAGGCTGCCGTCGTCGCCCAGCACGGCGTCGAGATACTGGCCGATCCGCGACGCATAGCCCTGGCTGAACGTGACGTTGCCGCGCGCGCCGAGCGCGCCGCCGGTGATGCGCAGCGCCAGGCCTTCGCTGGCATCGCCGATGGCGCCGGTCAGCGTTTGCCCGCTGCCGCTTGCGGTGGCGCCATTGATCGAGCCGGCGACATCGACGCCGGCGGTGACGACGGGGGCGGCACCGAACAGGCTGGCCATGCCGCTGCCGCCGGTGACCTTGGCCTGCGAAGCGCTGCCATACAGCGCCGAGGCGATGCTGAGCACGCCGCCGCTGTGGCTCACCAGCACGCTGCCGGCGCTGCCGATCGCGCCATTGACCTTGCTCTGGATTTCGGCGGCCAGCGCGCCGGCGTCGGCATATTCGGCGGCGGCGAGGGTAATGCTGACCGCCTTGCCGTCGACCGTTAGCTCGAGCCGGTCGTTGACGCCGGCCTGCACGCTCAGGGCGGCCGCCTGGCTGCCCTGGGTGGTGCCGCGCGTCGCCAGTTGGGTGACGTTGACGGCGTAGCTGCCGGGAACGGTCTTGGCGGTGCTGGCACTGTAGCTGACCAGGCTGTCGCTGGTCTTTCCCATCTTGGCGAACAGCGCGGCGATATCGTCGAAATTCTTGTCGATGGCGGTATTGAGCTTGGCGTTGTCGAGCGCCAGCACGCCGTCGCGGGTAAAGCCGACGCCGATCTGCGACAGGGTGGTGAGTGCGCCGCCGTTGTCGACCGAGGTGCTCAGCAGCTCGCGCATCTCCACCTGGATCGCGCGCGCGGTGGAGTCGCCCAGCAGGGCGCCATTCTGCGCGCCCGGGCCATTGAAGGCGGTGAGGCTCTTGAGTGTGCCGCTGGCGTTGTTGTAGGCCTTGACGAAGGCTTCGACCGCACTGGTGACGGCCTTGGCGTCGCGGTTCACGGACAGCGTCAGCTTTTCGCCGACATTGGCCTGGAGCAGGTTCAGGGTGACGCCCTCGATGGCGTTTTTGACGGTGTTGGTGGGCTGCTTCACCGCGATGCCGTCGATTTCCAGCAGGGCGTCGCGGGCCACGGCCTTCTGGCCGAGGTTCTTGCCGCTGCCGGCGGCAGCCGTCGGATCGTAGGCCAGCGCCGACAGGCCGTTGCCGTCGGTGTTGTTGCCGTCGCCGTCGCTGACCGTGATCTTGAGGCTGTTGGCGGCGCCGCTGTCGCTCGCGGTGAGCACCAGACGGTTGCCGGCGGCGCCGCCGTCGTTGACGATGGTGGCGGTGACGCCCGCATTGGCGGCGTTGATCGCATCGCGCACGCCGGCCAGCGTGTTTTTGGCCGGGTCGATGCTGATGCTTTTTGCGGCCTTGTCGGCATTGGCGGTAAAGCTGTTCGAATCGCCGTCATAGGTGCCGAACTGGATTGTCAGCGTGCCCGAGCCGACGACATCGTCGATCGAGGCGTAGCCGGCGGACGCCAGTTTTTGCTGCTGCGCCAGCTGCTTGACCTCGATCTGGTAGCTGGCCGGGATGGCCTTGCCGCCGGCGCTGGCGCTGAGCACCTTGGTGTCGGACGAGCTGGCGCTCAGCGCTTGGAATTTGCTGCCACTGCCGAGATCCTTCAGCGCGGTCTGGAAGCCGGCGAGCGCGCCGCGCAGCTGGCCGAAAGCCGACAGCTTCTGGGTGTGCGCCAGCTCCTGCTTGGTCAAGGCGGCAAGCGGCTTGCGTTCCGACACCATCAACTGTTCGACGATGCCGTTGACGTCGAGCCCCGATCCGATTCCTGCAGCTGAAACCATGGCCGGCTCCTCAGGCTTCGCGGTTGATCAACAGACCCTGCATGCGGTCTATGGATTTGGAAATGGCCAGCATTTCCTCGCTGGGAAACTGGCGGATCACCTCGTCGGTTTCGGTATCGATCATCTTGACGATGGTGCGCCCGCTGTCCTGGTCGAGCGAAAACTGGATGCTGGATGAAATCGACCGCATGGATGCATTGGCCGACTGCACGGCGGCTGCGACCGCTTCCTGGGTGACGGGCGGCGCGGACGCGAAAGCGGGGTTGTCGAGCGTGGCGCGCCGCGCGGGGGTGGCGGGCGCGGAGGCCTGCCGCAGCGCGGCAAGGTCAACTGAATCGACTTTTCCAATGGGCATGATGATTCCCCTCAATTAAGCGGCAAAGACGGAGCCGGGACAAACCCCGCTCCGTCGCTTTGCCCGGGCGCCGCCGGGTTTGGTAAAACCCGCGCGCGCCCGTTGTGATGCACTTTCCAACTTAGCCGCGCAGCAGCGAGAGCACGTTGTTCGGCAGCGAGTTGGCCTGCGCCAGCATCGCGGTGCCGGCCTGCTGCAGGATCTGGCCGCGCGTCAGCACGGCGGTCTCGGCGGCGAAGTCGGCATCGACGATGCGGCTGCGCGCGCCCTGCAGGTTCTCGGCGGTCACCTGGATGTTGCCGATGGCGTTCTCGAAGCGGCTCTGCACCGCGCCCAGCGTGCCGCGCGCGCTGTTCACCGAGTTGATCGCCGCGTCCATCGCCTTCATGGCGTTTTTGGCGCCGGTGACGCTGGAAATGTCGAGCGTGGCGAAGCCGGTCTGGGCGCTGCCCGGGGTGGCGGCGTTGGTGCCCGCGGTCAGGCCGGTCTGCTCGGTGACGTTGCCGGTGCCGGCGATGTCGATGTTGCCGGAGCCGCCGACCGAGGTCAGGGTCAGCGCGCCGCCGGAAACCGATGCCTTGACGCCGGTGGTGCTGGTCTTGGCATTGATCGCGGTGGTCAGGTCGGCCAGGCGGGTGGCGGCATCGGCAGCGGCGCCGACTTCGATGTTCTCGCCGTTGATGGTGAAGGCCGCGCCGGTCAGGGCGGAGAAGGTGCCGGGGGTGCTGGGAACTGCCGGGGTGCCGCCGGTGTGGGTGGCGACGAAGCCCGCGCCGAAGCTGCCGGCTGTTTCGAAGTTGCTGGTCAGCGCGATGGCCATGTCGGTGCCGTCAGCCTTGCGCAGAACCAGGTTATTAGTTGCGAAGGAGCCGGAGGCGATGCTGTAGCCGGCACCAGGGGCGGATGACAGGAAGGTGCCCAGTGCGGTATCGAGTTCGTTGGCGGTGACGGCGTCATTTGCACCGCCAAGGCCATCGGAAGTTTTGGTGAAGACGGTGGCGCCATCGACAGTCAGCGTGAAGGTCTTGCCCGCAGTGGTGGCGGCAGCAGGGGTGAAATTGCCCGAGGATGTGCTGTCGGTCGGCGTCGCCGGGGTGCCGGCGACATAGCCCGCGCCCGTCGGCGCGACGCCGGAGATCGGGCCGGCCGGGGTGTCGACGCTGGTCCAGCTGCCGAGCGCATCGATCTGGGCATTGGCGATGCCGGCGACGTTGATGGTTTCGCCGGCGTTGGCGCCGACCTGGAAGGATTGCAGGGTGAAGCTGCCGTCGAGCAGCTTCAGGCCGTTGAATTCGGTCTGCTTGGCGACGCGGTCGATTTCCGACAGCAGCTGGCCGGCTTCGGCGTTGAGCGCCTTGCGGTCGTCGTCGCTGTTGCTGGCGTTGGCGGATTGCACCGACAGTTCGCGCACCCGCTGCAGCATGTCGCCGATCTTGCCGAGCGCGCCTTCGGCGGTCTGCGCCAGCGAAATGCCGTCGTTGGCGTTGCGGGCGGCGACGTTGAGGCCGCGGATCTGCGAAGTCATGCGCTCGGAAATCGCGAGGCCGGCGGCGTCGTCCTTGGCGCTGTTCACGCGCAGGCCGGAGGACAGGCGCTGGATCGAGGTGTTGAGCGACGACTGCGAGGTGCTCAGGTTGCGCTGAGTGTTCAGCGAAGCCACGTTGGTGTTGATGACTAGTGCCATTTTTTATCTCCTGTATCAAGAGTGGTCGATTGTCCCGGCAAAGTGCCGTCACTTTGGTCGGCCTTAGGCGCCTAAGGCAATCTAACCGCCGTTGATTGAGGAATCGTCGTGGTTTTTTGAAAGTTAAGCCCGGTTGTTAAAAAATAGGGTTCAGCGGCCAGGGGTCAGGATTCCGGGGCGAGGCCCCGGGCCAGGCACACCCGGTTTTTCCCGGATTTTTTCGCCTCGTACATGGCCTCGTCGGCGCGCCGGAACAATTCGCCCTGGGTTTCCTCGGGGGCATGCTGGGCGACGCCGGCGCTGAAGGTGATCAGGATGCGGTCGTTGTTGTTGAGGAAGAACTTCTTGGTCAGCGCGCGCTGCAGCCGTTCCACCACCCTGCAGGCCTCGTCGGCCGCGGTGTTGGGCAGGACGATGAGGAATTCCTCGCCGCCCACGCGCGCCACCTGGTCCAGCATGCGCAGCTCTTCCTTGGCCACGTTGACCAGATGGATGAGCGCCTGGTCGCCGGTCTGGTGGCCGTAGGCGTCGTTCACCTGCTTGAAGTTGTCGACGTCGATGACGACGATGCAGAAGGGCGTGCCGTACAGATTGGAGCGCTCGATCTCGCGCGCCATCTCGTCTTCCATGCCGCGGCGGTTGAGGCTCTGGGTCATGGGGTCCTCGCGTACCAGCGTGCTCATCCTCGCCAGCCGCGCCTCGAGTTCGCGAATGCGCTCCTCGGCGCGCAGCGCGAGTTCCTTTTCATGCAGCAGCGCATCGTAGGAGACTCTGGCGCTGGCCTGCGAGGAGCGGGTTTCATGCATGATGTTGTCCAGGATGGTCTGCAATTCGTGAACGCCGCTGGCGCGGCCGATGCGTTCGGCATAGCCGGAAATCTTTTCCTGATAGTCGCCGGTGGCCGCGACCGCGTCGCCCAGGCGGTCGACGAAGGTCTTCATGGTGGCCTTGAGCGTGGCGGTGGCTTCCCTGAGCCCGTGCTTCACCAGCCCCTGCTTGAAAATGATCTCCTTGATGCGCTGCTCGGCCTCCAGCAGGGCCTGCGGGTGCGGCGGGCCGGAAAGGGCCTCGCGCACGGTGTCGAGCTGGCCGCGCAGCCAGGCGTCGTCGTCCAGCAGCTCGCCGATGTTCTCCATCAGCAGGCGCAGCAGGCGCTTGAGCAGCTCCAGCTGGTCGATGCGGCCGGTGCTGCGCAATTCGATGTCGAGCCAAAGCTTTTTCAGGTCGGCGGCGATTTTCTTGAGGTCCGAGGATTTGCGCGCCGCAGTGATGCGCGCGATCAGGCGCCGCGTCTGTTCCGCCATCCTGGCGTCATGTTCGAGCTCGCCGGCCGCGATGTATTCCAGGGTCCTGGCGAGCATCTCCTTGAGCAGCGCGTGGTCGGCGTTTTCGTCATGCTCGACGCCGGGGTCCTCGTGTTCCTGCTGCAGGTACGCCACGATGTCGTCGAGCAGCTTTTTGCAGAGCGGCCATTTTTCCAGGCGGACCGCATCGTCCAGGGCGGCGGCGGCCGGCAGCGCCGGGTGCCGGACGCGCAGGCCGCTTGCGAACGCTTTCAGCGCCGATGCCGCGGTGGGCGAGTCGCCGTCGCCGGTGATCTCCTGGTACAGCTTGCGGTAGTTGTCCGGCGTGGGCGCAATGCGGCGCAGGGCGAGCTGGCGCAGGGTCTCGCGCGCGACTTCCGTCGGATTTTCCGTCCTGGGTCTGTTTTCCTGTTCCGCCATGGCCTGGGTAAGACAGTCTTGATTCCACCGGACGCCATGGTAGCCCGCGGCGAGCGCGGGCTAAGGACGGATAAGGCCGCCAAACAGGCGGTTATTCCGGTTTTTGTTTGTCGGCCCGGTCTTGGCCGGGGGAATTTGCCGACAACCGCCAACGGACGGCTGTTTTCAAACCAGCCCGTGCCTGATCGCGTAATGGGTGAGTTCGGCGTTGTTCTTGAGCCGCATTTTTTCCAGCAGCCGGGTGCGGTACATGCTCACGGTCTTGACCGACAGGCAAAGCTCCTCGGCGATGGCGGAAACGGTCTTGCCGGAGGCGATCATGCACAGCGTCTGGTATTCGCGGTTGGACAGCGATTCGTGCGGAGGCGCCTCGTTCTCGCCGCTGATCAGGCTGGCCAGCTCGTGGGCCACTTCGGGGCTGATGTATTTCCTGCCCGCGGCCACCTCGCGCATGGCGTTGACCAGCTGCGCGGGCGCGCTCTGCTTGTTGAGATAGCCTGCCGCGCCGGTCTTGATGGCGCGCACGGCGTATTTGGTTTCGCGATGCATGGAAAGCATCAGCACCTTGAGCTTGGGCTGTTCCTTTTTCAGCAGGGCCAGGGTCTCCAGGCCGTCGCGATCGGGCATGGAAATGTCGAGCAGCGCCATGTCGTAGGTGTTTTCGCGCGCGAGCTTCAGCGCTTCGCCCGAGCTGCCGGCCTCGCCGGCGACGTGGATGTCGGAGGTGTCGGACAGGATCATCTTCAGGCCCTCGCGAAAAATGGCGTGGTCGTCGACGATCAGCACATTGATCTTGTGTTTCGAAGCCATGTCGCCTACTCCTGGACGGCAAAGCGCCCGAAGCGGATCGGCGGCGCGTCAGCCGCGCCCTGCGGCGGTGCGGGCGCGTTCTCGCCCCGTGCCGCCGCGGTTGGCAGGGTCAGCAGCACGGTGGTGCCCTTGCCTTTGATGCTGATGAGGTGCAGTTCCCCGCCCAGGGCGGTGGCGCGTTCGGTCATGCCGAGCAGGCCGAACGATCTTCTGCCGCGGGTGCCGCCCGCGCTGGACAGCCCGATGCCGTTGTCGGCGATCTCCAGGCGCAGCACGTCGTCCTGTTTGCCGATTCGCACCGTCACCCTGGTGGCCTGGGCATGCCTGGCGATATTGGTGAGCGCCTCCTGGGCGATGCGGAACACGGCAATGGAGGCGTCCGGGTCCAGGGAGATTTGCTCTTCCGTGCAGGAAAACTCGCAGGGGATGTCGAAATCGGCGCGGAATTGCTTGAGTTGCCATTCGAGAGCGGCCGCGATGCCGAATTCCACAAGCGGCGGACGCAGGTCGGCGGCGATGCGGTGGATGGCCTCGATGGCGCGGTCGGTCACCGTGTCGAGGTATTGGGCGCGCTCGAACTGCTTGACGGCGTCGGCCGGCAGACTGCCGGACAGCCAGGACAGCCCCATCTTGATGGCGGTCAGATAGCCGCCCAGTTCGTCGTGTATCTCGCGGGAGATGCGCATGCGCTCCTGTTCCTTGACGGTGTTTGCGTGCGAGGTCAGGGCGCTCAGCGCTTCGCGTGAGCGCTCGATTTCCGCCTCGGTCAGCTTGCTGTGAGTGATGTTGAGCATGATGCCGTCCCACATCGTGCCGCCGGCGACCTCGCGCTGGTTGACGCGGCAACTGATCCATTTGATGTCGTTCCAGCCCTTGATCCGGATACGGCCTTCCCAGTTGAAGCTCAGGTGGGTGCCGCCGGCATACGCAAGCGCCACGAGGTAGGCGGGCTTGTCGTCGGGCAGCACCAGATCCAGGAACAGTCCGGGATTGGCGGCCAGCTCATGGGCGTCGATGCCGAGCAGGCTTAGGGATTTTTCGCTGATGTAGGGCATCGACACCTTGCCGCCCGGATCGCGGAACACCTGGAAAGCCATGCCGGGGATGTGCGAAATGATCGCGTGCAGGTCGGGCGCGTCTTGGCCGGGAGCTTGAATCGTGTTTTTTTTCAGCCCGGCCGCAGGGTCAGGGGGGGGCTTCATTTGGCTATTGCGCAGACAAAAGGCACAAAAATATCCTAATTACGTTTATGGCCATGTCTTGGCGGCCGGCCGGTTTGGGGTGCCGCCAATGGTCAGGGCTCTCTCATAGCCCGGTATTCTAATTAATTACAGGGCGCATAAACAGGTATTCCAAAGCATGGTTTTCGGCAGTGGGCGGGCCTGAAATAAAAGCGGCGCTCAACGAAGCGCCGCAAAGCGATCTGGCACACCCGGCGACCCGAGGGGGCATCCGATCCCCGGCCAGACGATACTACCTATTTATATATTTGTTTGTCCATATTATCGGCAAGGTTTTATCGAACTTTAGGCCCGGCCTGGTCGATCCTGCCCGCGGCGGGGGGGGGGGGGGGGGGGACGGCGCCGCCCCCCCAACCCAAAAGAAACGAAGAAAAAAGCTGAAAAAAAAAAA
>JANJWO010000051.1 GCA_024709485.1 Hydrogenophilaceae bacterium | reverse complement strand
GAATAGCAGTGCTTGCAGGTGAGGTTGCAGCGCCGCACCAGATTCCAGATCACCACCGGGCCGGGCGGGGTGCGCCGGGGCCCGAGCGGGGTCGGCTGGGCGAGTTCCTGCAGGTATTGAGAGATGCGGAACATGTCTGGTCTCCTAGGCGCCGATGCGCAGTCCGGTTTTCTTGAGGATGCGCGTACTGTACAGGATGTCGCGCGCGCGGCTCGCCGTGCCCAGCGCCTCGGCGATGAGCGTGGCCTTCGCCTCCACTTCCTCGCGCGTCCTGCCGTGCACCATGGCGAACAGGTTGTAGGGCCAGTCGGGCAGGTGGCGCGGGCGCTGGTAGCAGTGGGTGACGAAGGGCAACTGGCCGATGCGTTCGCCGAGCTCGTCGATGCGCGCGTCGGCGACGTCCCACACCGTCATGCCGTTGGCGCGGTAGCCCAGCGCGTAGTGGTTGGGCACGGCGCCGATGCGGCGGATGACGCCGAGATCGAGCATGCGCTGCATGCGCTGCATCACCTCGGCCGCCGCCACGCCGAGCTGTTCGGCGACGGCGTGGTAGGGACGCGGCGTCAGCGGCAGCCCGGCCTGCGTCGCCTGGATGATGCGGCGGTCGGTGTCGTCGAGCGGGCGGAAGTCGTCGCGGGCGTTCATACGTGCAGTTTCAGTTCCACGAAATATTCGCGGATCTTCGGCATGTTGTAGACCGGGTAGCCGCTCTCGCGCTCGATGCGCGCGATCGTGTCCTGCTGCGCGGCGGGGGTTTCGGTGGCCAGCACGAACCACATGTTGAGGCGGTGGCTGCGCGCGTAGTTGTGCGCGACCTCGGGCTGGCGGTTGACGATCTCGGTCACGCGTTCGAAGTCCGCGGGCGGGATCTCCATCGCCGCCAGGCTCAGCGCGCCGCCCATCTGCGCCGCGTGGTACATGGGGCCGAAGCGCGACAGCAGGCCGCGCGCAAGCAGGCTTTCGACGCGGGCGATGACCGTCGCCTCGTCGCTGCCGACGCGCGCCGCCACCTCGGCATAGGGGCGCTCGCAGATCGGAAAGCCGTCTTGCAGGGTGTTGACGAGGGCGCGCTCGAGCGCGTCGAGGCCGGGGCCGTCCATCACAGCGCCGTCCATCACAGCGCCTCGGCCTTGCTGCGCGCCGCGAGGTAGCGCGCGCCGGTCTGCTTGAAGCGCTGCTTGCTGAACAGCACCTCGCAGGGGAAGTCCGTCAGGCCGCACTGGTCGCGCAGGTGTTCGAGGTGGGCCAGCACGGCGTCGCGATCCTTGCCGTGGATCATGCAGAACAGGTTGTAGGGCCAGTCGGGCAGCCGGCGCGGGCGCTGGTAGCAGAGGTTCACCAGGCCGGAGGCGCCGACGCAGCGCCCGCATTCGTCGACGCGCGCGTCGGGGATGTTCCACACCACCATGGCGTTGGCGCGGAAGCCGAGCTCGTGGTGGCGCACGATGATGCCGAGGCGCTTGATGATGCCGTGGTCGAGCAGCCGGCCCAGGCGCGCGAGCACCTCGGCCTCCGGCACCCCGATGAAGGCGGCGATTTCCGCATAGGGGCGGGCGACCAGCGGCAGGCCTTCCTGGATCGCCTCGACCAGCGCGTAGTCGAGCGCGTCGAGCGCGAGCGGCTGGGCCGGGGCGGCCTTGTGCGGCCGCCTGCCGCTGCGGCCGACGGTCGGGCGCAGGTCGAAGCCGAGGTCGATGTGGTAGTCCTGCACCATCGGCAGGCGCAGCACCGGCAGCCCGGTCTGCCGCTCGATGCCGCGCAGCACCTGCTCGAGTTCTTGCGGATTCGCGGCGGCGGCGACGAACCAGAGGTTGAGGCGGTGCTCGCGCTCGTAGTTGTGGTTGACCTCGGGGCGCGCGCTGACGAGGCGCGCCACCTCGGCCAGGCGCGCGTCGGGAACGGCGATGGCGGCAAGCGTGCTGGCGCCGACCCGGTTGGGGCGGAACACCGCGCCGACGCGGCTGATGACGCCCTCGCGCGTGAGGCGGCGCAGGGTGTCGAGCAGCTCCTCCAGCTCCAGCCCGAGGCGCTGGGCGATGCCGTCGAAGGGCCGCGGGGTCAGCGGAAAGTCACGCTGGAAGTCGTTGAGCAGGCTGAGGGGGAGGTCGCTCATAGTCCGATCCTGTGGGCACGCACGGTGAAGAAGATCCCGCTCGGGCTCTCTGCAGGCAGGGTGCCGATGCGGGCGAAGGTATCGGGGTCGTAGATCTCGATGCGGTTCTCGTCGCGCAGCGACAGCCACACCTGCTCGCCGCGCGGGGAAAACTCCAGGTGCAGCACGCCCTTGCCGGGCGTCAAGGTCTGCACGATGCGGCGCGAGGGCAGGTCGAGCACCTGCACCGTGCCGTTGTCGGGGTAGGCGAAGTTGATCCACACCTGGCGTCCGTCGGGGCGCGCCACCGCGAACACCGCCTGGCCGGCGACCGGCACGCGCGCGACTTCCTGCCAGTCGTGCTGGTCGGCGATGATGACTTCGTGCTTGCCGACGGCGGGCAGCACGATCTGGCTGCCGGTGGCGGCCCAGCCTTCGAGGTGAGGCATCTTGTAGACCGGCAGCTTCTCGCCGTGGCGGCCGAACGCCACGAGCGCGCGCTTGACGCCGGCGTCGAGGTTCCACAGGTCGAGCAGCGCCACGCCATCCTCGCCGAAAAGGCCGGCGGCGTAGTGGCGGCCGTCGGAGGTGATCATGCCGTCGTAGGGTTCCCTGCCGATGCCGCTGAACTTGCGCAGCGCCGGCTGCCTGGGCTCGCGCATGTCGGCGACCCAGATCTCGCCGGCCTCGAACAGGCTGAAGACGAAGCGCTGCCCGGGGGCGTCGACCAGGCCGACCACCTTGGAGCGGGTGCCGTCGGCGCCGACGGCGGGAATGTCGGCGACCAGCGACAGGTCATTGGCGTCGAACACCTTGACGCCGCCGGGTTCGTAGTTGGCCACGGCGACCAGTTTGCCGTCGGGCGAGATGGCGCCGCCGATGCTGGTGCCGCCCTGGATGACGCGGCGCACGATGCGCCGGGTCAGCAGGTCGACCTTGGTGAGGCCGCCGTCGCGGCCGAAGACGTAGGCGTAGCGCGCATCGCGCGAGTAGCTGATGGAGGCGTGCGAGAGGTCGCCCAGGCCTGCCACCTTGCCCAGGCTGGCGCGCTGGCTGGTGTCGAGGATCTGCACGCTGCCGCTGGCGCGCTCGATGACGACGCCGAGGTCGCCGGTGCCGCGCAGTTCGTGGCCGGCGCAGCCGGCCAGCGCGCCGAGCGTGAGCAGGAGCAAAGCGGAAAGCCTAGCGCGCATCGGGGAACCCCCTTTGCAGGCTGTCCACGATCCAGGCCGCCTCGGCCTCGGAAAGAAAGCTTTTCCAGGGCGGCATCGGCGTGTCGGGCCGTCCGTGGAGGATGGTGCTGACGAGCGATTCGACGGGCTTGTCGCGGAGCGTCGCCGGCGTGAGCGCGGGGCCGAGGCCGCCGTGCAGCTGCATGCCGTGGCAGGAGCCGCAGTCCTGGCGCACCAGGCGCACGAGCTCGTGCTGGCGTTCCGGGTCGATGCGGGGCGAGTCGGCGCTGGCGCTGCCGAAGATCAAGGCCATCATCAGTCCCACTGTCGTCGAGTTTCGCATGGCTGCCTGTCGTCCGTCGCTGAGGGACGGCGGGGCGGTCCGGCCGCCCCGCCGTGCCGGCCTTACTTAGTACACGTCGTGCTGCGTGTTGTAGACGTTGAACTTGCCGGTCGGCGTGATCAGGCGCTTGTCCTTGATCACGGCCTTGAGCTTGCGCGTCTTGTCGTC
>JANJWO010000072.1 GCA_024709485.1 Hydrogenophilaceae bacterium | reverse complement strand
AGTACACCGGATAGAAGCTGTAGCTGATGTCCGGGAACAGGATGGGGGCATCGTGCTTCAAGAGCGCGAGGAAGGCGTGCGCCAGCACCTCGTCCGAGCCGTTGCCGACGAAGACCTGGCCGGCCTCGACGCCGTGAAAAGCGGCGATGGCCTCGCGCAGCTTGTCGGAATTGGGATCGGGATAGAGACGCAGCGTCTCCGCGGCCTCGGCGCGCAGGGCCTCCAGCACCTTGGGGCTCGGCCCGTAGGGGTTTTCGTTGGTGTTGAGCTTGACCAGCTTGGCCAGCTTGGGCTGCTCGCCGGGGACATACGGCGTCAGGCCCCGCACCACCCGGCTCCAGTAACGGCTCATGGGTGCTTACCGGTGCAAACGATATTCGGCCGAGCGCGCGTGCGCCTGCAGGCCCTCGCCGTAGGCGAGGGTCGCGGCGATGCGGCCCAGGGTCTGGGCGCCGGCTTCCGACACCATGATCAGGCTGGAGCGCTTCTGGAAATCGTACACCCCGAGCGGCGAGGAGAAACGCGCGGTGCGCGAAGTCGGCAGCACGTGGTTGGGACCGGCGCAGTAGTCGCCCAGCGCCTCGCAGGTGTTGCGGCCCATGAAGATGGCGCCGGCGTGGCGGATCTTCTTCGCCAGCGCGAGCGGATCCTCGACGGACAGTTCCAGGTGCTCGGGGGCGACATGGTTGGAAATCTCCGCGGCCTCGTCGAGGTCGCGCGTGACGATGATCGCGCCGCGGTTGCTGATCGAGGTGGTGATGACTTCGCTGCGCGGCATCTCGCCCACCAGCTTCCTGATCGAGGCCTCGACCTGATCGGCGAAGGCGGCATCGGGCGTCAACAGGATGGACTGCGCCAGTTCGTCGTGCTCAGCCTGGGAGAAGAGGTCCATGGCGATCCAGTCCGGGTTGGTCTTGCCGTCGCAAATGACCAGAATCTCGGACGGTCCGGCGATCATGTCGATGCCGACGATGCCGAACACGCGGCGCTTGGCCTCCGCCACGTAGGCGTTGCCGGGGCCGACGATCTTGTCCACCTGCGGCACGCTCGCGGTGCCGTAGGCCATGGCGGCCACCGCCTGGGCGCCGCCGATGGTGAACACGCGGTCCACGCCGGCAATCGCCGCCGCCGCCAGCACCAGTTCATTCTGCTCGCCGCCCGGGGTGGGCACGACCATGATGAGTTCCTTGACCCCCGCCACCTTGGCGGGAATGGCGTTCATCAGCACGGACGAGGGATAGGCCGCCTTGCCGCCGGGGACATACAGGCCGACGCGGTCGAGCGCCGTCACCTGCTGGCCGAGCAGGGTGCCGTCCTCTTCCGTATAGGTCCACGACGCCTGCAACTGCTTTTCGTGGTAGCGGCGCACGCGCTCGGCGGCCGCTTCCAGCGCCTGGCGGCGTTCCGGCTCCAGCCCGGCAAGGGCTTCGTCCAGGCGCGATTGGGGCAGGGAAAGCGCAGCCATCGAGGCGGCGTGCATGCGGTCGAACTTGTTGGTGTACTCCAGCACCGCCGCATCGCCGCGCACCTTCACGTCGGCCAGGATGGCGGCCACGGTGGTTTCGATGGAGGCGTCGGTGGCGGCATCGAACTGCAGCAGCTTGTCCAGGCGGGGCTGGAAGTCCGGCTGGGCGGAGGAGAGGCGGGTTATCGAAATCACGGCGGGAAAGGCTTGCCAAAGCTCGGATTATAAGGGAATTCCCCCTGATTCCCTATGCCGGCGCGCAACAGCGGCCCGCACCAAACCATCGACCAAGGCGTAGAGTTAGACAGAGTCCAAATCCTAGATTATCATTAAATCGTCAATCAATCCGCCACCAAGCCGAGTGATCCACTACAGCCGCGACAACATGGCCGAGCTCCTCAGGACTCACGACATCAATCCGACCCACCAGCGGATCGAGATCGCCTATGCGCTGTTCTCGCGCCATGAGCATCTTTCGGCCGACCAGGTCATGACCATCGTCAACGACCGCCACGCCGAGACCTCCAAGGCCACGGTGTACAACACCCTCAACCTGTTCCTGGAAAAAGGCCTGATCCGCGAAGTGATCGTCGATCCCTCGAAAGTCTTCTACGACCCCAACACCGGGCCGCATCATCACCTCTACGAAGTCGACTCCGGCCGCCTCACCGACATCGCCGCCGACGACGTGCGCATCGAAGGCCTGCCGGCCCTGCCCAAGGGTATGGAGACCGTGGGCATCGATCTCATCGTGCGCGTGAAGCGCACCGCCTAGTGAATAAGCGCGGAGTTCGCGGAGGAAAACCGATTACACAGAGGGAGCAGAGGAAACCATCCAGAGCTTCATCTCAACACCGACTTCCTCTGTTCCCTCTGCTTCCTCTGTGTTTTATGACTTTTTAAAAACTCCGCGTCCTCCGCGAACTCCGCGGTAAAAAAGCTAGCGCCAGCCCTTGCGGTGCGCTGCGTTGATGGTCTTCAACAGATCGCGGAACGGGATGTCGCGCTCGAAGCGGTTGACGATCTTCATGAATGGCAGATCGCCGCCCTGCCCCGCCCCTGCGTAGTTCCCGGAAATGATGTCGTCATAGAGCTGCCTGAGCGAGGCGTCCAGGGCGTCGATGAAGGGCGCGTAGCGCTCCATGTCGTAGTCCTCCTCCTCTTCCATGCAGGCGCGCAGTTCGTCCACTTCGTAAACCGCCTGGTGCACCAGGTCGACGAATTCTTCGTATTTCTCGACGTTTCTCATTGCAAACCTCAAAAAGCAAACAGGGGCTGTGTCAGCCCCCGTTTTTACCACAAATTGAAACCCCGCCTTACTTGGCGAGCGCCTCCAGCTTGGGCGCACGGATCACCTGACCGTCGAGGCCGGCTTCCTTGGCGCTGCCGCCGTAGGCGATGGTCATCAACTGGCTGTAGTACAGCACCGGGATGTTGAACTTGGTGCCGTATTTCTTGTTGATGTGGCCCTGATAGATCTCGACGTTGGCCTGGCACAGCGGGCACGGAGTCACGATCATCTCGGCGCCGCCGTCGTAGGCCGCCTCGATGATGTCCTTGATCTGGGCCTGCGCCTTGTCCGGCTCGGAGAAGGCCAGGGCGCCGCCGCAGCAGGTGACTTTCTGGTCGTAGGGCACGGCCTCGCCGCCCATGGTCTCGATGATCTTGTCGAGGTACATGGGGTTCTCGAAGTTCTCGCCGGCGATGCCGAACGGGCGGTTGGTCTGGCAGCCGACGTAGCCGGCGAACTTGAGGCCTTGCAACGGGTTCTTCACGTGCCTGCCGAGTTCCTCGAAGCCGAAGTCCTCGACCAGCACTTCCGCCATGTGGCGAATCTCGGGCATGACCTTGATCGAGAGGCCGGCCTCCTTGAGCGCCTCCTGGGTGTCGGCCATCAGCTGCGAGGAATGCTCGATGCGCTCCTTGGACTCCTTGGCGCCCAGCCAGCAGGCGGCGCAGGTGGCGACGATGTCCTGGCCCGGCAGGTTGGCCTCGGACAGCGCGAAGTTGCGCGCGTTCATCACGTGGCGCGGCAGTTCGCCGGCCTCGGCGTAGCTGATGGAAGCGCCGCAGCAGTTCCAGTCGGGAATCTCGGTCAGCTGGATGTCCAGGGTCTTGCACATGGACTCCACCGAGGTCAGGTAGTTGGAAGCGGATGCGCCTTTCTGCGAGGAGCAGCCGGGATAGAAAGCGTATTGTCTCTTGGCCATGTTTTTTCCTTACTCCTTAACCGACATGACGGCCCTTGCGTTTCGACTCGAGCGCGTATGCCTTGGCCAGCATCGCGTGGATGCCCTTCTGGTCCTTGCACTTGTGGCCGCCGAAAATCTCGAACAGATTGAGGCGCTTGGCTTTCAGCAGGCCCAACGCCACTTTCTGCATCTCCAGGCCTTTCTTGATGCCCTGTCCGATGTTGATCTTGCCTTCGGCATCCTTGAAATACATGCCCAGGGAAAACGTCAGTTCGTTGATGCGGCCGGTCTTGGTGGCGTTCTCCCAGAAGAGCTTGGACAGATTCTTGGTGGGCTGCACCTTGGGCGCCAGGCCCAGTTCATAGGCATACTCCGCCAGGCCGTGCATGATGTGGGTGATCGGCAGCTTGCGCGGGCAGCGCACGATGCAGTTGTAGCACGAGGTGCACATCCACATCGAGGGGCTGCTCAGCACCTCTTCGCGCTTGCCGGCGCGGATCATCATGAAGATTTCCTGCGGCGGGTGCTCCCAGCCGGGATGGAAATTGGTCGGGCAGGAGCCGGAGCACACGCCGCACTGCATGCACATCTTGACCCATTCGCCCATCTCGACCTGCTGCTCAACCTCCTTGAGGAAGTTGTTCTTGTAGCGGACGGCCATCTCTTGGTTAGCGCTCATGTTCTTTCCTCCGCCCTAGAAGCCCTTGAATGGGCTCATGCCCATGTCCACGATCTGCTGGGCGTATTCGTTGATGATGCGCGGCAGGTTGTCGATGTCGGTGATGGCGACTTCCAGATCCTTCACGCGCTCGGTCTCCAGGTTCATGTTCTTCAGCGTGTCGCCGACCTTGCTCAGACGGTAACGGCCGAGCTCGGAACCCTTGACGAAGTGGCACTGGTAATCCTCGCCGTGCTTGCAGCCCATCAGCATGACGCCGTCGTAGCCGGCGTTCAGCGCGTCGGTGATCCAGATGGTGTTGACCGAACCCAGGCAGCGCACCGGAATCACGCGCACGAAGGCGGAGTATTCGTTGCGCTTCATGGCCGCCATGTCGAGCGCCGGATAGGCGTCGTTCTCGCAGGCCAGGATCAGGATGCGCGGCTTCTCGGAAAACTCGTCGGGAATGTCCACCGCCTTGATCTGCGAGCCGACGGTGTCGACCGAGTAGTTCTCGAAGGAGATCACGCGCACCGGGCAGGCGCCCATGCAGGTGCCGCAACGGCGGCAACGCGATTCGTTGAACAGCGGGAAGCGCCTTTCATCCTCGTCGATGGCGCCGAACGGGCACTCCACGGTGCAGCGCTTGCACTGGGTGCAACCCTCCAGACGCACTTTCGGGAAAGACAAATCGCCCGAGCGCGGATGCGCGGCGCGGCCGAGCTGGGCGTTCTCCAGCGCCTGGATCGCCTTCAGCGCGGCGCCGGTGGCGTCCTCGCGCGCCTGCACCATGTCCATGGGGCGGCGCACCGGGCCGGCGGTGTAGATGCCGGTGCGGCGGGTTTCGTAGGGGAAGCAGATGAAGTGCGAATCGGTGAAGCCCCACTTGAACTGCGGGATGTCGGCGCCCTGGCGATAGGTCAGGTTGAGCACGGACACCTTCTTGGAGAACTGCAGCGGCTGCGCGCCGCTGGCCGTCGCTTCGGCGGCGGCGGCCTCGGCTGCGGCTTCCTCGGCCTTCTCCTCTGCGCTCATGTCGATGTTGATGCCGGAGTTCGGCACCTGGCCGGTGGCGAGCACCACCAGGTCGGCTTCGATCTGCGCGTTCTGGTCGTCGAGGATGAGATCGTGGAAATTCACCACGCAGTTGTTGCCGCCGGGGGCGACGCTGCCGACCTTGCCCTTGGTGAAGATCACGCCCTTCTCCTGCGCGCTGCGGTAGAAGTCCTCGCCGTTGCCGGGCGTGCGCAGGTCGGTGTAGATCACCGTGGTGTCAATGGCCGGGTTGCTGTCCTTGAAGTACATCGCCTGCTTGATGCTGGCGTTGCAGCAGTAACCCGAGCAGTAAGGCAGGTGCTCGCCGGAAGTGTCGCGCTGACCGGCGCACTGCACGAAGGCCACGGACGTCACCGGCTTGCCGTCGGAGGGGCGCAGGATGGGGCCGCCGTTGGCGGCTTTCGCCAGCGCTTCGAGGCCGGCCTGGTCGACCACGTTGGGCGACTTGCCATAGCCCAGATGCGGCAGCCGGTTGGCATCGTACAGATCGAAGCCGGTGGCCTGGATGATGGAGCCGATGTCCTCGGTGCTGACGGCGCCGGACTCGGTGGCGATCTGCACCACGAAGCGGCCGGGCGCGCCGTCGGTCTTGGCGATGGTGGAATTGAGGTAGACCTTGATGTTGGGGTCGGCCGCGATCTGCGCCGCCATGTCAGCGATGCCGGTGTCGGCCGGCGCCTTGAACGGCTCGTGCGCGGGGATGCGCTTCCACAGCTTGGCGGCCCAGCCGCCGAGCTGGCCGGACTTCTCGACCAGCACCACCGGATAGCCGGTCTTGGAGGCCTCCAGCGCCGCGGTCATGCCGGTCAGGCCGCCGCCGACCACCAGCAGGGTGCGGTTGGAGCCGGTGTTGGCGTTGCCGGCGG
This sequence comes from Hydrogenophilaceae bacterium, assembly GCA_024709485.1. Lineage (GTDB taxonomy): Bacteria > Pseudomonadota > Gammaproteobacteria > Burkholderiales > Thiobacillaceae > UBA6918. Next base: position 5,430 of record JANJWO010000072.1, on the reverse strand, counting down.
GCGCGGTCATCGCCTTCACTTCGGCGCAGCCCATGCGCACATAGTCTTCGGCCATGTCCTGGGTGGTCTCGCGCGCCTCTTCGGTGTCGGGGCGAATCCAGATCACGCCCTCGCGCAGGTTGGTGCGCGCCACGGCATTGTTCGGGAAAAAGAAGGCCTCGGTCTTGGCGCGGCGCGAGCAGGCCGCGATCATGATGTGGGTGACGCCCTCGTTGGCGATGTCGTTCTTGATCATCGCGACGCCGTCGGCGTTGCACAGGAAGTCGTGCTGCCTGACCACCTGCATCTTGCCTTCCTTCTGCGCGACGCCTGCCAGCGCGTCGACATCCAGGCGATCGCCCAGGCCGCAGCCCTTGCAGATATACGCGGCGAATTTCTTCTCTTCAGCCATTTCTCTCTAATCTCCTGCTTACACTTCGGCGCGCGCCACTTTGTTGACCACCTGGATGGCGCGCAGCGCGGCGGCGGTGGCGGACTGCACCGCGCGGTTCACGTCCAGCGCGTTGGTGGCGCAGCCGGCGCCGAAAATCGCGCCGTTGGCCGGGTCGGCCTCGATGAAGCCGCTGGAATCGGCCACGATGCTGGCGGGGATGGCCACGCCCTTGACCGACGGCTCCATGCCCACGGCCAGCACCACGAGGTCATGCGCATTGGAATAGCGCTTGTAGCCTTCGGTGTTGACGCCCCAGCACACCGGGTTGCCGTTGTCGTCCTCGGAAATGCGCGCGACCTTGGACTTGATGAAGCTCACGCTGGCATCGTCCCTGACCTTCTGATAAAAATCCTCGAAGCGGTCGATGGCGCGGATGTCGATGTAATAGATGGTGGACTTGCCGTCCTCGGGGCTGTTCTCGCGCACGTAGTGGGTCTGCTTGAGCGACGCCATGCAGCAGAAGCGCGAGCAGTGGCGCAGGTGGTTCTCGTCGCGCGAGCCGGCGCACTGGATAAAGGCCACGTTCTTGGCCTCCTTGCCGTCGGAAGGACGCAGGATCTTGCCGCCGGTGGGACCGTGCGGATCGGCCAGGCGCTCGAACTCGACGCTGGTGATCACGTTTTTGTAGCGGCCGTAGCCGTAGGGCTGAATCTTGGCCGCATCGTAGGGCTGCCAGCCGGTCGCCCAGACCACGGCGCCGGCCTTGATCTCGACGCTCTCCTCCTTCTGCTCGAGGTCGATGGCGCCGTACTTGCAGGCGGCCTTCGCCGCCTCGGCGTCGGGCGTGCCGATGATGGAGGGATGCAGCACATAGCGCTGCGGGTAGGCCATGGCGGACGGAATGTAGGCCGCCTTCATCTTGCCCAGGTTGTAGTTGAACGGATTGTCGACTTCGGTCTTCACCGCCTCGGCGCAGGCGCCGCAGGCGGTGCAGTTTTCGTTCACGTAGCGCGGGGCGAGCTTCACCGTGGCGGTGTAATCGCCGGCGCTGCCCGAGATGCCCGTCACTTCGGCCTGGGTCAGCACGAGCACGCGCGGATTGGCCTTGAGGCGGCGCAGGTTGATCTCCAGGCCGCAGATCGGATGGCACATCTTGGGGAAATAACGGTAAAGCTGGGCAGTACGCCCGCCCAGGGCGGGGTTCTTCTCCAGCAGCACGACCTGCTTGCCGGTTTCCGCGGCCTCCAAAGCCGCCGTCATGCCGGAAATGCCGCCGCCGACGACGAGAATGGTCTCGTTGGTTGCTACTACGTCCGTCATCAGGTCCTCCATCGCAACGGATGCGGGGTGTCGAAAAGGTTGAAAATGCGCCACAACCCCACGGCGCAACTCAATGAATTTAAGCCCTTGGATGTTACCCTGATGAGCCCCGCCTAGCCACAGAATCAGTCCGCGTTTTTGATCGAACTTACTTATGCCGGAATAGAGCGGGCTTTAAAAAACCCGCTCAGGCGTGGGGGGTAACGCGCGGCTGCTCGCTGGGCACGGTCGCGGGCACCGGCACCGCCAGGGTCTCGAAGCGCATGGCCTGCAGATCCGCCATCACGTAGGTCGGCGCGTGGCCCACGCCCCCCACCGTGCCGGGGTTCACCAGCCAGGTCTGGCCGCCTTTCACATTCGGCAACTGCAGCAGTTCCGGCTTGTGCTCATGGCCGCAGCAGACCAGATCGTAGTCGCCGGTGCAGGCCATGGCCTTGGCGTAATGCGGATAATGCACGATGAAGATGTGGCGGCCGCCCAGGGTGACGCCGGCATCCTGACCGTGATAGCGCACCACGCTGCCGGGCTCGGCCGCCAGCCGCGCCATGCTGTACATGTCGCCGGTATTGTTGCCGTGGATGACGTGCACCGGCAGTTCGAATTTTTGCAGGATGCGCAGCGTGGTCGGCGCCACCACGTCGCCACAATGCAGCACGGCCTCGGCGCCGCGCGCCTTGGCGTCGGCCACCGCCGCCGCCATCAGCTGGCGATTGTCGTGGGAGTCGGAGAGGATGCAGATTTTCATATGGTAAGGCGTGAGGGGTCAGGCGTGAGGCGTGAGAGGTCGGGCACGGCGTCTGGAAAGGCCAGGGTTTTTACGCCTTACGCCTTACGCCTCACCATCAAAATGCGGGCTTGTGTTCGGCGTTGCGGTAGCGCTCCACGCCGGCCATGATCTCGGCGCGGGCGTCGTTCGCCCCCGCCCAGCCTTCGACCCTGACCCATTTGCCTTCTTCCAGGTCCTTGTAGTGCTCGAAGAAATGCGAGATCTGCCTCAAAGTCAGCGGCGGCAGCTCCTCGGGGCGCTGCACCGTCCGGTACATGCCGCACAGCTTGTCGATCGGCACGGCGATCAGCTTGGCGTCGACGCCGGCCTCGTCGGTCATTTTCAGCATGCCGAGCGGGCGGCAGCGCACCACCACCCCGGTGATGAGCGGGATCGGGGTGACCACCAGCACATCGACCGGGTCGCCGTCTTCCGACAGGGTGTGCGGGATATAGCCGTAATTGCAGGGGTAGTGCATGGCCGTGGACATGAAGCGGTCGACGAACATCGCCCCGGTCTCCTTGTCCACCTCGTACTTGATGGGCTCGCCGTGGGCGGGAATTTCGATGATGACATTGAAATCGTCCGGCAGCCTGCTGCCGGAGCTGACACGATCAAGATTCATGACTTGATGCTTGAAAAAAGAAAGGGCGGATTATACCGCCCCTCTTTCCCCTTACCTGAGGATATCCTTCAGCAGATCCTCGATGCCGGGCTTTTTGGCCGGCTGCGCCGCGGGTTGGACTCCGGGTTGGGCCGCGGGCTGGCTTGCCGGCGCGGCCGCCGGCGGGGTCTTGAGGTTCAAGACCTGGCCGTCGGGGCCGAGCTTCAACCCCTCCACCAGCAGGGTGATCTCGACCTCGTTGCCGACCGTGCCGCCGCCGTCGCCGACGTACTTGGTGATGCCGTAGTCGCTGCGGTTGATGCTGAATCTGCCCTCGAAGGCGGCGCGCTGGTTGCCCCAGGGATCATTGGCGAAGCCGAGGATCTTGTAGGAGATCTCCACGTTGCGGGTGGCGCCGTGCAGGGTCAGCTGGCCGGACATCACGCCGGCATCCTTGCCGGTGGACCTGAAGCCGGTGCTGACGAAGCGCATGGTCGGATAGCGGTTGGCATCGAGAAAATCCGCCGTCAGCAGGTGGATGTCGCGCTCGCGGTGGCCGGAATCGAGGGAATACACATTGACGCTGACATCCGCGCTGCCGCTGTTGGGATTGGCCGGGTCCAGCATGAGCTTGCCGGAAATGCCGGTGAAGGTGCCGGTGGTCTTGCCGACGATGTGGCGGATGCTCCAGTTGGCGAAACTGTGGCTGTCGTCGATCTTGTAGTGCTCGGGCGCGGCCCAGGCGCACTGGGCGGCAATGAGGCAGGCAATCAGGAAGCCGGTCTTGCGCATGATGTCCTTTCCTTGCTCGAAAAAAATGCCGATGCCTTCCGAGCATACCCGCTCCCTGCGCAAAACCCAAACAAAAAAGCCGGCTTGCGCCGGCTTTTCTGGTCAGTCAAACGATCAGCCAAGCAGCGGCACGATCAGCAGCGCCACGATGTTGATGATCTTGATCAGCGGGTTGACGGCCGGGCCGGCGGTGTCCTTGTAGGGGTCGCCCACGGTGTCGCCGGTCACGGCGGCCTTGTGCGCCTCCGAACCCTTGCCGCCGAAATTGCCTTCCTCGATGTACTTCTTGGCGTTGTCCCAGGCACCGCCGCCGGTGGTCATGGAGATGGCCACGAAGATGCCGGTGATGATGGTGCCGAGCAGCACGCCGCCCAGCGCCTTGGGACCGAGGATGAGGCCGACCAGCACCGGCACCAGCACCGGCAGCAGCGACGGGATCATCATTTCCTTGATCGCGGCCTTGGTCAGCATGTCCACGCAGGTGCCGTATTCGGGCTTGGCCTTGCCTTCCATGATGCCGGGGATGGATTTGAACTGACGGCGCACCTCGACCACGACCGAACCCGCCGCGCGACCCACCGCCTCCATGCCCATGGCGCCGAACAGATAGGGCACCATGCCGCCGATGAACAGGCCGATGATGACCATGTGATCGGACAGGTCGAACACCGCGGTGATGTTGTTGGCCTCCAGCGCGTGGGTGTAGTCGGCGAACAGTACCAGCGCGGCGAGGCCGGCGGAGCCGATGGCGTAGCCCTTGGTCACCGCCTTGGTGGTGTTGCCCACGGCGTCGAGCGGATCGGTGATGTTGCGGATATTTTCCGGCAGTTCGGCCATCTCGGCGATGCCGCCGGCGTTGTCGGTGATCGGGCCGTAGGCGTCGAGCGCGACGATGATGCCGGTCATGGACAGCATGGAGGTGGCGGCGATGGCGATGCCATACAGTCCGGCCAGCTCATACGCGCCCCAGATCGCCAGACACACGGCCAGCACCGGCGCCGCAGTGGATTTCATGGAAACCCCCAGACCGGCGATGATGTTGGTGCCATGGCCGGTGGTGGAGGCCTGCGCGATGTGGCGCACCGGCGCGTACTCGGTGGCGGTGTAGTACTCGGTGATCACCACCATGGCCGCGGTCAGCGCCAGGCCGATCAGCGAGGCGTAGAACAGATCCAGGCTGTAGACCATCTGGCCGCCGATCGTGATGCCTTCGCCGAACATCTGCGTGGTCACGAAATAGAAGGCCGGAATCGCCAGCACGCCGGCGACGATGAGACCGCGGTACAGCGCGTTCATGATCTTGCCGCCCTCGCGCGCCTTCACGAAGAAGGTGCCGATGATGGAGGCGATGATGGAGACGCCGCCCAGCGCCAGCGGGTAGACGATGGCGTTGGCCATGCTCTCGCCGGCCACCATCAGGCCACCCAGCAGCATGGTGGCGATGATGGTCACGGCGTAGGTCTCGAACAGGTCGGCGGCCATGCCGGCGCAGTCGCCGACGTTGTCGCCGACGTTGTCGGCGATCACCGCCGGGTTGCGCGGATCGTCCTCGGGAATGCCGGCCTCGACCTTGCC
>JANJWO010000064.1 GCA_024709485.1 Hydrogenophilaceae bacterium | reverse complement strand
CCGAGGGCTGGACCGAGGATCAACTGGCGGAAATCGTGACGCGCGACTGCCTGATCGGCGTGGCCGTGCCCAAGCCCGGTGTCACCACCAACGGCAAGCGCCCGGTGCTCAAGGCCAACCGCCCCGTGCATCACGATCATTGACGCGACGGCGAGGAGAGCGGCATGCGCGCTGCAGACAATCACGCATACCGGGAAGCGCGGCCCGACAGACGACGTTTTCGCCCCAGCGCCGCGCTGGCGGGGGCTATCGGCAACACCCACAGCAAAAGGAGGACTGGCCATGACAGCGAATAGCACACCCGAGGCGCAAGCGCGGGCGGCGAATGCAAGCGCGTTTGAAAATGCCGACGACCGGGAATTTCCGGACCCGCATGCCTTCAACGGCACGTTCAAGGAGTTCATGCGCACGGCGCATGATCTCGGCGGCGAGGCGGGCGGCCCCATCCAGCTGCAGGAACGAGAGCAGATGGCCTGGGAGACGAATACCCTGGTGACCTGCGAATGCCTGGCCTGGCGCGGCATCTGGAATCACACGGAAAAACTGCGCCGGGTCGTCGACCTGGGCGACAAGCAGTACTTTTCCCTGCCTTACGCCGGGCGCTTCCTGCTTTCCGCGACGCGGGCCATGGTCGACAAGCGGCTCGTCACCCTGGCCGAACTGACCAACAAGATCGATGAGGTGAAAAAGCGCTATGAGCAAAAATGATTTCGCGGCCTACGCCGGAGGCTTCGACGCCCCGCACTGTTCGGGCAAGGCCACCGATTCGCCCCTGTACGACCGTCTGCGCATCGCCGAAATGGCCGAGGGCGTGGGCGACCCGCAATGCTACCGGGGCAAGGCCGGCGGCCCGCCGCGGTTCAAGGGGGGCGACCGGCTGCGGGTGAAGGATCTGCCGGATGTGTTCTACAACCAGACGCCCGGCTACACGCGCGGCGCGGTGGGCACGGTCGTGTCCGTGGTGTACGAAAGCCCCACGCCGGAAGACGAGGCCTGGGGAAATCTCGACCACGCGGAATGGTTCTATCTCCTGTGTTTTCGGCATGCGGACCTGTGGGGCGCCGATGATCCGGACGCCAACCCGAACGATACGGTGCAGGCCGAAATGCCGGAGCGCTGGCTGGAGCCTGCGTAGTTTTGCATCCTCGGGCCCGCAGGCGGGAGGCCGCCGGCGCCCGGGTGAGGAAAACGACCGGCGGGCTGCGAGGACGGATCCGCATCCAAGGAGCAAGGCACATTGATAGCGGACAGTAGCAGGAGGCGTCATGACTCGGCATAGCAAACATCTTCCCCTGGTATACAGCTGCTCGGGCTGCTCCAGTGCGGCGCAGACCGCCAATGCGCTGGCGTTGCGTCTCGACCACGAAGGCGAGGCGCAGATGTCCTGCATCGCCGGCGTGGGCGCCGACATCCCGCGTTTCGTGCGCCAGGTGACCTCGGGCCGGCCGATACTCGCGCTCGACGGCTGCCCCCTGGCCTGCGTGCGGGAGAGCCTGAAGCGCCACGGCGTCGCGCCCGACCGCTATCTGCAATTGAGCGAGCAGGGGGTGAAAAAACGCTATGGCGAGGATCCCCAGGATGTCGACGTGACGCGGCTCTATCCGCAGGTGCTCGCCCTGGCCCAGGCGATCCATCCCGATGCCGGCGGCAAGACCGCGGCGGGCGCGGGCGAGGACGACCGGATCTGCGGCCATTACGAGTGACGCGGCAATCGCGGCGGCGGCACCCCGCGCGCGGCGCAACGATGAAGGAGAAAACCCATGGGACTGATAACGATGGAGCAGTTTGACGCTTCCGCGGCCGAGCCGGCCAACGAGTGCCCGCAGCGCATGAAGGGCCAGCAATTCCTGGCGGAGCTGGTGCGGCGCTCGGGGGTGAAGGCGGTTTTTTTCGTGCCGACCTTCCTCTATCCCACGCTCGTGGAACTGGCGAACGATCCGGTCAAGCGTGTGCTGTGCCACACGGAGAAGGCGGCGGGCTACATGGCCGACGGCTACGCGCAGGCCTCGGGCAAGCCGACACTGGTGATCGTGCAGGGCGGCCCCGGCGCGACGAATCTGTACGCGGGCCTGGTGGATGCCTGGCAGAGCCATACCCCGCTGCTCGCGGTGACGCCGCTCATGCCGGGCGCGCGCTACCACGGCAATTCGTATCAGGAAGCCTACGTGGACTTTCGCCCGGTGACCAAATACGACGCGGAGGTGAGATCGGTCGAGCGGATGGCGGAGTTCTTCGGCAAGGCTTATCGGGAAATGACCACGGGCGCGCCGCGGCCGGTGCATCTCTATCTCGACGGCGCGCTGGAGGCGGCGGAGTCCGAATTCGATTTCCGCTATCTGGATCCGCGCTACTTCTCCTACCCGGCGTTTCGTCCGCAGGCGGACGAGGCCCTGGTCGAGCAGGCGGTGCGCGAACTGCGCCACGCCGAACGCCCGCTGATGGTGTGCGGACGCGGCACCCTGGTGTCGGGCGCCTGGGAGGAAGTGACGGCGCTGGCCGAACTGCTGGAGATTCCGGTCGCCACGACGCTGAACGGCAAGGGCAGCATCGATGAGCGGCACCCGCTGGCGCTCGGCGTCACCGGCACCTACCGGCGTCCGTGCACCGATGCGGTGATCGCCGAGGCGGACCTGGTGCTCTATGTCGGCGGCCATCAGGGCGGCGCCACCACGAATCAGCGGCGCATGCCGGAGCCGGGGGTGCGCGCGATCCACATCGACATCAATCCGGCGCAGCCCGGCGCGAACTACCCGAATGTCCTGCCGCTGGTCGGCGATGCGCGCAGCGTGCTGCGCCAGATGCTGGAGACGGCGCGCACAGGCGGGCGCGGCGCGCACGGCGCGTGGGTGGCGAAGGCGCAGGGCGGGCTGCAGGCGTGGCGCGAAGGCGAGGCCGCGCGCATGCACGGCAATGCGATGCCCATCCGGCCGGAGCAGCTGGCGGCCGAACTCGCGAGCGCATGCCCGCAGGACACGCTCTACGTCGCGGATACGGGCTACACCGGCACCTGGGCCGGCGTCTACATGGACCTGCCCGCAGGCAAGAATTTTCTGCATTGCGAGGGCAGCCTGGGCTGGGCGTTTCCGGCGGCAATGGGCGCCAAGGCCGCGGCGCCGGAGCGCCCGGTGGTGGCGTTCACCGGCGATGGCGGGTTCTTCTACCATCTGGCCGAGCTCGAAACGGCGGTGCGCAACAACATCAACCTGGTCACGGTCGTGCTGAACAACCAGGCGATGGCGCTGCAGACGCACTTTTTGCGCAGCCTCTGGGCGGGTTCCCGCGAGCTCGACAAACTGTCGGAATTCGGCGTGACGAATTTCGCCGGCCTCGCCCGCGAGATGGGCGCCTGGGGCGTGCGCGTGGCGGACCCGCGGGAACTGGGCAAGGCGATCAGGGATGCGCTGGATGCGGGCAGGCCGGCGCTGATCGAAGTGCTGGTTGATCAGGCCGCCGTCGCACCGGTGGCGGTCATGGCCGGACAGGGAAGCCGCAGCGGCGCGCCGGCCATCCCCACCGCGGAGCAGGCGCCGCGCGGATAAAATTCCGGCGCGCGCGGGTCAGGCGCATGCGGCGCGGATGGCTGCCTGCCCAGGCACAGTCCGCATGCGCGCGCGCAAGTCTCGGCGTAACGATGGCGCGGCGCGGCAATCGCGCGTGCCGAAAAAAGCCGCAGCCGATGCTGCGCATTCACCGCCGTGTGCGCGGCGCGCGCGCCGCGCTGTCTGGCACAAACTCGAAATTCACGATCATAAAGTCCTGATTATTTTCCGCGCGTGCGGTGCGGGCAGATGTCTGCTCCGCGGCGCGATTCTTCCGCGTGCAGGATGCCGGATCGGCAGGCAACAGCGCCTGCGCTGCGCGCCGCCGCCTGCTTCCGCTCCCCTGGCTGCACGCGCAAACCCTTGTGCCGCATGGGTTTGCGCCGGCAGATGCAGAGATTCTGCGACGCGGGCATGGGCTTTTTTCTGGTATAGCCATGCCCTATAGAAGCCATCGAAATTATGTCTTGGAAATCTATAACCGATTCCGCCATAGTTCGTCACGTCAAAGGCTTGTAAGCGGTTAAGTGCAATTTGCACAGCGGCTCGCGAGGAAAAATCCAAGTCGTTGATGCTTCGTAGTTAACAGAAGCGAACCTGCATTTTCGTAAATGTTGATTGAGCGTTACGCACAAGCTGACTTGTCCGTAATCTAAATGAGGAGCCAATAAATCATGTCATCGTCAACCAGGCAAGAGGTGCTGCGACATCTCGAAACGACCCCGCTTCTGCAGCCGGCTCTGCACAAGCAGACCCATGCGCCTGCCCCCACCGAGATCGATCATACCCTCTTCAGGGCCTACACGAGGGCGCAGCATGACATCGGCGGCGAACCGGACGTTCCTGTCGTGTATCACGAAAAGGAAGAGGAAGTCTGGGAGCTGAACACTTTCGCCACCTGCGAGTGCCTGGCCTGGCGCGGCGTGTGGACCGCGGAAGAGCGCCGCCGCAAGCAGAACTGCGATGTCGGCCAAACCCAGTATCTGGGACTGCCCTACTATGGCCGCTGGCTGCTGACCGCCGCCCGCATCCTGGTCGACAAGCAGTTTGTCACCCTGACCGAGCTGCACAACAAGATTGTCGAGCTGCGCGAGCGCGCGGCGGCCGGCAAGGGCTTGGGCGAATACGTCCCCGCGAAGACCAAGTAATCAAGAGGTGAAAAGCTATGAGTAACAAGCCACATTGGGACAGAACCCACCACGCCAAGATCGCCACCGGCATTGGCGATCCCCAGTGCTTCAAGGGCATGGCCGGCGAGCCCAAGTTCAAGGAAGGCGACCGCGTCCGCATCAAGGATCTGCCCGACCTGTTCTACACCCGCACCATGACCTACACCCGCGGCGCCACCGGCACCGTCGTCAAGCTGGTGTATGAGAGCCCCGCGGCCGAGGACGAAGCTTTCGGCAACGAAGAGAATGTGGAGTGGTTCTACAGCATTGTGTTTTCGCAGAAGGAGCTTTGGCCCGAATACAGCGAGACTTTTGGGGATGACACTCTGGAGACGGAAATTCCGGAGCGCTATCTTGAAAAAGCCTAATTCGGCTCTCGGACATTATTGAAATAGAGGAAATACAGAGATG
>JANJWO010000053.1 GCA_024709485.1 Hydrogenophilaceae bacterium | reverse complement strand
CATCTGCCACCGCTGCGTGAAGCCCTGCCCGGTGGACATCGACTACGGCGACGTCTCGGTGGCCATGCGCAATTTCCTGCGCGAGCAGGGCCAGAAGAAGTTCGTGCCGGCCAAGGCGGCGGCGATGGCCTTCCTCACCCTCAAGGACCCGGCGACGATCAAGCTGATGCGCAAGGGCATGATCGAGTGGGGCTACAAGGCACAGCGCCTCGGTTACCGGCTGGCGAAGTGGTCGGGGCTGGCCGCGCGCAGCACGCGGCAGCCGGCGGCCACGCTCGGCGCGCCCAGCGTGCGCACGCAGGTCATTCACTTCATCAACCGGCCGATGCCGGGCGGGCTGCCGAAACGCACCTCGCGCGCGCTGCTCGACATCGAGGACGCCGCCATCGTACCGGTGATCCGCGACCCGCAAAAGGTCACGGAGGATTCGGATGCCGTCTTCTACTTCCCCGGCTGCGGCTCGGAGCGCCTGTTCTCGCAGGTCGGCCTCGCCACCCAGGCCATGCTATATGAACTCGGCGCGCAGACCGTGCTGCCGCCGGGTTATCTGTGCTGCGGCTATCCGCAGACCGCCAACGGCCGCGCCGACCTCGGCGACGCCATCACCACCGACAACCGCGTGCTGTTCCACCGCGTCGCCAACACGCTCAACTACCTCGACATCAAGACCGTGATCGTGTCCTGCGGCACCTGCATGGACCAGCTCATGAAATACCAGTTCGAGAAGATCTTCCCCGGCTGCCGCCTGCTCGACATCCACGAGTACCTGATGGAGAAGGGCGTGAAGCTGGAGGGCGTGGCAGGCGTGCAATACCTGTATCACGACCCCTGCCACACGCCGATGAAGACCCACAACCCGGTCAAGGTGGCGAATGCGCTCATGGGCCAGGAAGTGCGGCTTTCCGACCGCTGCTGCGGCGAATCCGGCACCCTGGCGGTGTCGCGCCCGGACATCTCCACCCAGATCCGTTTCCGCAAGCAGGAGGAGATCGAGCGCGGCAAGGCCGATTGGCTTGCACATGGCGAGGGCGAGGTCAGGATGCTCACCTCCTGCCCATCCTGCCTGCAGGGGCTGCTGCGCTACCGCGAGGATACCGGCGTCGAATCGGATTACATCGTGGTCGAGATGGCCAGGAAGCTGCTGGGCGAGGACTGGATGGCCGACTACGTCGCCAAGGCCAACAGCGGCGGCATCGAGCGCGTGCTGCTATGAGCTGCGCGCTGTGCGACGCCCCCGGCGGCGAAGCGCTGTGGCAGGACGATTTCTGCCGCGTCGTACTCGTCGCCGACACGCCCGCCTATCCGGGCTTCTGTCGCGTCATCCTCAACCGCCACGTCAAGGAAATGACCGATCTTCCCCCGCCGGAGCGGATGCGGCTGATGGACGCGGTGTGGAAAACCGAGCAGGCGGTGCGCGACGTCATGCAGCCCGACAAGATCAACCTCGCTTCGCTCGGCAACGTCGTACCGCACCTGCACTGGCATGTGGTGCCGCGCTTCCTGCACGACCCGCATTTTCCCAATCCCATCTGGGGGCAGGCCCTGCGCGAACCGGCCATGCAGCAGGCGTCGGGGCTCGCCGCGCTGCTGCGCCAGCGCCTGCGGCAAGCCTGATGCCGCGGGCGGGAACGTCCTTGCCCGATGCAGAACGAATACGCGATTGCCGATAAGGCCCGGTCCTGGCGGCGCCGGAAACAACTTCGCGCGGAGAACATGGAACACGAGCAGCAATACGCCGGAATCGAAAGCCGCATTGTGGCGGGCTTCCTGATCGTGCTCGTACTGATGGGCATCCTGGCCTTCCTCGGACTGCGCCATATCTCCGAGGCCGACCAGCGCCTCAAGCAGATCGTCGACAACAACAATCACAAGACCGAGCTTGCCCACACCATGCTGACCGCGCTGCACGAACGCGCGCTGAGCATGCATGCCCTTTCGATCATGGCCGACCCCTTCGACAAGGACGCGGAAATGCAGCGCTTCAGCGGCTACGCCTCGGTCTATCTGTCGGCGCGCGAACGCCTCGAGCAGATGCCGCTCAGCAGCCGGGAACGGGAAATCCTGCGCCGGATCAGCCGTCTCATGCGCGATTCCAACCACGAAGTCCAGGCGATCGTGGACATGAGCATGGAAAACGGCAACGGCGCGCTGTTCGAGCGCATCCGCAACAGCGGGCTGCCCCTGCAGCGCAAAATCGCCGCGGGGGTCAACGACCTCATCCTTTTGCAGCGCGAATTGACCGACATCGCGGTCAAAAATGCGGATGCCTCCTATCTGAAGGTGCGCAACCTGATGGTCGCGCTGGTCGCGGCCGCCGTGCTGATCGGCTTGCTGATCACCCTTTACGTCAGCCGCCGCGCCGGCCAGCAGGCACGGCGCTTGCGGGTCCAGGCGATGCATGACGCCCTGACCGGGCTGCCCAACCGCAGCCTGCTGCAGGACCGGATCGAGCAGGCCATCGCGCATGCCCGCCGCAGCGGCCAGCCTTTCTGCATCGCCCTGATGGATTTGAACCGCTTCAAGGAAGTCAACGACACGCTCGGCCACGACGTGGGCGACGAACTGCTGCGCGAGGTCAGCCGCCGCCTGACCAGGCTGGTGCGCGCCGAAGACACCGTCGCCAGGATGGGCGGCGACGAGTTTGTCCTCGTGCTGCAGGGGATCGGCGAACCCGGCATCCCCCGGTTCGCCGAAAAATTGCGCAAGGCGCTGGAGCCGGCCTTCCTGTGGGGGAAGCAGGGCATCGACATCAGCGCCAGCACCGGCATGGCGCTGTTTCCCCGGCATGCCGAGGACACCCGCTCACTGATCCGCTACGCCGATATCGCCATGTACATGGCCAAGCGCTCGGGCCGCGATCACGCCGTCTACGCGCCCGACCAGGAGCAGATCAGCCGCGACATGCTGTCCCTGAAAAGCCAACTGCGCGAAGCGATCCATTCGGACCAGCTGGTGCTGCATTATCAGCCCAAGATCGACCACCGCACGTGCCGCGTGATCGGCCTGGAAGCGCTGGCGCGCTGGAACCACCCCGAGAAAGGCCTGCTGGCGCCGGACAACTTCATCTCGCTGGCCGAGGAGGCCGGCCTGATCGAGGACGTCACCCGCTGGGTGCTCAAGACCGCGATCGCCCAGCTGAGTCTGCTGCATGCCAGCGGCCATGTGCTGAACATGGGGGCCAATCTGTCGCCGCGCAATCTGCACGACCTGGGACTGCCGGCGACCATCGCCACGCTGCTGGCCGGCAACGAGGTGTCAGCGGAGCACCTCACGCTGGAAATCACCGAAAACGCGGTCATGTCCAATGCCGCCGACGCCCTCGCCATTCTCGGCAAGCTCGACCGCATGGGCATCACCCTCGCCATCGACGATTTCGGCACCGGCTACTCCTCGCTCGCGCATCTGCGGCAACTGCCGGTGGACGAAATCAAAATCGACAAGTCCTTCGTCATCGGCATGGAGGAGAACGAGAACGATGCGGTGATCGTGCGCTCCATCATCGATCTCGCGCACAACCTCGGCCTCAAGGTCGTGGCCGAGGGCGTCGACACCAGGGACGCCTGGGACACCCTGACCATACTCGGCTGCGATCACTCGCAGGGCTTTTACATGAGCGAGCCGCTGCCGGCGGGCGAACTGCTGCAATGGCTCGCTGAATGGCCGGCCATCGCCAGGGCGGCCTTGCAACCGCAGCGCCACGAGCTCCCCGCCTGAACGCCGCTCAAGCGCCTTGTTCCAGCGCCTCCCAGCGCTCCAGCAATTCCAGCAAGGCCAGTTCGATCTCTTCGCGGCGCGCATTCATCGCCGCCACGTCGGCGCCCGGCTGCTGATACGTGGCCGGATCGGCGAGCCGGGCCTGCAAGGCCGCCTGCTCCTGCTCCAGCGCCTGGATGCGCTGCGGGATGGCTTCCAGTTCGCGCTGCTCCTTGTAGCCGAGCTTGCGTTTTTCCTTGCGCGCCGCCGCTGCCGCCGTCCTGGCGGCCGTTTTGGGCTCAGCCGTGGCAGCCTTGGCGCGGGCTGCGCGTTCGCGCTTCCAGTCCTCGTAGCCGCCGGCGACATTGACCAGCTGCCCGTCGCCCTCGAAGGCGATGGATGCGGTGACGACGTTGTCGAGAAAGGCGCGGTCGTGCGACACCAGGATCACCGTTCCGGCATAGTCCTGCAGCAGCTGCTCCAGCAGCTCCAGGGTATCGATGTCGAGGTCGTTGGTCGGCTCGTCCAGCACCAGCACGTTGGCCGGGCGCGCGAACAGGCGCGCCAGCAGCAGGCGGTTGCGCTCGCCGCCGGACAGCGCCGACACCTTGGCGCGCGCGCGCTCGGGCGGGAACAGGAACTGTTCGAGATAGCCGATGACGTGGGTCTTCTGGCCGGCGATCTCGACATAGTCCGAGCCCGGCGAGATGGTGTCGAGCAGCGTGGCGTCGTCGTCGAGCACGTTGCGGAACTGGTCGAAATAGGCCACCTGCAGGTTGGTGCCGCGCTTGATGCGCCCGGCATCCGGCTGCAATTCGCCGAGGATGAGCTTGATCAGCGTGGTCTTGCCGGCGCCGTTGGGCCCCAGCAAGCCGATCTTGTCGCCGCGCAAAACAGTGACGGAGAAATCGCGGATCAGGCTGCGGCCGGGCACCGAATAGCTGACCTGCTCCAATTCCGCCACCACCTTGCCCGAACGCTCGCCGGCATCGAGCTGCAATCCGACCTGGCCGAGCTGCTCGCGGCGCGCGGCGCGGCTGCGGCGTAGCGCCTCCAGCCTGCGCACGCGGCCCTCGTTGCGGGTGCGGCGCGCCTCGATGCCCTTGCGGATCCAGGCTTCCTCCTGCTTCCAGAACTTGTCGAACTTGCGGTTCTGCGCCGCCTCGACTTCCAGCTGCTCGGCTTTTTTCGCCTGGTAAGCGCTGAAATTGCCCTGGTATTCCCGCAAGCTGCCGCGGTCGAGTTCGACGATGCGGTTGGCCACGGCATCGAGAAAACGGCGGTCGTGGGTGATGAAGAACAGCGCCCCGGCAAAGCCCTTGAGCAGCTCCTCCAGCCATTCGATGGCGGCGAAGTCGAGGTGGTTGGTGGGCTCGTCCAGCAGCAGCAGTTCCGGATCGCCGGCCAGCGCGCGCGCCAGCGCCACGCGCTTCTTCTGCCCGCCGGACAGCGTTTCCACCAGGGTGTCGGCGGGCAAGTCGAGGCGCGCCAGCACCTCCTCGACTTTCTGATTCAGCCGCCAGGCATCCTGCGCCTCCAGTTCGTGGGTGAGTTCGGCCAGCTCGTCCTGCGCGGAGTCGTCCCCCTCGGCCAGGCGCTGCACCACCGTATGGTAGGCGGACAACAATGCCTGCGCTTCGCCGACGCCTTCGGCCACCGCCTCGAACACGCTGTGCCCGGGCGCGAACTGGGGCTCCTGCGGCACATGCGCCAGGCGCAGGCCGGGTTTTTTCCACACCTCGCCGGCGTCGGGCCTGATGGCGCCGGCCAGCACCTTCATCAGGCTGGACTTGCCGGTGCCGTTGCGGCCGATGAGCCCGATGCGCTCGCCGGTGTCGATGACCAGCGAGGCGCCGTCGAGCAGCGGCCAATGGCCGTAGGCGAGTTCAAGTTTGTCGAGGATGGCTAAAGGCATGGGTGATTTACACAGCGGGAACAGAGGAATCAGAGTAAGGCAAACCCATATAAGGTTTCCTCTGCTGCCTCTGTGTGAATGAGATTCTGAAGACTCGCTATTTTACGAGACTCAGGCGCGGTTGCTGCTCTCCGCCCTGCGCGGGGATGAGCCGCTCCGCCGGGAAGATGGCGGAAAACGTGCTGCCCTTTCCGGGCGTGCTCTGGATGTCAAGCCGGGCCTGGTGACGGGTGAGGATGTGCTTGACGATGGCAAGCCCGAGGCCGGTGCCGCCGCTCTCGCGCGAGCGCGAGCGGTCGACGCGATAAAAGCGCTCGGTGAGGCGCGAAAGGTGTTCGGAGGCGATGCCTTCGCCGGTGTCGGTCACCGCAAAAACGGCATGGCCGTTCTGCTCGAACCAGCGCAGGGTGATCTCGCCGCCTTCCGGGGTGTAGCGCACGGCATTGGACACCAGATTGGAAAAGGCGCTTTGCAGCTCCTGCAGGCTGCCGGAAAGCCAGTCCTGGGCATCGATTTGCAGCCGTATGGCGTGCCGGCCGCGGCTCAGCGACTCGGCCTCGCGCGCCAGTTCGCGCATCAGTTCCGGCATGTGCACCTGCTCCTCGGCCACCGTGGCGGGCGAGGACTCCAGGCGTGACAGGGTGAGCAGGTCGTCCAGCAGGCGCTGCATGCGCCGGGTATGGTTGAGCATGATGCCGAAGTAGTGCTTGAGGTCGGCATCCGCGGGCTTGTCCAGGTCGTTCAGCGTCTCGACGAAGCCGCCCACCACGGTGAGCGGCGTGCGCAGCTCATGCGACACGTTGGCGACGAAGTCGCGGCGCATGGCGTCCACGCGCTCCAGTTCGGTGATGTCGCGCACCATCAGCAGCTTCTGCTCCGCGCCGAACGGCACCAGCTGCACCATCAGCCTGAGGTCGCGGTTGGCCGGGGAGCTGATGTTGAGCTGCTTCGAGTAGTCGCGCGCGTTGAGGAAATCGACAAAATCGGACTGCCGCATCAGATAGTGGATGTACTGGCCGCGGTCGCGCGCGGCGTCCAGCCCCAGCAGGCGGCGCGAAGCGGGGTTGCACCACTCGATGCGGTCCTGCTCGTTGAGGATGACGATGCCGTCCGGCACCGCCTCGGCGGCATGCTGGAAGCGACCCAGCGCGGTGACCAGCTCGGACTGGCTCTGGCTTTGGCGTTTCTGCAGTTTTTCCAGGCGGTAGAAGATGTCGCCCCACACGCCGATGTCGCTCGGCGCCGGCCTGTCGCCGCCCTGTTCAAGCCAGCGGGCCAGGCGTTTTTCCTGCCACAGCTGGCGCGCGAGATAGGCCAGCAGGGCGATGACGGCAAACTTGAGGGCGAGCGCCGCGCCGCCTCCTGCCCACAGCATCAGGGCAATCAGCGCAATGACGGACAGCGTGACGAGTGGGCGCCACCAGAAACCCATTTCGCTCGTGTTGAGTTGCGATGGGGGGGATTATCTACCGCCGGGCGGAAAAACGATAGCCCGCCCCGCGCACGGTCTGCACCAGATCATTGTGGCCGCTCGCCTCCAGGGCAAGCCGCAGCCTGCGGATATACACGTCCACGGTCCGCTCCTCGACGAAGACATCGTCGCCCCACACCTGGTCCAGCAGCTGCGAGCGGGCGAATACGCGCTCGGGATGGGTCATGAAAAAGTGCAGCAGGCGGAATTCGGTCGGCCCCAGCTCCAGCAGCCTGCCGTTGCCGGTAACCCGGTGACTGACCGGATCCAGCTCGAGGCCGGCAGTCTCCACCGGCTCTTCGGTCATCTGCGGCGCGCGGCGGCGCAGCACGGCGCGGATGCGCGACACCAGTTCGCGCGGGGAAAACGGCTTGGTGAGGTAGTCGTCGGCGCCGGTGTCGAGGCCGGTGACGCGGTCCTGCTCCTCGCCGCGCGCGGTCAGCATGATGATGGGCACCGGCTGGTAGCGCTTGTCGGCGCGCAGGCGGCGGCACAGGTCGATGCCGGACATGCCGGGCAGCATCCAGTCCAGCAAAATGACGTCTGGCAGCGTGGTCTTCAGGTATTGCAGCGCGCCCTCGGCATCGTCGGTGGCGGTCACCGTGTGCCCGGCCTGGCCCAGATTCAGTTTCAACAGTTCTTGTATGCCCGGCTCGTCTTCCACCAGGAGGATGTTTGCGGCCATGTTTTCCGCTCCAGTCTGTTTAGACCTGGCCATAGTATGACGCCAAAATGACAGCTTTGTGACAGGACGCCCAGGCGCCCGCGTCAGGTAAAATGCCCGCATGGACGAGAAAAACACCACCCATTTCGGCTTCCAGACCGTCGCCGAATCCGAAAAAGCCGCCAAGGTCGCGGAAGTCTTCCATTCCGTGGCGCGCCGCTACGACCTCATGAACGACCTCATGTCCGGCGGTCTGCACCGGCTGTGGAAGCGCTTCACGGTCGGCCAGGCCGGATTGCGCCCCGGCCAGAAAGTGCTGGACATCGCCGGCGGCACCGGCGACATGACCCGGCTGTTTCTGAAGGCAGTCGGCAGGACTGGCGAAGTCGTGCTCACCGACATCAACTATTCGATGCTCAACGAGGGCAGGAACCGCCTGCTCAACGAGGGCACAATCACCCCGGTGGCGCAGTGCGACGCGGAAAAACTGCCCTTTCCCGACCATCATTTCGACTGCGTGTGCGTGTCCTTCGGCCTGCGCAACATGACGCACAAGGATGTGGCGCTGGCAGAGATGTACCGCGTGCTGAAACCCGGCGGCCGCCTGCTGGTGCTGGAGTTTTCCAAGATCTGGAAGCCGCTCGAGCCCTTCTACGACGCCTATTCCTTCAAGGTGCTGCCGAAAATGGGCGCGTTCATCACCCAGGACGCGGACAGCTACCAGTATCTCGCCGAATCCATCCGCATGCATCCCGGCCAGGAGGAATTGAAGGCCATGATGGAAGGCGTCGGCTTCGAGCGCGTGACCTACCACAACCTCACCGCCGGCGTGGTGGCCTTGCACCGGGGCTACAAGTTTTGATCGCCGAGCAGTTCATCGCCGGCGGCCTCAACCGGCTGTTCGCCCAGGCCCCCGGTGCGCGCGATGCGCTGGCGCGGGCTGCTGGCCGCGTCCTGGCGCTGGACCTGGCGCTGTTTCGCGTCAACTTGCGCATCGACGAGGGCGGCGCCCTGCACCCCGCGCCCATGGACGCGGCCGCGGCGGTGATTTTTCTCGCCCCCGCTGTCCTGCTGCAGCTGCCGGCACAGGGCAGGGAAGCCTTCCGCGGCCTGCGCACCGAGGGCGATGCGGAATTGCTGTCCGCCTTCAATGACGCGTTCCAGCAGATGAATCTCGACGCCGAGGCCGAATTGTCGCGCCTGTTCGGCCCGGTCGCCGGCTTCCGCCTGGCGGAAGCCGGCCGCGCCTTCGGCGGCTGGATGAAACAGGCGGCGGAAGACGGCGCGCGCACCCTTGCCGAGTACGCGACCGAGGAATCCCCAGTGCTGGCGAGCCGCATGGACATCGAACGCTTCAACCGCGAGGCCGACGAACTCCGCGATGCCGCCGCCCGCCTGGAAGCGCGCCTGGCTCAGCTGGAACAGGCTGAATGAAATTCTTGCGCCTGCTCACGATCCTGGCCGTGGGCATCCGCTACGGGCTGGACGATTTCCTGCTCGGCCATGCCCGCACCCGCTGGCTGCGCCCGCTGGTGCACGGGCTGTTCTTCTGGCGCAATCTGTCGCGCCCGCGCGGCGAGCGGCTGCGCCTGGCGCTGGAGTCGCTGGGCCCCTTGTTCGTGAAATTCGGCCAGATGCTCTCCACGCGCCGCGACCTGCTGCCCGACGACATCGCCGACGAGCTCGCGCTTTTGCAGGACCGTGTGCCGCCCTATCCCTTCGCCCAGGTCGAGCGCGAACTGAATGCCGCCTATGGCAAGCCCTGGCCGCAGGTGTTCGCGGAATTCGACGCCACGCCGGTGGCCTCGGCCTCGGTGGCGCAGGTGCATTTCGCCGTGCTGCCCGATGGCAGGCCGGTGGCGGTCAAGGTGCTGCGCCCCGGCATCGCCCGCATCATCGAGCACGACCTCGCCCTGCTCGACGCCGGCGCGCTGCTGATCGAGAAGCTCTTCGCCGACGGCAAGCGCCTGCGGCCGCGCGAAGTCGTCGAGGAATTCAGAAAAACCCTGGCCGACGAGCTGGACCTGACGCGCGAGGCGGCCAATGCCGCGCTCCTCAAGCGCAATTTCGAGCACTCTCCGCTCATGCGCGTGCCCGAGGTGTACTTCGAGCACTGCCGCGAAGCGGCGCTGGTCATGGAACGCATCCACGGCGTGCCCATCAGCCAGATGGCGGCCCTGCGCGCGGCCGGCGTGGACATTTCGCGGCTGGCCAGAAACGGCGTGGAAATCTTCTTCACCCAGGTGTTCCGCGACGGCTTTTTTCACGCCGACATGCATCCGGGCAACATCTTCGTCGGCGTGGCCGGCAGCGACAAGGGCAAATACCTGGCGGTGGACTTCGGCATCTGCGGCACGCTCTCCGAAGTCGACAAGAACTACCTCGCCATCAATTTTCTCGCCGCCTTCCGCCGCGACTACAAGCGCTTCGCCGAAGCCCACATCGAGTCGGGCTGGGTGCCGGCGAATACGCGGGTGGAGGAGCTCGAGGCGGCGGTGCGCGCCTGTTGCGAGCCCTATTTCGACAAGCCGATCAAGGACATTTCCTTCGGCCACCTCTTGATGCGGCTGTTCGCCATGTCGCGCCGCTTCAACGTGGAAATCCAGCCGCAGCTGGTCTTGCTGCAGAAGACCCTGCTGCAGATTGAAGGCCTGGGCCGCCAGCTCGATCCGGAGCTGGATCTGTGGAAGACCGGCAAGCCCTACCTCGAGCGCTGGATGAGCGAGCAGCTCGGCTGGCGCGGCTTCGTCAGGCGCATGCGGGAGGAAGCGCCGGAGTGGGCGCGCCTGCTGCCGCAGCTGCCGCGCCTGACCCACGCTTTTCTTTCGCGCCCGGCGAAAGACAGCGAACTGCAAGCCCAGCTCAGGGAGCTGCAGGCCCGCCAGCGCCGCATCGAGCGCATGGCCGTGGCCGCGCTGGCGCTGGCGGCCGCTGCCGTACTCAGCGCCTGGTGGTAAGCAGCCCCTTGAACAAAGAGGCCATGAGGGCAAGGGGGAAGCAAGAACGGGGTTTGCTCCTGCCCTCTTGCCCTCTTTGTAAAAAGATTCGCCGCTGTTGATGCCCCGAAGCAAAATCTTCCTGCCCGGTTTGTTTCTCGCCACGCTGGCCGCGCTCGCCGTTTCCGGCATCGGGCCCTACGACCGCCTCACCTGGTGGATGGAGGTCATGCCGGTGCTGATCGCGCTGCCGGTGCTGTATTTCACCCGCAAAATATTCCCGCTGACGCCGCTCTTGTACGGCCTGCTGTTCTTGCACGGCCTGGTGCTGATGCTGGGCGCGCACTATAGCTATTCGCGCGTGCCGCTGGGTTTCTGGCTGCAGGACGGGCTCGATCTCGCGCGCAACCACTACGACCGCATCGGCCACCTCGCCCAGGGCTTCGTGCCGGCGATCCTGGCGCGCGAAATCCTCATCCGCCTCTCGCCCCTCAAACCCGGCGGCTGGCTGTTCTTCCTGGTGTGCTGCGTGGTGCTGGCGGTATCCGCCAGCTACGAATTCATCGAATGGTGGGCGTCGCTGCTCTACGGCGCCGAGGCGGACGAGTTCCTCGCCACCCAGGGCGACATCTGGGACACGCAATGGGACATGCTGCTGGCGCTGATCGGCTGCCTGGTCTCGCAGTCGCTGCTGTCAGGCTGGCACGACCGCCAGCTCAATCGATATCCGAAATAACCCCGGCCCGCACTTTTGCGGCGAAATCGAGCATGCGCTCGATCGGCAGCACGGCTTTTTTGCGAATGGCCTCGTCGATGTGGATTTCGTTGGCGCCGGTTTCCAGCACGTGTTTGAGATTCCGCAGGCCGTTCATCGCCATCCACGGGCAGTGCGCGCAGCTCATGCAGGTGGCGCCGTGGCCGCCGGTGGGCGCCTCGATCAACAGCTTGCCCGGGGCTTCCTCGTGCATCTTGTGGAAGATGCCGTTGTCGGTGGCGACGATGAATTCACGGTTGGGCAGGTTCTTCGCCGCCTCGATGATCTGGGTGGTCGAACCCACCACGTCGGCCAGCGCGATCACGTCTGCCGGCGATTCCGGGTGCACCAGCACGGCGGCCGCGGGGTGCAGCTTCTTCAGGCGCGCGAGCGCATCGGCCTGGAAGGCCTCGTGCACCACGCAGCTGCCTTCCCACAGCAGCATGTCGGCGCCGCTCACCTGCTGCACGTAGCGACCGAGATGGCGGTCCGGCGCCCACAGCAGCTTTTCGCCGCGCGCGTGCAAATATTTGGCGAGCCTGACCGCGATGCTGGAGGTCACCACCCAGTCGGCTCTGGCCTTCACCGCGGCGCTGGTGTTGGAGTACACCACCACGGTGCGGTCGGGGTGCTGGTCGCAGAATTCGGCAAACTCTTTCGCCGGGCAGGAAAGATCGAGCGAGCACTCCGCCTCCAGGGTCGGCATCAGCACGCGCTTTTCCGGGTTGAGGATCTTGGCGGTCTCGCCCATGAAGCGCACGCCGGCGACGATGACGGTCCTGGCCGGATGGGCGTGGCCGAAGCGCGCCATTTCCAGCGAGTCGGACACCTTGCCGCCGGTTTCCTCGGCCAGATCCTGCAGGTCGCCGTTGGTGTAGTAATGCGCCACCAGCACCGCATCCTGCGCCTTCATCAGCGCCTTGATCTCGGCCTTGAGCGTCGCGCGCTCGGCGTCACTCAGCCGCTCTTCCACGATGGGCGGCACGCTGATCCGTTCCATGAACTGTAGTGCACTAGACTGCATGGCAAATCTTCCAAATCGAACCAGTGAATTTAAGCTTCCTCGCCCGCCATGTAAACCGGAATTTAAGGATAATGTCGGCCATGCAACAGATGCTGCTCGACATCCGGCCCGCGGCCCGGCCTACTCTGGACAACTTCATCCCCGGCCCCAACCGGGAACTGCTCGGCCATCTGGGACGATGGCTCAATGGCGAAACCGCCGAGACTGCGCTATATATTTGGGGCCCTGCTGGCAGCGGCAAGACCCATCTGCTCCAGGCCCTGGCGGCAGCCAGCGGCGGCACGCTCTGGAAGGGCGACGGCGCAGTCGCGGCCGAGGCGCCGCTGATTGCGGTCGACGATGTGGAATCGCTGCCCGCGCCCACCCAGATCGCCGTTTTCGATGCCTTCAACCACGCCCGGGCGGCCGGCCGGCGTTTTGTCGCCGCGGGGGAAAATGCCCCCGCCGGCCTCAAGTTGCGCGAGGACCTGCGCACCCGCCTGGGCTGGGGACTGGTGTTCCGGCTTCATCCCTTGAGCGACGCGGACATGCAGGCCGCGCTCGTCACGCACGCACGCGACCTCGGCTTTGAGCTTGACCCCTCCCTGGCCACCTGGCTGTTGACCCGGAAAAGCCGCAATCTGGGCTATCTGCTGCAAATCGTCGAGGCGCTCGACCGCTACAGCCTGCAAACCAGGCGGCGCATCACCCTGCCGCTGCTGAGGGAAATGCTGCCCTGAACTTGCCTTGGCCGCCCCGACTGATTAGATTGGGGGCTGTCCCTTGCAGACCACGCATCCATGACCGAAGCCGTTTCCTGCCGGGTGGCCGCCAGCGCCGATCTTCCCGCGATCCTCGGGCTGTACGCGCAGCCCGACCTCGATGGCGAGGCGCTGCCGCTGGCGGACGCCGAGCGCCTGTTCGAGCGTATCGCGCAATATCCGGGCTACGCCATTTATGTGGCGGAGCAAGGCGGGAGGATCGTCGGCACCTTCGCCCTGTTGGTCATGCCCAACCTCGGGCATTGCGGAACGCCCTCCGCGGTCATCGAGGATGTCGCGGTCGACCCCGCCTGCCAGGGGCGGGGCATCGGCAAGGCGATGATGCGACACGCGCTGCGCATCTGCGCGGAAAAAGGCTGCTACAAGGCCGCGCTGTCGTCCAACCTCACGCGCGAGCGGGCGCACGCGTTTTACGAATCACTGGGCTTCGAACGGCATGGCTACAGCTTCCGCATCCCGCTCGACCCCTTGTCGCACCAAGATTGCTGAGGATCCGTATGGCCAAGCGCTTCGACTCCCTGTCCGAGCAGCACATCAGCTTCATGCAGGCGCAAAAGATTTTCTTCGTCGGCACCGCGGCGGCGGACAGCCGCGTGAACATCTCGCCCAAGGGCATGGACACGCTGCGCGTGCTCGACGACAGGCGGGTGGTCTGGCTGAACGTGACCGGCAGCGGCAACGAGTCCGCCGCCCACGTGCCGCTCGACCCGCGCATGACCCTGATGTTCTGCGCCTTCGAAGGCCCGCCGCTGATCCTGCGCCTGTATGGCCGCGCCCGCGTCATCCATCTCAACGACCCCGAATGGGACGAGCTCCATGCGCTGTTCCCGCGCCTGCCCGGGGCGCGGCAGATCTTCGATCTCGCCGTCGACATGGTGCAGACCTCGTGCGGCGCCGGGGTGCCGTTCTATCAATACCTCGGCGAGCGCGAGGCGCTCAACGAATGGTCGCGCAAGAAAGGCGAGGACGGCGTGCGCCAGTACTGGCTGGACAAGAACCAGCTCAGCATCGACGGCCTGCCCACCCACATCGCCGAGAAAAACACCTGAGCGGAAAATCCGGACGCGCGCCCCGACACTTGGCCAGACCCTCATGCCTGCCCAGCCAACAAAACCGATCGAACTGATCGCCTACTGCGGACACGCCGGGGATCACAATTCCCTGGCCATGGCGGGCGCGCTGGCGCTCGGCACGGCGCTGTCCGGGCGCCTCGGCCTTCCCCTCGCGGTCATCGGCAAACCGGGGGCCGCGCTCAATGCCGGATGGGAAACGCAACTCTCGGCCGCAGCGTCCGCCTTGTCCGAACTGGCCGGCGGCCTGGATCGCCTGCTTGCCGCAGGGCGGGCGCCGATCCTGGCTTTGAGCCGCTGCGCCGCCGCGCTCGCCACCCTGCCCGTGGTCATGCGCCACCGGCCGGATGCCTGCGTGGTGTGGCTCGATGCGCATGGCGACCTGAACACGCCGCTGACGACGATTTCAGGCTATCTGGGCGGCATGGCCCTGGCGGGCCCGGCCGGCTTGTGGGATTCCGGATTCGGCAACGGATTGCCCCTGTCCCGCCTCATCCTGGTCGGTGCACGCGACCTCGACCCTGCGGAACGCGCGCTCGTCGACGCGGGTGCGATCAGGCTGGTTCCCGCCGGCAACGACGGTCCGGCGCGGCTCCAGGCCGCCCTGGACGGACGGCCGCTCTACGTTCATCTGGATTGCGACGTGCTGGAACCCGGCATTGTGCCCACCGACTACCGGGTGGCGGGCGGCTATACGCTGGCCGGGCTCAACGCGCTGTGCCAGGTGATGGCACAGTCTGAACTGATCGGTTTTGAAATCGCCGAGTTCGAGGCCGCCTGGTCGGAAAACGGCGAGCCTGTCGCGCCCGACGCCCTGCTGCAGGCCTTGGAGCCCCTGATTTCCGGGCTCGGCGCGGGAGCGGTCGCCCAGGGCTGAGGCCCCGGCGCCGCCGGCGGCCCGCGGATCAGGCCTGCTGGTTCTGTTCGGCGATTTCCTTGCGGACCTGCTCCATGTCCAGCGCCAGCACCTGCCCCAGCAGTTGATCCAGCGCCGAAGCCGGCAGCGAGCCCGGCTGCGAAAACAGGATGATCTGTTCGCGGAACACCATCAGCGTGGGAATCGAGCGGATGTTGAAGGAAGCCGCCAGGCCCTGCTCGACCTCGGTGTTGACCTTGGCGAACACCACGCCGGGATGCTTCTCCGAGGCCTCTTCATAAACCGGCGCAAACGCGCGGCAGGGCCCGCACCAGGGCGCCCAGAAATCGACGATGACGACGTCGTTGCCGGTGATGGTTTGCTCGAAGTTCTCGTTGTTAAGCTCTATGGTTGCCATGGCTGCTCCGGGATGATCAATAAAAAGCGCAACTGAAGTCCGTGCAGTCGCATCGGATCAATATTGCACAATTACACAGATTGCGCGATTTTGCACGATATCAAGGCACCGGGCGCCCAATGCAACTTATGGCGCCGCATTCGATCCCAACAAGGGAACGCCGGCGGCAGGCATTGCGGCGGATGGCCGGCGCGACGAAACAAGGAGACTGCCATGCGAATCCTCAAGCCAAGCGATATCCCCGCCACGGAAATCACGCCCCGCGAGGTCTATCTCAAGCGTCGCCAATTCCTGGCGGGCATGGCCGCGCTCGCGGCGGCGCCTGCGCTGTCCGCCCCTGCGCCTCCCGCGCACGGTGCCAGACTCGCGGGAATCCAGGCCAGCCGTTTTTCGACGAGCGAGGCCAAGACGCCCTTCGATGCCGTCACGACCTACAACAACTTCTACGAATTCGGCACCGGCAAATCAGACCCGGCGGAAAACGCCCACACCCTGAAAACGAGGCCCTGGGCGGTCGCGGTCGAGGGCGCGGTCAAGCGCGCCAGGGTTTACGACATCGACGAATTGCTCAAGCTCGCGCCCCTGGAGGAGCGCATCTACCGGCTGCGCTGCGTGGAAGGCTGGTCCATGGTCATCCCCTGGGTGGGATTTCCGCTCGCCGCGCTGATCCGGCATGTGGAGCCTACCGGCAATGCCAAGTTCGTCGAATTCGTCACCCTGCACGACCCCCGACAGATGCCCTTGCAACGCTCATCCGTGCTCGACTGGCCGTATGTCGAAGGCCTGCGCATCGACGAAGCGAATCATCCGCTGACGCTGCTGGCCGTCGGCCTGTACGGCGAGGTGCTGCCCAAGCAGAATGGCGCGCCGCTCCGGCTGGTGGTGCCGTGGAAATACGGCTTCAAGAGCGCGAAGTCCATCGTGAAAATCCACTTCGTCGAGAAGGCCCCGCTCACGACCTGGATGAAGGCGGCGCCCAACGAATACGGCTTTTATTCCAACGTGAACCCCCAGGTCGACCATCCGCGATGGAGCCAGGCGAAAGAGCGGCGGATTGGCGAGTTCTTCAAGCGCGAGACCCTCATGTTCAATGGCTATGCCGACCAGGTCGCCCGGCTCTATCGCGGCATGGATTTGCGCACCTACTTCTGAATGCGCCTGCCCCCCACGCTCACGCGGCGCCAGATTTTCTGGGGGAAAGCCCTTGCCTGGCTGCTGTGCCTGGCGCCCCTGGCCCGGCTCGTGTTGCTGGGCCTGAATGGCGGCCTGGGCGCGAATCCGATCGAGTTCATCACCCGCTCGACCGGCACCTGGGCACTGGTTGGCCTGCTCGCAACGCTCTCTTTCACCCCTTTGCGCAGGCTGACCGGCCTCACCTGGCTGATCCGCTTTCGCCGGCTGTTCGGCTTGTTCAGCTTTTTCTACGCCTGCCTGCACTTCACAACCTATATCTGGCTGGATCAGTTTTTCGATCTCGCCGGCATGGCCAGTGACATCGTCAAACGGCCGTTCATCACCATCGGGCTCAGCGCCTTCGTCATGCTCATCCCGCTCGCCGCCACTTCCAGCCAGCGCATGATGAAAAAACTGGGGCGCAACTGGCGGCGCCCGCACAGCCTGACCTATCTCACTGCCAGCCTGGGCGTGGCGCATTACTGGTGGCTGGTAAAAAAGGATATTACCCAGCCACTGGTTTATGCCTGCGTTTTAGCGATTCTCCTGGCGATGCGGCTTCCTGCCTGCAAACCCCGCAAACACCGGGCATAAGGCACGGCAATACTTGAGTCGACAAATAAAAAGGGGGGCAAAGCCCCCCTCTGTCTTGCCGAATCCGGCTTGACCTTAGAGCCCGAAAGGCTTGATAACCGGCATGGGTGCCGGAGCAGCGGGAGCAGCGGGGGCTGCCGCAGGGGCCGGGGCAGGTTTGGCGGCTACCTTTTTGGGAGCTGCCTTCTTGGCAGCGGGCTTCTTGGCCGGTGCAGCTTTTTTGGCAGCGGGCTTCTTGGCCGGCGCAGCTTTTTTGGCAACAGGCTTCTTGGCCGGGGCTGCCTTTTTTACTGCGGGCTTCTTGGCCGCAACCTTCTTGGCCGCAACCTTCTTGACGGCAGGCTTCTTGGCGGCGGGCTTCTTGGCGGCGACCTTCTTGGCGGCGGGCTTCTTGGCTGCAACCTTCTTGGCTACCGGCTTCTTGGCCGCAACCTTCTTGGCCGCAACCTTCTTGGCGGCGGGCTTCTTGGCTACCGGCTTCTTGGCCGCAACCTTCTTGGCGGCGGGCTTCTTGGCCGCAACCTTCTTGGCAACAGGCTTCTTGGCCGGTGCCGCCTTCTTGGCCGCCGGTTTCTTGGCAGCGGGCTTCTTGGCCGGCGCCGCCTTCTTGGCCGCCGGTTTCTTGGCGGCGGGTTTCTTGGCAGTAGCCATATATCACACTCCTTCTGAAGTTGGACAAGTCACTACAACTACAAACTAAAGCGTGCAGAGGTTGGAAATGCACTTCCAAAGCGTGGCATCCACACCGGCCTCCTGTTCCGAAACCCGCATGGAATAGGCGACACCAAAGCTCCGCTTGGTGACGCCAATTCTAGATACTTTTTTCAGCAGTTCAACAAACTGTCAAGTTTTTTGAAGCAATCCCGGTCAAAATTGTAGCAGCCCAACAAAAGATATCGAATCGATACATTTTTTATGGATGCTTCCGGAAATGCGGGGTCGCCGGATCACCAGGAAACAAGCCGTTCTCCAGCCATCAGCCCTTCGATCGTTTCGCGCTCTCTGATCAGGCGAATTTCATTCTTGTTCACAACCACCTCTGCCGCCCGTGGCCGGGTGTTGTAGTTCGAACTCATGCTCATGCCGTATGCGCCAGCGGCCAGGACCGCCAGCAGCTCCCCTTCCCGGACCGCCAGATGCCTGCCAAGCCCAATAAAATCGCCGGTTTCGCAGACTGGTCCCACCACGTCGCAGGCCAGCGGCGGCGTCGCCGATTCCTGTACCGGAACGATGTCATGGTAGGCGTCATACAGGGCGGGGCGCATGAGATCGTTCATCGCCGCATCGACAATGACGAAATTTTTCCCCTCCCCCTGCTTGATGTACTCGATCCGGGTCAGCAGCACGCCGGCCTCGCCTACCAGCGAACGCCCCGGCTCCACGATGATTTCCTCGTCTCGTCCCGCGAAGCGGCTTTGCAGCATCTCGCGGTACACCGCCATGTCCGGCGGCGTCTCGTCCTGATAGCGGATGCCCACGCCGCCGCCGATATCGATGTGCCTGAGCTTGATGCCGGCGACGGCCAGGCTGTCCGCCAATGCCAGCACCCGATCCAGGGCATCGGCAATGGGCGACAGATCGGTCAGCTGCGAGCCGATATGGCAATCCACGCCGTGGATTGTCACGTTATCCATTTCAGCCGCGCGCCGATACAGCGCCGGCGCTTGGCTGATCGGCACGCCGAACTTGTTCTGCTTGAGGCCGGTGGAGATATAAGGATGGGTCTTGGGGTCGACGTCGGGGTTGACCCGGAAGGAGACCGGCGCGCTTTTGCCCAGTTCGCCGGCTACGCGATTCAGGCGTTCAAGCTCGCTTTCCGACTCGACATTGAAACAGCGGATGCCGGCTTGCAGCGCCATGCGCATTTCCGCCGCGGTCTTGCCCACACCCGAAAACACGACCTTGCCGGCCGCGCCGCCGGCCGCGAGCACTCGCGCCAGTTCGCCCCCGGACACGATGTCGAAACCCGCGCCGCAGCGCGCAAAATGCTGCAGGATGGCCAGGCTGCCGTTGGCCTTGACGGCATAACAGATCAGGTGCGGCAACCCCGACAGCGCCTGCTCGTAAGCCAGGTAGGCGTCGTTCAGGGCGGCAAGCGAGTAGGCATACAGCGGCGTGCCGTACTGGCGCGCCAAGTCCTCAAGCGCCACCTCCTCCAGGAACAGGCGTCCGTCTTTGCGCTGCAGATGGTTCATTTGGATGTTTTCTGGCTATCGGCCGGTTTCTGTTCCGGCAAGGTGAGCGACCCCTTGGAGCCGCAGGCGGCCAGCTGTGCCAGCAGCAGCGTCAGGGCAAGCAGGGTGGTAAGCGGTTTCATGCCGCGATGTTATCACGCGTCGAATTGCAGCGAAGCTCAAGGACCGGCAGAATTGACGCCTCTTCATCCAGCCCGAGCACGCCATGAACGACAACGCATTCATCCAGCTGACCGAAACCGCCTTCGCCCGCCTGCAGCAAGGCCTCGAAGACGCCGGCCTGGACTTCGAGCTGCCCGCTGACGGCATCCTTGAAGTCGAATTCGACGACGGCGGCAAGTTGGTCATCAACCGCCATGGCGCCGCGCGTGAAATCTGGGTGGCCGCCCGCGCCGGCGGCTTCCACTTCCGGCACGATGGCGCCGCCTGGAAAGACACCCGCGACGGCACCGAGCTGTTCGCCAAGCTGGCCGCCCTGATCGCATCCCAGGGTGGCGTCGCCGTCAGCTTCGATTAGGGTACGCCAACGCCAATGCCGCGTACCTGCGGGCATCGCGCACCATCACCCCCAGCACCTTGCGCTCCCCCTCAACCAGGGCGCCGCCCTGGTGTTTCGCCGCCAGCAGATCGAAAGCGATCACCGCCCCGTCCCCGAACCGACCACTGCGATAGCCCTTGACCGCCTCGGGATTGGCATACAGATGATGAATGCCGCCAATCCCGATACCCCTCCGGGTAGGGTACCCCCCGCCGGTTCGGCGGTCTGGGCGGCGCAAGCCAACCCCGCCAGCAACCCGAGCACCAAGTTTCCCATCTCGCCCTCCTTTAAGGTTTCGACTCGATACGTTTCGAGTCGAAACCAGACTGGAAAGCGGCTGCGGTATTGTCAAGGCTGGGGCTTCAAACTAGGATGGGGTCATGAAGAATCAGGCGCTGATCCTGCTGGACACGGTAGAACGACTGGGCAACCTGCTCAGGGTAGGCCTGCGCCAGTCCGGAATCGCCCAGGGCCTGCAGCCCATCCACCTGCAGGCCCTGCTCTACCTGAGCGAAGCCAATCGCTACAGCAACACCCCGCAGGCGCTGGCCGAATACCTGGGGCTGACCAAGGGCACCGTGTCCCAGAGCCTGCTTCTGCTGGCGCGGCGCAGGCTGATCGCCCGCCACGCCGACGAAAAGGACGGGCGGGTGGTCAGACTGACCCTGACCGACAAGGGAAAAGAGGTCTTGAAGGAGCTGGGCCTGACCAACGCCTGGCGCGACGCCCTCCAGGCCGCCAGCCCGGCGCGGCTGAGCTCCGCCACCAAGGTGCTGAAGGAGGCGCTGGCCACCTTGCAGGCCAGAAACGGCCACCGCAGCTTCGGCGTGTGTCTCACCTGCCGCCACAACCTGCACATCGGCCCGCGCAGCTACGTGTGCGGGCTCACCAAGGAGAAACTGTCGAGCCGGGAAGTCGGCAAGATCTGCCGGGAACACAGCCCGGTCGAGGAAAACGCGGTTTAAGGCAAAAGCCCCTCGGCCACGGGGGACACCGGGAAAAACATAAAAAGAAACCCCCTGACTTTTTGTCCGAGCGCCCCTAGTTTTGGCTTTTTGAGTTTGCCCTTCCCCGCGCCCCCGGTGCGCGGGCACTGTCGCATCAACTAGGCAATCGCCGCCCGCGCCCGCGCCACGGCCGCCTTCACCTGCGCGGGCGCGGTGCCGCCGATGTGATTGCGCGCGGCCAGCGAGCCTTCCAGGGTCAGCACGGCAAACACGTCTTCACCCACCAGGGGGCTGAACGCCTGCAGTTCGGTCAGCGACAGCTCGGCCAGGTCGCAGTTTCTGGCCTCGGCGGCACGCACCGCGCGCGCCACCGCTTCGTGGGCGTCGCGGAACGGCAGGCCTTTCTTGACCAGATAGTCGGCGAGATCGGTGGCGGTGGAAAAGCCCTCTGCCGCCGCGCGGCGCATCGCCTCCGGCTTCACGCGCAGGCCCTTCAGCATGTCGGCGTAGAGGGTCAGGGTGTCGACCAGGGTGTCCACGGTGTCGAACAAGGGCTCCTTGTCCTCCTGATTGTCCTTGTTGTAGGCCAGGGGCTGGCCTTTCATCAGGGTCAAAAGCCCCATCAGGTGCCCAAAGACGCGGCCGGTCTTGCCGCGCACCAATTCGGGCACATCGGGGTTTTTCTTCTGCGGCATGATGGAAGAGCCGGTGCAGAAGCGGTCCGCCAGGTCGATGAAGCCAAAGCGCGGGCTCATCCACAGGATCAGTTCTTCCGACAGCCGTGACAAGTGCACCATGACGAGCGAGGCCGCCGCGGAAAATTCGATGGCGAAATCGCGATCCGACACGGCGTCGAGCGAGTTTTCGCAGACGCCGTCGAAGCCGAGTTCCCGCGCCACGAATTCCCGGTCGATGGGATAGCTGGTGCCGGCCAGCGCGGCCGCGCCCAGCGGCAGGCGGTTGACGCGCTTGCGCACGTCGCCCAGGCGGTCATGGTCGCGCGACAGCATTTCGAAATAGGCCAGCATGTGGTGGCCGAAGGTGACCGGCTGCGCCACCTGCAGGTGGGTGAAGCCGGGCATGACCGTGGCCGCATGTTCTTCCGCGAGATCCAGCAGGGATGCCTGGCAGGCGCGCAGGCCGGACTGGATGCGCTCCAAGGCATCGCGCAGATACAGGCGCACGTCGGTCGCCACCTGGTCGTTGCGCGAGCGTCCGGTGTGCAGGCGCTTGCCGGCATCGCCGATTCTGGCGGTCAGCGCCTTTTCGATGTTGAGGTGCACGTCCTCCAGGTCGAGCGACCACTCGAAACGGCCCGCGCGGATTTCACCCAGAATGTCGGCCATGCCGCCCTCAATCGCCGCCAGATCCTGCGCCGACAGCACGCCGACATGGCGCAGCATGCGCGCATGCGCGAGCGAGCCCTTTATATCGAACTCGGCCAGCCGATAATCAAAGGGAATCGAGGCCGTGTAGCGTTTGACCAGTTCATCGACCGGTTCGGAAAAACGGCCTGACCAGGCCCCGGAATTCTTGTCCATGAACGTTTTTATCGATGAAAAGTAAAAATCATAACAATCCGCCGGGCGTTTTGCCGAATTTCTGCCATCTGGGCACGAGCCTGCGCGCCATTCTGGCGGTAGAAGCGGGCGCCCTGTTCGCCGCGCTTGCCGGCGCCGTCAATGTCGCCGACGGGCTGAGACTGTTCGCCGAACGCTCCGCGCTGATTCAGCCCGCCCTGCTTCTGACCTTGCTGCTGCTCTGCCTGGGCGGCCCGCTGCTCAGGAAACCGCCCTACCCGCTCGGCATGGCCGCGATTTTCCTGCTGGCAAGCCTGGTGCCTTCGCTGGCCTCGCTGTCCCTGTCATGGCTGCTGCCCGATTCAGGCATCCTGACGCCTCTTGAGACCGGCGCCTTCAGCGCCGTCCTCGCCGGCCTGCTGCTGATCTACTTCCATTTGCGCGGCAAGGCCCTGTCCCCCGCAGTCACCGAGGCGCGGCTGCAGGCGCTGCAGGCGCGCATCCGGCCGCATTTCCTGTTCAACAGCCTCAACGCCGTGCTCTCGCTGGTGCGCTCCGATCCGCGGCGCGCCGAGCGTGCGCTGGAGGACTTGTCCGAGCTTTTTCGCGCGCTGATGCGCGAGAACCGCGAGCTTGCCACCCTGCAGGATGAAATCGAACTGACCCGCGCCTACCTCGACCTCGAACAGCTGCGCCTGGGGGAGCGCCTGCAGGTGGCCTGGCACATAGACAAGATGCCGGCCGACGCCCTGATCCCGCCGCTGCTCATCCAGCCGCTGGTTGAAAACGCCATCTATCATGGCGTCGAGCCCAGCAGGGCGCCCGGCGAAGTAAGTCTTAACATCTACCGCAGCGGCGACACCGTCCATATCCTGATCCGCAACCCCCGCCCCGAAAACGGCTCGCACCACAGCGGTAACAAGCTCGCCCTCGCCAACATACGCGAACGCCTCGCCCTGCACTTCGATCTCGACGCCACGCTCAAGTCCCAGGCCCTGGGGGCCGTTTATCAGGTTCACATTGCCCTGCCTTATACCCGTGCCCATCAATCCACTTCCCCCCCTGCGCCTGATCATCGTCGATGACGAAGCGCCCGCGCGCCGCCGCCTGCGCGAGGTGCTGGAAGACTGCGGTCAGGCGCAGGCCCTGGAAATCGTGGCCGAAGTCGACAACGGCATGGACGCGCTCGAGCACATCCAGCGCGAACGGCCGGACGCGGTACTGCTGGACATCCGCATGCCCGGCATGGACGGCATCGAGGTCGCCCAGCACATGCAAAAGCTCGCGCGCGCGCCGGCGGTCATCTTCACCACCGCCTTCGATCACTATGCCTGCCAGGCCTTCGAGGTCAATGCCGTGGACTACCTGATGAAGCCGGTACGGGCGGAACGCCTGGCCAGTGCGCTCGCCAAGGCGCAGCAACTCAACCTGGCGATGCTGGAGGCGCTGCGCGAGGCCCATCCCAAATCGCGCACCCATCTGTCACTGTCGGAGAAAGGCCGCCTGAAGCTGGTGCCGGTGGACGAGATCCTCTACTTCAAAGCCGAATTGAAATACGTGACGGTAAAAACCTTCGCGCAGGAATTTCTGCTGGAAGAATCCCTGGTCAGGCTGGAAGCGGAATTCGGCGACCGCTTCCTGCGCATCCACAGGAACTGCCTGGTCGCACGTGACAAGATCGAGCAAATCGGCAAAACGCCCGGCACCGAGGAGGGCCATTATGTGCGGCTGCGCGGCCTTGGCGAAACGCTGCCGGTGAGCCGCCGCCAGTATTCCCAAATCCGCGAGCAGCTCCGCTGAGCCCGCCGCGTCCGCGCGCTAATTCTTGCGGCCGCGCATCTTTTCAAGGCCCTCGTTCATGGCATCCAGGAGGTAGCCGAAATAGAAGTCGGGCGCGAGCAGCCCGACGATGGGCTTGGCCAGCTCGCGCCCCTGGCCGTCGACCACCTTGACAGTCGGCACCATGGTGATTTTCTGGCTGGCGGCATAGGCGCCGTGGGTGGTTTTCCTGCCGTCGAACCCGACCAGCGCGGCGCCGCTCCCCGCCTCGATCTGGCGGATGATGACCTTGTCGCGGTAGGCCGGGTCATCCACCATGGGCCCCAGATACTCGGCTTTCACCCGGTCGCAATAGATGCAGGTGGGGCTCGCGAACATCAGCAGGATCGGCACCTGGCGGCTCTCGGCCTGCCTGCCGACGGCCTGCAGGTTTTCCGCCATGGGCACATCGGCCCGGTTCGCCGCAAGCGCGGGGAGCGTCAACGCCCATGCTAGAATGCCCAGAATCAAGTGCCTTGCTTTCATTGAATCTTCCTTCCGTGTGCAGCTTGCGCCGTCAATTTGCGGCAAATTCAGGCCGTGCGGCAGTGTAATTTACTACCAATCCCATGCTTTTCGACCGCCCACTCATCATCGCCACCCGCGAAAGTGCATTAGCGCTCTGGCAGGCCCACCACGTCCGCGATCGTCTGATGGCGCTGCACGCGGGACTCGAGGTGGAGCTGCTGGGAATGACCACGCAGGGCGACCGCGTCCTGGACGTCACGCTCAACAAGATCGGCGGCAAGGGCCTGTTCGTCAAGGAACTCGAACAGGCCCTGCAGGACGGCCGGGCCGACCTTGCGGTGCACTCGCTGAAGGACGTGCCCATGATCCTGCCGGAAGGCTTCGCGCTCGCCGCCATCGGCGAGCGCGAGGACCCGCGCGACGCCTTCGTGTCCAACCAATACAAACAGCTGTCCGAACTGCCGCCCGGCGCCATCGTCGGCACCTCCAGCCTGCGCCGCGAATCGCAGCTGCGCGCGCGTTATCCGCATCTGGACATCCAACCCCTGCGCGGCAACGTCAACACGCGCCTGCGCAAGCTCGACGAGGACCAGTATGCCGCCATCATCCTCGCCGCCGCCGGCCTCAAGCGCCTCGGTTTCGCCGACCGCATCGCCGCCGTGCTGGAACCGGAACAAAGCCTGCCCGCCGCCGGGCAGGGCGCGCTGGGCATCGAAATCCGCGCCGGCCGAGCGGATCTGGAAACGCTGCTCGCCCCGCTGCACCACCCCGACACTGCCGCCTGCGTGCGCGCCGAGCGCGAAGTCAGCCGCCAGCTCGGCGGCAGCTGCCAGGTGCCGCTGGGCGCCTATGCCGTCATGCGCGACGGCGCCCTGTTCCTGCGCGGCTTCGTCGCCAGCCCCGACGGCCAGACTTTCCTGCAGGCCGAAGCCCGCGGCGAGGCCGACGCGCCCGAAGCCCTCGGCCGCGAGCTTGCCGATGCCCTGCGCGCCCAAGGCGCGGATGCCATACTGGACGCGCTCGCCACCTGATGGACAGCACGGCGCTTGTCGGCAAGACCATCCTGGTCACCCGCCCCGTGGAACAGTCGGCCGGCCTGAGCCGCCTCATTCGCGACGCCGGCGGCACGCCGTTCGTGTTCCCGGCCATCGAAATCAGGGAGCCCACCGATCCGGATCGTCTTGCCGAGGTACTGAACAGGCTAGAGCAATTCGACCTCGCCATTTTCGTCAGCCCCACCGCCGTCGCCCGCGCCTTCGAGTTCATCGATGCCGGCATCGACTGGCCGCGCAAGCTCGCCGCCGCCGCCGTAGGCCAGGGCAGCGCATGGGCATTGAAGGTCAGCGGCATCGGCAAGGTCATCGCGCCAACCGAGCAAAACGACAGCGAAGCCTTGCTGGCGCTGCCGGAAATGCAGCATGTCGCCAGCAAGCGCATCGTGATTTTCCGCGGCGAGGGCGGCCGCGAGCTGATGGCGCAGACGCTCGCCCAGCGTGGGGCCACCGTGGAATTCGCGGAATGCTACCGACGCGTCAGGCCAGAGGCGGATGTCGCGCCGCTGCTGGCCCGGCACGGACAGCAGGCATTCGCCGCCATGGTGCTGACCAGCCGCGAGGGCCTCGCCAATTTGCGCGCCATGCTCGGCGAGGCCTGGGATTTCTTCAAGGCCATCCCGGCTTTCGTGCCGCACGCGCGCATCGCCGAGGCCGCCCGCGAAATGGGCATGAGCAGCGTCCATGTCACCTGCGGCGGGGATGCGGGCACAATGCAGGCTATGATTAAATTTTTCCAACCATGACCGAACCCGTCGCCCCCTCCCCATCCCGCCGCGCATTCGCCTTCAACTGGGGAATCTTGCTGGCAGCCCTTGCCATTGCGCTGGCCGCCGCCGCCTGGCTCAACAGCCGCGACGAGTCGCGCGGCGTCAAAACCGACATCGCGCGCAAGCTCGCGGAATTCGACGCCTCGATCAAGGAAAGCCGGATACTGGCGCGCAATGCGGACGAGCTGACCCGTCAGAACCTGTCCCGCATCGCGCAGATCGAGTCGCAGCTTTCCGGCTCCAAGGAGCAGCAGCAGGCGCTGGAAACGCTGTACAAGGAGCTTGCGCGCGACCGCGACCAGTGGACGCTGTCCGACATCGAGCAGATCGTGATCACCGCCAGCCAGCAGCTGCAGCTGGCGGGCAACGTCAAGGCCGCCATCATCGCCCTGGAAACCGCGGACCAGCGCCTGCTGCGCCTCGACAAACCGCAGTTCACCCGTCTGCGCCAGGCCATCGCCAACGATCTGGCGCGCCTGCACGCCACGCCCTTCGTCGACCAGACCGGGGTCAGCCTGAAGCTCGGCGTGCTGTCGGAAAACCTCGACCACTGGCCGCTGGCCAGCACCCACACCAAAATGCCCGCCAAGGGCGAAAAGGCCAAGTCGACGCTGGCCCAGGACTTGCTGGACGAATTCAAGAACCTCGTGCAAATACGCCGCCTGGACCAGGGCGAGCCCGCGCTGCTGATGCCGGAGCAGGAATATTTCCTGCGCCAGAACCTGAAGCTGCGGCTTTTGACGGCGCGCATCTCGCTGCTTTCGCGGGACGCCATCGGCTACGAGGCCGACCTGAACGCCGCAAGCAAGCTGCTCGCCCGCTATTTCAACACCCGCGACGCCGCGGTTGCCGCCGCGCAGGCGGAACTGCGCAGGCTGGCCGCGCTGAATGCGGCCCCCAGGCTGCCCGACCTCAAGGAAAGCCTGGCGGCCATCGAGTCCTACCACCAGGCCCGGCAATAAGTCATGGGAAGCCCGTTGCGCTGGCTAATCAGCCTCATCGTCGTCGCAATCCTCGCAGTCGCGCTCGCGCTGGCCGGCCGCTACGACCCCGGCTATGTCGTGCTGGTCTACCCGCCGTGGCGCGCCGAACTGTCATTCGTCAGCTTCGTCCTGCTGCTGGCATTGCTGATGCTCGGCGCCTACCTCCTGGTGCGCCTTGCCATCGCCACGCTCGATCTGCCAAGAACGGTGCGCGAGCGGAAAGCCCGCCAGGAGGCGGAACGGCAGAATGCCAACTTCACCGAGGCGATCGCCGCCTATCTGGAAGGCCGCTTTCAGGAGGCGGAAAAAATGGCCGCCAAGCTCGCGGCGGAGCCGCGCCGCGAGATGCTCGCGCGCGTGCTGGCGGCGCGCGCGGCGCATGAAAGCCGCGCCCACGCGCGCCGCGACACCTATCTTGCCGAGGCCAAGAACAACGAAAAACCGCTGGCGGCGCTCTACGCCGAGGCCGAAACCAGGCTGGAAGACCGCGACCTCCCCGGCGCGCTCTCCGCCATCGAGGCCGGCAAGATAATGGCGCCGGCCCATACCGCCCTGCAACGCCTGGAACTGCGGGCGCGCCAGCAGCTGGGGCAATGGGACGAGGTGCTGAAGCTTGCCGACCGCCTGGCCAAGGCCAATGCGCTGGATGCCGCGACTCTGGAGCACACCCGCCGCGCCGCCCATCTGGGCAACATCAAGCGCCGCGCCCAGGACCACAAGGGCCTGCAGGAATACTGGAAAAAGCTGCCCGGCGCGGAAAAGACCCATCCCCGCCTCGCGCAGGAAGCCGCCCGCACCTTCGCGCTAACCGGCGATCCGGACACCGCGGTCGCCATTCTCGAAGACGCCCTGAACCAGTCCTGGGATGAAACCCTGGCGGCCAGCTACGGGCACATCGTCGGCAAGGATCCGCTCGCGCAGATCCAGCAGGCGGAAAAATGGCTGCTCTCCCACCCGCGCGATGGCGCCTTGCTGATGTCGCTGGCCGACTTGTGCGCCCACGAGCAGCTGTGGGGCAAGGCGCAAAGCTATGCGGAAGCGAGCATCGCCGTGGCGCCGAACATCGACGGCCACCTCGCGCTGGCCGCGTTCAAGGAACAGAGCGGCCAGCCCGGCGAAGCCTGCGCGCATTTCAAGAAGGCGCTGGCGCTCTACCGCGACGCCGGCTGAAGGCGACGCCCAGGATCAGTCGGCCTGGTAGACGAACGAATCGGCGAAAAACGCGTCCTCGGGCAGATTCCGCGTCCGGGTGAAGGCTTCGCGCGCGGCATCCACCATCACCGGCGCGCCGCAGGCATAGACCTCGAACCCCGACAGATCGCCGAAATCCTCCAGCACGGCCTGGTGCACGTAACCGACACGGCCCTGCCATCGATCCGCCGGCGCCGGCTCGGACAACACCGGAATGAAGCTGAAGTTCCTGTGCGCCCGCTGCCAGGTCGCCGGCAATTCGGCCAGGTACAAATCCTTTTGCGCGCGCGCGCCCCAGTAAAGAATCATCTGCCTGCCGCTCTCCTCGGCAAAAAGGTGCTCAAGCATCCCCTTGATGGGCGCAAAGCCGGTGCCGCCGGCGATGAAGATCATCGGCTTGTCGGACTCCTCGCGCACGAAGAAGCCGCCGTGCGGCCCTTCGAAGCGCAGGATGTCCTTCTCCTTCATGGCGGAAAACACGTGCTCGGTGAAGCGGCCGCCGGGCACATGGCGCAGATGCAGCTCGATGAACTCGTCCGCATGCGGCGGATTGGCGATGGAATAGCTGCGGCGCTTGCCGTCCTTCAGCAGGAAGTCGAGGTACTGCCCGGCAAGAAACTGCAGGCGTTCGCTGGCCGGCAGCTTCAACTGCATCAGCATCACGTCGTCCGCCAGCTTTTCCAGCTTCTGCACGCGACAGGGCAGGATCTTCACCGGCAGCTCGCCGGCGGCGCGGATTTCCTTCGCCTCGATCACCAGATCCGACAAGGGCTTGGCCACGCAGAAAAGCGCCTTGCCCTCGGCGATCTCATGGCTTTTCAGGGTGTTTTCCTGATACTTTCCAAGATCCGCCCGGCCTTCGAGGATCTTGCCCTTGCACGAGCCGCAGGCGCCGTTGCGGCACCCATACGGCAGGGAAAAGCCTTCGCGCAGGGCGGCGGCAAGAATGGTTTCGTCTTCGTGGACGACGAACTGGTGTCCGCTGGGCTGGACCGTTACCTGGTAAGACATGGCTTAAAATCGTTCAAATGAAAAAACATTCGCTGCTGATTGCCGGCATGGGCGACATTGGTTGCCGCCTCGCCGCTGCGCATCCCCGGGTGCGCGTTCTGGGCATCGCCCGCTCGGGCGAATCGGCCGCGCACGCGCGCGCGGCCGGCGCCATCCCCGTGGCCGCCGATCTCGACCGGCGCGCCAGCCTGGCGCGAATTGCCGGGATGTCCCCCTGGGTGCTGCATCTTGCGCCGCCGCCCGCCGACGGCGAAGGCGACCCGCGCACCCGCCATCTGCTCGCCGCGCTGGCACGGCGTGGCAGTCTACCACGCCGCCTGGTCTATATCAGCACCAGCGGGGTGTACGGCAACTGCAACGGTGAAAGGGTTTTTGAGCATCGCCCCCCCGCCGCCAAGAATGCGCGCGCCAAGCGCCGGATCGACGCGGAACGCCAATTGCGCCGCTTTGCCGCTCGCAACGGCGTCAAGCTGACCATCCTGCGCGCGCCCGGCATTTATGCCGCCGACCGCCTGCCGCTCGAGCGCATCCGCAAGCAAACGCCCGCCGTGAGAAGCGAAGAGGACAGCTACACCAATCACATCCATGCCGACGATCTGGCCAGGCTGGTCTGGCTCGCGCTGTTTCGCGGCAAGCCCAACCGGGTCTACCACGCCGTCGACGACAGCGTGAAAAAGATGGGCGACTACTTCGACATGGTGGCCGACCATTTCGGCCTGCCGCGCGCGCCGCGCATTAGCCGCGCCGCAGCGCAGCAGGCGCTGTCGCCGGCGCTGCTGTCCTTCCTCAACGAGTCGCGCATCCTCGACAACACGCGCCTCAAAACCGAATTGCGCGCGAAGCTCAGATATCCCGACGTGGGAAGTTGCCTGAAGACGCTTCCGGCTCGCGCCTGAACTCGCCCTCGATGATGTCGTCATTGGCCGCCGGGCGGGCGGCAGGCGGACGTTTCCAGGTGCCCGGATACAGCAGCAGGGCCAGCGCCAGGATGTCCGTGATCAGGCCGGGAAACATCAGCAGCCCGCCGGCCACGAACAGCCGGGTGGAGGCGAACAGCGCGCGGAAGGGGCTGTCGCCGCGCTGCATGGAGAACAGCATGCGCGGCGCGAAGGCGACGCGCTCGAAGCGGATCAGCGCCATGCCGCCGAAGAACGCGCCCGCCAGCCAGAGCAGCGTCCACCAGCCGATATGCTCGGCCACCCACATGATGGACAAGGCTTCCGCCACCGGGAAGGCGATCAGGGCAAACAACATCAGCCAGGGGTACATGCAAACTCTTTCACCAATAGAATGACCAATCGCTTAGGTTTGGGTCTTTCGTGCCAGTTCAATCCCGTTGCCGCTTGAATAGAATTCACCGACATGACCGTTCTCCTTGCATTTTCCACCTTCCCCAGCGAGGCCAGCGCGCGCGCGGCGGCCGGCAAGCTGATCGAAAGCGGCGCGGCCGCCTGCGTCACCATTCTGCCGGCGGTCGTCTCGGTCTACCGTTGGAAGGGGCAAACCGAGACCGCCAGCGAAGCGCTGCTCATGATCAAGACCACGGATGCCGCCTATCCCCGGCTTGAGTCGGTCCTGAAAGCCTGCCATCCTTACGAACTTCCGGAGCTTCTGGCTGTCGGAGCCGAAGCCGGCCTGCCGGGCTACCTGGAATGGGTGGAACAGGAAACCGCCCGTCACAATGAATAACGAGAGAACACCAATGAATCGCCTGATCCAAACATTGCTTGCCCTGCCGCTTCTCCTGCTCTCTCTGGCGGCCGGCCACGTCCACGCGCAGGAATTTCTCGACCCCGAGGAAGCGTTCAAGTTCTCCGCGC
The DNA here is from genome assembly GCA_024709485.1 of Hydrogenophilaceae bacterium. Taxonomy (GTDB): domain Bacteria; phylum Pseudomonadota; class Gammaproteobacteria; order Burkholderiales; family Thiobacillaceae; genus UBA6918. Next base: position 20,664 of record JANJWO010000053.1, on the reverse strand, counting down.
GCGCGCTGGATGCCAAGACCATCGAGGCCAGCTGGAAAATCGCCGACGGCTATTACCTCTACAAGGACAAGTTCAAGTTCGCGCTTGCCGGCGCCAAGCTGGGCGGCGCTCAGTATCCCGCCGGCAAGATCAAGGACGACCCGACTTTCGGCACCGTCGAAGTCTACCAGCACGCCGTCACCATCAAGCTGCCCATCGTGCGCGAGGCCGGCGGCGCGCTGCCGCTCAAGCTGGAAGCGACCTTCCAGGGGTGCGCGGAAGGCGGCGTGTGCTACATGCCCGTCACGGCAAGCGCCCCGCTCAAGCTCGCCGCCCTGAGCGCCCCCGCAGCGGAACCGCAGCAAGGCGCCGCGACGCCCGCCAAGGCGACTGCCGCGCTGGACGGCCTGCGCAGCCTGGGCGGCGACGCCGGCATGGGCGACTTGCTGCCGCCCGAGGAAGCCTTCAAGGCCGAGGCCCGCCTCCAGGATGCCCAGACCCTGACCGTCAGCTATGCCATCGCCAAGGGCTATTACCTCTACCGCGACAAGCTCAAGTTCGTGGTCAAATCGCCCGCCGACGTCACCGTCGGCAACCTCAGCGCGCCGGCGCCGGATGTGAAGGAGGACCCCACCTTCGGCCGCACCGAGGTCTACCACCAGGATTTCAACGCAAAAGCCGCGCTGTCGAGGCCGCTGCAGGAAGGCGAGACGCTGGCGGTCGAGGTGCTGTACCAGGGCTGCAGCGAACTGGGCGTGTGCTACCCCCCCGCCACCCAGGCGTTCACCCTTGCCGCCGCCGGCGGAGCCGCTGCGGCAACCGTGACCAGCCTGCCCGGCGACGAGCCGGCCGACATGAGCGATGCCGGCAACATCGAGCGCACGCTCAACAAGGGCGGGCTGTGGGTGGCGGTCATCGCCTTCTTCGGCTTCGGCCTCGCGCTTTCGCTCACGCCCTGCGTGTTTCCGATGATCCCCATCCTGTCCGGCATCATCGCCGGGCAAAAGAACGTCACGCATGCCAGCGGCTTTTTCCTGTCGCTCGCCTATGTGCTGGGCATGGCCATCACCTACGCCATCATCGGCGTGATCGCGGCGCAATCCGGCACCCTGCTGTCCAACGCCCTGCAGAACCCGGTCGCGCTGGGCATCGGCGCGGCCATCTTCGTGGCGCTGGCCTTGTCGATGTTCGGCTTCTACGAGCTTCAACTGCCGAGCGCGCTGCAGAGCAAGCTTTCCGAAACCTCCAACAAGCTGCGTGGCGGCCAGTTCACCGGGGTGTTCGGCATGGGTGCGCTCTCCGCCCTCATCGTCGGCCCCTGCGTGGCCCCGCCGCTGGCGGCGGCGCTGGCCTACATCGCCCAGACCGGCGACAGCCTCAAGGGCGGGCTTTCGCTCTTCTTCCTCGCCCTGGGCATGGGCGTGCCGCTGCTGGCGGTGGGCCTCTCGGCGGGCACGCTGATGCTGAAGGCCGGCGCCTGGATGAACGGCGTCAAGTACTTCTTCGGCGTCGCCATGCTGGGCGTGGCGATCTGGCTGATCTCGCCCTTCCTGCCGGGCTGGATGGTGATGGCGCTGTGGGCCGCGCTGCTGATCGTGTCCGCGGTCTACCTGCACGCGCTCGACTCGCTGCCGCCGACCGCCAGGGGCTGGCAAAAATTCTGGAAGGGCGTGGGCGTGGTGCTGCTGATCGCGGGCGTGGGCCTGCTGCTCGGCGCGCTGGGCGGCAGCCGCGACCTCCTGCAGCCGCTCACCGTCTACCAGGGCGTCATGGCCGGACCGGTCGGCACGCCGGCCGCCGCCGCGGCGCAGGCCTCGGCGCTGCCCTTCGAGAAGGTCAAGACCAGTGCCGAGCTGGACGCGCGCCTGGCCGGGGCGAAGGCCGCCGGGCAGCCGGTGATGCTCGACTTCTATGCCGACTGGTGCGTCTCCTGCAAGGAGTTCGACAAGTTCACCTTCTCGGACCCCCGCGTCCAGGCCCGGCTGAAGGATGTGCTGCTGCTGAAGGCCGACGTGACCAACAACACCGCGGACGACAAGGCGCTGCTCAAACGCTTCAATCTGTTCGGCCCGCCCGGCATGATTTTCTGGAATGCCCAGGGGCGGCAATCCGACTATAAAGTCATCGGCTACGAGCCGGCCGACAAATTCCTGGTCAGCGTCGACAAGGCGACGAAATAAATGCCCGGCCGGACGCTTTGAACAGGATGCGTCGCCAGCGCTGGCTGATTGCGGGAATCGCCGCGCTGGCGCTGGCGGCCGGCTGGGGCGCGGCGGCCTGGCTGCGCCAACCCGGCCCCGCCCAGCCGGCTGCCGCGGCAACCCTGTTGACCGCGCAAATGCCGGATCTGCAAAACCAGTTGCAAACCCTGGCGCAGCATCGGGGCAAGGTGCTGGTCGTCAATTTCTGGGCAACTTGGTGCCCGCCCTGCCGCGAGGAGATTCCGGTTTTTGTCGAGGCGCAGGACCAATTCGGCCCCCAGGGCTTGCAGTTCGTCGGCATCGCGCTGGACGATCCCGCACAAGTCGCCGGCTTCGCGCGCAAGTTCGGCGTCAATTATCCGATCCTGATCGGCGGCCTCAAGGAAGCGGAAACCTTGCGCGAGCTCGGCAATTCCGGCGGGGGACTGCCCTATACCCTGGTGTACGACCGCGCCGGCCAATTGCAGGCGAAGATTCTCGGCGGCCTAGACAAGGCGCGGCTCGAAAGCCTGATCGCACCCTTAATCTAAGCCGTATTTCCCGTCAATATCTGGACAAATTCGCGGAACTTGTATCAAACTTGCGCCCATGCCGAAATCGACCAGCACTCGCAAGGGCAGCAAGACCGTCGCCTTACCCAAGGCCATTCTGGTTTTGCACGGCCCCAATCTCAACCTGCTGGGCAGCCGCGAACCGCAACATTACGGCCTGTCGACCCTGGACGACATCAACCAGGCCTTGCGGGCCCGCGGCGAGGCCTGCGGCGTCAGCGTGGAAAGCTTTCAGAGCAACCACGAGGGCGCCTTGATCGACCGGGTACAGCAGGCCAAGCGCGACGGCGTGGATTTCATCCTGATCAACCCCGCCGGCTACACCCATACCAGCGTGGCGCTCAGGGACGCGCTGGCGGCCGTCGGCATCCCCTTCGTGGAAGTGCATCTGTCCAACGTCCACGCGCGGGAGCCCTTCCGGCATCATTCCTATTTTTCCGACCTGGCCCTGGGCGTCATCGCCGGGCTGGGCGCACAGGGCTACGAGCTTGCGCTGGAGTTTGCCCTGCGTCATTTACACGTGAAAGTCTCAAGTCATGGATCTCAGAAAACTGAAAAAACTCATTGATCTGGTGGAGGAGTCCGGCATTGCGGAACTGGAAATCACCGAAGGCGAGGAAAAGGTGCGCATCGCGCGCGTCATTGCCGGCAACCAGCCGGTCTACATGAGCGCGCCCATGCCCGCCCCGACCGTGCCTGTCGCCGCCGCCCCGGCGGCGGCCCCGGCGGAAACCGCGCCGGCGGTGCCCGAGGGCCACGTGGTGCGCTCGCCCATGGTCGGCACCTTCTACCGCGCGCCCTCCCCCGGCGCCAAGTCCTTCGCGGAAGTCGGCCAGAGCGTGTCCGCCGGCGACACGCTGTGCATCATCGAGGCCATGAAGCTCCTCAACGAGATCGAAGCCGACCAGGGCGGGGTGATCAAGGCCATTCTGGTCGAGAACGGGCAGCCGGTGGAATACGGCGAACCGCTGTTCATCATTGGCTAATTTTTATCATTGCCGCGGAGCGCGGGGAGTTCGCCGGGAGCATCATCAAATGCTCCGCGACCTCCGCGAGCTCCGCGGTTAAACCTTAGGGTTTTCCATGTTCGAGAAAATTCTGATTGCCAACCGCGGCGAGATCGCCTTGCGCATCCAGCGCGCCTGCCGCGAGCTCGGCGTCAAGACCGTGGCGGTGCACTCCGAAGCCGACCGCGACGCCAAGTACGTCAAGCTGGCGGACGAGTCCGTGTGCATCGGCCCGGCGCCGTCCAGCCAGTCCTACCTCAATGTCCCCGCCATCATCGCGGCGGCGGAAGTGACCGATGCCGAGGCCATCCATCCCGGCTACGGCTTCCTCTCGGAAAACGCCGATTTCGCCGAGCGCGTGGAGTCCTCCGGCTTCGTCTTCATCGGCCCGCGCCCCGACTCCATCCGCCTGATGGGCGACAAGGTCGCCGCCAAGGACGCCATGAAGAAGGCCAAGGTGCCCTGCGTGCCCGGCTCCGACGGCGCGCTGCCCGACGATCCCGACGAAATCATCCGCATCGCGCGCGAGGTCGGCTATCCGGTGCTGATCAAGGCGGCGGGCGGCGGCGGCGGCCGCGGCATGCGCGTGGTGCACACCGAAGCCGCACTCTTGCAGTCCGTGCAAATGACCCAGACCGAGGCGCAGACCGCCTTCGGCAACCCCATGGTCTACATGGAGCGCTACCTGCAGAAGCCGCGCCACATCGAGTTCCAGGTGCTGGCCGACGAGCACGGCAACGCCATCCACCTCGGCGAGCGCGACTGCTCCATGCAACGCCGCCACCAGAAAGTGCTGGAGGAAGCGCCCGCGCCGGGGCTCGACCCCAAGCTCAGGGACAAGGTCGGCGAGCGCTGCGCCGAAGCCTGCCGCCAGATCGGCTACCGCGGCGCCGGCACCTTCGAGTTCCTCTACGAGGACGGCGAGTTCTTCTTCATCGAGATGAACACCCGGGTGCAGGTCGAACATCCGGTGACCGAACTGATCACCGGCGTGGACATCGTGCAGGAACAGTTGTGGATCGCCTCGGGCGAACCGCTGCGCTACCGGCAGAAGGACATCGAGTTCAAGGGCCACGCCATCGAGTGCCGCATCAACGCCGAGCACCCCTACACCTTCGTGCCCTCGCCCGGCCGCCTCACCACCTGGCACCCGCCCGGCGGCCCCGGCATCCGCGTCGACTCGCATGTGTTCGCCGGCTACATGGTGCCGCCGCACTACGACTCCATGATCGGCAAGCTGCTCGCCTACGGCAAGACCCGCGACCAGGCCATCGCGCGCATGCGCGGCGCGCTCATGGAAATGGCGGTGGAAGGCATCCTCACCAACATCCCCCTGCATCAGGACCTGATGAACGACCGCGCCTTCCAGGACGGCGGCGCCAGCATCCATTACCTGGAGCAGAAGCTGGCGGCGGAAAAACGGTGAGGCGTGAGGCGCAAAACCTCACCCTCGCCCTGCTCCTCACGCCTCACGCCTCACGCCTCACCATCCAATGCCCTGGCAATCCCTGCGCGTCACCCTCGACGCCTCCCGCGCCGAAGCCTTTTCCGAGGCGCTGATGGCGCTGGGCGCGATTTCGGCCGCGCTGGAAGACGCCGACGCCGGCAGCCTCGACGAGACACCCATTTTCGGCGAGCCCACCGAACCGGATGCCGGCTTGTGGCGGCACTGCATCGTCACCGCCCTGCTGGGCCCGGAACAGCAGCCCGCCGATCTGCTCGCCCAGGCGGCGCGCGCCGCCGGCCTTGCCGAACTGCCGCCCTGGACGCTGGAAACCGTGGACGACCAGGACTGGGTGCGTCTCACCCAGTCCCAGTTCGATCCCATTCCCATATCAAAGCGTCTGTGGATCGTGCCCACCTGGCATGACGCTCCCGACCGCGCGGCGCTGAACATCCGCCTGGATCCGGGATTGGCTTTCGGTACTGGCTCGCACCCCACCACCCGCCTGTGTCTGCGCTGGCTGGACGAGAACATCCGGGGCGGCGAAAGCGTGCTGGACTATGGCTGCGGCTCGGGCATCCTCGCCATTGCCGCCGCCAAGCTGGGCGCAGGCGAAGTCTGGGGCGTGGACATCGATCCCCAGGCCATTCAAGCTGCGGCCTACAATGCCGATATGAACGGCGTGACCGCACGTTTCCACACTCCCGACCAAGCCCCCGCGACTGCCGCGCAGATCGTGGTTGCCAACATACTGACCAATCCGCTCAAGGCCCTGGCCCCGCTGTTGGCCGGTCTCACCCTCCCCGGCGGGCGCCTGGTCCTGTCCGGCATCCTGGAACAGCAGGCGGACGCGGTGATGCAGGCCTACCGCGAGTGGTTCGTGTTCGAGGCGCCGGTCGCCGAAGAAGGCTGGGTCCGGCTTTGCGGGAAAAGGAAATGAGCACAGAAAACGATCTCGTCGCCCAATGCCCGCAATGCGGCAGCGTGTTTCGCCTGACCCCGCAGCACCTGCAGGCGGCCAAGGGCTGGGTGCAATGCGGCATGTGCGGCAACGTTTTCCATTCCGGCATCAAGACGGATGCCGGGCAAGCGGCGGCCCCGGAAGCCGCAGCCGAAGCGCCGCCCATGCCAACGGCCAGTCCCCCGGAACCGGCGCCGGCCGCAGAAACCGCAAGTCCGGCTGCGGACGAGCCGCCGGAGGCCGGCGCGGAGGCGGCCGCCGTCGGCCTGAGCGGCCTGGCCCAGCGCATGGCGGAAGAACGCGAAGCCCCGTCGGCATTCGGCCCCAAGCTGGAATCCATCATCCTGGTCGACCCCAATCTGCCGCAGGCGGACGACGATTACGGGCCGATGCCGGTGTTCGAAAACAAGTCAGCGGAGCCCAGGCCAGCGGAAGCCCGGCCTGCCCCTCCCGCGCCCGAATACAAGCCCGCCACGCCGCCTCCGGCCGGCTGGAGCGCCAGACAATCGACGGCCACCAGCACCGGCTGGATTCCGCGGCGGCCGCCGCCCGCCCCGCTCAAGCCGAAAAAGAAGCGCGGGCTGGGCTGGCTGTGGGCTCTGCTCGTCTTCCTCCTGCTGTCGGCCCTGGCCGCACAGCTGGTTTACTCCTTGCGCGACAAGCTTGCCGCCAGTTTCCCGGAAACCCGCCCCTTCCTGGAAAGCCTTTGCAAGACGCTGAACTGCACGGTGGAACTGCCCCGCGACACCCGCCAGGTGGCGATCCTGGGCTCGGACCTGCAAACCGACAATGACGACAGCCTCAGCCTGGAAATCACCCTGGCCAACCGCGCGGCCTACGCCATGGCCTGGCCGGTGCTGGAACTCACCCTCACCGATGTCGAAGACCAGCCCCTGGCCCGGCGCATGTTCGCCCCCAGCGAATACCTGCCCGGCAACGCCATGGAAGCCGCAGGCATCCAGGGGCGTTCGGAGGTGCCGGTCACCCTGCAGCTGCAAAGCAAGGGCGTCCGGGCGGCCGGCTATCGGCTCAGAATGTTCTACTAGGGGGCGTGTGGTAAGATTTGCGGCCAGTGGGAGAGCGCGGCCCGGTTTCAGGCGGCCGCCGCCGAAGGCGTAATCACCCGGGAACGCTCAGGCAAAAGGACCACGGTAGGCGCCTGCTTCACGCAGGCGCCAGTAAAACTCTGGAGAGTGCGGCCCGAACGCCGCCGCCGAAGGGGATCAATCTCTCAGGCACCAAGGACAGAGGGGTGAGATAAGTTGGATGGTTTATTTCACCCCTTTTTTGTTTCCGGAGCCCTCGTGCAGACCCCGATTGTTCGCAACATCAGCCGCATGCCATCCTGGATCCGCCAGAACCTCGGACGCGATTCCGGCTATGGCGGCACCCATCTCGCCGTGCACGGCAACCGCCTGCACACGGTGTGCGAGGAGGCCAAGTGCCCCAACCGCGGCGAATGCTGGAGCCGCGGCACCGCCACCTTCATGTTGCTGGGCGACACCTGCACCCGCGCCTGCGGCTTCTGCGCGGTCAAGACCGGCAAGCCCGGCTGGTTCGACGCCAACGAGCCCGTGCGCGTGGCCGAGGCGGTGGCCGGGCTCAAGCTCAATTACATCGTGCTGACCTCGGTCAACCGCGACGACCTCGAGGACGGCGGCGCCTGGGTGTTCGCCGAGAGCCTGCGCCAGCTGCGGCAGCGCCAGCCCGACCTCGGCGTCGAATTCCTCACCCCGGATTTCCGCAACGTGCAGGACGCGGCCGTCGCCATCATCATGGACGCCGTGCAAACCCACCCCCTCACGCCTCATGCCTCACGCCTCACGCCTCACCTGGTCTGGGGCCACAACGTGGAAACCGTGCCGCGCCTGTACAAAACCGCGCGCCAGGGCTCGCACTACGAGCGCTCGCTCGAGCTGCTGGCAAAGGCCGGCCGCCAGGCCCGGGTGGAAACCAAGTCGGCCTTGATGCTGGGCCTGGGCGAAACTCGCGCGGAAGTCATCGCGGTGCTGAAGGACTTGAAGAGCGCGGGCGTGGACCGCGTATCGCTCGGCCAGTACCTGCGCCCTGCGCTCGACAACCTGCCGGTGGCGGAATATATCCATCCGGACATGTTTGCGGAACTGGAAAACGAAGCGCGCGCGCTCGGCTTTGCCTGGGTCAAGGCCGGGCCGCTGGTGCGCAGCAGCTATTACGCAGAAGAAATCCAGGGTAAAAAATGATTGAGCAAGGAGGACAAGAGGACAGGAGCAAACCCTCTTCTTGTTTTCCCTCTCGTCCTCATGTCCTCTTTGTGAAAGATTTTCATGACTGAACTGAAAAAAACTCCGCTCAACGCCGCCCACCGCGAGCTCGGCGCCAAGATGGTCGACTTCGGCGGCTGGGACATGCCGGTGAACTACGGCTCGCAGATCGAGGAACACCACACCGTGCGCTCGGGCTGCGGGCTGTTCGACGTTTCGCACATGCTGCCGGTAGATATTAAAAGCAGCGACCCCAAGGGCGAAAACGCGCGCGCCTTCCTGCGCCGCCTCGTCGCCAACAACATCGACAAGCTGCAGGTGTCCGGCAAGGCGCTGTATTCGTGCATGCTGAACGAAGCCGGCGGCGTCATCGACGACCTCATCATCTACTTCATGGACGAGAACTGGTTCCGCGTGGTGGTCAACGCCGGCACCGCCGACAAGGACCTCGCCTGGATGCAGCAATGCAACGCCGACTGGGGCATGAACCTTGCCCTCACCCCGCGCCGCGACCTCGCCATGGTGGCGATCCAGGGGCCGGATGCGAAAAGGGTGCTGAACGAAGCCCTGCCCGGCGCCGACAGCCTCACCGAAACCCTCAAGCCCTTCAGCGCCGCCGCCCTGGGCGAGATGTTCATCGCCAGAACGGGGTATACGGGGGAGGACGGCTTCGAAGTCATGGTGCTGGCGAAATCCGCACCCTTCTTCTGGAAGGCGCTGATGGAAGCCGGCGGCAAGCCGATCGGCCTGGGCGCGCGCGACACCCTGCGCCTGGAAGCCGGCATGAACCTCTACGGCCAGGACATGGACGAGACCACCAACCCGCTGGAATCCGGGCTGGCCTGGACCGTGGATTTGAAGAGCGCGCGCGACTTCGTCGGCCGCAAGGCGCTGGAAGCGAGCGAAATCACCAAGCAGTTGGCCGGCCTCGTGCTGCTGGACAAGGGTGTGCTGCGCAGCCATCAGAAGGTCTTCACCAAGCACGGCGAGGGCGAGATCACCTCCGGCACCTTCTCCCCCACCCTGCAGCAGTCCATCGCGCTCGCCCGCATCCCGCTCGGCATCGCCCCGGGCGAAGAGGTGGAGGTGGAAATCCGCGACAAGAAACTGAAAGCGAAAGTGGATAACTATCCGTTCGTGCGCAACGGCAAGGTTTTGATTTGACGATAGGCACAGAGGGATCAGAGGTAACAGAGGAATTCTTTCTCTTCATTACCTCTGCTCCCGCTGTCTCCTCTGTGTAAATTTGTTTTTTGGAGTCCAACAATGAGCATTCCCGCTGACCTGAAATACACCCACTCCCACGAGTGGGTCAAAGCCGAGGCCGACGGCACCGTGACCGTCGGCATCACCCACCACGCCCAGGACCTGCTGGGCGACATGGTGTTCGTCGAGAATCCCGCCGTCGGCCGTAAACTCAAGGCAGGCGAGGAGTGCGCCGTGGTCGAGTCGGTCAAGGCCGCCTCCGACGTGTACGCGCCCGTCGCCGGCGAAGTCGTGGCATCCAACGACGCAGTCGAATCCAGCCCCGAGAAGATCAACCAGGACGCCTACGGCGCCTGGATGTTCAAGATCAGGCCGGACAACGCCGCCGACGTGAACGCGCTGCTCGACGCGGCCGGGTACGAAGCGCACGTGGCTTCCGAAGCACATTAAATGTGATGAGGCGTCAGGCGTGAGGAGTAAGGCGAAAAAACCCGCCTCCTCGCCAGCCGCGCCTCACGCCTGACACCTCACGCCTCACGAACAAAATGCCATTCATCCCTCATTCCGACGAGAACATCGCCGACATGCTGGCCGCCATCGGCGCGCCGGACATCGACGCGCTGTTCGACGAAATCCCCGCCGCGCTGAAAGCCGGCAAGCTGGCCCAGGTGCCGCCCGGCGTTTCCGAAATGGAAATCACCCGCCTCATGAGCGAGCGCGCGGAAGCCGACGGCCGCTACCTCAACTTCCTCGGCGCCGGCGCCTACGAGCACCACATTCCGTCCGCGGTCTGGCAGATCACCACCCGGGGCGAGTTCTATTCCGCCTACACCCCCTACCAGGCCGAGGCGAGCCAGGGCACGCTGCAGCTGATCTACGAATACCAGACCATGATGACGCGGCTCACCGGCCTGGACGCCTCCAACGCCTCGCTCTACGACGGCGGCTCGGGGCTTGCCGAGGCGGTGCTGATGGCGGTGCGCGCCAACAAGTCCGGGCACCGCCGCGTGCTCATGCCGAAGACGGTGCACCCGCTGTACCGCGCGGCCTGCCGCGACATCGTCAAGAACCAGAAGATCGAACTGGTGGAAATCGATTACCACCCGGCCACCGGCTGCACCGTGCTGCCCCAGGACGCCGAGGGCTGCGCCGCGCTGGTCATCCCCCAGCCCAACTTCTTCGGCATGCTGGAAGACGTCGACGCCATGACCGACTGGGCGCACGCCCACAAGCTGCTGGCCATCGCCCTGGTCAACCCCACCACGCTGGCGGTGCTGAAGGCGCCCGGCCAGTGGGGCGGCACCGGCGCCGACATCGCCGTCGGCGACGGCCAGCCGCTGGGCGCGCCGCTTTCCAATGGCGGCCCCTACTACGGCTTCATGTGCTGCAAGCAGGAATTCGTGCGCCAGATGCCCGGCCGCATCGTCGGCCGCACCGTCGACCTCGACGGCAAGCCCGGCTTCGCCCTGACATTGCAAGCCAGGGAGCAGCACATCCGCCGCTCCAAGGCGACTTCCAACATCTGCACCAATCAGGGCCTGGTGGTGACGGCCTCGACCATCTACATGAGCCTGCTCGGCCCCGAGGGCCTTTCCCGCGTCGCGCGCGCAAGCCACGCCAACACCCGATCCCTGGTCGGCAAGCTGGTCGCGGCCGGCGCCGAGCAGGTGTTCGGCGGCACGTATTTCCACGAGGCGGTGATCCGCACCAATGTGGAAAACGCCAGGCTGCTGCGTTCGCTGGTGGGCCAGGGCATCGTCGGCGGCTACGACCTGTCGAAGGATTACCCCGAGCTTGGCAACGCCATCCTGGTGTGCGCCACCGAAACCAAGACCGAAGCAGACATTGAGCGCTACGCCCAGCAACTCGGCCGCATCGTGTCAAAGATGAGCGAGCCGCCGCCCTGCGCGCGCAAATGAATTGCCCAAGGAGGCCGGGAGGACAAGAGGAACTCCCCGTTTTTCCCTCCTGCCCTCATGTCCTCTTTGTTAAAGCTTTAAGGAGAACAGCATGACGACCGTGACCCTCGCCGGCAACCCCATCGAAGTGGCCGGCAATTTCCCCAAGGTGGGCGACGCCGCGCCCGATTTCAAACTGGTGAACAAGGATCTGGCGGATGTCTCGCTGGCGGATTTCGCCGGCAAGAAGAAGATCCTCAACATCGTGCCCTCGCTCGACACGCCGGTGTGCGCCAAATCGACCAAGGTGTTCAACGACGCCGCCGTCGGCAATACCGCCGTGCTGATCGTCTCCGCCGACCTGCCCTTCGCCATGAACCGCTTCTGCGGTGCCGAGAGCACCAACAACGTGGTGACCCTGTCCACCATGCGCGGCGGTGCCGAGTTCAAGCGCAATTACGGCGTCGATATCACCAGCGGCCCGCTCGCCGGCGTCACCGCGCGCGCCGTGGTCGTGCTGGACGAGAACAACAAGGTGCTGCACGCCGAACTGGTTCCCGAGATCAAGCAGGAGCCGAATTACGAAGCCGCGCTGGCGGCATTGAAGTAAGTTTTTTTACACAGCGGCAACAGAGGGATGAGAGAAAACGCCTTTTCTTCTCCTCTGTTACCTCTGGTTCCTCTGTGTTAACGATTTGGTTTTGAGACCATGCTGATATTCGACCACTCCCATCCCGGCCGCGCGGCGCACGCGCAGCTGCCGCCCCACGACGGCGCACTCGACGATCTGCCCGCGGCACTGCTGCGCGATGCGCCGCCCGCGCTGCCGGAATGCTCCGAGCTCGACGTGGTGCGCCACTACACGCGCCTCTCGCAGAAGAACTTCTCCATCGACACCCAGTTCTACCCGCTGGGTTCGTGCACCATGAAGTACAACCCGCGCGCCTGCAATTCGCTCGCCATGCTGCCGCAGTTCCTGGCGCGCCACCCGCACGCCCCGGCGGAAACCGGGCAGGGGTTTTTGCAGAGCATGTTCGAGCTGCAGGAGATGCTGAAGGACGTCACCGGCATGGCCGGCGTGAGCCTCGCGCCGATGGCCGGCGCGCAGGGCGAGTTCGCCGGCATCGCCATGATCCGCGCCTACCATGACGCGCGCGGCGACGCCGCGCGCAGCGAAATCCTGGTGCCCAACGCGGCGCACGGCACCAACCCGGCCACCGCGGTGATGTGCGGCTACACCGTCAGGGAAATCCCCACCGACCGCGAAGGCAACGTCGACCTCGATGCCCTGAAGGCCGCGGTGGGGCCGCAAACCGCCGGCCTCATGCTGACCAACCCCTCGACCCTGGGCGTGTTCGAGAAAACCATTCAGACCATCCAGAAACTGGTGCATGACGCCGGCGGCCTGCTGTATTACGACGGCGCCAACCTCAACGCCATCCTCGGCCGCGTGCGCCCGGGCGACATGGGCTTCGACGTCATCCACATGAATCTGCACAAGACCTTCTCCACGCCGCACGGCGGCGGCGGCCCCGGCGCCGGCCCGGTGGGCGTGGCCGAGCGCCTCTTGCCCTTCATGCCGGTGCCGGTGGTGATCCACGACAATGGCGTCTACCGCAACGCCGTCGAAGCCGACCTGCCGCAGTCCATCGGCCGCATGAGTGCCAACAACGGCAACGCCGGCGTGCTGCTGCGCGCCTACGTCTATGCCCGCATGCTGGGCGCGGAAGGCATGCTGCGCGTGGCCGAATTCGCCACCCTGAACGCCAACTACCTGATGGCCCGCCTGCGCGATGCCGGCTTCGAGCTCGCCTACCCCACCAGAAGAGCCAGCCACGAGTTCATCGTCACCCTGAAGAAGCTGAAGGACGAGACCGGGGTGACGGCGATGGACTTCGCCAAGCGCCTGCTCGATTACGGCTTCCATGCCCCCACCACCTACTTCCCGCTGCTGGTGCCCGAGTGCCTCTTGATCGAGCCCTCGGAAACGGAAAGCAAGGAGACGCTGGACGCCTTCATCGAGGCCTGCCTCAAGATCAAGGAAGAGGCTTACGCCAACGCCGAGCGGGTCAAGGGCGCGCCCTACACCCAGCCGGTCAGGCGCCTGGACGACGTCAAGGCGGCGCGCGAACTGGATCTGGCTTACAAGCCGGCCTGATCGCGCTTGCCCCTATGGGCAATTGGGAGGGCGCGCAATGCGCCCTACAATAGCCGCCATGGACAAAGAGCCCTCATTCAAAGGCAAAACCGGCCTTGCCCGAATCTGGCGCGCGCTGTTTTATTCCCTCGATGGGCTCAAGGCCGCCATGCGGCACGAGGCGGCCTTCCGCCAGGAACTGCTGCTGACCCTTGTCGGCATTCCGCTCGCCCTGTGGCTGGAGCCCGGCATGAGCGGCCGCGCGCTGATGATCTCCGCGCTGTTTCTGGTGCTGATCGTCGAGCTGCTCAATTCGGCCATCGAAGCCGCGGTCGACCGGGTTTCGCTGGAAAAGAGCCCGCTCGCCAAGCGTGCCAAGGACATCGGCAGCGCCGCGGTGCTGTTGAGCCTGATCAACGTCGTGGTTGTGTGGGGGATCGTGCTGTCGTCTTGAGCTTCACCTCGCAGCAAGGGTCAAGCCCGATGTCTCGAAATCCCTGACATGCCTATCCATCTCGTCCGCTGGGTGCCGGCAATATCGTTCGCCCTGGCCCTCTCCGCGCATGCCCTGGGACTGGGCGAGCCGACCGTTTCCAGCGGATTGGGCCAGCCCTTGCGCGCCAGCATCGCGCTGCTGGGCGACGAAACCGACATTGCAGCCGATTGCTTCCGGGTGCAGGCCGCAAGCGGCGATCTGCCCCTGCCCGCCGACCTGGCGCTCAGTCTGGAGGCGCCTGGCCGCGGACGGGCCGCGCTCCGGCTCACGACGCGCGCCGCCATCGACGACCCCATCCTGGGGTTTGTTCTGATCGCCGAATGCGAAGGCCGCCTGCAGAAGGAATACGCGCTGCTGCTCGATCCTGCGCCACCCGGCCAGCCGCCGCTGGCACCGCCGGCCGCTGCCGGCGCCGCGCCCCGCATGGCGGCGCCGCGCCCCGATTCCGCGCCGCCCCGCGCAGCCCTGGCCGGGCCTGAGCGGGCGCCTCCCCGCAGCGCGCCCAAAGCCGGGAAAGCGCCTCCATCGCCCGCCGCGCCCAGGCTGGTGCTTTCAGGAGCGCGGCCTCCCGCCATCGAAGGCGCGAATGGCCTGCCGCTCAAGCTGGATCTCACCCTGCCCGACCCCGCCCGCGCCCGCGCAGCCCGGTTGTCGGACACCGAGCTGTCGGATGAATATGCCGCGCTCAACCACAAGCTCGCCCATCTCGAACAGCAGCTGGACACGCTGAGAAAGCGCAACGCCGAACTGCTCCAGCGCGTGCCGCCGGCGGCCGAGCCGAAACCGGCGCCGGGCCTGAGCTGGCCCCATTTTCTCCTCGCGCTGGTCGCGCTGAGCCTGCTGACGGCCCTGGCCTTGCGCCGGCGCGCGCGCGCCGCGGCGCCCGCCAGGCTGCGCTGGCCGCCGGCAACACTCCCGCCGCAGGCCTCCGTCCCGACGCAGCCGGCGGACAGGCCGTCCCCGCCATCCGCAAGCCATGACGAAGACTGGCTGGCCGGGCGCCACAATGGCGCCGAAATCCATGACAGCCTGGAAGACGAAGTCGAGGTTTTCGTCGCCCACGGCAACGCCGCCCTGGCCATCCGCATGCTGGAAAACCACGTTCGGCTGACGCCGGCGGATTCGCCGGTTCCCTGGCTGCTGCTGCTGGATCTGTTGCAGCGGGAAAACCTGAGCGAGGCGTACGAGGCAACGCGGCGGGAGTGCAAGCGCTATTTCAACGTGGCGCTCCCGCGCCTCAGCGACATGGCCGGTGCCGCCGGGGAACCGGGGCTCGAAGCCTACCCCCACGTCATGGCGGAGCTGACCCGCCTCTGGCCCGGCGACGGCGCCCTCCCTTATCTGGACGAACTCCTGCGCGACTGCCGCAACGGCAGCCGCACCGGCTTCAATCTGCCCGCCTACAACGAAATCGTGCTGTTGCGCGCCGTTCGGGCAAGGGAGAAGCTGACGGCGCCGGTCTGGTAAGCGCAGCGCCCCTGCGGCCGGCGCATTTTCCGGGATAATGTCGCAATTTCATTCTCCCTGTCCCGACATGCGCACCCTGATTTGCGGCTCGATCGCCTTCGATTCCATCATGGTCTTCCACGACCATTTCAAGCACCACATCCTGCCGGACAAGATCCACATCCTCAACGTCTCCTTCCTGGTGCCCGACATGCGCCGCGAGTTCGGCGGCTGCGCCGGCAACATCGCCTACAACCTCAAGCTGCTGGAAGGCGCCCCGGTCATCATGGCGACCGTGGGCGAGGATTTCGCGCCTTATGCCGCGCGCCTCGAGCGCCTCGGCCTCAGCCAGGAGTGCGTCCTCAGGGTCGAGGGCAGCTACACCGCCCAGGCCTTCATCACCACCGACCTCTCGGACAACCAGATCACCGCCTTCCATCCCGGCGCGATGAACCATTCGCACCTGAACGACGCCTCCGCCGCCCGCGACATCAGGCTCGGCATCGTCTCGCCCGACGGCCGCGAGGGCATGCTGGCGCACTGCGCGCAGTTTCACGCGGCCGGCATTCCCTTCGTGTTCGACCCCGGCCAGGGCATGCCGCTATTCAACGGCGACGAGCTCATGCAGATGCTGCGCCAGTCCGCTTATGTGACGCTCAACGATTACGAGGCGCAGCTGCTGCAGACGCGCACCGGCCGCGCGCTGGATCAGCTGGCGCGCGAGGTCGAGGCGCTGATCGTGACCAAGGGCGCCGAAGGCGCGGATATCCACGTCGGCGAAAAATGCATCCACATTCCCGCCGCGCCGGTGCGCGCAATCGTCGATCCCACCGGCTGCGGCGACGCCTTCCGCGCCGGCCTGCTATACGGCCTCGCCCAGGGCATGGACTGGGAAACTAGCGGCCGGCTCGCGAGTCTCATGGGTGCTATAAAAATAGAAAGCCGCGGCGGGCAGAACCATGCGCCCAGCCGGCGGGAAATCGAAACCCGGTTTGCCGAGTCCTTCGGCTACCGGATATAGCGCCGAACCCTTTTCCATCCGGCCCGACGCACAGGCGCCTGGCCGGAACCGCACAATCTGGAGCCCATCATGAAAAAGCTTGCCGTACTGTTGTTCGCTTCCGCCACCGCCCTCATTGCCGGCTGCGCCGGCGGCCTCGGCAGCAAGGACTATTCGCGCGAGCAGGCGCGCAACGTGCAGGAAGTGCAGATGGGCGTGGTCGAGGCGGTGCGCGCGGTCAAGATCGAAGGCACCAAGAGCGTGGTCGGCCCCGCCGCCGGCGCCGTGGTCGGCGGCGTCGCCGGCAGCACGGTGGGCGGCGGCCGCGGCAGCGTGGTCGGCGCCACCGTCGGCGCGGTGCTGGGCGGCGTCGGCGGCGCGGCCGCGGAAGAAGCCGTCACCCGCCAGGACGGCGTGGAAATCACCGTCAAGCTCGACTCCGGCCGCGTGCTCGCCATCACCCAGGCGGCCGACGAGGAGTTCCGCGTCGGCGACCGCGTGCGCGTGCTGACCGGCGGCGGCGTCACGCGCGTGACGCGCTAACCATCAACCCGGCCTGTCACCCGCGCGTCATCCACGCGTCATGAGGATTTAACGGCGCATCATTAGCCTGCGCGTAACCAATACCGAGGGTTACGCCATGCTAGCGTCTGCAGCGCACCAATCACCCGGCCGGCACGGCCGCTTCAAGGTCTATCTGGCGGTCGACGACGCCGAAATCGCCGAGGCGCAACAACTGCGCTACCAGGTTTTCGCCCAGGAAATGGGCGCCGTGCTGCCCTCCGCGCATCTGGGCAGGGATGTCGACCCGTTCGACCATTTGTGCGATCACCTGCTGGTCAGGGATACCGTGGCGGGGGCGGTCGTCGGCACCTACCGCATCCTGCCCCCCGACTCCGCGAAACGATCCGGCTACTACTCCGAGCAGGAATTCGACCTTTCCCGCTTTCATTTCCTGCGCCCGCGCATGGCCGAGCTGGGCCGCTCCTGCGTGCACCCCGCCTACCGCAGCGGATCGGTCATCGCCCTGCTGTGGCTGGGGCTCGCCGACTACATGGTCCGCCACGGCTTCGACTACGTGATCGGCTGCGCCAGCATCGGCATGGCCGATGGCGGCCACCTGGCCGCCAGCGTCTACCGCCAGGTCAGCAAAAAGCACTTGAGCCCCGTGGAGTGGCGCGCGTTTCCGCGCAACCCCCTGCCGCTGGAGTCGCTGGACCACGGCGCCCCCGGCCTGCCGCCGCCGCTGATCAAGGGCTACCTGCGGCTGGGCGCCCTGGTCTGCGGCGAGCCGGCCTGGGACCCCGATTTCAACACCGCCGATCTGCTGATGCTGCTGCCGATGCAGCGCATCAATCACAGCCACATGCGGCATTTCGTCAACCGGCGCGCCTGAGCGCTGCGCCGCCTTACAATAGGCCGCATGATCGTCTTGTTGCGGCGCTTGTTCCGGCTGTCCCGGCTGTCCCTGCATCTGGCGCAGGGGCTGTTCCAGGCCGCCGCGCTGTTCGGCCTCTATTCCCTGGCCGCGCGCGACCGCGCCATTTCGCGCTGGTCCGCCAAGACCCTGAAAATTCTCGGCGTCCGCCTGGTGGCCGGCGCCCTGCCGGAATTCGCGCACGGCGCCATGCTGGTGGCCAACCACATTTCCTGGCTCGACATATTCGTCATCCACGCCGCCAAGCGCGTGCATTTCGTGTCCAAGCGCGAAGTCCGCAGCTGGCCGCTGGTCGGCTGGCTCGCGTACCGCGCCGGGACCCTGTTCATCGAGCGCGCGAAAAAGGCCGACACCGCGCGCATCAACCAGGAAATGCATGCGCTCCTGCGCGACGGCGCCTGGGTGGCCGTGTTTCCCGAAGGCACCTCGAGCGACGGCCGCACGCTGCTGCGCTTCCTGCCCTCGCTGTTCCAGCCGGCGGTGGACGCGAGCCTGCCGGTGGTGCCGGCCGCTTTGCAGTACCGGACCCCGGCGGGCGGCTACACCGACGCCGCGGCCTATGCCGACAAGGTCTCCTTCGGCGCCTCGCTATGGCGCATCGCCGGCGAAAAGGAAATCGTGGCCAGACTGACTTTCGGCAAGCCGATCCATGGCGACAGCCGGCGGCCGCTGGCGGATGCGGCCTATCATGAAATCGCTACTTTTTTGGGCTTCGCACCCCCGGACAATCCACCTGGAACAGTCGGCGATCGTCCAGCCTCAGGGCGGTGAGTTTCCCGCCCCACAGGCAGCCGGTATCCAGCGCCAGCAGGTCCTCGCGCAGATACAGCCCCAAGGCCGACCAGTGCCCGCAGACGATGGGCAGGCCGGCGGTCTTTCTGCCGGGCACGTCGAACCACGGCAGCAGCGGCGGCGGCGCGCTGCCCAGGCGGCCCTTGTGATGAAAATCCAGTTCGCCGTCGGGACGGCAAAAACGCATGCGGGTGAACACGTTGGTCATGGCCCGCAGGCGCTCGGCACCCGCCAGTTCGTCCGACCACTGCGCCGGCGTCGAGCCATAAAGCTGCGCGAACACCCGTGCATAGTCCGGGCTTCTTAGCGCGGCCTCCAGTTCCTGCGCATGGCGCAGCGTGTCTTCCAGCGACCAGCCCGGCCACACGCCGGCATGCACCATGAGCACGCCGTGTTCAAAATGCGCGATGCGCCGATGCCGCAGCCAGTGCATGAGCGCGTCGCAGTCCGGCGCTTCGAGCACCGGCGCCAGCGTGTCGGTGTGATGAAACTGGCGATGCCCGGCCCACACGCCCAGCAGATGCAGGTCGTGGTTGCCCAGCACCACGATGGCGCGCTCGCCGAGGTCGCGCACGAAATACAGGGTCTGCAGCGATTCGGGGCCGCGGTTGACGAGGTCGCCGACAAACCAGAGCATGTCTTCGCCGGCCTGAAACGCGCAGGCTTCGAGCAGTTTTTGCAGGGAAGCGAAACAGCCCTGCACATCGCCGATCACATAGGTCGCCACACTCTACCCCTCACGCCTCACGCCTCACACACGAATGATACAATCGTCGCTGAATTTTTCCGTGTCGTCCCATGCTGTCGCATCTCAATCCTCCCCAGCGCGAAGCCGCGAAATATCTGGACGGGCCGCTGCTGGTGCTGGCGGGCGCCGGCTCGGGCAAGACCCGCGTCATCACCCACAAGATCGCCTGGCTGATCCGCGAATGCGGCTACAAGCCGGGGACCATCGCCGCCATCACCTTCACCAACAAGGCGGCGAAGGAGATGCAGGAGCGCGCCGGCAAATTGCTGGAAGGCCGTGACGGCAAGGGCCTCATCGTCACCACCTTCCACTCGCTGGGCCTGCGCATCCTGCGCGAGGAAGCGGAAGCCGCCGGGCTCAAGCCGCGCTTCTCGATCCTCGACAGCGCCGACGCCCTGCAAATCATTTCCGAAGCCCTCAAGACCACCGACAAGCAGCTGATCCGCCAGGCCGCGACACAAATCTCGCTGTGGAAGAACGGGCTCTTGTCGCCGGCCCAAGCGCAACAGATCGCCGCCACCGACCACGAGCAGGTGTGGGCCAAGCTTTACGACCGCTACGACGCCACCCTGCGCGCCTACCAGGCAGTGGACTTCGACGACTTGATCCGCCTGCCCGCCAGCCTGTTCTCGCAGCAGGGCGAAATCCGCGACAAGTGGCAAAACCGCCTGCGTCACGTGCTGATCGACGAATACCAGGACACCAACGCCGCGCAGTACCAGCTCTTGAAGCTGTTGACCGGGCCGCGCGCGAGCTTCACCGCGGTGGGCGACGACGACCAGGCCATCTACGGCTGGCGCGGCGCCTCGGCCGACAATCTGGCGGCGCTGAAGGACGACTACCCGCAACTGCACGTGGTCAAGCTCGAGCAGAACTACCGCTCCACCGTGCGCATCCTCAAGGCCGCCAACAGCCTGATATCGAACAACCCCAAGCTGTTCGAAAAGAAACTGTGGAGCGAGCTCGGCGTGGGTGACGCCATCCAGGTCATCGTCGCCAAGGACGACGCGCAGGAAGCCGAATCCGTGGTCATGCGCATGCTGGCGCACAAGATGCAGCATCGCGCGCGCTTTCGCGATTACGCCATCCTCTACCGCGGCAACCATCAGGCGCGCGT
>JANJWO010000048.1 GCA_024709485.1 Hydrogenophilaceae bacterium | reverse complement strand
GCGCGCCTGCCTTTGTCGCGCCTCGTTGCAGGCCCCGGCCTGCCGCCTCGTTGCTTCGCGGCAGACACACGCCCAGACGCACCATCGGCAGCGTCCAACTGCGGTCTCTAGGTTTAAAAACTATCGAGTGATGATCTCGGTGCACTGTTCGTCTACATGCGGAGCCTGCGCCCGGACCATGAACAAGCGGTGCAAACCGGGCCGGACCGTTGATCGTGGAGAATGATATTTGAACTGGATGACTGCTTCCATGGCCGCGGGCGGGCTGGCCCTGTTCCTGCTCGCCATGCTGATGATGACCGAAGGCCTGAAGACCTATGGCTTCAGGAGTCTGAGGCGTTTGCTCGGCCGCTGGACCTCGACGTCGCTGCGCGGTGTGGCCTCGGGCATGCTGATAACGGCTTTGGTGCAGTCCTCCACGGCGGTGACAGTAAGCACCATTGGTTTCGTCAATGCCGGCCTGTTAACCCTGCGGCAAGCGCTCGGTGTGATTTTCGGAACCAACGTGGGCACGACCATGACCGCCTGGCTGGTGAGTCTGGTGGGCTTCGGTTTCAAAATCGACGCATTCGCGCTGCCGCTGATTGCCGTCGGCGTGGTGTGGCGTCTGGCCGCCAGCGACAAGCGGTATCAGGGAGTGGGCACGGCGCTTGCCGGCTTTGGCCTTTTCTTCATCGGCCTGGACTATCTGCAGCAGGCCTTTGGTGGCTTGGCCGATGCATACGGCGCCAACGCGTTGGGCGCCGAACGGGATGATCACTGGTTGGTCGCATTCGGGATCGGGTTTCTGATCACCCTGCTCACACAGTCCTCCAGTGCGGCCATTGCCATCATTCTGACGGCCGCGTCCGGCGGCGTGATTGACCTCGCGGATGCCGCCGCCGCGGTGATCGGAACCAATCTGGGTACCGCGGTCACGACCGCGCTGGTGGCCTTGAAGGCGACCTCGGCGGCGCGGCGCGTGGCGCTCGCCCATGTGGGATTCAATCTGGTTGCCGCGCTGGTGGCGTTCTCCCTGTTGCCGGGCAAGTTATGGCTCGTCGAGCATTTAGCCGTCCTTTTCGGCATATTTGACAATCCCGCCGCCAAACTGGCGCTGTTCCACACCTTGTTCAACGCGCTGGGCGTAGTGATCATGCTGCCGCTGGCTGGCCGTTTCGCAGCCGTGCTCGAACGCCTGTTCCGCAGTGCCGAGGAAGATCTGGCGCGCCCGCAACACCTCGACGCCACCCTGGCGACCACGCCCGAACTCGCTCTCTCCGCGGTGCGGGCCGAGTTGCCGCGCCTGCGGGATGCCGTACGCACCCTGGCAATCTCCGCATTGCAGGAGCCGCGCCCCCTGGCGGCCAGGGCGGATGCCGCGAGTCAGCTTGCGGACGCGATCGCCGAGTTCGTAGCCGGCCTGCGGGTCGAGAGCATGCCGCGTGACGTGGCCGACGCGATGACACGTGCGTTGCGTATCGTGCGCTACCTGGACGAGGTGGCGCAGCTCTCGCAGGCGGCGCAACGCCTCGCCACGGAAACGGCGGCGTTGCCGCTGCCGCGGTCGCCTTCGGCGCATGCCGTTGCCGTGTTGCAGGCCGAAGCCTCGACTATCGCCGACCTGTTGGACAGCTTTGATGAAGCGTATCAGCAGGGTAAAACCTACCTGCTGAACGCCACCGTCGAACGCGGTATCGATGTCGATGCCGCCGATGCGTTGCTCGACGATCTGAGCAGCCTGCGACGACTGATTCAGCAATGGTCCAAAGCAGTTATCGCGCTATCCGACCATGGCCCGCCCGCCGCGCCCGAAGCGTTTTGAATGTCCGCCTCGGCCTATTCGCGCGGCGATTTTTCTCCATCATCAAGACAACCAACAAAGTGAGCGCGCATGATTTCGACTCTGGACCAATTGTTTGCCGCGATTCCCGGTCACTGGGACCAAGTGATTGCAACCATCATCCTGCTGGCTGCCGGCATTGCGGTTTCGCAGATCTGGGCGCGTTACCTGGCGCGAAGCGAAATCTCCGCTGGAAAGCGAAGGCTGCACTTGGTTTGGGTGCGAAACGTCATCTGGTTTCTGGTTTCTCTCATCATCGTCGCGATCTGGGCTTCGACGATCGCCGGGTTTGCCCTGTCGCTGGCGGCCGTTGCAGCTGCCGTGCTGATCGTCAGCAAGGAGCTGTTGATGTGCGTTCTGGGTTATTTCTATATCACTCTGGTCCGAGCCTTCAAGATCGGCGACTTGATCGAACTGAACCAGTTGTATGGCCGAGTCATCGACATCGACATGTTTGCAACCACGATAGCGGAATTGGGATACGCGGGACAGATTTCAGGCAAAACCGCTGAATTCCCAAATAGCCTGCTGCTGACAACGCCGTTAAAAAACACCTCGCCCACAGGAAAATACGTACTTCATCTGTTGCGTATGCCGATTCCGGAGGGCACGGCCAAAGATATAGACTGGGTCGAGTCCGCCGCCTTGTCCGTGGCCGATGCGGCCACCCGTGAGTGGCGGGATCAGGCTGAAACCCATTTCCGGGAAATTGCCGATGAGAGTTTCATTACCTTTTCTTCAGTGGGGAACAGGGTTATCTGGGATTTTTCCGATCCGAAGCAATTGATGCTCGTGGTCAGATTTGCGTGTCCCAGCGAACTTCGTCTGAAAGTGGAGCAAGCGGTATTCAGGGGGATTTGGCATGCACTCAAGTCGGAATAGTTTCCAACCCATACGGATACGGAACGGGGCATGGCCCTATCCCTGGCGGGTCTCTCGGTCCATTGGAAGGGCGGCTTGCCTGGCTCCTGCCCCTGGGGACGCAGTCCACCTGTCTGCTCATGGCACGGCGGCTGCTCGACGAGGCGCGCGCCATGAACCTCCGCAAACCTCCGCTCGGCGCCTTCCTCGCGCGCGGGCTGGCCTTCGCCCTGCTCTGGCGGGTGCTGGCCGAAGGCCGCGCCGACGCCTGGGGCCTGGGCGTGGCGGCAACCCTGGCCAGTCTGTGGCTGCTATCGCCGTGCCCGGCGTATTCGCTGGCGGTCTAGTGGAAGCATGAAGACTTCAAGACGCCCGAAGTCCGGCTCGCAGGTTCCGCGGCCTCCCGATGCGTTGAGCGCACCTGCCACTCCGGCGCGATGGCGCATCCCCCTGGCCGGTTTCCTGCTGGCCTTGATGGGCGGTTTTTCCTACGCCTGGGGCGTTCTTGTGTTGCCGATGATGGAGCGCTTCGGCTGGAGCAAGACCGAGGCGACTCTGCCGTTCACGACGTTCATGGTGGTCTTTGCTCTCGTCATGGTTCCGGCAGGCAGACTGCAGGATCGCTGGGGGGCCCGAGTCGTTGCCACAGCCGGTGCTGTGCTTTTTGGGGTGGCCTACGGACTGGCTGCCTTGGTGGGCGCCTTTCCCCATGCGTGGTGGCTGGTGTTTACCTATGGCGTACTCGGGGGAGCGGCATGTGGCCTGACATACGCCTGCGTCGCGCCGCCTGCCCGCAAATGGTTTCCCGACCGCCCGGGGTTCGCCGTCTCTACCGCGGTAACGGGCTTTGGCCTGGCCTCCCTGGTGGTCGCGCCGATCAAGTCTGAGTACCTGATCGAGGCCTTCGGTATCGAGGGCACCTTCCTCGTCATCGGAGGGTTAACCCTGTTGGTATCGCTTGGGGCGGCCCGGATGCTGAAAGAGCCGCCCGACGGATGGAAACCTGCGGGCTGGGGTCTTTCACACACGGCAGTTGAGACTATCCCGCTGAAACAGGCGCTCGCCCCGGGTGAGGTCGTGCGCACCACGTTGTTCTGGATGATCTGGCTGACCATGGGCTCGGTGGTTTCCGGCGGTCTTATGACGATCGGCCTGATTCCTGCTTACGGTCACTCGATCGGGCTGTCGTCGGCGGAGGCCGCGCTTGCGATCTCCGTATTCGCAGCCTTCAACGGCTTCGGCCGGCCGCTGGCGGGCTTCCTGGCTGACCGCTACGGTGTCATGCCCGTGATGATCCCGACCTACGTCCTCCAGGCGGCGACCTTGTTGCTTTTCACCGTGTTTGCTGTGAGCTTGCCGGCGTTGTATCTTGCCTCGGCGCTGTTGGGTTGGGGATTCGCGGTCACCCTGGGCCTGTTCCCGGTGCTGACCGCGAACGCTTTCGGGGTCAAGCACCTGGGGGCAAACTACGGCTTGGTGTTCACCGCTTTCGGGCTCGGCGCGGTCGCGCCGGTGGCGGGGTCCTGGATCTATGCCACCGGCGGCAGTTATGCGCCGGCCTTTGTTGCTGCGGGCGTGCAGGCCAGCGTCGGGCTGCTCTTGTGTATCTTTATCGCCTGCATGAAGCGAACTGAAGACTGCGGTTGACGAAGGTACAATCGAACGTCTGATTGCCGGGATGACTCCATGAACGAAAAAGTAAACACCACCGCCGCGGTCGCCACCGATCCGCTGATGGGCTTCCTGGATCGCGTCATCCGGCTGGCCGCGCGCGTGCTGGCGGTAATCATGGTGCTGGTGATCGTCTGGGGCGTGGCCGACGTGGTTTACGTGCTCTGGCAGCGCCTGATGGCGCCGCCGTTCATGCTGCTGGAGATCAGCGACATCCTCGCCACTTTCGGCGCATTCATGGCGGTGCTGATCGCCATCGAGATTTATCACAACATCGTTCTTTACGTGCATGAGCGTCACAATTTTCGCCTTGCTGTGGAAATCGTACTCGTCACGGCGTTGATGGCCATTGCCCGCAAGGTGATCATTCTCGACTTCGGGGAAGTCAGCCCGGAATACGTATATGGCACGGCCGCCATCACGTTCGCGCTGGTCATCGGCTACTACCTGATCGTGGTGCGCGCCAGCGCCCGTCGCGCCGTCCCGGATTCAAATCCACCGCACGGCACGCCATGACGGTAGTGAAAGAACATCGCGCACGGCGGAACGCGACAAGGCGGCGCAGGCGCAGCCATGACGACGTCGGGCTGGGTGCGCTCTTGGACAGCAATCTGTTCACCGGCCTGACTGTCGTTGGCGTGTCCGCCGCTACCCCCCCCAGGCACCGACCGCGAGATGGCCGTGGCGCTGGGCTTCGGCATGCTGATCGTGCTGCTTCCTGCCGCGCGCCCCTGCAAATACGTTGAACAGAAAGACTGAACGCGAATGAAACTGACTTTTCTCGGCGCGGCACGCGAAGTCACCGGCTCCAGTTATCTGGTGGAGGCCGATGGCGTGCGTTTTCTGGTGGACTGCGGCATGTTTCAGGGCGGGCGCGAGGCACGGGATAAAAACCGTCTGGCGTTCAGCTTCGATCCGGAGTCGATCGACTTTGTGTTGCTGACTCACGCGCATATCGACCATTCCGGGCTGCTTCCCCGCTTGGTGGCGCTTGGGTTTCGCGGCGCAATTCATGCCACGCATGCCACTTGCGATCTGCTGGCGGTCATGCTGCCCGACTCGGCGCATATTCAGGAAAAAGAGGCGGAACACGCAAATTACCGGCGCTTCAAATTCAGCAGGCCGCCACGCGGCGGATGGCGCAACGAGGCCGCGCCGCTATACACCGTGGAACAGGCGCGCGCTTGCCTGAAACACCTCAAACCGGTGGACTACGATCTGGAGATTGCGCCGCACCCTGCCGTGCGCTGCGCGTTCCGCGATGCCGGACACATTCTGGGATCGGCGATTGCCGAGGTGTGGGCGGGCGAAGGAAAAGCCCGCCGCAAGATCGTGTTTTCCGGCGACCTTGGGCAGCCGTCGCGGCCCTTGGTGCGCGACCCCGCGCCGATTGCCGGGGCGGATTATCTGGTGGTCGAATCGACCTACGGCAACCGCCTGCACAAAAGTCGCGAGGCGACGGAGGACGAGCTGGTGCTGGCGGTTAACGACACCCTGAAAAAAGGCGGCAACCTCATCATTCCGGCGTTTGCGGTGGGGCGCACCCAGGATATTTTGTATCTGCTGGCCGACCTGTCCCGGCAGGGACGCATCCCCAAATTGACCGTGTTCGTCGATTCGCCGATGGCGACTGCCGCCACCGAAATCACTTTCAAGCACATGCGGGAGCTGGACGCGGAAACCCACAGCCTGGTGGGCAAGCACGGCGGCGCGGCGCATTTTCAAAAACTCAATTTCGTCGAAGATGTCGAGGAATCCAAGGCGCTCCACAAGATCAAGGGAGGCGCCGTGATTATTTCGGCCAGCGGCATGTGCGATGCGGGGCGCATCAAATTCCACCTGCAAACGCATCTGCCGCGCCACGCATCCACCATCCTCATCACAGGATTTCAGGCGGCCGGCACGCTGGGGCGCAAGCTGGTGGATGGCGCCAGGCGGGTGCGACTGCTCGGTGAAGACGTGGCCGTCAAGGCTGATTTGTACACCCTGGGCGGCTTGTCCGCGCACGCCGACCGCGATGCGCTACTGAACTGGCTCGGTCATTTTCAAACCCCGCCCAAACACACTTTTGTGGTGCATGGCGAAGCGGAAACGGCAAGCGGATTTGCCGCGCTCATCAGCGAAAAGCCCGGCTGGTCAGCCATGGCTCCGGAGGCCGGGCAAAGCGTCATTATCTCCTGAGGCTGAAATGGAACTGGGACAATTGGAAGCAAATAAAAGCAGCGCATGGCATACCCTCACGATAGCGGCGGCGGTTGCGGCGCAAGGGGTCGATCCTGCACGGGGTCTGACTGACGCCGAAGCGACAACCCGTCTCGCCCGCTTCGGCGAAAACCGCCTGGCCGAGCCGCCGCCGCGCCCGCTCTGGCGTGGCCTGTTCGATCAGTTCAAGAGTATGCTGGTCATTACCTTGCTGGTCGCCGCAGCCATCGCCGCGCTGATCGGCGACTTCAAGAGCGTGGCGGTGATCCTGATCGTGGTGTGCTTCAACGCCGTGCTCGGCTTCTGGCAGGAGTACCGCGCCGAAAAAACGCTGGCGGCGCTGAAAAAAATGCTCGCGCCGATGGCGCGCGTGCGCCGCGCCGGGCGGGTCGAAGAAATCGAAGCCAGCGCGATCGCCCCTGGCGACGTGGTGCTGCTCGAGGCCGGCGACCGGGTGCCGGCCGACGGTCGCCTGCTGGCGGCGCACAACGTCGAAGTCGACGAGTCCGCCCTGACCGGCGAGTCGCACACCGTGGGCAAGGACGCGGCCTTTGTGGCGGCGCTGGCGGCTCCGCAGGGCGACCGCCTCAACATGGCGTACATGAACACGGGCGTCACGCGCGGGCGCGCCGAACTGCTCGTCACCGGGACCGGCATGGGTACCGAGATGGGCCGCCTGGCCGACATGCTGGCGCAAGCCGAGACCAGCGCCACCCCGTTGCAGAGGCAGATCGACGGCCTGGCGCGCCGCCTGGTGCTGATCGCCGGCATCGTGGTCGCGGTGATCTTCGTGCTCGGCATGTGGCGCGGCGACGAACTGGCCGACCTGCTGCTGACCTCGCTGGCGCTGGCGGTGGCCGCCACCCCCGACGGCCTGCCGGCGGTGCTGACAGTGACGCTGGCGCTGGGCATGTTTGCGATGGCGCGGCACCGCGCCATCGTCAAGCGCATGACGGCGGTCGAGACGCTGGGCTGCACCACCGTGATCTGCTCCGACAAGACCGGCACCCTGACCGTCAACCAGATGAGCGCGCGCAGCCTGGTCTATCGCCAGCGCCGCTTCACCGTCTCGGGCGAGGGCTATACGGCCGCCGGCCGGGTCAGTGCCGCCGACGGCGCCGCCCTGCCCGACTTCAGCGCCTTGCTGCACCCGGCGGCGCTGGCCAACGACAGCCGTATCCGCGACGGCCGCCTGATCGGCGACCCGACCGAGGGCGCGCTGCTGGCACTGGCGGCCAAGGGCGGGGTCGATATCGAGGCGCTGGCCGAGCAGCACCCGCGCATCGCCGAAATTCCCTTCGACTCGGCGCACAAGTTCCAGGCCACCTTCCACCACGACGGCGACAGGGTGCGCATGTGCGTCAAGGGCGCGCCCGACGTGCTGCTGACGCGCGCCAGCCGCCAGCTCGATGCAGACGGCGAAGCCGCGCTCGACCCCGCCTTCTGGCAGATGGAAAACGAGCGCCTGGCCAGCCATGCCATGCGGGTGCTGGCGGTGGCCACGAAAACCATCCCGGCGCACGACTTCGACCCCGCCGGCGAGCTGATGCAGCACGCCCAGGATCTAACCCTGATCGGCCTGATCGGTATGATCGACCCGCCGCGCCCGGAAGCGCGCGATGCCATCGCGCTGTGCCAGCACGCCGGCATCCAGGTCAAGATGATCACTGGCGACCACCGGATCACCGCCGCCGCGATCGCCCGCGAGCTGGGCCTGCACGGCGAGGTGATGGAGGGGCACGAACTCGATGCGCTCAGCGTCGAGGCGCTGGCGGCGCGCATCGACGCCGTGGCGGTGTTTGCCCGCGTCGCGCCCGAGCACAAGGTGCGCATCGTGCAGGCGCTCAAAGCCGACGGCCACGTCACCGCCATGACCGGCGACGGCGTCAACGACGCCCCGGCGCTGAAACACGCCGACATCGGCGTGGCGATGGGCATCACCGGCACCGAAGTCACCAAGGAAGCCGCCGTGATGGTGCTCACCGACGACAACTTCGCCACCATCGTGCACGCGGTGCGCGAAGGCCGCGCCATTTACGACAACATCGTCAAGTTCGTGCGCTTCCAGGTCTCGACCAACATCGGTGCGATGCAGACCGTGCTGGGCGCCAGCCTGCTCGGCCTGCCCACGCCTTTTACCGCGGTGCAGATTCTGTGGGTCAACATCATCATGGACGGCCCGCCCGCCCTGAGCCTGGGTGTGGAGCCGCCGCGCACCGGTGTGATGGATGAACCGCCGCGCCCCAGCGAGGCGCGCATCCTGAGCGGCACCCGTATCGCGCAACTGTTTTTCTATGGTTTTTGCATGTCGCTCGGCACGCTGGCGCTGTTCTGGTACGCGCAGCCGAAAGGCGAGACCTACGCGCTGACACTGGCCTTCACCACTTTCGTGCTGTTCCAGTTCTTCAACCTCTTCAACGCCCGCAACGAGCACGGCACGGCGTTCAACCGGCAACTGTTCAGCAACCGCTGGCTGTGGATGTCGCTGGCGGGGGTGATCGGTTTGCAGATTCTGGTGGTGCATTGGGGACCGCTGCAGGCCTTCTTCAACACCACCGACCTGACCGTGGCCGACTGGGGCCTCGCCACCGCGGTGGCCGCCAGCGTGCTGCTGCTGGACGAGGCGCGCAAGCTCGCGGCGCGCGCGTTCGCGCGGGGCAAGCCGTGATCGCCGCCATCCTGTTTCGCGGCCTGGTCTTCGCCCTGCTCTGGTGGGTGCTGGCCGAAGGCCGCGCCGATGCCTGGGGTCTGGGCGTGGCGGCGGCCATGGCGGCGACCCTGGCCAGTCTGTGGCTGCTGCCGCCAGGCAGGTGGCGCATCGGCACCCTGCCGCTGCTGCGCTTTCTGCTGTTTTTCCTGTGGAATTCCCTGCGCGGAGGGTTGCAGGTCGCGCTCATGGCCTTGCGCCGGTGGCCAGGCCTGCGACCCGCCATCCAGGAGATATCCCTTGCCCTGCCGCCGGGTGCGCCGCGTCTGCTGCTCTTGAACGCGCTCACACTGATGCCCGGCACCCTGGGCGTGCGGCTGAGCGACGACGGCAAGCTACAGGTGCACGCGCTGGATGCGAGCCTGCCGGTGGCGGCGGAGGTCAGGACGCTCGAAGCCCACATCGCGCGGCTGTTCGGCGTGGCGCGCGGGGGGATGCCATGACGGGTCTGGAATGGCCGGGGCTGGAATTGTCCCTGGCGCTGTTCCTGCTCGCCAATCTGGTGGCGGCTCTGATGGCCGCCGAGCGCGGGCCGACCGCGGCCGACCGCATGCTGACCGCGCTCCTGTTCGGCAGCACGGGGGTGGGGGTGCTGGTGTTGCTGGCGGTGGCGATGCGGCTGCCGTCCCTGGTGGATGTGGCGCTGACCCTGGCGCTGCTGGCGGCCATCGCCGGCATCGCCTTCGCGCGCCGGGCCTGGCGGGGGACATCGGATGATTGAATTCGCCAGCGCCGCCCTGCTCGTGATCGGCGCCTTTTTCTATTTTGCCGGCACCGTCGGCCTGCTGCGTTTTCCGGATATCTACACGCGCCTGCACGCGCTGGCCAAGGCCGACAACCTGGGCCTGGGCTGCGTGCTGGCGGGGCTGGCGCTGCGCGCCGAGACCCTGGCCACCGCGCTGAAACTCCTGCTGATCTGGCCGCTCGCGCTCGCCGCCAGCGCTGCCGTGGCCTACGCCATCGCGCATCGCGCCGAGACCCTGGGTATTGCGCCGTGGCGCGGGGAGGAGGAACCATGAGCGCTTCCCTGGCCTTCGACCTCCTGCTCGCCGCGGCGCTGTTGTGGAGCGCCTGGCGCGCGCTGGCCACGCCGGACATCTTCCGCGCCGTCGTCCTGTTCATCGTCTTCGGCCTGCTGCTGACGCTCGCCTGGGCGCGGCTCGCCGCGCCTGACATCGCGCTGGCCGAAGCCGCCATCGGCGCGGGCCTCACCGGCGCACTGCTGCTCGATGCCGTGGGCGCGCTGGGGTCGCGCAAGGACGGCGCGCCATGATCCCCCTGCTGAAGCGCGTCGCCGTCATCCTTGCCGCCGCGTCGTTCGCGGGCGCGCTGGTAGTCGCCATGCTGGACCTGCCCGCGCCAACGGTGCATCTGCCCGCGGCGGTCGAGGCGAACATGGCGGCCAGCGGCGTCGCGCATCCCGTTACCGCCGTGCTGCTCAACTTCCGCGGCTACGACACGCTGCTCGAAGTCGGTGTGCTGCTGCTCGCGCTGCTGGGGGTGCTGGCCGTCACCGGCGTGCGCGCGGCTCCACGGGCGGTGGCACCCGCCGAACCCGCCAAGCGCATGCTCGCCCGTCTCCTCGCGCCGCTGATGATGCTGGTGGCCGTCTATCTGCTCTGGGCCGGCGCGATCCAGCCCGGCGGCGCCTTCCAGGCCGGTGCCGTACTGGCCGCCGCCGCCGTGCTGCTGCATCTGACCGGCATCCTGCCCGGCTGGGGCGCGCCGGGGCCGCGCCTGCGCGTGAGCCTGGCCGCCGGTTTCCTGATTTTTCTCGCCGTGGCGGGAGCGCTGCTGGCGCGGGGCGCGCTGCTCGCGTACCCGCCCGCGCAGGCCGGGATGCTGATCCTGCTCATCGAGGCAGGGCTCATGGTGTCGCTGGGGCTGATCCTGGCCGGCCTGTTTCTGCTGCTATCGCGCGACAGCGGGGACGAAGCATGAGCAGCGGCCTGGTCTTCGCCGCCGCCGGCGCCGTCCTGTTCGCCATGGGCCTCGCGGGCATCGTGCTGATCGGGCATCTGCTGCGCCGCATCCTGGCCTTCAACGTCATGGGCAGCGGCGCCTTTCTGATCCTGGTCGGCCTGGCCCAGCGCGCGGGCGGTGCCGACCCCGTGCCCCAGGCCATGGTGCTCACCGGCATCGTCGTCGCGGTGGCCTCCACCGCCCTGGCGCTCGCCCTGGCACGGCGGCTGCACCGCTTGACCGGGCGCACGACCCTGTCCGCGACGGACAGTGATCCGGAATGACCGATCCCGTCGCCTGGCTCATCCTGCTGCCGCTCGTCTGGGCCACCGGCGCCTTCGTCCTGGGGCCGGGCCGCGGGGCGCGGCTGGCGATCGGGGCGCTGCTCGTCCAGTGCGCGCTGGCGCTGCAACTCGCCGTCGAGGTGTTGGCATACGGCGGCCGCACCCACCCGGTCGGCGGCTGGGGCGCGCCGCTCGGCATCGATCTCGCGGCGGATGGCCTGTCGGCCGTCATGCTGCTGCTGGCGCAGGCGCTCGCCCTGCCGCTGGCCGTCTACGCGCGCGCCTACTTCGCCGAAAACGCGCCGACGGTACGCTATTTCTGGCCGCTCGCGGGCTTTCTGCTGGCCGGGATCAACGCGCTGTTCCTGGCAGCCGATCTTTTCAACCTCTACGTCACGCTGGAACTGGTCGGTCTGGCCGCCGTCGGCCTGGTCGCGGCGGGCGGCACGGCCCGGCAGGTCGCGGCCGCGCTGCGCTATCTGTTCGCCGCGCTCGCCGGGTCGCTGCTGTATCTGCTCGGCGTGGCGCTGATCTACGGCGCCTACGGCACCGTTTCGCTGGAAACGCTGGCGCCGCTGGTGGATGCGCGCGCGCCGGCCGCCGTCTGGATCGCCGGCGGGCTGATGCTGGCCGGACTGATGCTGAAAACCGCGATCTTCCCCTTTCACTACTGGCTGCCGCCCGCGCACGGCGGCGCGCCGGCCCCGGTATCGGCGCTGCTCTCGGCGCTGGTGGTCAAGGCTTCGTTCTACCTGATCCTGCGCCTGTCGCTCGATGTCTTTGCGCCGCTTGCGGCAGCCGCCGCCACTGTTCTGGGACTGCTGGGAGCGGCGGCCATCGTCTGGGGCTCCTGGCAGGCGCTGCGCACCGACCACATCAAGATGCTGGTGGCCTGGTCCACGGTGGCTCAACTGGGCTATCTGTTCCTGGTCTTCCCTCTGCTGGCCCCGGACGGCCTCGCCCTGCAGGCGGGGGGCATGCAGGCCATCGCCCACGGCCTGGCCAAGGCGGCCATGTTCGCCGCCGCGGGGGTGCTGATGCTGGCCACGGGCCGGGACACCCTGGTGGGCCTGGCGGGGGTGGCGGGCCGGGTGCCCCTGACCCTGTTCGCCTTCGGCCTCGCGGGGGTGACCCTCATGGGCCTGCCGCCTTCCGGCGGCTTCCTGGCCAAGTGGCTGCTGATCGAGGCGGCGCTCACCCACGGCCAGTGGGGCTGGGTAGCGGTGGTCATCGGCGGCGGCCTGCTGGCGGCGGCCTATGTGTTCCGGGTGTTGCGCCAGGCCTTCCTGCTGGCACCGGCGGACAGCCGCTTCCATCCCGTGCCCCGCAGCATGGAATGGACCGCCTTCGTCCTGGCCGCCGCCAGCGTGCTGCTGGGGTTGCGCGGCGTTGAACTGATGGCCCTGCTGGCAAGAGGCGCGGCATGACCCTGAACGAAGCCCTGCCCCTGGCGGTGCTGGCTTCGTCCCTGGCGCCGGGACTGATCATCTTTGCCCTGCCGGAGTCCCGCATCCGCCTGCGCACGGCCCTGAACCTGTTCGGCGCCCTGGCCAAGCTGGTTCTGGTGGGGGTGCTGCTGGCCGGCGTCGCCGCCGGGGAGGACTACGGCTTCCGCCACGCCGTGCTGCCGGGCCTGGAGCTGGTGTTCAAGGCCGATGCCCTGGCCCTGCTGTTCGTCACCCTGTCCGCGCTGCTGTGGCTGTTCACCACCCTGTACGCCATCGGCTACCTGGAGGGTTCGCCCCACCGCAGCCGCTTCTTCGGCTTCTTCAGCCTGTGCGTCACCGCCACCATGGGCATCGCCATGGCCGGCAACCTGTTCACCTTCTTCGTGTTCTACGAGCTGCTCACCCTGGCCACCTTCCCCCTGGTGGTGCATCGCGGCACGCCCCAGGCCATGCGGGGCGGCACGGTGTATCTGGCCTACACCCTGGGGGGCGGCGCGTTGCTGCTCACCGGCATCGTCTGGCTGCACGGGCTCGCGGGGTCGGCGGACTTCGCCCACGGCGGTTATCTGTCGGCTCTCGGGCCGGACTACGACGGCCAGTTGCAGCTCGTCTTCCTGCTGCTCATCGCCGGGCTGGGGGTGAAGGCGGCCCTGGTGCCGCTGCACGGCTGGCTGCCCCGGGCGATGGTGGCGCCGGCGCCGGTGTCAGCGTTGCTGCACGCGGTGGCGGTGGTGAAGGCCGGCGCCTTCGGTGTAGTGCGCATCGTCTACGAAGTCTACGGCGTCGAGTTCGCCCAGTCCCTCGATCTGCTGACCCCCCTGGCGGTGGCGGCGGCGGTGACCATCGTCTGGGGCAGCATCCGGGCGCTTTTTCAGGACGACCTGAAGAAACGCCTGGCCTTCTCCACGGTGAGCCAGGTGTCCTACATCGTGCTCGGCGTCGCGCTGTTCGGCCCGCTGGGCACCATCGGCGCCCTGGTGCACCTGGTGCACCAGGGCGTCATGAAGATCACGCTGTTTTTCTGCGCCGGCAACTACGCCGAGACCCTGGGGGTGCATAAAGTGAGCGAAATGGACGGGGCCGGGCGGCGCATGCCCTGGACCAGCGCCGCCTTCACCGTGGCGGCCTTCGGCATGATCGGCGTGCCGCCCCTGGCCGGCTTCGTCAGCAAGTGGTACCTGGGCCTGGGCGCGCTGGAGGCGGGCATGCCCTGGGTGCTGGCGGTGCTGGCCGCCTCCAGCCTGCTCAACGCCGCCTACTTCCTGCCCATCCTGCACCGCCTCTGGTTCCGCTCCCGGGACGGAGCCTGGCCGGAGGAACACATCCCGGCCCGGGGCGGTCTCGAGACCTCGCCCCTGTTGCTGGCGCCGCCGCTGGTCACCGCCGCCGCCGCGCTGGCCTTCGGCCTGCTCGCATCCTCGTGCGCCAGCCCCTTGGACTGGGCCCGGCTCATCGCCGACCGGGAGTATCTGTCGTGGTCGCCCTGACGGCACTGGCGTTGCTGTTGCCCTGGCTGCTGGCCCTGGCATTGGGGCCGCGGGCCGCACGCCCCGTGGCCGAACGGCTGGCCTGCCTGGCGCCCTTGCCCGCGCTGGTTCTCGCCCTGACCGCGCCGGACGGGTTGCGCCTGGATGTCCCGTGGCTGCTGCTGGGCAGCCGCTTCGCGCTGGACGACACGGGGCGGATGTTCCTGGGCGTCACCGCGCTGGTGTGGCTGCTGGCGGGGTGGTATGCCCGCGGCTACCTGGCCGGCGATCCGCGCCGGCGCGCGTTTCAGGCCTTCTTCCTGATCACCCAGGCGGGCAACCTGGGGGTCTGTCTGGCGGCGGACGCGGCGAGTTTCTATTTCTTCTTCGCCGCGATGACCTTCGCCGCCTACGGCCTGGTGGTTCACACCGGCAGCCGGGAGGCGCATCGCGCCGGGCGGGTGTACCTCGCCATGGCGGTTCTGGGGGAAGCGGCCCTGGTGGCGGGCATGCTGCTGGCGGTGCGGGCGGCGGGTTCTCACCATCTGGCGGACCTGGCCGCCGCGTCGCCACCCGCAGTGGCGGTCTGGCTGCTGGTCGCCGGCTTCGGCATCAAGGCGGGGGTGCCGCTGCTGCACATGTGGCTGCCCCTGGCCCACCCGGTAGCGCCGGTGCCGGCCAGCGCCGTGCTCTCCGGGGTGATGCTGAAGGCGGGCCTGCTGGGCTGGCTGCGTTTCCTGCCCCTGGGCGGCGCGGCCCTGCCGGAGGTGGGGACGACACTGATGGCGGCGGGCCTGGCGGCCATGTTCCTGGGGGTGGCGGCGGGTCTGGCGCAGCGGGATGCCAAGGTGTTGCTGGCCTATTCCAGCGTCAGCCAGATGGGCTTCATGACCCTGGGGGTGGGGGCCGGGCTCAAGGCGCCGGAACTGTGGCCGGCGCTGTTGCCGGCGGTCGTGCTCTACGCCGTCCACCACGCCCTGGCCAAGAGCGCCCTGTTCCTGGGCGTGGGGGTGGCCGGGGCGCGGGGCGGACACCGGCTGCTGCTGGCCGGCATGGCGCTGCCGGCCCTGGCTCTGGCGGGTGCGCCCTTCAGCAGCGGCATGTGGGCCAAGCTGGAACTCAAGGCCGCCCTTGGGGGGCTGCCGGCACCATGGGAGGGCTTGCTTGCCTGGCTGCTGCCCCTGGCGGCGCTGGCCACCGGCCTGCTCATGGCGCGGCTGCTGATTTTGGTCGCGGGCCGCGAAGCGCGGGGAGACGCTGCGGGTCTGGCGCTCCCCTGGTGGTGCCTCATCCTCGCCGGCCTGGCTGCGCCCTTCTGGCTGGCCCCCGCCGGAACGCGCATACTGGCGGCAACGCCGCTCGCCATGGCGCTGGCCCCCGTCCTGCTCGCGTGGGGTCTGGCGCATGCGGCCCGGAGGCTGGCTCTGCGGGGGCCGGCCATCCCGCCCGGCGACCTGCTGGTTTTGCTGGAGCGTATGGGTAACCTGCCGTCTTGCAGGCGGGTAAAACATTGGCTTGGGAGGATATGAGGTCATGAGTTTGTTAGATCTTGGCTGGTTTGCGCTGGGTCTGGCGCTGCTGGTCATCGGCGCCGAACTGCTGGTGCGTGGCGCCAGCCGGTTGGCTTTACGGTTCGGCATTTCGCCGCTGGTCGTCGGCCTCACCGTGGTGGCCTTCGGCACCAGTTCGCCTGAGCTGGCGGTCAGCGTCCAGTCCGGCCTGGCCGGGCAGGCGGACATCGCCGTCGGCAACATCGTCGGCAGCAACATCTTCAACGTGCTGTTCGTCCTCGGCCTCTCGGCGCTGATCGCGCCGCTGGTGGTGTCCCGGCAGATCGTCCGGCTCGACGCGCCGCTGATGATCGGTGCCTCGGTGCTCTTTCTGATCATGGCGCTGGACGGGCGCATCGGCGCATTCGATGGCCTCCTGCTGGCCGCAGGCATCGTCGCCTACACGGCATTCGCCATCCGCCAGGGCCGGCGCGAGGGAGCGGTGCCCCAGGACGAATATGCGCGGGAATTTGGCGGTGGCCGGCTGGATCGGCTGCCGGCGCAGATCGCGTTCATCGTCGTCGGCCTGAGTCTCCTGGTGCTTGGCGCCACCTGGCTGGTGGACAGCGCAGTGGCGATGGCGCGCGCCCTGGGGGTGAGCGAGATGGTGATCGGCCTGACCATCGTCGCCGCCGGCACCTCGCTGCCCGAGGTCGCCACCTCCGTCGTCGCCGCGCTGCGCGGCGAGCGCGATATCGCGGTGGGCAACGTGGTCGGCAGCAACCTGTTCAATCTCCTGGGCATCGCCGGGATCGCCGCCCTGGTCACGCCCGGCGGCCTCGAGGTGGCCGCCGCGCTGGTGCGCTTCGACCTGCCGGTGATGCTCGCGGTGGCCTTCGCCTGTCTGCCCATCTTCGCCACCGGCCACCTGATCGCGCGCTGGAAGGGGGCGCTGTTCCTCGGCTTTTACGTCGCCTATGTGACCTATCTCATCCTGGCGGCGACCGCGCACGACGCGCTGCCGGCGTTCAGCGGCGCCATGCTGGGGTTCGTGCTGCCGCTCACCGTGGTCACGCTGCTCGTGCTCTGGGTGCGTCATCGGCGCCGGGAAGGCACTGTGCCTGGCCAGCAGGACAACCGATGAGCAAGGCGATTCTGGTCGTCAATGCCGGTTCCTCCAGCATCCGGTTCGCCGTTTTCATCGCCAGCGATGGCGCGGACGCACCGGCGCCTGCTCGATGCCCTGGTCATCTACATGCGGAGCCTGCGCCCGCCGCCCTCCGGTCGCTGAACGCATGGGTCATCTCGGTGCAGAAAAAAAGGGGGCAAGGCTTATTTCGGCGCCCACAGCGTGGGGATGCCGGGGGAGGGAAATGATTGGCGGCGATCTCGCCGAGGTAATGAAAGAGGCCCACGGGTACCGGGGTCGGTTTATTGGTTTTGCGATGAAAGAGGATCGAGTGATGATGCAAACGAAAACACACGTGTTGTCTGTTCTGTTCCTGGTTCTGGCCCTGTTCCAGGCGGCGCCGACGCTGGCGGACGATGATCGCATACAGCGCGAGATCGAGGCGAAGATCGCGCAGTCTTCGGAGTTGCGAGGCGTCAATATAGCGGTGCGCGTGGAGCAACGGCTGGTGGTGCTTACGGGACGGGTCCGGCTCTACGAGCAGAAACTGGTCAGTGAGCGCATCGCCTGGACGACGCCGGGGGTATTCGAGGTGGATAACGAACTATGGGTGGTGCCGATACGCGCCCTGACCGATGCGGCCATCGATCGACGTATCCGCGAGATCATCAAGGCCGACGAGCGCTTCACCGCCGCCAGGCTGTCGGTCCGGGTCAGCGACGGTGAAGTCTACCTGGAGGGTCGCTTCACCGAGTTCCGTCATCCGTCGATTCTGAAACGCAAAGTGGCTGAAATCGAAGGCGTGGTCGGTATCAAGATTCGCGCCACGTTCTTGTCCTGACGCCCACCCCGCACGACCACGGATGTACTCCGCGCGTTGTTTCACGACAAGCAAGGGGAGTCATGAGCACCCCGGGGCCGGGCCGCGCCCGGCTCGCCCCCCGTGGGGGTCAAGAAAACTCGGGACGGCCCTTCGTTTTCTTGAGTCGGTTGCGGAGGACTGAATGGACGGGGTGATCCTCGTACTCAACGCCGGTTCGTCGAGCCTCAAGTTCGCCGTGTTCGACGCGCGCACGGTATCGAGCGGCGGCGGTGCCATCGCGCGCGGCCGCATCGAGGCGATCGGTGCCGCAGCGCGCTTCACCGTGGAAGACCTGGCGGCTGGCACCGCGCCCGCCGAGGTCGGCTGCGCGCCGGTGCGCCGCCACGCGGACGCGCTGCGCATGGTGCTGCACTGGGTGCTCGCCTGGGTGCGGGGCAGGAGCGCCGAGGCGCGGCTCGTCGCCGTCGGCCATCGCGTGGTGCACGGCGGTGTCCATTTCGGCACGCCGGCGCGCATCGACGCGGACGTATTCGCCCGGCTTGAGGCGCTGATTCCGCTCGCGCCGCTGCATCAACCCCACAGCCTGGCGGCCATCGAGGCGCTGAGCCGCATCGACCCGGAGCTCGTGCAGGTCGCCTGTTTCGACACCGCGTTTCACCGCAGTCAGCCGATGGTGGCGCAGACCTTTGCCCTGCCGCGCGCCCTCACCGGGCAGGGCATCCGCCCCTACGGTTTTCATGGCCTGTCGTACGAATACATCGCCAGCGTGCTGCCCGATTATCAGGACGGGGCGGCGGCGCGCCGCGTGATCGTGGCCCATCTCGGCCACGGCGCCAGCCTGTGCGCGATGGCGGGCCTGCGCAGCGTCGCCACGACCATGAGCTTTACGCCGCTGGACGGGCTGCCGATGGCGACGCGCTGCGGCGCCCTCGACCCCGGCGTGTTGCTGTATCTCATGCAGGAAAAAGGCATGACGGTCGAGGCCGTGGCGGATCTCCTGTACGCGCAATCCGGCCTGCTCGGCGTGTCGGGCGTGAGCGGCGACATGCGCGCGTTGCTGGCCAGCGCCGAACCGGCGGCGGCGGAAGCGGTCGAATTGTTCGTCTATCGCACGGGGCGCGAGCTGGGCTCGCTGGCCGCCGCGCTGGGCGGCCTGGACGCGTTGGTGTTCACCGGCGGCATCGGCGAACATGCGCCCGTCGTCCGCGAAAAGATATGCCGCCAGGCGGCCTGGCTCGGGGTTCGCGTCGATGCGTCGGCCAACGCCGCCGGCGGGCCGCGCATCGACGACGCGGACAGCCCGGTATCGGTCTGGGTCATCCCGACCGACGAAGAGCGGGTCATCGCCCGGCACACCTGTCGCATCGCCTGCGCGACCCATTGAACGCGACCTATTGAAGCAGAGGAACACGCCATGACGCAGCCCCCCGCCCCCGCGCCCTCCAACCCCCCGCTGTCCGCCGACGAACTGCGCGCGATCGACGCCTGGTGGCGCGCCTGCAACTACCTCGCCGCCGGCATGATCTACCTGCGCGACAATCCGCTGCTGCGCGAGCCGCTCAAACCCGAGCACATCAAGGCGCGCCTGCTCGGCCACTGGGGCGCGAGCCCGGGGCTGGCGTTCATGTACGCGCACATGAACCGGCTGATCAAGCGCCACGACCTGAACGCCATCTTCCTCGCCGGACCCGGCCACGGCGCGCCGGGCGTGCTGGCGCCGGTCTACCTGGAGGGTACCTATTCCGAGGTCTACCCGGACATGAGCGAGGACGAGGAAGGGCTGCGCCGCTTCTTCAAGCAGTTCTCCTTCCCGGGCGGCATCGGCAGCCACTGTACGCCGGAGACGCCGGGCTCCATCCACGAAGGCGGCGAGCTGGGCTACAGCCTCTCGCACGCCTTCGGCGCCGTCTTCGACAACCCCGGCCTGATCGTCACTGTCGCGGTCGGCGACGGCGAGGCCGAGACCGGGCCGTTGGCCACCGCCTGGCACTCGAACAAGTTCCTGCACCCGGTGCGCGACGGCGCGGTGCTGCCGATCCTCCATCTGAACGGCTACAAGATCAACAACCCGGCGATCCTGGCGCGCATCCCCGGCAACGAACTGGAGAGCCTGTTGCGCGGCTACGGCTGGACGCCGCATTTCGTCGAAGGTGAAGACCCGGAAGTCATGCACCGGGCCATGGCGGCGACTCTGGAACGCTGTATTCACGAGATCCGTGAGATCCAGGCGCGGGCGCGCGGCGGCGGCCCGGTGCAGCGCGCGCATTGGCCGATGATCGTGCTGCGCACGCCCAAGGGCTGGACCGGGCCGAAGACAGTGGACGGGCGCAAGGTGGAGGGATTCTGGCGCGCGCATCAGGTGCCGCTGTCCGGCCTGCACGACAACCCGGCCCATCTGCGCCAGCTGGAAGACTGGCTGCGAAGTTACCGGCCGGAAGAACTATTCGACGCCGAGGGCCGGCTCTTGCCCGAGTTGAAGGCGCTGGCGCCCGAAGGCGCGCGGCGCATGAGCGCCAATCCTCACGCCAACGGCGGCCTGCTGCGGCGCGACCTGCGCATGCCGGACTTCCGCGACTACGCCCAGGCGGTGGCGCAACCCGGCCGGGAGCGGGCCATGAACACCCGGCCGCTGGGGGCCATGCTGCGCGACGTGATGCGGCTCAACATGCGCAATTTCCGCGTCTTCGGCCCGGACGAGAATACCTCCAACAAGCTCGACGCCATCTATGAGGTGAGCAAGAAGCTGTGGCTGGCGCAAACCCTGCCCGAGGATGCCGACGGCGGCGAGCTCTCCACCGACGGCCGCGTATTGGAGATGCTCTCCGAACATACCCTGGAGGGCTGGTACGAAGGCTATGTCCTCACCGGCCGCCATGGCTTCTTCGCCACCTACGAGGCCTTCGTGCACGTCATCGACTCCATGGTCAACCAGCACGCCAAGTGGCTGGCGATCTGCGAGGAACTGCCCTGGCGCGCGCCCATCGCCTCCATCAACCTGCTCATCACCTCCACCGTCTGGCGCCAGGATCACAACGGCTTTACCCACCAGGACCCGGGGTTCCTGGATGTGGTGGTGAACAAGAGCCCGCAGGTCACGCGCATCTATCT
The DNA here is from genome assembly GCA_024709485.1 of Hydrogenophilaceae bacterium. Lineage (GTDB taxonomy): Bacteria > Pseudomonadota > Gammaproteobacteria > Burkholderiales > Thiobacillaceae > UBA6918. Next base: position 10,970 of record JANJWO010000048.1, on the reverse strand, counting down.
GCCGCCGGACGTCAACTGCCTGCTCGCCACCGCCGACCATTGCCTGCGCAGCCACAACGACATCAACGTGATCGTCTGCGACAAGCAGTCGCACCTGCAGTATCTCGACATGGATGCCGCCATCCGGCATTGCACCAAGGGCCTGGGCATCTGGGACTGGGCGAGCAACGACCAGGGTAGCGAACCGGACGTGGTGCTGGCCGGCTGCGGCGATATCCCGACCCTGGAGGCGCTGGCCGCCACCGCCCTGCTGCGCGAACACTTCCCCGATCTCAAAATCCGCTTCATCAACGTGGTAGACCTGTTCCGCATGACCTCGGCGGAAGAACACCCGCACGGGCTCTCCGATCCCGACTTCGACAGCCTGTTCACCGTCGACAAACCCGTCATCTTCAACTTCCACGGCTATCCCTGGCTGATCCACCGCCTGGCCTACCGCCGCACCAACCACAAGAACCTGCACGTGCGCGGCTACAAGGAGCGCGGCAACATCAACACGCCGCTGGAACTGGCCATCGAGAACGAGATCGACCGCTTCAGCCTGGCCATCGACGTCATCAACCGCGTGCCCCGGCTGCACGTGGCCGGTGCTCACGTGAAGGAGAAGCTGCGCGACCGGCAGATCGACTGCCGCCGTCATGCGCACCAGCACGGCGTTGATCGACCGGAGGAGAGCGACTGGGTATGGCCGCACTGAAACCGACCATCCGGGCGTTCGCCGGATTGTTGCTGCTTTCCTTCGCCGTGATCCAGGGACGGCCGGGTTCTGGCGGCCTTCGTCGCGCTGCGTGGGCCCGGGACGCACGATTTTTTCCTGGCCGTGGCCTGGCTCGGTTCCAGTTATGTCCTGGTCCGCGGCGACCCTCATGCAGATGGCGGCGTTGCCCGACCTGCCGCCGCGCCTGGCGGGCGGCCTGCTGGTCTGGCTGGAGCGGATGGCCGGATTTCCGGCAGATTGAACATTTACGCTGGAGAACGGGTTCATGGACATTATGGAAAAGGCTGTGCCACGGCGCTTACATTGCGGAGCATGTGAATGAGCCCGCTCTTCACCTGGGTTTTCTCGATCCTCGCCGCCGTCATGCTGTTCCTGCACGGACTGGCGGCGTTCTCGGAAGAGATGGCGCGGCTCGGCGGGGAGCGCCTGCGCGACGCACTGCGCCGTTTGACGCGAACCGACTGGCGCGGCGCGCTGGTTGGCGCCGTTGCGACCGCGGTGGTGCAGTCGTCCTCGGCGGTGACTTCCATGGCGGTCGGGCTGTCGCACAACCGCGCCCTGACGGATCGGGGCGCCCTCGCGGTGATGATCGGCGCCAATGTCGGCACCACCCTGACCGCCTGGCTGGTCGCCATGAAAGTGGCGGGGCTGGGTCCGGTCTTCGTTGCGCTGGGCGGCCTCTGGTCACTCGCCGGGCCGCGTCCGTGGCGCCCTTATGGCAAGGCGGCGTTTTATTTCGGCCTCATCTTCCTGGCCTTGGACCTGATCTCCCAGGCCTTGGCGCCGCTGGCGCACAACCCGGCCCTGGCCGAGTGGCACGAATGGCTTGACTCGCCGGTGCTGGCCTTGCTGTTCGGCGCCCTGCTCACGGCGCTGGTGCAATCTTCCTCCGTCGTCAGCGGACTCGCGGTGCTGGCGGTGTCGCAGGGCATCGTCGCGCCGCAGGTGGCGGTGTGGCTGGTGGCGGGCGCCAATATCGGCACCACCTCCACCGCGCTGCTGGCCAGTGCCGCGCTGGACATGCTGGCACGCAAGCTGGCGCTGCTCAACACCGGCTTCAATGTCCTCGGGGTGCTGCTGTTCGCCACACTCTTGCAACCGGTCATTGGCAAAATCCTCGTCATGGACTTGCCCGCCACGCAGCAGGTGGCGATGGTTCATACGGTGTTCAACCTCGCCGCCGCCCTCGTGGCCTTGCTCCTCATGCCCCATGCCTGGCCGCGACTTGACGCATGGCTGAAGCGGGAGATTTGAGCTGTGCAAAGTCCTTTTACGGAACTCGCCCTGCTGCTGCTCATTGCCGCAGCGGCGGGCGCGCTCGCGGCGCGCGTGTTCGCACGCGGGAATCTTGACCGCCTCTTTGGCGGCGCGCATGTGCCTACTGGGAATGCGTGCGCGCATGGCATAAAATGATGCTGAAGTCTTTTATTGGCTGGGGCGTGCAGCCGGATGCTCCGTATTTCCGCCGAGATGGCGGTCGCACGTCGAAGAGAGGAACCACGCATGCACATCCCCTTGCCCATCCTTGCCGCCACGGATTTTTCGTACGCCGCTGATCAGGCTGTGCAGCGCGCGGCGATGCTGGCCCAACGACTCGGTGCCGAATTGACGCTGCTGCATGTGGTGTCGCCCTTGGCGCTGTATCCCGGCATGGAGAGCGGGCCGGGAACCGACGTCTGGGCGGCTGCGTGCGAACGCGCGTCTGCCGGGCAACTCGATGCGCTGGCCGAAGTGCTGCGGTCACGCTACGGCATCGCGGTGCAGACGGCGCAGCGCATCGGTCGGGCGTACCGCCAGATCGCTGATCACGCCGCCGCGATGGGTGCGGGGCTCGTGGTGCTGGGCGCTCGCGGCGAGAACTCGCTGGCGCGCTTGTTGTTGGGTTCTACCACCTGGCGTGTGCTACGGGTGCGTAAAGACCCGGTGCTGGTCGTTCGGAATGCGCCGATCGAGGTCTATCGCCGGCCGTTGGCGGCGGTGGATTTCTCGCCCGACAGCCACGCGGCGCTCGCTTGGGCCGCGCATTTGAGCGCGGACGGTTCCGCCGAGGCACTGCACGTACTGCCGAATGAAGACGAACGGCATTTGCGTGGTGTCGGGCTCAGCGCCGAGGCGGTCCGGCAGCGACGCGTCGACATGCGCGCCATCGCTAAAAACCTTATGGCCAATCTGCTCGCCGACATGCCCGCCCAGGCTGCCGGGCATATCGAGATCGGTCCCGCGGCCAAGATCATCCTGGAGCGCGCCGCCGAGCGGCGCGCCGACTCATTGTTCTGGGCCGGCAAGGTGCCGGCGGGCTGGAGGAGTGGCTGTTGGGCAGCGTGAGCAAGGATGTGGCTCAGGCGGCGGATTGCGACGTGCTGCTGGTGGGCAGCGATGCGCGGCCTGCGTGAGCTGCGTGGCCTGTTGATCCTGGCACTGGCACTCGCCGCCCTGACGGGCTGCGCCAGTTGCACTATGAATTCCACGCCAAAGGGGCGGCCGGCATGACCCCTATCGTCAGACTGGCCGACACCAACCCGAAGCTGCCTGGCTCCGCGCGCTGAGCGCGTCGTTTCCTGACTCCGTGCGAACCTTTCGCCGAACTCGCCCTGCTGCTCGCCATCGCCGCCGCCGTCTGCGCACTGGCGGTGCGGCTGCGCCAGCCGGTGCTGATCGCCTGGATCGCGGTCGGCATCGCCGTCGGGCCGTCGGGGCTGGAACTGGTGCGGGCGCACGACCAGATCGACCTCCTGGCGCAGATCGGCGTGGCCGTGCTGTTGTTCCTGGTCGGCCTGCGGCTCGATCTGCCGCACGTGCGCCACATCGGCGCCGGTGGCGCTGGCCACCGGCATCGGCCAGATTGTGTTCACCAGCGTGATCGGCTTCGTGCTGGTGCTGGCGCTGGGCCGCGACTGGCTTACGGCGCTCTATGTGGTGGTGGCGCTGGTGGCTGTCGTTGCCCGCGAGGAATTCGATGGCGCCGCCTTGAAGAGGCTCGGCGCACCGACAATTCTTTACCCGATGCGCAACGCCGTCGATTACGCGGTGGAGGCCCTGAGTTCGATCATTCGCCCGCGGGAGAGCAGGCCGTGAAACCGCTTGAATGCTTTCTTGCCGCCCGATCGATATCGGGGATAGAGTCCTGTTGATGGAACACCTCACGCAAATTCTCCTGCTGCTGGGCGTTGCGGTCGCCGTGGTGCTCGCTTTTCAGCGCCTGCATATTCCCACCAGTCTTGGTTATTTTCTGGTTGGCGTAATTCTCGGCCCGCATACGGCGGGGCCGACCGTCAATGTGCCCGAGTTCAAGGCGCTGGCGGAGTTTGGCGTGGTCTTCCTGCTGTTTTCCATTGGTCTCAATTTCTCCTTACCCCAACTGCACGCGTTGCGTCACCAGGTGCTGGGACTCGGCACCGGGCAGGTAGTCTTCACAACCCTCGCGGTAGGTCTCGTCGTGTGGCTGGCCGGATTGGCCGCCCCCGCTGCCTTTGTGATCGGCGCGGTGTTTGCCCAGTCATCCACCACCCTCATCAGCAGCCAGTTGACCGAGCAGGGCGAGGAAAACACGCCCCACGGTCGCCTCGGACTGGCGATGTCTGTTTTCCAGGACGTCACGGCGGTGCCATTTCTGGTGGTGATTCCCGTACTGGGTCTGGCGGTCGGCGCCGATTTATTGGCCGGCGAACTGGGCTGGGTGATCGCCAAAGCCTTGCTGGCGTTCGCGCTGGTGTTTTATGTCGGGCGCTGGTTGCTGCAACCGCTGTTTCACCTCGTCACGCGGCGCCGTTCCGCCGAGGTGTTCACCCTGGCGGTGTTGCTGGTTGCCTTGCTCGCCGCCTGGACGACATTCAGCCTTGGCCTGTCGCTGGCGTTTGGCGCATTTCTGGCCGGCATGATGCTGGGCGAAACCGAATTCCGTCACCAGGTCGAATCCAGCATCCGTCCGTTCCGCGATGTGCTGCTCGGGCTGTTTTTCATCGGCATCGGCATGCTGCTCGAACCGGCCACCATCCCGCACATCTGGCATTGGGCACTGCTTGGCGCACTGCTGCTGTTGGTCAGCAAGCTGCTGATTGTCACGGCAATGGTGAAGAGAAGCGGCATCGACACGTTAACGGCATGGCGCAGCGGATTGCTGCTGGCCGTGGGCGGGGAATTCGGCTTTGCCTTGCTGGCCATAGCACTCGATGCCAAAGCGATCGATGTGGACATGGGGCAGATCGCGCTGACCGCCGTCCTGTTCTCGATGTTCGCGGGCGCATTCCTGATCCGCTTCAATCAGGCCATCGCAGCCCGACTGTCTGGCATCCGACGCGATGCGGAACAGGGCATTGCCCACGGCTTATCGGATGTGCCGGAGCAGCAAGTCATTATCGGCGGCTATGGCCGTGTCGGCCATACCATCGCCGTGCTTCTCAAGGCAAGTGGCGTGCCGTTCGTGGCGTTCGACACCGACCAGAAACAGGTGCTGCAGGGACGCGCCGATGGGCACTTGGTGTTGTATGGCGACATCTCCGATGCGGAATTGCTGGCGGCGGCGCATGCAGAACGGGCCGCCCTGGTCGTCATCACGTTGAATGACCACGCCAGCGCGCTGCGCACCGTGGCAATTCTGCGCGGAAGTTACCCGCACGTACCCGTCATCGCGCGGGCACGCGATCTCGATGCAAGCTCGCAACTGATGGATGCCGGCGCAAGCTACGCCTATCCGGAGACAATCGAGGCCAGCCTGCGCCTGGGGGCGTTGGCGCTGCGGATGCTGTCCATACCCACTGACGACATCGATATGACAATTCAGGAAGTGCGGGATTGGGACTACGCACCCGTGCTCGAGACGAAACAGGACAAGGAGAAAAGCTCATGAACCCGCTGCACACCCTGCTTGCCGCCACCGATCTTTCCGCCCCCGCGCGCCACGCCGCGCAACGCGCGGCGCTGCTCGCCCGCGATATCAACGCACGGCTGGAACTCGCGCATGTCCTGGAGCAGGGTGCGCTCGACGAACTGCGCCGCTGGTTCGGCGCGGAGGGCGAAGCCTTGCAGGCGCGCATCCGCGAGCAGGCACGCGAAGCGCTGGCGCAACTGGCCGCAGACGTCGGCGCGCCGCTCGGGGTGAGCGCCGGGACGCATCTGCTGGAAGGCGCGGTGCTGGAGCGCATCGCCGCCGAGGCGGACCGCCTGGACGCGAGCCTGCTGATCGTTGGCGCGCGCGGCGCGGGCTTCATGCGCCACTGGCTGCTGGGGGCAACTGCCGAGCGCCTGTTGCGCAAGACCCGGCGCCCGATCCTGGTGGTGAAACAGCCCGCCCGCGAAGCCTACCGCAGCGTGCTGGTGCCGGTGGATTTCTCGCCTTGGTCGCGGGGCGCCATCCGTCTGGCACGGGCGGTCGCGCCGCAGGCCGAGATCGTCCTGCTGCATGCCTTTGATGCGCCCTTCGAAGGCAAGCTGCGCATTGCCGGGGTGGCGGAAGAGACCATCCGGCGCCACCGCACCGAGGCCCGCGAGGAGGCGCTCACCCGCTTGCATCAGGCCGCCGCCGAGGCTGGCCTCGCCGCGGCGGACTGGCGCGCCCTAGCGGTCCATGGCGACGCCGCGCCCCGCATCCTGGAGCAGGAGGAAGAACAAGGCGCCGATCTCATCGTGCTCGGCAAGCATGGCGCGGGCATGACCGAGGAACTACTGCTCGGCAGCGTCACCAAGCACGTGCTGGCCCACTCGCGCGGCGACGTGCTGGTCGCCTGGCGCTGAGCGTGTTACCGAACACTGAGCGAACCCACCATCCAATCGAGGAGACATCATGACCCCCATCCACCGCATCGTCGTTGCCACCGATTTTTCCACACCCGCCGGCCGGGCCGTGCGCCGCGCCGCCCTGATCGCCAAGGCATGTCATGCCGAATTGCATTTGCTGCATGTGGTGCATCCCCTGGCGCTCTATCCCGGCCCGGACATCCGGCCGGCCGAGGCCACCCGCAACGACGAGGCCGCGGCCAAGGGCGCGCGCATCCGGCTGGAAGAACTCGCGGCGACGCTACAAACGCATTTCGGCATCGAGGCCCACGCCTCCACCCGTATCGGCCGGGCCCACGGCGAGATCGCGGACTATGCGCGCACGGTCGAGGCCGGTCTGGTGGTGGCAGGGGCGCGCGGCGAGAATACCCTGCTCGATCTGCTGCTCGGTTCCACCGCTGCACGGGTGCTGCGGACGGCGGCCTGCCCGGTCTTGATCGTCAAGCTCCAGACGCAGCCGGCGCCTTATCGCGACGCCCTCGTCGCGCTGGATTTCTCGCCCGGATTCGCGGCGATGCCGGCGCTGTGCCGCGCGGCCGCGCCGGATGCGCGTATCGAGCTGCTGCACGTCTACGACACGACCATCGACGAGCGGATGCGCCAGGCCGGACTGGATGCGGCGTTCGCCGAGGACTACCGCCGCCGTGCCCTGGCGGAAGCGGAAACCCGGCTGCAAGCCGCGCAACCCGAAGGTGCTTGCACCCGCCATGTCACGGCGGGCTATCCGGCTGCCGCGATTGTCGAGCGCGCCGCATCGCAGCGCGCCGAACTCATCGCCCTGGGCCGCAGCGGCAAGAGCGGCATGCAGGAGTTCCTGCTCGGCAGCGTCGCCAAGGATGTGGTCAATGCGGCAGATTGCGATGTGCTGGTGCTGCCCCCCGCCGCGGAGACGGCAAAACCATGAACCGATCCAGATGGATGTTCGCCGTCGCGGCGTTTTTCCCCGGCATCGCCTGGGCGGCGGGCGGGGGCGTGGTCGCCGAGAACCTCCTGTGGCTGGCGATCATCCTGATGGCGGCGCGGCTGTTTTCACCGCTGGCCGAAAGAGTCGGCTTTCCCGCCGTGCTCGGCGAACTGCTGCTGGGGGTGGCCTTGGGCAACCTGTCGCTGTTCGGCATCCAGTATTTCGACAGCATCGCGAAGGACCCGATCATCGCCTTCATGGCTGAGCTGGGTGTCATCGTCCTGATGTTGCAGATCGGCCTGGAGATGCGCCTGGCCGATCTGGTCAAGGTCGGCGGGCGGGCCGCCGGCGTTGGCGTGGTCGGCATCGTGACCCCCTTTGTGCTGGGCGCCTTCGTGGCCGGGCCGTGGCTGCTACCCGGTCTGGGAACGAATGCCTATCTGTTCCTGGGCGCCACGCTCGCCGCCACCTCGGTGGGCATCACCGGACGGGTGTTCCGCGACCTGGGGCATCTCGGCGCGCCGGAGGCGCGCATCGTGCTGGGCGCGGCGGTGATCGACGATGTGCTGGGCCTGGTCATCCTGGCGGTGGTGAGCGGGTTGGTGCAGGCGGGCTCGGTCAGCCTCTCCGAAGTGGGCGGCATCATCCTTAACGCCGCCCTGTTCCTGGTCGGCTCCATCGCCATCGGCCGCGCCATCGCGCCCCACTCCAGTCGCTGGCTGGCGCGGCTGGACAAGGGGCAGAGCATGTTGTTCGCCCAGGTGCTGGCCACCGGTCTGTTCATGGCCTGGCTGGCGCACCTGGCCGGCCTGGCGCCGATCATCGGCGCCTTCGCGGCGGGACTCCTGTTCGAACCGGTGTTTTTCAAGACCTTCGAGACGCCCAGAATCGTGCGCGAGGTCGAGGCGCTGCTGCCGGATCACACGCCCGGCGGCATTCACCCGCTCGCCGAACGTCTGCGCGAGGCGCTCACCCGCCACTCGGGACACCAGCACGAACACATGCTGGAGCCGATCGGCTATTTCTTCGTGCCGGTGTTTTTCGTGCTCACCGGCATGCAGGTCGATCTGTCCACGCTGGCCGATCCCGCCATCGTTGCCGTCGCACTCGGGGTGACGGCCGCCGCCGTGGCCGGCAAGCTGCTCGCCGGATTCGCCGCCGGGCGTGGCGCGAATGCCTGGGTAGTGGGCTGGGGCATGGTACCGCGCGGCGAGGTGGGCCTGATCTTCGCCATGGTCGGCAAACAGCTCGGGGTGATGAGCGAAACCATGTTCTCGGTCATCGTTATCATGGTGATTCTGACCACGCTGATCGCGCCGCCGGCGCTGACGCTGCTGCTGCGGAAAAACCACCGTGCCAGCGAAGCAACGGAATGCGGGGACTGAGAGCCTCATTCCTTAAGGGTGTGACCAAGAACCTCGGCGTGTCCATTCCCACGCTGTATGGCTGGGTTCCGGCCCCGATGCATGCTTAGCGTACGATTTTTTCCGTTTTCTGAAGCGACCCCATGAAGCGCTCTTCCTCGCCAAATGCCGCGGGAGGAACCTCTTCTTCCCTATCCGCCGACTTCTCTGCTGCTGTGGCCATCCTGCGCCCTCCCAATCAGGTTCAGGATGGCGTCCGCCGTCCGCTCCCGCAGCGGCAGCCGGGATTCGTTCTTGGCGAGATTGCGCCACGAAAGCTGGTTGAAGGTTTCAATCATGATCGAGAAGCCGATCGCGGCGTAGAGATATTCCTTGGGAATATGGAAGCCGAAGCCCTCGGCGACCAGGCTGAAACCGATCTTCAGCAGGAAGCTCAGGCACAGAATAACAATGGTGGGGTGCGCATTGACGAACCGGGTCAGCGGCTTGGAGGCGATGATCATGACGCCCATGGCAATCACGACGGCCGCCATCATGACGCCCTGTTGATCCACCATGCCTACGGCGGTGATGACCGCATCCAGCGAGAAGACCGCGTCCAGCACGATGATCTGCGCCACCACCATCCAGAAACTGGCATAGGCCGACTTGGGCCCGGCCTGATGCAGGCTGCCTTCCATACGCTCGTGCAGTTCCATCGTCGCCTTGAACACCAGGAACAGGCCGCCGACCAGCAGGATCAGGTCGCGCCCCGAGAAGCTGGCGCCGGCAATCGTGATCAGCGGTTCGGTCAGGGTCACCTGCCAGGATACGGCGAACAGCAGCCCCAGCCGCATCAGCAATGCGAGCGAAAGGCCGATCAGCCGTGCGCGGTCGCGCTGGTGCGGCGGCAGCTTGTCGGCCAGGATCGCGATGAACACGAAGTTGTCGATGCCCAGTACGATTTCCAGAACGACGAGCGTGAACAAGCCGATCCATATGGATAGATCCATATGGAATTCCATGAAATGCTCCGGGCGAAAGTGCCGCGAGACGAGATGAATCGTTCGGCGTGGTTGCCGGGATCACCTACATTGACGTTCCATACGCGCCGAGAATGGGGTCGAGTGAGGGGGAGGCAGGAAACAACAAACTGGCGCGAGCTTGAACGGGGGCCGGCGCCAGGCAACATCGATAACATTCCATAAGGGGGACGAACACAACCACTAGGCTAACCAGATTAGCGGATTGTAATTCACGCTATGAAACAAGGGAAAAGTCCGGTTCACGGCGTGTACATCTCAGAATGGTGGGAGCATGCCGTCGTAAAGATTGAAGCGGCCGTTCTAGTCAGGTCAGTCACGGCCCACCACAACCGGAGGCTCTCCATGTCCGCTGCAAGGATGTCAATTGGCGCTTTCGGCCAACGGCCCTGAATGTGAGCGAGCCGAATGACTACAGGCGAATCCGCCTGCTAGCGGCAGGGGAATTTTGGTCGGGGTGCTGGGTCATGCTCAAAGAGGGCTAGGAGCAGAGAGGCACTAACTGACTGTTTGAATGCGGACGCGGCCTACAAGGACAGCGCCACGCCCGCTAATGTGACATCACTTCTTCTTTGCAGCCTTCTTACCCGCAACGGCAGCCTTGAAACCAGCGCCGGCCGTAAAGCGCGGCACGGTTGTGGCAGCGATCTTCAGTTCCTTGCCTGTTTGTGGATTGCGTCCGGTACGGGCAGCACGCTTGGAAGACTTGAATGCGCCAAACCCGATGAGGGTTACGGAATCACCTTTCGCTACCGCTTTGACGACGGTGGCGAGGATGGCATCAAGCGCCCTTCCGGCTGCAGCCTTGCTGATGTCTGCTTCGGCTGCCGTGGCTTCGATCAATTCAGTCTTATTCATGAACATCCCTTAGGTTGGTTGAGAAGATTTGATGCTACCAGCGTTCAAGCACTCGTGGTCTGGCAAGCCAACAGTCAAAAGCCAGCAATAGCAGTATGGGGGGCGCGTTTCGATCAGAACAAGCAAGGGGCATCCGGCTTCATGGCATGTTTTATTCATGATAAGGTCAATTATCAAGAATGCTGATTTCGTGATTTAACTCATGGGTTTATGGCTTATATTTCCGGTTTCCCCTTGATTTCAGCCAGTTAGCCATGGAATCCACTCGCAAAATCGGGCGTCACCACCTCGCCTTCTACCGCGGCTGGCTGCAGGGCCTCGACCTCAAGGTC